>CAZDEZ010000004.1:2717-112435 GCA_964504705.1 uncultured Bradyrhizobium sp.
ACGGCGAGATGCTGATGGGCATGGGCTCGCTCGCCACCGTCGGCATGCAGAAGCCGGGCAATCTCTCCATCGTCGTGCTCGACAACGAGCGCTATGGCGAAACCGGAGGGCAAACCAGCCACACCTCGTCCGCCGCTGATCTCGTCGGCGTGGCGAAGGCCTGCGGCATTGCCGACAGCCGGGCGGTCACGACCATGGCGGAGATCGAGGCGCTGGCGCCGAAACTGCACGACCTCAAGAGCGGTCCGCGATTTGCCAATGTGAAGATCGACGGCGCCAACGTGGAGCGAATCCTGCCGATGCGCGACGGCACCTTCATCGTGAACCGCATCCGCGGCTCGCTCGGATTCCCGCCCTTGTAGCGGCTCATCCCCTTGGTCCACCTTCCGATTCCGGAAGAGACCGTAACCCTCAACCCCTTGGTGCAATGCAATATATTGCCTTGACTTTGCCACGGTGAGTAATTACTCACACGCTCCATGTCTACCCTCCGCATGACCTCCGATCTGCGGCGCCAGCTGATCCTGGGCGCCGCCAAGCGCTGCTTCGCCCGCAACGGCTTTGCCGGCACCACGACCAAGAGCGTGGCGGCCGCCGCTGCCATTTCGGAAGGGCTGCTGTTCAAGCATTTCCCCTCCAAGGCCGCGCTCTATGCCGAGATCCTCGCCGAGGAATGCGAAGCCGATCCGGAGCTCGCGCATCTGCTCGGACAGGAACCTTCGACCGCAACACTGGTCGAACTCGTGCGCGGCATGGTCGGACATTTCGTCAACATCTCGAACGGCTCGGACCAGGAGGAGGCGCAGCGACTGCGCTTCATGGCGGCAAGCCATCTGGAAGACGGCGAGTTCGCGCGTCTCCTCTACGGCAAGATCGCCGACCTGATCGGGCCGACCTTCGTCACCTCGCTGCAGCGCGCCATCGCGGCCGGAGAGGCGATCGAGATCGGCGGCGAGCCGCTCAACCTGTTCTGGTTCGCCCATCACACCGTTCTGACCGCAGCCATGACGCGGCTGCCGGTCACGCCTTGTCTGGAGTATGGCGACGCCGCCGTTCTCGAACGGCAGCTTTGCCAGTTCATCCTCCGCGGCGTCGGACTGAACGAAGCCGCCATTGCCTCCCATCTCGACCGCGCCTTGTCATCGACACCGGGACAATCGGTAGCCAGGGAAAGTGCATAAAATGAATATCGCCACCGAAGCCCACATCTCCGGCAAGCCGGCCGATCTCTCGGGCAAGCCGATCAACGAGCCGCCGAAGAAGCGCCCGGTCAGGACGGTGCGCTGGTTCGTCATCATCGGCGCGCTGCTCATCGCCGTGGTCGGCGGATTCGTCTGGTTCAACCACTTCCGCGGCCAGATGATCAAGCAGTTCTTCGCCGGCAACAAGCCGCCGCCGGTGGCCGTCAACATTGCCGAGGCGAAGTCCGAGGTGATTCCGAACCTGCTCACCGCGGTTGGCGATCTCGCCGCCGTGCACCAGGTCAACGTCACTTCCGACGTCAACGGCCGCATCACCCAGATATTGTTCACCGCCGGCGCCAGCGTGAAGGCGGGCACGCCGCTGGTGCAGCTGTTCGACGGGCCGGAGCAGGGCGATCTCGCCAGCTTCAAGGCGCAGGCGACCGTCGCTGCGCAGCAGCTCGAGCGCGCCCAGCAGCTTGCCTCGCGCCAGTTCGGTCCGCAGGCAACGGTGGATACGGCGCAGGCCGCCTACGACCAGGCCAGGGCCGGCATCGCCAAGACCGAGGCCATCATCTCGCAGAAGCTGGTGCGCGCGCCGTTCGACGGCGAACTCGGTGTCCGCAAGGTCGAGGTCGGCCAGTATCTGACGGCGGGCACACAGATCGTGTCGCTCACCGATCTGTCGATGCTGTTCCTGAACTTCACGGTGACGGAAAAGGATTCCGGCGCGCTCAAGGTCGGGCAGACCGTGCGGATCAAGGTCGATGCTTTCCCGGGTCGCACCTTCGAAGGCAAGATCACCACCATCGAGCCGCAGATCGCGACCGACACGCGCAACATCCGCGTGCAGGCGACCATTGCCAACCCCGACAAGATCCTCAAGCCGGGCATGTTCGCCAGCACCACCGTGGTGCTGCCGGACAAGCCGCCGGTCATCACCGTGCCCGAGACGGCCGTGGACTACACGCTCTATGGCGACTCCGTGTTCCTGATCGAGGAGAAGAAGAGCGAGGACGGCAAGACCGGCCTCGTCGCCACCCGTACCTTCGTGCAGACCGGCAACCGCATCGAGGGCCGCGCGGAGATACTGAAGGGCCTGAAGGCCGGCGACCGCGTGGTCGCTCTGGGCCAGCTCAAGCTGCAATCCGGTTCCGCGGTGACGATCTCGACCGATCCGACCCCGCCGATCCCGGCGCAGCCGCCGCGTTACTGATTTCCTCCGGGGACCACGATGGGTTCGCTTACCGATATCTTCATCAAGCGGCCGGTGCTGTCGGTCGTCGTCAGCCTGCTGATCCTGTTGATCGGCTTCCGCGCGGCGATGGTGCTGCCGATCCGGCAATATCCGAAGCTGTCCAACACGGTGGTGAACATCACCACCGTCTATCCCGGCGCGTCTGCGGCCCTGATATCCGGCTTCATTACCACGCCGATCGAGCAGGCGGTCGCCTCGGCCGAGGGCGTCGACTACATCACGTCGAACTCGGTGCAGGGCACCAGCACCATCCAGGTCTACATCAAGCTGAATTTCGACCCGAACCAGGCGCTCACCGAGGTGCTCGCCAAGGTCAATTCGGTGAAGTACCTGATCCCTCGGGAATCCAACGACCCGATCGTAACCAAGACCACCGGCCAGACCACGGCCGTGATGTATCTCGGATTCTCCAGCGAGGAACTGACGGGATCTGCGATCTCGGACTATCTGACGCGCGTGGTGCAGCCGGTGCTCTCCACCGTCGACGGCGTCGCCTCGGCCGACATCCTCGGCGGGCAGACCTTCGCGATGCGGGTCTGGCTCGATCCCGTGAAGATGGCGGGACGCAACATCACCGCAAACGAGGTGGCGCTGGCGATCGCAGCCAACAATTTCCAGTCTGCGGCCGGTCAGGCCAAGGGCTTCCTGATCGTCTCCAACGTCCAGGCCAACACCGACCTGCGCAATGTCGAGCAGTTCAAGCGCATGATCGTAAAGGCGAGGGACGGCGGGTTCGTGCGAATGGAGGACATCGCCACCGTCGAACTTGCCGCGCAGAGTACGGACGCAAGCGTGGCGTTCAATGGCGAGCACGCGATCTTCATTGGCGTGCAGGCAACCCCGCAGGGCAATCCGCTGACGATCGTCAGGGGCGTGCGTGCGTTGATGCCGGAGATCGAGCGCAACCTGCCGCCCTCCCTGAAGATGAAGGTGGCCTACGATTCCACCAAGTTCATCCAGTCGTCGATCGACGAGGTCAAGGCGACGCTGATCGAGGCGGTACTGATCGTCGTGGTCGTGATCTTCCTGTTCCTGGCCTCGTTCCGCTCGGTCATCATTCCCGTCGTCACCATTCCGCTGTCGCTGATCGGCGTCTGCACCTTGATGCTGATGGCCGGCTTCAGCTTCAACCTGCTGACGCTGCTGGCGATGGTGCTCGCCATCGGCCTCGTGGTCGACGACGCCATCGTTGTGGTGGAGAACATCCACCGCCATCTCGAGGAGGGCAAGTCGGCGGTGCAGGCTTCGCTGCAGGGCGCGCGCGAGATCGTCGGCCCCGTGATTTCGATGACGATCACGCTCGCCGCCGTGTACGCGCCGATCGGCTTCCTCGGCGGCCTCACCGGCTCGCTGTTCCGCGAATTCGCCTTCACGCTCGCGGGTTCCGTGATCGTGTCCGGCGTGATCGCGCTGACGCTGTCGCCGATGATGTGCTCGATCTTCCTCAAGAACGCCGACGAAGGGCGTTTCGCGAGGCTCGTCAACCGCGTATTCGGTGCGATGACGCGCTGGTACGGCCGCAAGCTTGACCGCTCGCTCGACTACAAGCCGATCACGCTGCTGTTCGCGGGAACGATCCTGTTCCTCGTCGGCTTCCTCTATATGAACACCGCCAAGGAACTGGCGCCCGAGGAGGACCAGGGCATCGTGTTCGCGGTGACCAAGGCGCCGAAATACGCCAACATCGACTATCTCAACTTCTACGGCGAGAAGCTCGACCAGGCGTTCCAGAAATTCCCGGAGACAGATCTGCGCTTCGTGCTGAACGGCATCAACGGCGCGCAGAACGGCATCGCCGGCATGCTGCTGCATGCGTGGGACGAACGGAAGCGGTCTTCGATCAAGCTGAAACCGCTGGTGCAGGCCGAACTCTCCAAGATCGAGGGCGTGCAGGCCTTTGCGTTCAACCTGCCGCCGCTGCCGGGAGGGCCGGGCGGCCTGCCGGTGCAGATGGTGATCAACTCCACCGCCGACTTCCGCGCCGTCTATGAGCAGATGGAGAAGCTGAAGGACGCCGCGCGCAAGAGCGGCCTGTTCATCGTCTCCGACAGCGATTTGGCCTTCAACCAGCCGGTGGTGCGGGTGAAGATCGACCGTTCCAAGGCGCAGGATCTCGGCGTCAACATGCAGCAGCTCGGCGGCACGCTGGCGACGCTGCTCGGCGGCAACTACGTCAACCGCTTCAACCTCGAGGGACGCTCCTATCAGGTGATCCCGCAGGTGCCGCGCAGCCAGCGGCTGTCGCCGGATGCGCTCGGCGGCTACTATGTGGGAACGGCGAGCGGCCAGCAGGTGCCGCTTTCGACCCTGGTGTCGATCGAGACCGCCACCGACCCGAATTCGCTGACCCATTATAACCAGCTCAACTCGGCGACCTTCCAGGCCGTGCCGATGCCGGGCGTGACGGTGGGTGCGGCGGTGGACTTCCTGGAGAAGGAGGCCAAGAAGCTGCCGGCCGGGTTCAGCCACGATTATCTCGCCGACTCGCGCCAATATGTGCAGGAAGGCAACCAGCTCGCGATCACCTTCGGCTTCGCGCTGATCATCATCTTCCTGGTGCTGGCGGCGCAGTTCGAAAGCCTGCGCGATCCCCTGGTGATCATGATCTCGGTGCCGATGGCGATCGTCGGCGCGCTGATCCCGCTGTTCTTCGGTGTCGCCACCATGAACATCTACACCCAGGTCGGCCTGCTGACGCTGGTCGGCCTGATCACCAAGCACGGCATTCTGATGGTGGAGTTTGCCAACGAGCTCCAGCTCAAGGAGGGCCTCGACCGCCGTTCCGCGATCGAGATGGCCGCGCGCATCCGCTTGCGTCCGATCCTGATGACGACGGCGGCGATGGTCACCGGCCTCATTCCGCTGCTCACGGCGACCGGCGCGGGCGCGGCCAGCCGCTTCTCGATCGGCCTCGTGGTGGTCGCGGGCATGTCGATCGGCACGCTGTTTACGCTGTTCGTGCTGCCGGCGGTGTATGTGGTGCTCGCCACCGATCACCGCGCGAAGGCTGATTCGGAGCGGACGCGCGAGATCGCCGACTACGACCTCGGCGCGACGAAGGCGCTGAAGGCGACGTAAGGCATAACAAGAAAAAGAGGGGGGAAGCCAACATGGCGAGCGAGTTCGCGGCCGGAAATTACCGGTTCATTCCGGCCGTGTTCCAGTATTCGGCCGGAGCGGCTGCGCTTCCCGGCTACGAGATCGAGCGCGTACGCTTCGACAGCTTGCCAAAGCTCGCTGACGGCTTTGCGAAGATCGCCGACTACATCAAGGCGGCCGGGCGGCCGCTGACCTCTTTCTGCGCCTGCGAGCTCCGCTCGCCCGCCGCCTTCACCGACCAGGGATTCCTCGACTTCAACCAGCACTATGTGAAGACGCTCGCCGAGTGGGGCATCTACGACGGCAAGACCAATCCGGTGGCGCGCAGCAACGTCTGTCCCGAAATCGATCCGCCGTCGGAGCCGTCATTTTATGCGTTCTCGTTCGTGAGGCCGAGCACCAACGCGACGCCGAGCTTCGTGATCGCCGGCAGCGGCGAGGCTCTCGAAGGCTCCGGTCCTTATTCCGAACGCACGGTGCGCTATCGCGACCTCAGTGCCGACGGGATCAGGGACAAGGTCCGCCATGTCGTCGGCGCCATGGAAAGCCGGATGGGCGCGCTCGGCTTCGGCTGGAAGGACGCAACCGCGGCGCAGGTCTACACCATCCGCGATTTCCATCACACGATCGGCGATGAGCTGGTGAAGCGGGGCGCGGCGCGATCGGGATTGACCTGGCATTTCGCCCGGCCGCCGGTGATCGATCTCGAATACGAGATGGATTGCCGCCGCGTGACGCGTGAGATCGTGATCTGATCGGGGGCGCTAAGCGCGCCCGTCACGATTGGCTCGCGATGGTCGCCTGAACCGAAGCGTCGATGACGGCGCGGTCGGTGACGCCGGCGGGATTCTTCCGCGTCGGCAGGAACGCGCGGAAATGCACCCAGCGCTCGCGGCTGACCGCTTCGAGCCGAGTGAGTTCGGCGAGCGGATCGGTGTGATCGTCGACGCGCAAATCGAGATTGGACCATTCCTCCTGGCCGTGGATCAAAAGCGCCGCCGACTGCTTGCCGCGCTTGTCGCCGCCCGCCGCTTCGCCGGCCTTCATAGCCGCGATCAGCCGCTGCGCGAACGGGAGCTTGTCATTGGCGACATAGGCCGCGGCGGTATCGTCCAGCACCTGAGGGCCGGCGAGCATGTTGCCGGCAAGGGAAAAACCTTCGCCCGCGAGATGCCCGCACCACGCGACGCATTCGCGTCCCGTGTGGGCGGCGATGCGGCCGCTGGCATCCATGATGTGCAGTTGCCGGCTCTCGCGGCCGTCATCGGCGGCCGTCAGTGCTGCGATGATGTCGCGCGGGGCCTTGCCCTCGCCCAGCAGCCTGACGCCGTCGATGCCGTAATAGGGGTTGACCAGCGCCTGCGTGGCGACGCCGCCGATCATGGGTGCGACATGCGGCACCAGCGCGCCGACGGCGAAGAATTTCGTCGCCACCGCGATGCCGATCTGGCCGGTCGTGGGGTCGCGCGCGATGATCGACCAGGTCATGTCAGCGCCCGGCTGCGTAGCCCTGCATGCCCCGCGGATTGGCGGCGGCGCGGCGGCGCGGGCCGACCCTGGAGGCGGCGGTGAGGCGGCCTTCCGACCAGTCGGGGCCGGTCTCCACGATATGGCCGCGGCGCGTCAGTTCGTCCACCGTCGCCTTGGGCACGCGGCTCTCGACCACCAGCACGCCGGGCCGCGCGGTGCGCGGCCAGAACGAGATCGGGAAATGTTCGGTGTGCCAGGCCGGCGCGTCGATCGATTCCTGCAGGTTCATGCCGACGTGAACGTGGCGCAGGAAAAACTGCGTGATCCACTGGTCCTGCTGGTCGCCGCCCGGCGAACCCCAGGCCAGATACGGCTCGCCGTCGAGCAGCGCCATGGTAGGCGACAGCGTCGTGCGCGGCCGCTTGCCCGGCGCGAGCGAGGCTGGATGATTTTCCTCCAGCCAGAACATCTGCGCCCGGCTGCCGAGGCAAAAGCCGATCTCGGGAATGACCGGCGAGGATTGCAGCCAGCCGCCCGACGGCGTCGAGGAGATCATGTTGCCGGCCTTGTCGATGATGTCGAAATGCACGGTGTCGCCGCGCACCTCGCCGAAGCGGCCGACGGTCGGCTCGCCCGCGCCCATGGCGCCAACCGCCTCGCGATGGCCTTCGGCGCGGCGCAGCTTC
Source organism: uncultured Bradyrhizobium sp. (assembly GCA_964504705.1). Lineage (GTDB taxonomy): Bacteria > Pseudomonadota > Alphaproteobacteria > Rhizobiales > Xanthobacteraceae > Bradyrhizobium. The sequence continues at coordinate 10,412 of CAZDEZ010000004.1, forward strand.
ACGACAGCGCCAAAGCCTTCGACCGAGCCGGGGACGAAATCGAGCGACGCCTTGCCGGTCGTGACCAGCTTGCGTCGCTCGTCGTTATAGGCATCCGACAACAGCGTCGCGATCGGGATGTCGTTGAACTCGGGATCGCCGTAGAATTTCTCGCGGTCGGCGTAGGCGAGCTTGGCGCATTCGACCTGCAGATGGATGAAGTCGGGGCTGACGGGATCGAGCCCGTCGAGATCGAAACCCTTGAGCAACGCCAGCTGCTGCAGCATCACCGGACCCTGGCTCCAGACGCCGGCCTTGCAGACGGTGTAGCGCCCGTAGTCGTAGGTCAAGGGCGACTCGACGGTCGGCTGCCAGCGCGCCATGTCGTCGGCCGCGAGCACGCCGCGATGCGGCGAGCCGGAGACGTCCATCACGTCCTGGGTGCGGCAGAACCTGTCGATCGCTTCGGCAACGAAACCCTGCGACCACGCCCGTCGCGCGGCCTCGATCTGGGCGATGCGGTCACCACCCGCGCTCTCGGCCTCCTTGAGGATGCGGGCGTACGTCTCGGCGAGCCGCTTGTTGGTGAAGATCGTGCCGGGGCGGGGCACCTCGCCATTGGGCAGATAGACGGCTGCCGAGGTCGGCCAGTGCTTGCGGAACAGCTGCTCGACCGTCTGGATCGTTGCCGATGCGCGCTCCACCAGCGGATAGCCATTGGCGGCATAGGCAATGGCGGGCTCAAGCACGTCGCGAAGTCTGAGCGTGCCGTAGTCGCGCAGCAGCAGCATCCAGGATTCGAACGTGCCGGGCACGCAGGCCGCCAGCAGGCCGGTGCCGGGCACCATGTCGAGGCCTTCGGCGCGATAGTGCGCGATCGTGGCCTTGGCGGGCGCAGGCCCCTGGCCGCAGATCACCTCGGTCCTGCCGCGCCTCACATCGTGCACGATAACAGGCACGTCGCCGCCAGGACCGTTCAGATGCGGCTCGACCACCTGCAGGGTGAAGGCAGTGGCAACGCCCGCGTCGAAGGCGTTGCCGCCCTTCTCGAGCGTCGCCATCCCGACTGCCGTCGCGATCCAGTGCGTCGACGTCACGACGCCGAACGTGCCCTCGATCTCGGGCCGGGTCGTGAACGGATCGGGATTGATGTTGCCCATGGGAGTGGACCCCTTGTTATTGGCCGCAGCAGGCGATGCGCAATTGAGCACAGGCAAGGCGGGCTGCCAACGGGCTGCCGCGGCCGGCTGCCTTGCGGCCCGTGATGTCAGGCGGGCGCCGGGGCCGTGTTCACGGCGTGACAGGCAACGCCGTCGATCAATGCGGGGGCTTCCCGCCGGCAGAGGTCGAAGGCCAGCGGACAGCGCGGGTTGAAGGCGCAGCCGGGCGGCGGGTCGATCGGGTTGGGAATCTCGCCCTTCACGGGAATACGCTGCCGGCCGGACATTGCGAGATCGGGAACGGCGCCGAGCAGCATCCTGGTGTAGGGCATGCGGGGCGCGGCGAACATCTGGCGCCCATCCGCGATCTCGACGATGCGGCCGAGATACATCACGCCGATGCGGGTCGCCATGTGGCGCACCACGGCCAGGTTGTGGCTGATGAAGAGATAGGTGAGGCCGAACTTGTCCTGCAGGTCGCGCATCAGATTGAGGATCTGCGCCTGTACGGAGACGTCGAGCGCCGAGGTCGGCTCGTCGCAGACGATGAACTCGGCGTTGGAGGCGAGCGCGCGGGCAATCGCGATGCGCTGGCGCTGGCCGCCGGAGAATTCGTGCGGGTATTTCAGGCCGTCATCAGGGTGCAGGCCGACGAGGCCCAGCAATTCGCCGACACGCGCCCTGATGTCGCGCTCGCCCTCGATCAGGTCGAAGGCGCGGATCGGCTCGGAAACGATGGCGTCGACCCGGAAGCGAGGGTTGAGGCTCGCGTACGGGTCCTGAAAGATCATCTGGATGCGACGGCGCAGCTTCTGCCGCGCTTGCGCCTGCTTCGGGTCGGTCATCGACACGCCGTCGATCACCACTTCGCCGGAACTCGGCGGCAGCAGGCCGACCACCATGCGCGCCACCGTGGTCTTGCCGGAGCCGGATTCGCCGACAAGTGCGAAGGTCTCGCCGCGTCTGATGTCGAAGGTGACGCCGTCGACCGCCTTGAGGAATTCGAGATGGCCTCCCTCAATGACGCGGTTGAGCCACGGCTTGGAGACATCGAACACGCGGCGCAGGTTCTTGACGTCGACGTAGCTCATGCCGCGCTGTCCCGGGTCGAGGCGTCGAAGAGGTGGCAGGCGACGGACTGCGAGCCCTGCCGGACCGGCTCGGGCCGCTCGGCGCGGCAGCGGTCGAAGGCAAAGCCGCAGCGCGGATTGAAGGAGCATCCGGGCGGGATCGCCGACAATCGCGGCATCGAGCCCGGGATCTGCACCAGCCGCTTGTCCTCGCCGGCCAGCGTCGGGATCGCGCCCATCAGGCCCTTGGCGTAGGGATGCAGCGGATTGCGCACGACGTCTCCCACCGGGCCGATCTCGGCGATGCGGCCGGAATACATCACCGCGACGCGGTCCGAGGTCTCGGCAATGACGCCCATGTCGTGGGTCACCAGCATGACAGCGGTGCCGTGGTCGCGGCCGAGCCGCTTGATCAGCGAGATGATCTGCGCCTGCACCGACACGTCGAGCGCGGTGGTCGGTTCGTCGGCGATGATCAACTCCGGCTCGGCGCAGATCGCCAGCGCAATGACGACGCGCTGGCGCATGCCGCCGGAGAATTCGTGCGGATAGGCATCGATGCGCTTCTCAGGTGCGGGAATGCCGACCTCGGCCAACAGGTCGATGGCGCGCTTGCGTGCGGCCTGTTCCGACAGATTCAGATGGGTGCGGATAGTCTCGATGATCTGCTCGCCGATCCGGTACAGTGGATTGAGGCTGGTGAGCGGGTCCTGGAAGATCATGCCGATGCGTTTTCCCCGGATGCGGCGCATCTCCTCGGGCGGCAGATTGTCGATGCGCGAGCCCGACAACAATATCTCGCCGCCGGCGATGCGGCCAGGCGGGTCGATCAGCCCGATCGCGGCAAGGCCGGTGACGGATTTGCCTGCGCCGGATTCGCCGACCACGCCCAGCACTTCGCCCTTGGCGATGTCGAAGGAAACGTCATTGATGGCACGCAGGGTTCCGCGGCGGGTGACGAACTCCACCTGCAGGTTACGCACGGAAAGGACGGGAACGGTCATCGCAGTTTCGGGTTGAGCGCGTCGCGCAGCCAGTCGCCGAGCAGGTTGATGGAAAGGATCAGCGCGGCCAGCGCGATGCCGGGGAACGCGACGATCCACCATTCGCCGGCGAACAGATAATTGTTGCCGATGCGGATCAGCGTTCCGAGCGAGGGCATGGTCTCGGACATGCCGGTGCCGAGGAACGACAGCGTCGCCTCGGTGAGGATGGCGAGCGCGAGGTTGATGGTCGCGATTACGAGCACCGGCCCCATCGCGTTGGGCAACACATGGCGCAGCATGATCTTGGGCGCCGGCAACCCGATCAACTGCGCGGCGGCAACGTAGTCCTTGCTCTTTTCGACCATGACCGAGCCGCGCACCGTGCGGGCATACTGCACCCAGAAACTAAAGCCGATGGCCAGGACCAGCACGACCAGCATGCTCATGGGATCAAGTTTGTTGCCGAACACGGACTTGGCGATGCCATTGACCATCAGCGCGATCAGGATGGCCGGGAAAGTCAGCTGCACGTCGGCAATGCGCATGATCACGCTGTCCACGGCACCGCCGACATAGCCTGCGACCAGCCCGAGGGTGATGCCGATCGTGGCCGCAAGCAGCATGCCGAGCACGCCGACGGTGAGTGAAATGCGCAACCCATAGAGGATGGCGGAAAGCACGTCGCGGCCCTGCTCATCGGTGCCGAGCAGGAACGGGCTCTGGCCGTCGGCGGTCCAGAGCGGGGAGATCCGCGAGTTCATCAGCTGCAGCTGTGCCGGGTCGAACGGATTCTGCACTGACAGAACGGGAGCAAAGATCGCGAGCAGGAAGAACAACGCCGTGACCACTGCGGCGATCATGGTCATCCGCGAACGGCGGAAGGAATAGAAGATGTCGCTGTCGAGCGCGCGTCGGACCAGGCTTGTACCGCGGCCTGCGGCGACGGCGGCTTCAGCGGGGCGGGGGACGGCGGCGTCGGTCATCGGCAATCCCGGTCAGTGCGCACGGCTGATGGTCGAGCGCAGCCGCGGATCGACGATGGTGTAGAGGATGTCGACTATCAGGTTGATGGTGACGAAGATCAGCGACACCGTCAGCAGATAGGCCGCCATGATCGGGATATCCACGGTTTGTATGGCCTGCACGAACATCAGCCCCATGCCTGGCCACTGGAACACGGTTTCGGTGACGATCGAAAATGCGATAACCGTTCCAAACTGCAAGCCGACCACGGTGATGACGGGTACCAGCGTGTTCTTCAGTGCATGGCCGAAATGGATGGCGCGCGTGGTGAGACCGCGGGCGCGGGCGAAGCGGATGTAATCGGTGCGCAGCACTTCCAGCATCTCGGCGCGCACCAGCCGCATGATCAGCGTCATCTGGAACAGGCCGAGCGTGACGGCCGGCATGATGATCGCCTTGAGCCCGGACAGGGTAAGGAGACCCGTGCTCCACCAGCCGAGCTTGACCACCTCGCCGCGCCCGAACGAAGGCAGCCAGCCGAGCGTCACTGCAAACAGGTAGATCAGCAGGATGCCGATCAGGAAGGTCGGCAGCGATATCCCGATCAGCGACACCATTTGCAGGACTTTTGCAAACCAGGTGTCGCGCCTCAGCGCGGTGTAGACGCCCATCAGGATGCCGAACGACATGGCGATCAAGGTGGCAACGGTTGCAAGCTCCAGCGTCGCCGGCATCCGCTCCGCAAGCAGTGTCGAAACCGGCTGGCGGAATTGATAGGAGATGCCGAACTTGAACTGAGCCGCGTCGGCGAAATAACGGACGAACTGCACCATCACGGGGTCGTCGAGGCCTAGCGACTTGCGCACCGCTTCGCGTTCGGCGGCCGGCGTATCGATCCCGACCATCTGGTTCACCGGATCCCCGGCAAAGCGGAACATCGAGAAGGCGATGATCCCCACCGCGAGCATCACGCCGATGGCCTGCAGAGCGCGGCGGAGAGTGAAAGCGAGCATCCCGTTCTTTCACGTTCCTGTGGAACGTCGACCTGGCATCAGACCCGAAAACGAAGGTCCCGGAAGCTCGGTGCCGCCGGGACCCCATCTTGAAGCTGTCCTACTCTCCGATCCTGGCCCAGTAAAGCAGGACCTGGTTGTCGGCGCGCTGCACCAGTTTCACCTTCTTCGAGACGCCCCAGGCCAGCGCCTGTTGGTGCAGCGGGATGTAGCCGAAATCCTTCTGCTGAATCTCGAAGGCCTGCTTGATCATCTGGTCGCGCTTGGCGGTATCCGATTCCACGAGAATCTTGTCGGCAAGCTCGTCGAGCTTCTTGTTGCAGTAGCCGCCGAGATTGGCCTCGCCGCGCGCCACCTTCGGATCGTCGCGGCAGCCCATGATGTCGTAGAGCACGTTGTGGGCGTCCGAGGTGCCGGGCGTCCAGCCAAGCAGGTAGAACGAGGTCTGGTATCCGCCGGCCTTCAGGACCTTGGCGAAGTACTGCTGTTTCGGTTGCGCCAGCAGGTTCACCTTGACGCCGATGCGGGCCAGCATGCCGACGACCGCTTGGCAGATCGCGGCGTCGTTGACGTAGCGGTCATTCGGACAGTCCATCGTGACCTCGAAGCCGTCGGGATAGCCGGCTTCGGCCAGCAGTTTCTTGGCGCCGTCGGGGTCGAGCTTCGGCCTGGTGAATTCGCCGGACAGCTTGAACAGCTGCGGCGCGATCATCAGCGCCGAGGGAGTCGACATGCCGCGCATCACGCGCGCCTTGATCAACTCGACGTCGACCGCCTTGAATATGGCCTCGCGAACCCGAACGTCCTTGAACGGATTCTTCCCCTTGACACTCGAATAGAGCAGTTCGTCGCGAACCTGGTCCATGCTGAGGAAGATGGTGCGGATTTCCGGACCCTTGAGCACCTGGGCGTTCGGCGAGCTGTCGACGCGCGCGATATCCTGCAGCGGGACCGGCTCGATGACGTCGACCTCGCCCGACAGCAGGGCTGCCACGCGGGTGGCGTCGGAACTGATCGGTGTGAAGACGATTTCCTTCAGATTATGCTCGGGCTTGCGCCACCAGTTCGGGTTCGCCTTGAACACGGTCTTCACGCCGGGCTGGTGGCTCTCGATAGTGAACGGGCCGGTGCCGTTGGCATTGAGCGAGGCGAAGCTTGGCGTGGTTGCCGCTTGCGGCGTCGGCGCCGTCGCGTTGTTCGCCTCGGCCCACTCCTTGTCCATGATGTACCAGGTATCCCATTGCGAATTCAGGATGGGATTGGGCGAGGTCAGAATGAAGTCGACGGTGTGGTCGTCGATCTTGACGACCTTGGCATCCTTGGCGATGCGGGTCGTCAGGTTCGAGCCGGTGGCACGGACACGGTCGGCCGAGAACACGACGTCGTCGGCGGTGAAGGCATTGCCGTTGTGGAATTTCACGCCCTTGCGCAGGTAAAAGCGCCAGCGGGTGGGCTCCGGCGTTTCCCAGCGCTCCGCGAGGCCGGGAACGAGCTTCAGATCCTTGTCACGCGCGATCAGGCCTTCATAGACGTGGCCGAGATGTGCGTGGGTGGTGGATTCGTTGAGCGTGTAGGGATCGAGCGACTTGAGGTCGCCCTGGTTGGCGTAGCGCAGCGTCTGACCCGATGCCGGCAAGGTCGCAAAAGCGACAGTGGAAAGGATGGCCGCTGCACGCATGGCATGACGTACCGACATTTTTTCTTGTTCTCCCCTCAAGGACCGTGGCCGATGGTGTGGCGGATCGGCAGCCCATTACCGATCCATGTTGCCAGAGTTTGAGCGGCGCGCAAGCTGGTTTCGCGGGCGAAAGCCGCCGGTTTGCGCGGCACTGCCGCAATGTCTAACGTCAGGCAGAAGACGCGGGTGCGTTGCGTTGAACTTTCGGAGTGTTGCATGCCGGAACTGAAGGCCGACGTGGTTGTGTTGGGGGCGGGGATGGTGGGCGTTGGCGCTGCCCTGCACCTGCAACAGCGGGGTCGCGACGTCATGCTGGTGGACCGGCACAACGCCGCCGGAGAGGAAACGAGCTACGGCAATGCCGGGCTGATCGAGTGCGCGTCCGTCTTTCCCTATATGTTCCCGCGGGAGTTCGGGCAGCTCTTGAAATATGCCCTGAACCGGACCCCGCATGTGCATTACCGGCTGGCGGATCTGCCGGAGTTCCTGCCCTGGCTGCTGCGATACTATTTGGCGTCCTCGCCGGAGCGCGCAATGCGGAGCGCCATGGCCGAGCTGCCGCTGATCCGCCGCAGCCTGATCGAGCACGAAGCGCTGATGGCGGAAGCCGGGGTTCCGGAGCTGCTGAAGCGCAACGGTTGGCTGAAGCTGTTTCGCTCGCAGGCGACGCTCGCGCAGGCTGCCGGCGAGTTCGAACGCGCCAGGCAATATGGCGTCACGGGCGATGTCCTCGACGCCAGGGGGATCGCGGCGCTCGAGCCCAATCTCAGCGGCGACTTTGCCGGCGCGGTATTTCTGCCGACGCCGGGCTTCGTCCCCGATCCCGGTGGGCTGGCAAAAGCCTATGCCGCGCTGTTCGGCCGCAAGGGCGGCCGCTTCATCGTCGGCGATGCGCGCACGCTCGAACAATCCGGAGCGCGCTGGCAGCTGTCGACGCAGGAAGGCTCAGTCACCGCACGCGAAGTCGTGGTGGCGATGGGGCCGTGGTCGGACCAGGTGTTCAAGCCGCTCGGCTATTCGATTCCGCTCAACGTCAAGCGCGGCTATCATCTGCACCTCAAGCCGCGCGGCAATGCGGTGCTGAACCGCTGTGTGCTCGATGCCGACCAGGGATTCGTGCTGGCGCCGATGACCCAGGGCATCCGCCTCACCACGCCGGTCGAATTCGCCAACCGCGACGCCCCGCCGAACTTCGGTCAGGTCGAGCGGGCGCTGCCCAAGGCGCACAAGCTGTTTCCCCTCGGCGAAGCGGTCGAGGCGCAGCCGTGGAAGGGGGCGCGGCCGTGCCTGCCGGACATGCTGCCGGTGATCGGCCGGGCGCCGCGCCATGGCGGGCTATGGTTCGATTTCGGCCACCAGCACCATGGTTTTACGCTGGGACCCGCAACCGGGCGCCTGCTGGCGGAAATGATGACCGGAGAAACGCCCTTTGCCGATCCCGCGCCCTTTGCCGTGGAACGGTTCGGTTGACCATATCGGGCGACGGCCGGGACCCGCGGTTCCCGGGCCGCTTGCGTCGCAGCACCGGTCGCGGCGATACTGGCTTGGGCACTGACTTGGGCGCTATCTTGGGCGTCGCCTCGGCTAGGAGCGGACATGAAGGTTAATATCGAGATCGATTGCACGCCGGTCGAGGCGCGCCAGTTCTTCGGCCTGCCGGACGTCGTGCCGATGCAGACGGCTGTCATGGACAGGATGCAGCAGCAACTGATGTCCAACATCGAGAAGGTCTCGCCGGAATCGCTGATCCAGACCTGGTTCAGTTTCGATCCGAAACTCATGGAGCGCTTCCAGGATATGTTCGTGACGATGGCGGGCCTCGGCACCCCGAAGAAGGACAAGAATTAATGGCTTTGGTGGAGGCGCGCGTGCCGGGAGAAGAGGAGAGGCTACGTCCCCCGAACTGGCTCCTGATGCTGGCCGAGCCGCGGGCGCTGTTCGAATTCAATTCCAGCCTGCTGCTGTCGCCGCTGTTGATGCAGGCGCCGGGCGGTGACGGACATCCCGTGCTGGCGCTGCCGGGATTTCTCGCCAGCGACCTCTCGATGGCGCCGATGCGGCGATATCTGAAGGAACTCGGCTACGAGGCCCACGCCTGGAACATGGGCCGCAATCTCGGCGGCGTTTACCGCAAACGGCAAGCGCTGCGCGAATTGCTGACGGGCATTTACGAATCCGCCGGACGCAAGGTCAGCGTCGTCGGCTGGAGCCTCGGCGGCGTCTACGCCCGCGATCTTGCGCTGCAAGCGCCCGACATGGTTCGCTCCGTCATCACGCTCGGCAGTCCCTTTGCCAACGACATCCGCGCCACCAACGCGACGCGGCTCTACGAACTGGTGTCGGGCGAAGGGGTGGACGACGTCCCGGGCCTGCGCGAGGCGATTGCCGGCGACCTGCCGGTGCCGGCCACCTCGATCTATTCGCGCACCGACGGCATCGTCAACTGGCGTACCAGCCTGCTGCGGCCTTCCGCTACCGCTGAGAATATCGAGGTGCATCTGGCCAGCCATATCGGGCTCGGCGTTAACCCGGCGGCGCTCTGGGCGGTCGCCGACCGCCTGGCGCAGGGCGAAGGGCAATTCCGCCATTTTGATCGTTCGGGGCCGTTTGCCATTGCCTACGCGCCCCCGGAAAATGCACAATCCTGACAAATTGCCCCGGTCCACGGGGATCGTCTGAACGCAAGAAGCGCCGCCAGGGCGCCGCGTCGTTATTTCGGGAGGAAAACCCATGGCTGACGCCAAGAAACTGTCTTCGCTGGACGCGTCGTTCCTGTATCTGGAGACGCCCGAAATGCCGATGCATGTCGGCAGCATGGCGATCTTCCGCCTGCCCGACGGCTACAAGGGCGACTTCTTCGAAGAGTTCAAGGCGATGATTGAATCGCGGCTGCACATTGCGCCGATCCTGAAGGCACGGCTGGAAAAGGCGCCGCTCGATATCGATCATCCGTCCTGGGTCGAGGACGACCAGTTCGACATCGACCGCCACATCTTTCGCGCCAGTTTGCCGGCGCCGCGCGACCGCGCCACGCTGGAGCGCATCGTCGGCTGGATGCATGCCAAGCTGCTCAACCGCGCCCGCCCGCTCTGGGAGTTCTATGTCTTCGAAGGCATGAAGGACAACGAGATCGGACTCTATTCCAAGATGCACCATGCCGCCATCGACGGCGGTGCGGGTGCCGCGCTCACCAGCATGATCTACGACGTCACGCCGGTGCCGCGGCAGATCGACCCGCCGACCGCGCGCAAGGTGGCGCCGGAGCCGCGCGACATTGCGGCCAATCTGATCGATTCCTACCGGCAGCTCTGGACCCAGCCGTTCGACGCGTCCGCCGCACCCAAGAGCCTCGAACTGCCGCGCACCGGCAAGAGCGACCTCGGCTCGGTCCTGTTCGACAATGCCATGTTCCAGATCGAGACCGCAGTGAAGTTCGCGGCCAGCGTGCCGACCATGCTCAAGAGCCTGTCGGACGTGGTCGGAAAGATCTCCGACCCCAAGTCGCGCGACAGCCTCGCCAGTATGGCCTCGCCGCCGACCATCCTCAACAAGGCGATCTCGTCGGAGCGCAGCTTCGCCGGCACCTCGATCTCGCTGTCGCGGGCCAAGGCCGTGGCGAAGGCTTCCGGCGGCAAGCTCAACGACGTCGTGCTGGCGCTTTCGTCCGGAGTCCTGCGCCGGTACCTGCTCAGTCAAGGCGCACTGCCGAACAAGTCGCTGACCGCGGCGGTGCCGATCTCGCTGCGCGAGGAGGGCAATGCCGAAGCCAACAACCAGGTGTTCGGCATGATCTGCTCGATCGCCACCAACATCGAGAACCCGAAGGAGCGTCTGGAGGCGATCATCGCGCAGTCCAGCAAGTCCAAGGAGATGTCGCACCCACTGCGGGCGTTGATGCCGCAGATCTCCAACTTATCGATGCTCGGCGCGCCGATTGTGGTGCAAATTCTCTCGCTGCTCTACAGCCGCTCCAACCTTTCCGACGTGCTGCCGCCGGCGGCCAACGTCACCGTGTCCAACGTGCCGGGGCCGCGGCAGACGCTCTATGCGGCGGGCGCCGAACTGTTGCACATCTTCCCGGTGTCGATCTCGGCGCATGGGCTGGCGCTCAACATCACCGTGCAGAGCTATCGCGACCAGCTCGATTTCGGCTTCATCGCCGGCGCCAACATCATTCCGCATGTCCAGGTGCTCTGCGACATGCTGCCCGAAGAGTTCGAGGCGCTCGAGGCAGCGTATGCGCCGCCGCCTTCCGAGATCAGGGGCGCTGCCGAGTAGGATTATTTGCCGATGATTGAAATGCCGCCGCTTCAGTTCGCCCAGGTGAACGGAATTCGCATGGGCTATTACGAAGCCGGGCCCAAGACTGACCGGCCGCCGATGGTGCTGTGCCACGGCTGGCCGGAGCTCGCCTTTTCCTGGCGGCACCAGATCAAGGCACTGAGCGAGGCTGGCATCCGCGTGATCGCACCGGACCAGCGCGGCTATGGCTCGACCGACCGGCCCGAGCCGGTCGAGGACTACGACATGGAGCATTTGACCGGCGATCTCGTCGGTTTGCTCGACCATCTCAAGATCGACAAGGCAATCTTCGTCGGTCACGACTGGGGCGGCTTCGTCGTCTGGCAGATGCCGCTGCGCCATCCCGATCGCGTCGCCGGCGTGGTCGGCGTCAACACGCCGCACTGGGACCGTGCGCCTGCTGATCCGATCGAGCTGTTCCGTCAGCGGTTCGGCGACCAGATGTATATCGTCCAGTTCCAGAACCCCGCACGCGAGCCCGACAGGATTTTCGGCAGCCGGGTCGAGCAGACCTTCGACGCCTTCATGCGCAAGCCGCTGGCGCGGCCGCCGGCGAAGGCGGATGCACCGCCGGTTGCGGGCGTCGGCGCTTCCGCCACGACCAACCTGGCGTTCCCGCAGATGATCGCGGCCTATGACGCGAAGTTCGATCCGCGCACGCCGATCCTTTCGCCTGAGGAGAAGAAGGTGTTCGTCGATACCTTCACCAGAACGGGCTTCACCGGCGGCATCAACTGGTATCGCAATTTCACCCGCAACTGGCAGCGCGCCGAGGGACTGGATCATCGCGTGCGGGTGCCGTCGCTGATGATCATGGCGGAGAACGACGCGGTGCTGCCGCCGTCCGCCGCCGACGGGATGGAGAAGCTGATCCCCGATCTGGAGAAGTATCTGGTCAAGGACAGCGGCCATTGGACGCAACAGGAGAAGCCGGAAGAAGTCAGCGCCAAGCTGATCGAGTGGCGTAGAAAGCGGTTTGGATGATGCCCCGTCATTGCGAGCGAAGCGAAGCAATCCAGCTTTCTTCGCAAAGAAGCTGGATTGCTTCGTCGCTTCGCTCCTCGCAATGACGGTTGGAAGATAGAACACGGCAGGAGACAGTTTCGCGATGGCGTCCACCAACAAGTTGAGCCCGATTCCGCGTCCGCCGACCAAGCCGGTGGTCGGCAACATGCTGTCGCTGGACTCCAGCGCGCCCGTCCAGCACCTGGTGCGGCTGACGAAGGAGCTCGGGCCGATCTTCTGGCTCGACATGATGGGCGCGCCGCTCGTCATTGTCTCCGGCCACGACCTGATCGACGAGCTTTCCGACGAGAAGCGGTTCGACAAGGCGGTGCGAGGCGCACTGCGCCGGGTCCGCGCGGTCGGCGGCGACGGCCTGTTCACGGCCGACACCAGCGAGCCGAACTGGAGCAAGGCGCACAACATCCTGCTGCAGCCGTTCGGCAACCGCGCCATGCAGTCCTACCATCCGAGCATGGTCGACATCGCCGAGCAGCTGGTGAAGAAGTGGGAGCGGCTCAACGCCGACGACGAGATCGATGTCGTGCACGACATGACCGCGCTGACGCTCGACACTATCGGGCTGTGCGGTTTCGACTACCGCTTCAATTCGTTCTACCGACGGGACTATCACCCCTTCGTGGAATCGCTGGTGCGCTCGCTGGAAACCATCATGATGACCCGCGGCCTGCCGCTGGAGAATCTGTGGATGCAGAAGCGGCGCCGCGATCTCGTCGCCGACGTAGGCTTCATGAACAAGATGGTCGACGAGATCATCGCCGAACGGCGCAAGAGCACCGACGCGACCGAAGCCAAGAAGGATATGCTCGGCGCCATGATGACCGGCGTCGACCGCGCCACCGGCACCCAGCTCGACGACATCAACATCCGCTACCAGATCAATACGTTCCTGATCGCCGGCCACGAGACCACCAGCGGCCTGTTGTCCTGCACGATCTACGCGCTGCTCAAGCATCCCGAAATCCTCAAGAAGGCCTATGAGGAAGTCGACCGCGTGCTCGGCCCCGACGTCAATGCGAGGCCGACCTACCAGCAGGTGACGCAACTCACCTACATCACGCAGATCCTGAAGGAGGCGCTGCGGATGTGGCCGCCGGCGCCGGCTTACGGCATCGCGCCGCTGAAGGACGAGACCATCGGCGGCAAGTACAAGCTGAAGAAGGGCACCTTCGTCACGGTGTTGGTGATGGCGCTGCACCGCGATCCCAGCGTCTGGGGCCCGAACCCCGACGTGTTCGATCCCGAGAACTTCTCGCCCGATGCCGAGGCGAAACGTCCGGTCAACGCCTGGAAGCCGTTCGGCAACGGCCAGCGCGCCTGCATCGGCCGCGGCTTCGCCATGCACGAGGCGGCGCTCGCCATCGGCATGATCCTGCAGCGCTTCAGGTTGATCGACGCGCACCGCTATCAGATGCACCTGAAGGAAACGCTGACCATCAAGCCCGACGGCTTCAAGATCAAGGTGCGGCCGCGCAGCGACGCCGACCGCGGCGCCTTTGCCGGCACCAAGCCGGGATCGTCCGTCGCGGCCGCCGCGCCGCGGGCGCCGGCACGCTCGCGGCCGGGCCACAACACGCCGCTGCTCGTGCTATACGGCTCCAATCTCGGCACCGCCGAGGAACTGGCGACGCGCGTTGCCGACCTCGCCGAGGTCAACGGCTTTGCGACCAAGCTCGGCGCCCTCGACGATTACGTCGGCAAACTGCCGACCGAAGGCGGGGTGCTGATCTTCTGCGCCTCCTACAACGGCGCGGCCCCTGACAACGCCACGCAGTTCGTGAAATGGCTCGGCGGCGGCGATTTGGCGAAGGATGCCTTCGCCAAGGTGCGCTATGCCGTGTTCGGATGCGGCAACAGCGACTGGGCCGCGACCTATCAGTCGGTGCCGCGCCTGATCGACGAACAACTGGCCGCGCACGGCGCGCGCAGCGTCTATGATCGCGGCGAGGGCGATGCGCGCAGCGACCTCGACGGCCAGTTCGAGAAGTGGTTCGCCAAGGCCGCAGCAGCATCCGCCAAGGAGTTCGGGCTCGAGTCCAGCATCACCCGCAGCGCCGACGACGAGCCGCTCTACACTATCGAGCCGGTGGCGCCGACGTCGGTGAACGCCGTCGTCGCGCTCGGTGGCGTCTCGGCGATGAAGGTACTGGTCAACAGCGAACTGCAGAACAAGTCGGGCGCCAGTCCGTCCGACCGTTCGACCCGCCACATCGAGGTCCAGCTGCCGGCGGGCCTGACCTATCGGGTCGGCGACCACCTGTCCGTGGTGCCGCGCAACGACCCGGCACTGGTCGATTCCGTGGCCCGCCGCTTCGGCTTCCTGCCGGCGGATCAGATCCGGCTGCAGGCGGGCGAAGGCCGCCGCGCGCAGTTGCCGGTCGGCGAGGTGGTGTCGGTCGGCCGCCTGCTCACCGAATTCGTCGAGCTGCAGCAGGTCGCGACGCGCAAGCAGATCCAGATCATGTCGGAGCACACGCGCTGTCCGGTGACCAAGCCAAAGCTGCTCGCCTATGTCGGCGACGACGAGGCGTCGGCCGAGGCCTATCGCAGCGACGTGCTGGCCAGGCGCAAGTCGGTGTTCGACCTGCTGGAGGAATTTCCGGCCTGCGAACTGCCGTTCCACGCCTATCTGGAAATGCTGTCGCTGCTCGCGCCGCGCTACTACTCGATCTCGTCCTCGCCCGCCGGCGATCCGCAGCGCTGCAGCGTTACGGTCGGCGTGGTGCAGGCGCCCGCCAGTTCCGGCCGCGGCATCTACAAGGGCGTGTGCTCGAACTTCCTGTCCGGCCGTCGCGTCGGCGACACCATCCAGGCCACCGTGCGCGAGACCAAGGCCGGCTTCCGCCTGCCGGACGATCCGTCCGTGCCGATCGTCATGATCGGACCCGGCACGGGCCTTGCGCCGTTCCGCGGCTTCCTGCAGGAGCGCGCGGCGCGGAAAGCGCAGGGCGCGACGCTCGGCCCCGCCATGCTGTTCTTCGGTTGCCGTAACCCCTCGCAGGATTTCCTCTACGCCGACGAACTGAAGGTTTTTGCTACTGAAGGCGTCAGCGAGCTCCACACCGCGTTCTCGCGCGGCGACGGGCCGAAGACCTATGTGCAGAACCTGCTGGCACGTGAGAAGGACAAGGTCTGGAGCCTGATCGAGAACGGCGCGGTCATCTTCGTCTGCGGCGACGGCAGCAAGATGGAGCCCGACGTCAAGGCGACGCTGATGTCGATCTACAGCGAGAAGACCGGCGGCAACGCCGACTCAGCCGCGAAATGGATCGACGAGATGGGTACGAAGAACCGCTACGTGCTCGACGTCTGGGCGGGTGGCTGACGCCGCGCGCGGCTTTGGCTGACCGCGCCGGAAGCTCCGCATGATTCCGTGGGTGAAGATCGATACCGCGCGCATCCCCGGCAGTGACGGAGAATTGCGGCTGATGCAGCGGGGCGCCGAGTTTTCCATCAAGCTCGGCACCAACGAACTGATGAACAGCCGCCTGAGCGGCTCAGAAGCTGCGCTCGCCACGCTTGCTGCCAGGAAGATCGAGGCGGTAGAGACGCCGCATGTGCTGATCGGCGGATTGGGCATGGGCTTTACGCTCCGTGCCGCGCTCGCTGTATTGGGCGCCGGTGCACGGGTCGTGGTGGCGGAACTTGTGCCGGCGGTCGTCGCTTGGGCAAGAGGCCCGATGGCGGGAATTTTTGCCGGCAGCCTGGACGATCCGCGTGCCAGCATATTGGAGAGTGATGTTCTCGACGTAATCCGCTCGAATCCGCGGACGTTCGACGCGATCCTGCTGGATGTCGACAACGGTCCCGAGGGCCTGACCCGCAAGGCCAATGATGCGCTCTACGACGGAGCCGGGCTGAAGATGGCATGGACGGCGCTGCGGCCGCGAGGTGTTCTGGCGGTCTGGTCGTCCGGGCCCAATCCGGCATTTGCAAGACGCCTGCGCCTTGCCGGCTTTGACGTCAACGAAGTCAACATCCGCGCCACCGGAAAGCGCGGTGGCGCACGTCACATGATCTGGATCGCGACGAGAAGCTAGAACATCCCGTTGTTGTTCGCCGACGTCTCCGGGATCGGCTGGACCGCGTCCCAATGCTCGACGATCCTGCCGTTCTCCAGCTTGAAGATGTCGACGATCGCGCTGCCGCGCGTGCCGGGCTCCCGCACGGCGTGGACGTGCAGGATCACGTAGTCGCCGTCGACGAAGGAGCGCTTGATCTCGCTCTTCGAGTTCGGGAATTTTTCCTTCAGGAAGCCGATGAACTTGCGAAAGCCCTCGGGGCCGTCCGCAGCATTGGGGTTGTGCTGCACGTAACGGTCGCCCATCATGGCGATCGCGGCATCGGCGTTTTTCTGGTTGAGGCCCTTCTCGTAGAAATCGAGCACGACCTTGCGGTTGGCTTCCTGCTTGGCATCGGCGGCGACGGCGCTGCCGGGGCCCGATGCAAGCGACAGAAGCAGGGCGGCGGCGATCGTTGTTCGCGAGATGACGTTCATGCTGGCGCTCTCCCGGTGACCGGCAACTTTCACGGCGTTGCCCTGAGCTGTATAGGTGCGGCATTCGCCGGCCGGAAGAGAGTTACTCGCAGGAAACCCTGGGCCAGGCCGCTTCGGCTAACTCCGGTTCGAAGCGCTCTTCCCGCGCATCCGGTTGACGGCCTTGGTCGGCTCGTCATCGTAAGGAGCGCGCTGCAAAATCCCGGCGATATCGGCCTCGAGGCGCTCGGCCAGGGCAGGATCAATCTTTCGCATTAGCTCTATCTGTTTCGGAAACGCGATTCGCCGGCAGTCCTGGTCTTCAACGCGATTTTGCAGCTCGTAACCGAACGCGAGCCCGTGGGTGACGCCGCTGAATATCCAAAAGAGCAAATCCTGGTAGTTGTCGCTTGAGCGGCGGTCCCTCTCGACGCCACGCTCTACAACGACGTAATGATAAAACCCATGCTCGACCTCGATGTGCGGGCGGGCGAAGTCTTCCGAAGTGCCGTAGGTCGGCAGGTCCCGAGCCGAGGCCCCGATGCGGCGTGCAAGCGCCGTAACGTCTGTTTCGATGTCGAGTAGGCTCTTCATGCAGGCCGGATCACGCCGCCTCCGCCGCCGCGCCCTTGGCATGCTCGGCGATCGCGCCGATGATCTGCGGCCACATCCGAATCGGTAGCGCATGGCCCATGCCGTCGATCATCACGAGTTTCGCGCCTGGGATCGAGGCCGCGGTGTCCTTGCCGCCTTCCGGGCGTACCAGCGGATCGACCGTGCCGTGGATGACCAGGGTCGGCGCCTTCACCGCGCGCAGGCGCTCCTTGCGGCTGCCGGAGGCGAGAACGGCGCGCAGTTGCCGGCCGACGCCGGGCGGATTGAGCCCGCGATCCCAGGTCCGCGCGGCGCGCGCGGGGTCGAGGGCTTCCTCCTCGGGGAAGGAGCCGGCGCGCAGCACCTTCCAGGTCGTGGCGTAGCGGGCGAAATACTCCTCCTTGCTCGCCGGCGGCGGCGCCATCAGCACGGCGGCGGCCTCGCGCGTCGGCGGCGGGATTTTGGGATTGCCGGTGGTCGACATGATCGAAGTGAGCGAACGGACACGTTCGGGGAAGGTGATGGCGATCTCCTGCGCGATCATGCCGCCCATCGACGCGCCGACGATGTGGGCCGAACGAACGCGCAGATGGTCCATCAGCGCGACGGTGTCCTGCGCCATGTCACGCAGCTTGTAGGGCGCGGCGACCGGGATCCGGAGAAAACGCAGTTTCAGCAATTCGACCACGCTGAGCCGCTTGCCGCCGCTCATCTTGCTGGACTTGCCGATGTCGCGGTTGTCGAACCGGATCACCCGGAAGCCGCGCCCGGCGATTTGACGGCAGAAATCGTCGTCCCAATGGATCATCTGGGCGCCGAGCCCCATGATCAGCACGATCGGGTCGGCATTGGCGTCGCCGAAGGTCTCGTGGCAGATCTCGATGCCGTTGACGCGGGCGATCTGCGGCGGCTGGTGGTCAGACGACGGCACGACGGGTCTCTCCCAAGTGGTATCCTTATGACGGGAACGTATGACATGGTTTGTGGCATCGCAGAAGGTTTTCTGATGCCGCAGCTATCGGCTTGTTGACCGGCTCGCCGCAACGGTGTGGTATGGCGACAATCAAGAACAGCGAGGCGGGCGGACACAGGCCGGAACTCGCGGCTCAATTCTGGAGGGTGAGGAAATGGCCGACAAGAGCAACGATCCCGTTGCGATGTGGCAGAACATGATCGGCGAGATGGAGAAGGGATTCAATTCCTTCGCCAACCAGGCCATGTCGTCGCCCGAATTCTCCAAGGTGATGAACCAGGTCGGCGGCGTCACCGCGGGCGCTCAGAAGCAGCTTGGCGAGATGATGGAAAAATATCTCGTCAGCATGAACCTGCCGAGCCGCGCGCAAATGGTCGGCATGGCCGAGCGGCTGCAGTCGATCGAGGCCCAGCTCAGCGAGATCAAGGCGATGCTCAACCAGATGGGCAAGGCCTCTGGCGTGCCCGGCGCCGGTGCAATGGGGACGCCGATGCCGCCGCGCACCAAACGTCCGCCCTCGGCCGAGGGAGAGACGAAATGAACGCGCCCGCGGGTCTCGATTTCGCTTCGATCTCGGATCGGGTCCAGACCGAGGTGCAGCGCGCGATCCAGCGCAGCATCAAGGGCGTCGAATACCTGTCGAGCTCTGGTCCGGCGCTCGGCTCGACGCCGAAGGACGTGTTGATCAGCCGCGGCACCATGAACCTCTACCACTACCGGCCGCTGGCGGACGAGATCTACCGCGTGCCGATCCTGATCGTAATGGCGACCACCAACCGAGGCTACATCCTCGACATGGTGCCGGGCCAGAGTTTCATCGAATTCCTGCTGAGGCGCGGCTACGACGTCTACATGCTGGACTGGACTGCGCCGAAGCCGGAAGAGAAGTCGCTCGGCATGGAGGATTACGTCCTCAACTTCATTCCGGAATCGGTGCGACGCGTGCAGGAGGATTCCGGCGTCGAGGACGTCACCGTGATCGGCTATTGCTTCGGCGGCGTGCTGTCGCTGCTCTACGGTTCGATCTTCCACGACGGGCCGATGAAGAACCTGATCTGCTTCACCACGCCGATCGACTTCCGCGAGATGAAGCTGTTCAACAATTTTTCCGACCGCCGCTATTTCGACGTCGACCGCCTGGTCGACAGCGTCGGCAATGTACCGCCGGAACTGATCCTGCAATCCTTCGAGATGCTGCGGCCGGCCTCGCGCGCGGCGAGCCAGGTGCAATTGTGGGAAAACATCTGGAACGACGAGTTCGTGAAGTCGTACCGGATGTTCGACCGCTGGGCGACCGACACGCTGCCGCTGGCAGGCGAGTATTTCCGCACCATCACCAAGGACCTGATGTGGGACAACAAGCTGTTCAACGACACCATGACGGTGGGCGGGCGCCCTGCGCAGCTCGACAAGATCAAGGTGCCGATGCTGCATGCGGTTGCCGAACACGACCACATCGTGCCCTATGACGCGGCCAAGCACCTGGTCAAGAAGATCGGCTCGACCGACAAGGAAGAGGTGATCCTCAAGGGCGGTCACGTCAGCCTCGTCGCCGGGCCCAATGCGATCCGCAGGCTGTGGCCCAAACTCGATTCCTGGTTAGGTGGAAGATCGATATGACCGAGACACGTTCCTACCCGCGCCACGTCGCAACCGACGCCGGCAATGTCGAATTCCGCCTGATGTCGCGCGCCGACGAGGCCGCCGTGCTCGACTTCGCCCGGGCGCTGCCGACCCATGATCTGCTGTTCCTGCCGCGCAACATCAGCCAGCCCAAGGTGCTGTCGGCCTGGGTGAAGGAGATCGAGCGCGGCGATATTGTCAGCCTGCTGGCCGTGAAGGACGGCAAGGTGGTCGGTTGCGGCACGCTGGTGCGCGATCCGCACTCCTGGTCGACCCATGTCGGCGAGATCCGCATGGTGGTGTCGCAGGAGGTGCGCGGGCAGGGGGTCGGCAAGGCGCTGTCGCAGGAGACCTTCGCGCTGGCGCTCTGCGCCGGCCTCGAAAAGCTCTCGGTGCAGATGACCGTCGACCAGCAGGCTGCCATCGCCCTGTTCGAGAGCCTCGGCTTCAAGGCCGAGGCCCTGCTGCGCGACCACGTCCGCGACGTCGCCGGCAAGAAGCACGATATCGTCGTGCTCGGGCACAATGTGGCCCAGGTTGCGGCCCAACTGGAGGCTTATGGCCTGCCGGGGGCGGTGCAGCACTAGAGCCGGGTTCCGACGGCGAACCGGTCGGTCCAAGGGGCAGGCAATCAGCCCAGTTTCCGGACGATCACGAATTCGTGATATCGCGGTGCAACATCATTGTTGCGACGCACCATTAACCGTGTCATATAGAGATCGCCCCGGGCCAAACCGGACGGGGTGAGCCCCGTTGCTCAAACCCTGAGGATGGAGAGACCCCAATGACCACCGAGACCAATTCCGTGCTGAACACCGTCAAGGAAGCCTTCGCGCCCGTCACCGAGGCGTTCACCAAGCTCCAGAACATGGAAGTTCCGGAAGCCGCCCGCGATTTCGTGAAGAAGCAGGCCGACGCTGCCAAGGTGCGCGCCGCCGACTTCCATGCCGGCTCCGAGAAGGTGACCGACGCGATCGAGACCGCCGTTGCCGGTTCGGTCAGCGAGGCCGCCAAGATCAGCCGCAACATCCAGCAGGCGATGTACCAGGACGCGGAAGCGTTCTTCGCCGGCATCGACAAGCTCGCTTCGGCCAAGTCGCTGAGCGAAGCCTACCAGATCCAGTCCGACCTCGCCCGCGCCCGCGGCGAAGTCCTGGTCTCCCGCGCCAAGGCGACCGCCGAGTATGTCGGCAAGCTCGTCACCGACGGTGCGAAGACCGCGCAGGACAACTTCGCCAAGGTCTACAGCAAGTCCGCTTGATAGCGCTCGCGTCTCGTAAGTGAGTATGCGTAGGAAGGCCCGCTTCGGCGGGCCTTCTTTTTGGGCGGTAACGGCATAGATCAAGTGCTTGATCCTCATGGTGAGGAGCGCGAAGCGCGTCTCGAACCATGAAGGCCACAGACGGGCCTTTCATCCTTCGAGACGCGGCGAAGACGCCGCTCCTCAGGATGAGGGGCCTTCGAGTCGAAAGCCATCATGACTCTGACTCTTCCCGGCAACTTCGTGACCGATTCCCCCGGCGACGCCGCGCGCGCCGCCGAGCTGCGCCGCGTCAAGCTGCTGGCGACGTCGGTGCTGGCGCTGACGTTTGGCGTCTTCATCGGCGCCAAGTGGATGCTGCCGGTGCATCCGGCCTTCGGCTTCGTTGCGGCCTTCGCGGAAGCCGCCACCATCGGCGGCCTCGCCGACTGGTACGCGGTGGTGGCGCTGTTCAAGCGGCCGCTAGGGCTGCCGATCCCGCACACCGCCATCATCCAGAGCAACCAGCATCGCATCGCCGACAAGCTCGGCGAGTTCATCGAGGTGCATTTCCTGGAAGCAGCTCCCGTCGAGGCGAAGCTGCGCCAGGTCGATTTCGCCTCCTTCGTTGCCGACTGGCTGCGCGACCGCAAGAAGAGCGAGGATCTGGCGCGCTTTGTCCTGCGTCTCTTGCCCGAAGCGTTCAACGCGACCGAGAGCTCGGGGCTGATGACCTTCATCACCCGCCGCGTCACCTCGCAATTGATGGCGATCGACCTGGCGCCGCTGGCCGCCGGCACGCTGCGTTCCTTCGTGCAGGAGGGAAAACACCGGGGCCTGCTCGACGATCTCCTGCGTACGCTGCACCAGACGCTGACGTCGGCGGAGACGATGACGACGATCCGCGAGCGCATTCGCGCCGAACTGCCGACCCTGCTCAGGCTCTATCGCGCCGATCGTTTCCTGGTGAACCGCATCGTGGCCTCGGCCACCCATTTCTTCGAGGAGGTGCGGCGCGATCCCGATCATCCCTTCCGCGACGAATTCAACCGCATGCTGCTGTCGCTGGTGGACAAGCTCGGCAGCGATCCGGCGTTCGCGCAGCGCATCGACGGTCTGAAGCGCGATATCCTGGCGCGGCCTGAACTCGGCGATCTCGCCCGCAACGTGTGGTCCAACGCGCGCTCGTTCGTCGAACGCAGCGCATCCGGCGAGACGCAAGTGCTGCAGCAGCACCTGGCGAAAATGTTCGTCGAGGCCGGAGAGGCGCTGGCCGCCGACGCCGAGATGCGCGCCGAAATCAACCAGGGCCTGGTCGCCGTGCTGCGCAGCTTCATCGCTGATCAGAAGAGCGGCGTCTCCACCTTCATCGCCGATCAGGTGAAGGGCTGGGACATGGCGCAGCTGATCTCGCTGATCGAGATCAACGTCGGCAAGGACCTGCAATACATCCGCTTCAACGGCTCGTTGATCGGCGGGCTGGCGGGGCTTGCGCTCTACACGCTGGAATACCTGCTGCGGCTTGTGTGACTAATTCATCACGGCAAGTACTATAATTCGCGACCCCGGTTCCGGCTCGGCTTGAATAGCCCAAAACAGTTCCATAGCTTTTTGGGCAACAATGTTGCGTTGCGGAACGATTCTGCTGCGTTTGCGTCATCAAGAGCCAATGGCCAGCTGCCGAGACGTAAGGGGCGGGCCCGAACAGGAGATACGATGTCCGTTGCTGCACAGTCGCTTCGCCCGCCTTCCAGAACCCTGATGTTCCTGGAAGGGCGCGCCCTGCCTGAACTCGGCGCCTTCCTCGGCGCGCTGCCGCTGCTGGGCCTTGCCCCGCAGGGCGACGGCCATCCGGTGCTGGTGTTGCCGGGGCTGGTCGCTTCCGACGTCTCCACCCGCCCGCTGCGTGCCTTCCTGAAGACGCGCGGCTATGCCGTCAGCGGCTGGCGCCAGGGCCGCAATCTCGGCCTGCGTCCGGGCGTGCAACATGCCATGGTCGATCTCGTCCACGAGTTGAACGACACCCACGGCCGCAAGATATCGCTGGTCGGATGGAGCCTCGGCGGCCTCTATGCGCGCCAGCTCGCCAAGATGATGCCGGACCGCGTGCGCCAGGTGATTACGCTCGGCAGCCCGTTTGCCTCGACCCCGAAGGCGACCAATGCTTGGCGGGTGTACGAGATGGCGAGCGGTCGCCGTGCCGACGAGGAAGATGCGCGTTTCGGTGGCACGCTGGCGGGCGCGCCGCCGGTGCCGACCACGGCGATCTTTTCCCGCACCGACGGCATCTGCGCCTGGCAGGGCTGCCGCGAGCAGTCCTCGCACATGGCCGAGAGCATCGAGGTCGAGAGCAGCCATTGCGGCATGGGCCATCACCCCGCCGCGGTCTACGCGGTTGCCGAACGCCTCGCGCAGAAGGAAGGCGAGTGGGCCCCCTTCGACCGCAGCGGCTGGCGCAGCCTGGTGTATCCGGATCCGCACCGGTAAGCTTACTCACGCCATTTCCGTCATGGCCGGGACAAGGCCGGGCATGACGAGGATAGAGGTGTGCAAGACGTCGCGACATTGTCGTGACCAGACAAAACGCGGTATGCGTCAGCCATGCCGAAGTCGCTTGCACGCATCGTCGACCAGCTGAAGCGCGAACCCTCGCGCACGGGCTCGATCGTCATCACCGTGTTCGGCGACGCCATCGTGCCGCGCGGCGGCTCGGTCGCGCTCTCCACGCTGCTGGAATTCTTTGCCGCCATCGACGTCGATAGCTCCGTGGTGCGCACCGCGATGTCGCGCCTTACTGCTGATGGCTGGTTCGAGCGCGAAAAAGTCGGCCGTAACAGTTTTTATCGTCTGGTGCAGCGCGAGCGGTTGACCTTCGATATCGCCACCAAACACATCTATGGCGCGCCGGCCTCCGACTGGACCGGACGCTTTGAACTGCTGCTCATTGCCAATGGCGGCGATCGCGACGCCGCGCGCGAGGCGCTGAAGAACGCCGGCTTCGGCACGCCGCTGCCGGGCGTGTGGGTCGCCCCGTCGGGCGTGCCGATTCCTGAGGAAGCCAAGGGCGCCATCCGCCTCGAAGTGTCGGCGGAAGACGACAGCGGAAGGCGGCTGCTAAGCGCAAGCTGGCCGCTCGAACGCACCGCCGAGGCCTATCGCCGCTTCATGAAGAGCTTTGAGCCATTACGCGGCTGGCTCGCGCGCGAAAAACCTTCCGACATCGACGCTTTCACCGCGCGCGTCCTCTTGATCCACCAGTATCGCCGCGTCGTGCTGCGCGATCCCTTGCTGCCGGCCGCGCTGCTGCCGCGGGACTGGCCGGGCCGGGCAGCGCGCCAGCTGTGCGGCGAAATCTATCGTGGGGTGCTTCCTGCGTCGGAACAATGGCTTGACCGCCATGCCAGCAATGAAAACGGCCCTCTCCCTGCGGCCGGCAAGGAACTTTTGCGCCGCTTCGCCGATTGATTAATATGTTACAGAAATATATTGCCTTTGGTAAATTCTGTTATATATTGTCGCCCAATCAGCTCAGGGGAGGGCCGCCTTGTATACCCAGGCGCTCAACAGTTCGGACGGCGAAGACCGTCACGTCGAGGATGCCGAACGCGCGGCGCGTTTCCAGGCGCGCATCGATGCCGAGGAGCGCATCGAGCCGAACGACTGGATGCCGGCGGCCTATCGCAAGACGCTGACGCGGCAGATTTCCCAACATGCCCACTCCGAAGTCGTCGGCATGCTGCCCGAGGGCAACTGGATCACCCGCGCGCCGACGCTGCGCCGCAAGGTGGCGCTGCTCGCCAAGGTGCAGGACGAGTGCGGCCACGGGCTCTATCTCTATGCCGCCGCCGAGACGCTCGGCGCCTCGCGCGAAGAGCTGGTCGATGCGCTGCTTGCGGGCAAGGCGAAGTATTCCTCGATCTTCAACTATCCGACGCTGACCTGGGCTGACATCGGCACCATCGGCTGGCTGGTCGATGGCGCCGCCATCATGAACCAGATCCCGCTCTGCCGCTGTTCCTACGGCCCCTATGCGCGCGCGATGATCCGCGTCTGCAAGGAGGAATCGTTCCACCAGCGGCAAGGCTACGAAATCATGCTGACGCTCTGCCGCGGCAGCGAAGAGCAGAAGGCGATGGCGCAGGACGCGTTGAACCGCTGGTGGTGGCCGGTGCTGATGATGTTCGGCCCGCCCGACCAGGCGAGCCAGCACAGCGACACCTCGACCAGATGGAAGATCAAGCGCTTCTCCAATGACGAGCTGCGCCAGAAGTTCGTCGACGCCACCGTGCCGCAGGCGCAGTTTTTGGGGCTCACCATTCCCGATCCCGGCATGACGCGGGATGCCGAAGGCCACTGGCGCTACAGTGAGATCGACTGGACCGAGTTCAAGCAGGTGCTGGCCGGCAACGGCCCCTGCAACCGGGAGCGCCTCGCCGCGCGGCGCAATGCGCATGACGAGGGCGCCTGGGTGCGCGAGGCGGCGGCTGCCTACGCCGAGAAACGCAAGGCGCGCCGGCTGGCGCAAGCCGCAGAATAGGATGATCGCAATGGCAACGCCGAACACCACGCTCTGGGAAGTTTTCATTCGCAGCCGCAACGGGCTCGCGCACAAGCATTGCGGTTCGCTGCACGCGGCCGACGCGACGATGGCGCTGCAGGCCGCGCGCGACATCTACACCCGCCGCGGCGAGGGCCTGTCGATCTGGGTCGTGCCGTCGAGCGCGATCACCGCGTCCGATCCGTCCGAGAAGGGCATGATGTTCGAGCCGGCGGAGTCGAAGATCTACCGGCACCCGACTTTCTACGACGTGCCCGAAGAAGTCGGGCATATGTGACTCTCACCCCTCATGGTGAGGAGCGCGCATCGCGCGCGTCTCGAACCATGAGGCCCGCGGCCCATCCTTCGAGACGCGCGCGATGCGCGCTCCTCAGGATGATGACTGAACAAGTGGACGAAAAATGGCTGCGCCCTCGATCAATGTCTCCGAAACCCCGCTGGTGCTCTATACGCTGCGCCGCGCCGATGACGCATTGATCCTCGGCCACCGGCTGTCGGAATGGTGCGGCCATGCGCCCATGCTGGAAGAGGATATGGCGCTCGCCAACATGGCGCTCGACCTGCTCGGCCAGGCGCGCGAGCTCTACGGTTACGCCGCGAAGGTCGAAGGCAAGGACAACGACGAGGACAAGCTCGCTTACCTGCGCGACGTCAGGCAGTACCGCAACATCCTGCTGGTCGAGCAGCCGAACGGCGATTTCGCCCGCACCATGGTGCGGCAGTTCTTCTACAGCGTCTTTGCCGATCTCTACTGGCGCGCGATGATGGGCTCGAAGGACGCGACGCTCGCCGCGATCGCGGCCAAATCCGAGAAGGAAAGCGCCTATCACGTCCGGCACAGCTCCGAATGGATCGTCCGCCTCGGCGATGGCACCGACGAGAGCCATGCCCGGGCGCAGGAGGCGGTCGAGCATCTGTGGGCCTACACCGGCGAGATGTTCGAGGCCGACGATGCCGAACGCGGGCTGATCGATGCCGGCATCGCCGTCGATCCGGCAACCCTCAAGGCGCAATGGCTGAAGACTGTGAGCGGCGTCATCGCCGAGGCGACGCTGACGCTGCCTTCGAACAACTGGATGCAGCAGGGTGGCCGCTTCGGCCATCACAGCGAACATCTCGGCCATCTCCTCAGCGAATTGCAGTCGCTGCAGCGCAGTTTCCCGGGGGCGACATGGTGACCGCCACCATCGGAGATGCCGATCTGCGCCGGCGCGCCTGGGATGTGGCCGCGCAAGTCGTCGATCCCGAAATCCCGGTGCTCACGATCGGCGATCTCGGCGTGCTGCGCGACGTTGCCGTCCATGACGGCCGCGTCGAAGTTGCGATCACGCCGACCTATTCCGGCTGCCCGGCCATGAACATGATCGCGCTGGAGATCGAGCTGGCGCTGGCGCGCGAGGGGATCGCAAGGTCGACCGTCCGCACCGTGCTGTCGCCGGCCTGGACCACGGACTGGATGAGCGAGGACGGCCGGCGCAAGCTGCGCGAATACGGCATCGCCCCGCCGGTCAACGGATCCGGCCGCCGCGCGCTGTTCGGCGAGCAGCAGATAGAATGCCCGCAATGCGGCTCTGTCGATACCGAGCTGCTTTCCGAATTCGGCTCGACCTCCTGCAAGGCGCTTTGGCGTTGCAAGAGCTGTCGCGAACCCTTCGATTACTTCAAGTGTCATTGACCATGTCCACACCGCGCTTTCACCGCCTGACCGTCAACGATTTGCGTCGCGAGACGCCCGATGCGATCTCGATGACGTTCGCGATCCCGCAGGAGCTTGCCGGCGACTACAGCTTCCTGCCCGGTCAATACCTGACGCTGCGCACCACCATGGACGGCGAGGAAGTGCGCCGCTCCTACTCGATCTGCTCCGGCCCTGAGGACGGCGAGCTGCGCATCGCCGTGAAAAAAGTCGACGGCGGCGCGTTCTCGAACTGGGCTGCGGATGAGCTGAAGAGCGGCGACGAGCTCGACGTGATGACGCCGACCGGCCGTTTCGGCGTTGCGCACGCGCCCGACCAAGCGCGGCTCCATGTCGGCTTCGCCGCCGGCTCCGGCATCACGCCGATCCTCTCCATCGTCAAGGGCGTACTGGCGCGCGAGAAGCAGAGCCGTTTCTTCCTGTTCTATGGCAACCGCACCACCGAGAGCATGCTGTTCCTCGAGGAATTGGAGGAACTGAAGGATCGCTTCATGCAGCGCCTTTCGCTGTTCCACGTGATTTCCGGCGAGGAGCAGGACATCCCGATCCTGCACGGGCGGCTCGACGGCGACAAGGTGAGGGTGCTGCTGCGCTCGCTGGTGCCGGCCGCAAGCGTCGATCATGTCTTCATCTGCGGCCCCACCGGTATGAGCGAGGACATCGAGGCAACCTGCCGGGCCATCGGCATCGCCGATGAGAAGATCCATGTCGAGCGCTTCGTCTCTGAATTTGGCGGCAAGCCGCGCCCGAAGACGGCCGTTGCGCCGGGTACGCCGCCCAAGGCGGTGGCTTCGCTGATCATCGACGGCAAGCGCCGCGAGGTGCCGATCGCCGAGGGCGAGGCCATTCTGGATGCCGCGCTGCGGGCCGGCATGGATCTGCCGTTCGCCTGCAAGGGCGGCATGTGCTCGACCTGCCGCGCCAAGCTGGTCGAGGGCGAGGCGCAGATGGAAGTGAATTATTCGCTGGAGCCGTGGGAGCTGAAGGCGGGGTTCATCCTGACCTGCCAGGCCAAGCCGTGCTCGGAAAGGGTTGTGGTCGACTACGACCACGTGTGAGACCTCTGGCGCGTTGACACCCTGCGTGCGTCGCGCCCAGACTGACCAAGGAAATCAACGAGGATCGCGCAAAGCGACCCGGTGAAGCTCTGGGAGTAGACTGGTGAACGTCAAGGCCACGTTATCGCCCGACGACCTTGCGCGCGCCTGCGCGGAGGCGATGTGGAAGGAAGACGACGCCTCGAAAGGCCTCGGCATGGAGATCGTCGATATCCGTCCCGGCCGTGCAACGCTGGCCATGGTCGTGCGGCCGGAGATGGTGAACGGCCAGCGCATCGCCCATGGCGGCTTCATCTTCACGCTGGCAGATTCCGCCTTCGCCTACGCCTGCAACAGCCACAACGACCGCACCGTCGCGGCGCAGGGCAACATCACGTTCCTGCGTCCGGGCAAGCTCGGCGACAGGTTGGTTGCCACCGCGCGCGAGGTGTCGCGCAGCGGACGCTCCGGAATTTACGACGTACGCGTCACCGCAGGTGATGCGGTGATTGCGGAGTTTCGCGGGCATTCCCGCACTATCCCCGGCACCTGGCTGCCGGTGACCGATGCCGAAAAGAAATAGGTAAGCTCCAGAGGAAACGCGCCATGGCTTCGACAAGCCTGAAATCGAAAGGCGAGACCTATCGCCCCGAACTGGACGACGCCGAGCGCGCCTCGCGCGACGAGATCATGGCGCTGCAGACGAAGCGCCTCGCCTGGTCGCTGAAACATGCCTACGACAATGTCGGTCATTACAGGCGTGCCTTCGACAAGGCCGGCGTGCACCCGTCCGATTTCCGGCAGCTTTCCGACCTTGCCAAATTCCCGTTCACGGTGAAAACGGATTTGCGCGACAACTATCCCTTCAACATGTTCGCCGTGCCGCGCGAGAAGCTGGTGCGCGTCCATGCCTCGTCGGGCACGACCGGCAAGCCGATCGTGGTCGGCTACACCAAGGCCGACATCGACGTGTGGTCCGGCGTGATGGCGCGCTCGCTCCGCGCCGCGGGCGGGCGCACCGGCATGATCATCCATAATGCCTATGGCTACGGCCTGTTCACCGGCGGCCTCGGGGTGCACTACGGCGCCGAGCAGCTCGGCTGCACCGTGGTGCCGATTTCCGGCGGCATGACCGAGCGGCAGGTGCAGCTGATCAACGACTTCCGGCCAGACATCATCACGGTGACGCCAAGCTACATGCTGGCGATCCTCGACGAATTCAAGCGGCAGGGGCTCGATCCCCGCCAATGCTCGCTCAAAGTCGGCATCTTCGGGGCCGAGCCGTGGACCAATGCCATGCGGGCCGAGATCGAGCAGGCCTTCGACATGGATGCCACCGACATATACGGGCTGTCCGAGGTGATGGGGCCGGGCGTGGCGCAGGAATGCATCGAGACCAAGGATGGCCTGCACATCTGGGAAGATCATTTCTATCCCGAGATCATCGATCCCGAAACCGGCAAGGTGCTGCCGGAAGGCGAGAAGGGCGAACTGGTCTTCACCTCGCTCACCAAGGAAGCCTTCCCGGTGATCCGCTATCGCACCCGCGACCTGACGCGGCTGCTACCGGGCACGGCGCGGCCGGGGATGCGGCGGATGGAGAAGGTCACCGGCCGCTCCGACGACATGATCATCCTGCGCGGCGTCAACGTGTTTCCCACCCAGATCGAGGAAGCCTTGCTGGCGACCGACTGGTGCGGCGGCCACTTCGTCATCGAACTGACGCGCGAGGGCCGCATGGACGAGATGGCGGTGCTGGCCGAAGCCCGGCCCGAGCGGTGGGACGGCAGCGGCCTCGCCGAGCAAGCCGGCGCGCTGGCGCACCATATCAAGAGCACGATCGGCATCAGCACGCGGATCAGGATCGTCGCTCCGGACACCCTGGAGCGCTCGCTCGGCAAGGCCAAGCGTGTTTACGACAAGCGGCCGAAAGGGTAATGCCTGACCTCATCAAAGGTGAGGCATCCGGACGACCCGTGCAACCCGCTTCAAAAATCCCCGATGGCCCGCCCGTTCAGGTCGAAGCGCATTGCGTGCGCCTGCTGGCCAAAGCCGGTAATGTCGCGGACATCGCACCGGTCATCGAGCCGCATTCGCTTTCTCGCGCGCCGAACGAATTGCTGATCGAGGTGAGGGCTGCCGCGGTCAATCCATCCGACGTCAAGGCGGCCACCGGCCTGATGCCCTATGCCGTGTTCCCGCGCACGCCGGGCCGCGACTATGCCGGCATCGTCATCGACGGGCCCGCGGGCTGGATAGGACGCGAAGTGTTCGGCTCCTCCGGCGATCTCGGTATTCGCCGCGACGGCACTCACGCGACGCATCTCGTGGTCGAGCTTGATGCCGTCGTCGACAAGCCGCCGTCGATTTCCTGGGAGGAAGCCGCCGGCATCGGCGTGCCCTTCGTCACCGCGATGGAAGGCCTGCGCCGCGCCGGCATGCCGAAGCCGGGCGAAAGCGTGCTGGTCATGGGCGTCAACGGCAAGGTCGGCCAGGCTGCGGTGCAGATCGCAACGTGGCACGGCGCGCGGGCCATCGGCGTCGTGCGCAGGAGCGAGGCCTATGAGGGGCACAGCAATTCTGCGGTCGAGGTGATCGACGCATCCGCCAACGACGTTGCCGTGCGCGTGCGCGAGCTGACATCCGGCAAGGGCGCCGACATCGTCTACAACACCGTCGGCGATCCCTATTTCCAGGCCGCGCACAAGTCGCTGGCGCTGCGCGGGCGGCAGATCCTGATCGCCGCGGTCGACCGCATCGTGCAGTTCGACATCCTCGAGTTCTACCGCGGACAGCACACCTATGTCGGCATCGACACGCTCGGCCTCTCGTCGGTCGCGACCGGTGCCGTGCTGCGCGAACTGGCGCCGGGTTTTGCCGGTGGCCACCTGAAGCCGTTCCCGATCAAGCCAGGCGCCGTGTATCCGCTGGAACAGGCCAGGCACGCCTACATTGCCGTTGCGGGCTCGTCGCGCGACCGCGTGATCCTGCGGCCGCGTTAAGCCGGAATCGCTCCGTCACGGCCGCTGCCGCCTTGGGCGCGCAAGTTGATTTTCCTCGCCCGCCGATCGGAGACGAAGCATTTCTTCTCCTGCGTCGACCCGCTGCGACAGCTTTCTTCTTTGTTTTGCAGGGCAATGGCAGGCCCGGATGGGAGGCATTATACCAACGGGGAGAATTTCCTTCTACGGAGCCCGGCTTGGCAGCCGATCCGGAACATCAAGAGGAAAGCCCGTGCTTGAAAGCGGCAACATTGTTCTCGCAGGCGGATTGCTGATCGGACTGGTCTATGGCGCCGTCGGCCTTCTCAGCGGCTTTTGCCTTCTCAGCGGTTTGCGCGGATGGGGCGGTGACGGCGACGGCCGGCTGATCCGGACCTATGCGCTGGCGCTGGGCGTGGCGATTGCCGGAACGCAGCTTCTCGCTGCGCACGGCGTTGTCGACCTCAGCAAGACGATCTACCTGCAGCCCTCGTTTGCCGCGCCGATGATCTTTCTCGGCGGCGCGCTGTTCGGCTACGGCATGGTTCTTGCGAACGGATGCGGCTCCCGCGCGCTGGTGTTGCTCGGCCGCGGCAATCTGCGCTCCCTTGTCGTCCTCATCGTGCTCGGCATCGTCGCACAGATGACGCTCAAGGGTCTGATCGCGCCGCCGCGAATTGCGCTGACGCAAGCGACCCAGGCTACGCCGCCGGCTGCTTTGCTGCCGGCGCTGCTGTCCGCCTCCGGCATTGGCGAGGCCTTTGCGCGGGCGCTCTCGGCCATCGCCGTGAGCGTTGCCCTGCTCGTCTTCGCCTTTGCCCATGCGCCGTTTCGGCGCTCTGCCGGGCAGATCGCCGCGGGCCTTGCCGTCGGCCTGCTCGTCGTCGCCGGCTGGTCCGCCACCGGTTATTTCGGTGCCGATGACTTCAATCCGGCGCCGGTGACCTCGCTGACATTCGTGGCGCCGGTGGCGGACACGGTCCAGTACGTGATGTTCTCGACCGGCCTGTCGCCCGGTTTCGGTATTACCCTGGTGGTTGGCGTGGTCGCGGGAAGCCTGGCGATGGCGCTTGCGACGGGCCGCTTTGAGTTCGAGGGCTACAAGTCGCCCCAGCACATGCTGCGTTCGATCGGCGGCGCGGCCCTGATGGGAGCAGGCGGCGCGATGGCCTACGGTTGCTCGGTCGGGCAGGGGCTCACCGGCCTGTCCACCCTGTCGCTTGCATCGTTCATCGCCGTTGCCGGAATCCTGATCGGATCTGCTGTCGGCCTGCGCGGCGCGTTGCGGGTCCAATCGCTCGCGGCCTGACCGGTCACACCGCGCGCGTCACGATCCGTATCTCCGAATGCAGCGTGCGGTGCACGGGGCACTTGTCGGCAATCTCCATCAACCGCTTGCGTTGTTCGGCGTCGAGCGTTCCCTCGATCGATATTTCCCGCTCGATCTGGTCGAGCATGCCCTCGCGCGTCTCGCACTCCTCGCAGTCTTTCGCATGGATCTTGCCGTGCTTCAGCGTGACGGTCACGCGGTCGAGCGGCAACGACTTGCGATCGGCATACATGCGCATGGTCATGGAGGTGCAGGCGCCGAGGCCGGCCAGCACGAAATCGTAGGGTCCGGGACCGGTGTTCCCACCGCCGACTGAAACCGGCTCGTCGGCCAGCATCCTGTGCGGTCCAACGGTGACACTTTGCTGGAATTTGCCGAGGCGGGTTTCCTGAACGATGACCTGCCCGGCCGTTTCGCCTGCATCGACGGCGGGCTGGGCCGGCGCCGGCTCGACATAGCGCGCCGCCCAGGCAGAGATGACGTCGGCGACATAGACGGAATCGCGGCGCTGGCTCAGCAGGTGATCGGCGCCCGCCAGCGACACGAAGCTCTTGGGATGCTTCGCGGCGACGAAGATATGCGTGGCGTTGTCGATGCCGACGGTGTCGTCGGTCGGCGAATGCATCACCAGCAGCGCCTTGTGCAGCTTTGCGATCTGCGCAGTAAGGCCTTGTTCGGCGACGTCGTCGAGGAACTCACGCGTGATGCGGAACGGCCGGCCCGCAAGCGACACCTCGATCTCGCCATGCTTGCGGATGTCTTCGAGACGATCGGTGAACAGTCCGGCGACGTGCGCGGGATCGGAGGGCGCGGCGATGGTGACGACCGCCTTTGCTTCCGGAATCCGTCCGGCCGCCGCCAGGATCGCGGCGCCGCCGAGGCTGTGGCCGATCAGGATCGCCGGCGCCTTGCGAGTCTGGCGCAGGTGGTCGGCGGCCAGCACGAGATCGGCGACATTGGACGAGAAGGTCGAATTCGCAAAGTCGCCCTCGCTGGAGCCGAGCCCGGTGAAGTCGAACCGCAGCACGGCAATGCCCCTCGCGGCGAGCGCCGCCGCGATCCGCTTTGCCGCCAGCACGTCCTTGCTGCAGGTGAAGCAATGCGCAAACAGCGCGTAGGCTGCGATCGCGCCGTCGGGCAGGTCGAGGGCCGCGGCGAGCTGATGGCCGCCGGTGCCCGTGAATTGAAAGCGTTCAGTTGGCATCGCCGGACTCCATATGCTTCATCCGCCACCAGAGTGGATAGAGCTAATCGCTCGAATAACGCTCTTCCTTCCAGGGATCGCCGCGATTGTGATAGCCGCGCACTTCCCAATAGCCGGGTTTGTCTTCGGTGAGGAATTCGACGGCCTGCAGCCATTTCGCGCTCTTCCAGAAGTAGAGATGCGGCACCACCAGACGCACCGGGCCGCCATGCTCGACGTCGAGCGGCCCGCCCGACCAGCTGTGCGCGAGCAGGGCGTTCCCGGCGGCAAAATCCTCCAGTGCGAGATTGGTAGTGTAGCCGTCATAGGAATGCAGAACGACGAAGCGGGCGTCTTCTTTCGGCTGGCAGGCCATCAGCAGGTCGAGGGTGGCGAGCCCGTCCCAGCGGTTGTCGTAACGCGACCAGGTGGTGACGCAGTGAATGTCCGAGACGAACTGCGATTGCGGCTGCGCGACGAACTCGGTGAAGGTCCAGAACACGGGGTTGTCAACGGCGCCGTAGACGTCGAGCCGCCAGCGCTCGCGGGAGATTTCCGGCGTTAGCCCGAGATCGAGCACCGGCCAATCCCTGGTCAGGTGCTGGCCGGGCGGCAGGCGCTGCTCCGACGGCCGCGCGACCTTGCCGGTGAGGAATTTGCCCTCGCGCGCCCAGCGCTGCTTCGTACCGGTCAGCTTGCTGTCGGGCGGCGGATCATGTTCTTCGGCCATTGCTCATGCCAAACGAATTGACGCCGGCAATTGCCGGCGTCGCATCGTAGCAGGAGAAGCCGGCGGAAGCGAACCGGGTCAGTTCGCCTTGCCGAACAGTACCGGCAGCTGGCGCGGGCCGCGCACTGTGCCCTCGGACCAGGTCACCTTGCCGGCGGGATCAAGACGGAAATCGGGGATGCGCTTCAGCCATTCCTCGATCGCCACGATCATTTCCATCCGCGCGAGGTTGGAGCCGACGCAGCGGTGGATGCCGAGGCCGAAAGCGGCGTGGCGGTTCTCCTTGCGGTCGATGACCACCTTGTCGGCGTCCGGGAACATGGCGGGATCGCGGTTGGCGGCCGGGAAAGACAACAGCACCATGTTGTTCTTCTTGACCGGGCAGCCGCTGACGGTGGTGTCCTTCATCACCTCGCGCGCCATCGTCACCGGCGAAAAGGCGCGCAGGAACTCCTCGACCGCGGTCGGGATCAGTTGCGGCTCCCTGACGAGCCGCGCTCGATCCGCCGGCGTCCTGGCCAGATGCCAGAGCGAAGAGCCGATCGCGCTCCAGGTGGTGTCGATGCCCGCGATCAGCAGCAGGCGCAGCGAGCCCAACACATGGCCGTCGTCGAGCGGCTTTCCGTCTGGGCCCTTCGCGTTCATCAGCGTCGTGATCAGGTCGTCTTTCGGGTTCTTCCTGCGCCGCTCGATATGGCCGGTAAAGAAGGCCGACATCTCCCGTACCGCTTCCATCAGGGCATTGTCATCCTTGATGCCAAGTTCGAGGATGCCGTGGATCCACTTGACGAAGAGATCGCCGTCCTTCTCGTCGATCCCCAGCATGTGGGCGATCGCGCGAACCGGGATGTGCTTGGTATACCGCGCGGCAGCATCGCATTTGCCGTCGGCGATGAATTCGTCGATCAGCTCGTTGCAGATGGCGCGGACCCGCGGCTCCAGCTTTTTCGTCGCATCCGGCGTGAACGGCGGCAGCAGCAGCTGCTTGGCCGGCTTGTGCTCCGGCGGATCGGAGGTGATCGGCGGCGATCTCGCCGTGATCTCCGGGCGGATGTCGCGCACGATGACGCGGCGCGACGAAAAATGCTCGGTGTCGTAGGAGATTTCCTTGACCGCCTGGTAGGTGGTCGGCATGTAGCAGCCGAGGAAGCGGTCGGTGTGCACGACGGGACTCGCGGCGCGCATCTCGTCCCAGATCGGGAAGGGGTCTTCCGTCCACTTGGGATCGGTGTGGTCGAAATCGTTGACCCAGTCTTTGACCGGCGGATGTTCGGGCAGATAGCTGGCAGAATCGGACATCGGGCGAACCCTCTATCTTGTTTCTCGGTGAATGCAGGCTGAGCTCGGGACCGGGGAAATTATTCCTCGGTCACCTCGACCGCGATTTCCGGACAATTCGACTGGGCGAGATACGCCTTGTCCTCGAGGCCGGCCGGCACGGTGCCGTCGCCGATCTCATGCGCATTGCCGAATTCGTCGAGATTGAACAGCTCGGGCGCCAGCGACTTGCAGCGCGCGTGGCCCTGGCACTTGTCCTGGTCGACGTGGATTTTCAGCTTTCCTGACATCGCAAGCGCTTCCCCTCGAACCGGCGCGGTCTTGCCTGCGCCACTTTGTTGTAGGCCCGGCTCTTGGCCGGACCTTGAAATTATAGCATATTACATTCGCAGCGCAGTTGTGCTGTCAAGTCAAAAGTCATAGACAATAACATCAATGCTGCCGCGATTAGTCCGCAAAGCCGTCAACACCTACCACCACGGGGATCTCCGCGATGCCCTGGTGCAGGCCGCGTTCCAGGAAGCCGAGCGCGGCGGGCCGGAAGCCGTCAACATCAGCGCGCTTGCCAAGAAGCTCGGCGTTTCCCAGCCGGCGCCGTACCGGCACTTTGCCGACCGCGAGGCGCTGCTGCAAGCGGTGACGGCGGAGGCGTTCCGGCAGTTCAACGTCATCCTCCGTGATCTCGTCGACAGGCCGTCGAAGCAGTCGAAGCTTTCACGTTTTGCGCAGGCGACGCTCGCCTTTGGATTGCAGCGCAACGGCATCTACCGGCTGATGTTCGCATCGCGCACCATGGCCTGCGCGCCCAAGGGCAGCGAGCTGCACAAGGCAGCCATGGAGACGCTGGCGCTGCTGATCGAGTCGCTGGAGGTGCCGGCGGTCGGTTTGCTGCGCGAGCGGCAGGCGATGAAGATGTGGGCCTCTCTGCATGGCGTGGTGATGCTCGCCGAGCAGGGCCTGCTCACCGGCCAGGCCGCCGGCGGCGTCAGCCGCGAGGAGCTGGTCGAGGACATGGTGCAGGAAGCCAAGCTCGCGCTGTCCGTGGCGATGAAGGCGGCAACCGAGTGCGAGACGCGCTAGGGCATGATCCGGAAAAGTGTGAAGCGGTTTTCCGAAAAGATCATGCCGGAGCAAGAGCCTATCTTGGCGGCCGCGGGTCGATCGGCGTCGAGCTGCGCAGGCCCAGAATATCCTCCAACACCTTTGCGCCCGCCAGCAATTGCGCCTCGCCGCGGGGAGCCGCCACCATCTGCAGGCCGACCGGCAGGCCCGACGCGGTGAAACCGCAGGGCAGCGACAGCGCAGGACAGCACACCAGCGTGATGGCATAGACGATGCCGAGCCATTCGACGTAGTTGTCGAACTTCTTGCCGTCGCATTCGGCGACATAGCGGTTCTCGACCGGGAACGGCGCAACGATGGTCGCTGGCGTCAGCAGCAGATCGTACTTCTCGAAGAATTCGAGCGTACGCGCCGTCATCGTCACGCGCTGCGCCTCGGCACGCTCCAGCTTCTCGACGGTGAGCTTCAGCCCTTCCTCGATGTTCCAGATCACTTCGGGCTTGAGCTGGTCGCGCTTGGCACGCAGCAGCGCCGCCTTGCTGAGCGCGAAGTCGAAGGCGCGCAGCACGTGGAAACACTCATGGGCCTCGCGCAGATCCGGATGCGCCTCCTCGACGATGACACCTGTATCGGCCAGGCGCTGCGCGGCCTTCTTCGTGATGGCGGCAACCTCGGGGTCGACCGGCGTGATGCCGAGATCGCGCGAATAGGCCACGCGCTTCGGCTTCTCCCCGCCGCGTGCGGCGGACAGGAACGAGGTAGGCAATCTCGGCAGCGACAGCGGATCGGCAGGGCTCTCGCCGCTCATGGCATCGAGCAACAGCGCCAGGTCCTCGACATTACGCGCCATCGGTCCCTGGACGCCGAGATTACGGTCGATTGCGGCCGCCGGCGTGTGGGCGACGCGGCCGATGCTGGGACGCAGGCCGACGATGCCGCAGAAGCTTGCGGGATTACGCAGCGAGCCGCCCATGTCGGAGCCGTGCGCCAGCCAGGCTGTTCCCGTTGCGAGCGCGACCGCGGCGCCGCCCGACGAACCTGCGGCCGAGCGCGACGTGTCCCAGGGATTGCGCGTCGGGCCGAACACTTCGTTGAAGGTGTTGGCGCCCGCGCCGAATTCCGGCGTGTTGGACTTGGCGTAGATCACGCCGCCTTCGGCTTCGAGATGTTCGACGAGGACGTCGGATTTGGCTGGAATCGTATCCTTGTAGATCGGCGAGCCCTGCGTGGTGAGCACGCCGGCGACGTTGGTGAGATCCTTGATCGGGATCGGCATGCCGGCCAGCAGTCCCCGCTCGCCCTTCGGCTTCTTCATCAACTCGGCCGCGTGCCTGCGGGCGCGGTCGAAGCACAGCGTCGGCAACGCGTTGACCTTGCCGTCCACCTCGGCGATGCGCTTCTCCAGCACGTCCAGCAGATCGAGCGGGGTAACCTCGCCCTTGTTCAGTCTGTCGACGATGGCGCACGCGGTCTCGCGGATCAGGCTCTGGTCGGTCACCGGCAGTTTCTCCGTTCGTTCCGCCTTCTCGCAGGCGGCTTTGTTTCTGCTGTAGAACATTTTCCGGTAAAGTAAAACGCGCTAACGTCGCCGGGCGGACCGGAGATTTTGCATGACGATGGATTTCTCGGCGCTGGACTGGCGCACGATGAGCCGCGAGGAAGTCGATCGTGGCCTCAACAACGGCGCGGCGGTTGCCGGCAGCGCCGATATCATCGCCGGCTGGGAAAAGCGTTCGGCGGCGCTGCGGCAGAAGCATCCGCAGCATCTCGATCTCCGCTATGGTCCGCGCGAGCGCAACCGTATCGATTTCCTCGAGGCACGCGACATCGCGCCGACGCTGCTGTTCATCCACGGCGGCTACTGGCAGCACCGCGCCAAGGAGTTATTCGCCGTGGTCGCCGAAGGGCCGATGGCGCACGGCATCAATGTCGCGCTGATCGGCTACACCCTGGCGCCGGATGCGACGCTGGACGAAATCGTCGCTGAAATCCACGCCGGCATCGATCTCCTCGCCGGTCAGATGCCGGCGCTCGGCGCAGCGTCCGGCGGCATCGTGGTGTGCGGTTGGTCCGCGGGCGGGCATCTCACGTCGATGGCGTTGTCGAACAAGCATGTGCGGGCGGGCGTGGCGATCAGCGGCATCTACGATCTCGAGCCGATCCGCCACTCCTACCTCAACGAAAAGCTGCGCCTGGATGAAGCGATGTCGCGCCGCAATTCACCGGTGATGCGACCGGGCGGGCCGGCAAAGCCGTTGTCGCTCGTGGTCGGCAGCGCCGAACTGTCGCTGTTGCGCAAGCAGACGTCGGATCTTGCCGGCCATCGTGCAAGGTACGGTCTGCCGGTGACCTACGAGGAGATTCCCGGCGCCGATCACTTCACGATCATGAACGAAATGATCGGGCCAGAAGGGCGGATCACCACGCTGATCCGGCAGGCGATCGAGCGCACGGCCTAGCCCCAGCCTGACGTGTACCCGCCATCCACGGTGAAGATCACGCCCGACGTATAGCCCGAGCGATCAGACGCCAGGAACGCCATGAGGTCGCCGATCTCGCGCGCATGCGCGGGCCGGCCGAGCGGCATGCCTTTCTGGAATTCCTTGTAGCGATTCTCGTCACCGAACTGGTTCTTGGCCCGGGTCTTGAGCAGCGTGACGTGGCGGTCGGTGCCGACCGGACCCGGATTGATGCCGACCACGCGGATGTTGTCGGCCATGCTCTTTCCCCCGAGCGCGCGGGTAAACGCCATCAGCGCGGCATTGCCGGCGCTGCCGCAGATGTAGTTGGCATCGAACTTCTCGCCGGCAGCGCCGATGTCGTTGACGATCACGCCGCCGCCGCGCGCTTTCATCTGCGCATAGATGGCCCGGGTGAGATTGATGTAGCCGAACACCTTCAGCTCCCAGGCGTGTCGCCAGGTCGCCTCGTCGATCTTGTCGATCGAGCCGCCCGGAATGTCGCCGGCGTTGTTGACGAGGATGTCGATATCGGACGCGTCCTTGACCAGGCGCACGATGTCCTCGGGTTTGCGAAGATCGGTGACATGGGTGGCGGCGTCGATCTGGTGCTGCGAGCGCAGCCGGTCGGCCAGCGCTTTCAGCGCCTCGCCGCTGCGGGCGGCGAGCCGCAGATGACAGCCTTCCTCGGCGAAGGCCTCGGCGGCGGCGGCGCCAATGCCCTTGGAGGCGCCGGTAATCAGGACGCGCTTGCCGCGCAGGTGCAGATCCATGGATTTTCTCTCTTGCTGGACGGGATTTCGAAGGAGGGACGGCGGAAATGGATAGGAGGAATGCGGCCGCGGTCAACATTGCACTGCAGCGTTGCACCGCGGCGGAGATTGGTTCATTGCAAGGAGCATCCAGAATAGGCGGCGCGGGCGGCCCGGCAAGTCACAAGGAAGTTCTCGATGAGCAAGAAACAGTATCGCATCGCGGTCATTCCCGGCGACGGCATCGGCAAGGAAGTGATGCCCGAGGGACTGCGCGTCATCGAGGCCGCGGCGAAGAAGCACGGCGTTTCCGTCACGTTCGACCATTTCGATTTTGCCTCGTACGACTATTACGAGAAGCACGGCGAGATGATGCCGGCGGACTGGAAGGACAAGATCGGCAAGC
Organism: uncultured Bradyrhizobium sp.; assembly: GCA_964504705.1. Classification (GTDB taxonomy): domain Bacteria; phylum Pseudomonadota; class Alphaproteobacteria; order Rhizobiales; family Xanthobacteraceae; genus Bradyrhizobium. Next base: position 50,965 of record CAZDEZ010000004.1, read on the forward strand.
ACGATGCGATCTATTTCGGCGCGGTCGGCTGGCCAGCAAAAATCCCGGACCACATCTCGCTATGGGGCTCGCTGATCAAGTTCCGCAGGGAGTTCGACCAGTACGTCAATCTGCGGCCGGTGCGGCTGATGCCCGGTGTGCCGTCGCCGCTCGCAGGCCGCAAGCCCGGCGACATCGATTTCTGGGTGGTGCGCGAGAACACGGAAGGCGAGTATTCCTCCGTCGGCGGCCGCATGTTTCCCGACACCGACCGCGAGTTCGTCACGCAGCAGACGGTGATGACGCGCGTCGGCGTCGACCGCATCCTGAAGTTCGCCTTCGATCTCGCGCAGTCGCGGCCGAAGAAGCACCTGACGTCGGCGACCAAGTCCAACGGCATCTCGATCACGATGCCCTATTGGGACGAGCGCGTGGAGGCGATGGCGAAGAACTATCCGAAGGTGAAGTGGGACAAGTACCACATCGATATCCTCACCGCGAACTTCGTGCTGCATCCCGACTGGTTCGACGTCGTGGTCGGCTCCAATCTGTTCGGAGACATTCTCTCCGATCTCGGTCCGGCCTGCACCGGCACCATCGGCATCGCGCCGTCGGGCAACATCAATCCGGAAGGCGATTTCCCGAGCGTGTTCGAGCCGGTGCACGGCTCGGCGCCCGACATCGCGGGACAGGGCATCGCCAACCCCATCGGCATGATCTGGTCGGGCGCGATGATGCTGGAGCATCTCGGCGAGAAGCAGGCGGCCGCGGCAATCGTCGGCGCCATCGAGCGCACGCTCGGCGAACGCACCCTGCGCACGCGCGATCTCGGCGGCAATGCCGACACCACGGCGTGCGGCAAGGCGGTCGCGGAAATGGTGGATTGATCTTGTCGCCCCGGCGAACGCCGGGGCCCATAACCACGAATGTGAAGCTGGAGCTACAGCGCGCCCCCACAATTGTCATTGGTGGTTATGGGTCCCGGCGTTCGCCGGGACGACGGCGGCTATTTCTTCCGCGGTTATCCTCCCGCTATCCTTCGGCAGTGCTCCCACGCCGCGCTGATCAAATTCTCGCTCGCTTCCGGCGTGCGGAAGGCGGAATGCGCCGACAGCGTGACGTTCGGCAATTTCGTCAGCGGGTGATCCTTCGGCAGCGGCTCGGTGTTGAAGACGTCGAGCCCGGCATGGCGGATCTGGCCGGACTTCAACGCGTCGATCATGGCGTCTTCGTCGACGATGGCGGCGCGGGCGGTGTTGATCAGGATCACGCCGGGCTTCATGCCCTCGATGCAGGCGCGCGAGACCATGCCGCGGGTCTCGTCGTTGAGCAGCAGATGGATCGAAATCACGTCGCTCTCGTCCATCAGCTCGTCGAACTCGACGAACTCGACGTCGTGATGCTTCTTCGGCGTTCGGTTCCAGGCGATGACACGCATGCCGCTGCCGAGCGCGATGCGCGCCACCTCCGCGGCAATGCCGCCGAATCCGATCAGGCCGAGCGTCTTGCCGGTCAGCTGCATGCCGTCCTCGCGCAGCCAGTTGCCGGCCCGCATCTCGCGGTCCATCATCGCGATCACCCGCGCCGAGGCCCACATCAGCGCGATCGCGGATTCGGCGACCGCCGTGTCGCCATAGCCCTTGATCAGGTGCACGGAGATGCCGAGCTCGGCGAGTTCCTCCGGATTCATGTAGCTGCGGGCGCCGGTGCCGAGGAAGACGACGTCGGTGAGCCCCTTGCACTGCCTGGCGATCTCGGTCGGCAGCGCGGTATGGTCGACCACCGCGATCTCGGCACCGTCGAGGATGGCCGGATACTGTTCCGGGGTGATGTCGGGATCGAGATGCACGCGCATGTCGGGATCGTCGGACTTGCGCAAGCGCTCGAAGATCACGGCCAGCGATTCATTGGCATCGACAAAAACACCGCGCACGGCAACCCTCCCGGTTTCGATCGAAGATCAGGACGCGACGCCGGCGAGCGCCAGCACCGTGTGCATCAGCACATTGGCGCCGGCCGCGCAATCGGCTTGCGTGGCGTCCTCGAGTTCATTGTGGCTGATGCCGTCCTTGCAGGGCACGAACACCATGGCTGCCGGCATCACCGTGTTGAGGTTGCAGGCATCGTGGCCCGCGCCGGAGGTGATGCGGCGGTGCGAATAGCCGAGCTGCACTGCGGCGGTCTCGACCGCGTCGACGAATTTCGGATTGAAATGCGTCGGCGGCTTGCGCCAGACGAGATCGAGCTGCACGTCGACCCTGCGTCGCGCGGCAATGTCAGCGACGGCGGCGCGCAAGTCCCGGTCCAGGGCGTCCATGATGGCCGCATCAGCGCTGCGGCAATCGACCGTGAAGGCGATCTCGCCGGGAATGACGTTGCGTGAAGGTGCTGCGATCACCGCTTCGCCGATCGTCCCTACCGCCTTCGGCCCGTGCTGCCTGGCGATGCGCTCCATCGCCAGCACGATCTCCGACAGCGTCGCCAGCGCGTCGCGGCGCAGCGGCATCGGCGTCGAGCCGGCATGACTCTCGAAACCCGTGATCTTGCCGTCGTACCAAAGCACGCCCTGGCCGGAATCGACGACGCCGATCGTCTTGCCCTCGGCCTCCAGGATCGGTCCCTGCTCGATGTGCAGCTCGACGAAGCCGGAGAACTTCTGCGTGCCGACCGGCGTCGCGCCGCGATAGCCAATGGAGTCGAGCGCTTGCGCCACGGTCACGCCTTCGGCGTCCTTGCGCGACAGGATATCGTCGGTGGTGAAGTCGCCGACATAGGCGGCCGACGCCATCATCGCCGGCGCAAATCGCGAGCCTTCCTCGTTGGTCCAGTTGCAGATGCAGATCGGCGCGTCGGTCTCGATCCCGGCGTCGTTGAGCGTGCGCACCACCTCCAGCGCCGCCAGCGTGCCGAGCACGCCGTCATATTTGCCGCCGGTCGGCTGGGTGTCGAGATGCGAGCCGAGCCCGATCGGCAGCTTCGACATGTCGCGGCCGCGGCGCAGGCCGAACATCGACCCGAGCGCATCGACATGCACTTCCAGGCCCGCTTCCTCGCACGCCTTGCGGAACCAGTCGCGGACCTGCCTGTCTTCCTCGCTGAGCGTCAGCCGCCGCACGCCCCCCTTGGGGGTGGCTCCGAACTTTGCGGTTTCGTGGATGGCGCCCCAGAGGCGGGCGGAATCGATCTGCAGGTTGGAGGCGGCTCGGCTCATGCGATGCGTTCCGGCTTCTTTTCTCCCCCGTTCAATGGCGCGCCGTTGCGGCCGCGTCAACCGCCACGCTCGATTGCGCGATCTGCCGCGCCAGCTGGGCGACGCGCTCGATGGCGACGGTGTCGGGGGAGGAAAGCCAGCTTGCGGAGAAGGTGAGCGGCGGCAGCTTGACGTCGGTGTCGAGCAGCTGCAGCCGGCCGTCCGCCAGTTCGTCCGCCACGATCGCGGCGGGAATGACGGCGATGCCGAGACCCTCGACCGCCATATGGATCACGGTCGCCAGCGACGCGCTGGCATGCAGTCGGATCGGCGGCAGGTCCGGCCGGTCGAATACGCCGCGCACCGCCTCATAGGGCCGCGTCTTGCGCGGGAAGGTGATCATCGGATAGCGCGCGAGATCGCGCCGCGTCAGCGCCGCCTTGCCGAGGCCGAGCGTGGGGCTGGCGAGGAAACCGATGTCGTAGTCGCGCAGCACGAGACTCTGCACGCCCGCTGACGACAATGGCCCGACCACGAGACCAAGCTCGATCTCCTGCGCCAGCAGCCGCGCGCTCAGGTTCGTCGTGATATCGACCTCGATCTCCAGCGACAGGTTCGGGTAGAGCTCGTTCACGCTCTTCACCAGCTGCGGGAACCAGGTGTGCACGATGGTCTCGGCTACTCCGAGCCGCAGCACGCCGCGTACCGCCGAACTCTCGCAGATCTCCGTCATCATCTCCGCGCGCAGGCCGATCAGCTTCTCGGCATAGACCAGCATCTGCCGGCCGCTCGGCGTCGGCGAGGCGACGCGGTGATCGCGGTTGAGAAGCCTCACGCCCATCTCGCGCTCGAGTTGCGCGATCCGCTGCGAGATCGCCGGCTGCGTGGTGTTCATGCGCTGCGCCGCGCTTCGAAAGCTGCCGAGCTTCACCACCCAGAGGAACGTCTCGATTGATTTGAAATCCAGCATTTGGACGCCCCTCGCTTATCGATAAATCCAATTTATCGATTCCGATCAAAAATGAAGATTAGACATTATAGCAGAGCCAGAGTTGAGTGGGACAACTTTAGGCAAGTCGATCGCGTGACTGTTTTCGCGGCACTGCAGCAAGGCGACGGGGAGAGGGCGATGCTTCCGAGCGAACAAGCGAGGCGGGATTTCCGCGCCGGGAAATCGGTCACCACCTCGAACATCGCCAACGGATTCGTTCAGGGCAATCTCGCCATCCTGCCGGAAAAGCTCGCCGGCGCCTTTCACCGTTTCTGCCAGCTCAATCCCAAGCCGTGCCCGATCATCGGCATGTCCGACGTCGGCAATCCCCGAATCCCCGCGCTCGGTCTCGACCTCGACATCCGCAGCGACCTGCCGCGCTACCGGGTCTGGCGCGACGGCGAGATCGTCGAGGAGCCGACCGACATCATGGCGCACTGGCGCGACGATCTGGTCGCCTTCGTGATCGGCTGCTCCTTCTCGTTCGAGGAGGCGCTGATGGAGGAGGGACTGTCGCTGCGCCACATCGAGCACAAGGTGCGCGTGCCGATGTACCGCACCAACATCGCCTGCAGCCCGTCCGGCCCGTTCCAGGGCCCGATGGTGGTGTCGATGCGCCCGTTCAAGCCGGCGGATGCGATCCGCGCAGTGCAGATCACCTCGCGCTATCCCGCCGTGCACGGTGCGCCGGTCCATCTCGGCCACCCGCAATCGATCGGCATCGCGGATCTCGACAAGCCCGACTACGGCGATCCCGTGCCGGTCAAGCCGGACGAACTCCCGGTGTTCTGGGGCTGCGGCGTCACCCCGCAGGCGGTGATCGCGAGCGCAAGAGTGCCGTTCGCGATCACGCACTCGCCCGGGCTGATGCTCGTCACGGATCTCCGGAACAAGGAGTTCGCGGTGATTTGACGGGCAATCGCCGCGTCCACCAATCGTTTCATCGAAGCGTTCGATCAACAGGGGGAATTGACATGAAGATGACTCGTCGTGACGTGCTGATCGGTGCCACCGCTACGGCCGCGCTTGCGCCGCTTCCGGTGCGGGCGCAAACGCCGGAAGTGGTGATCGGCGTGATCTATCCGTTCTCGGGCGCCAGCGCCCAGATGGGCGTCGACGCGCAGAAGTCGTTCGAGACCGCGCTCGACATCATCAACAGGAACCACGATTTCGACCTGCCGCTGGCCAAAGGCGAGGGCCTGCCCGGCCTCGGCGGCGCCAAAGTGCGCCTCGTGTTCGCCGATCACCAGGCCGATCCGCAGAAGGGACGCGCCGAGACCGAGCGCCTGATCACCCAGGAGAAGGTCTGCGCCGTCGTCGGCACCTATCAGAGCGCGGTCGCCGTCACCGTCAGCCAGATCTGCGAGCGCTACCAGGTCCCGTTCATCTCGGCGGACAATTCCTCGCCGAGCCTGCATCGCCGCGGCCTCAAGTTCTATTTCCGCGCCGCGCCCCATGACGAGATGTTCTCGGCCGCGATGTTCAACTTCTTCGATGCGATGAAGAAGAAGGGCAGCAAGATCGAGACGCTGTCGCTGTTCCACGAGGACACCATCTTCGGCACCGACTCGGCGAATACCCAGCTCAAGCTGGCGTCCGAGCGCGGCTACAAGATCGCCACCGACATCAAGTACCGCTCCAACTCGCCGTCATTGTCCGCCGAGGTGCAGCAGCTCAAGACGGCCAACGCCGACGTGTTGATGCCCTCGAGCTACACCACCGACGGCATCCTGCTGGTCAAGACCATGGCCGAGCTCGGCTACAAGCCGAAGGCGATCGTGGCGCAGAACGCCGGCTTCTCCGAGAAGGCGCTGTACGACGCGGTCGGCGACAAGCTCGAAGGCGTCATCTCGCGCGGCAGCTTCTCGCTCGATCTCGCCGCCAAGCGGCCGATGGTTGGCGAGGTCAACGCCATGTTCAAGGAGAAGTCGGGCAAGGACTTCAACGACCTCACCTCGCGGCAGTTCATGGGCCTGCTGGTGATGGCGGAAGCCATCAACCGCGCCAAATCGACCGACGGCGAGAAGATCCGCGCGGCGCTGGTGGCGACCGACATTCCCGGCGAGCAGACCATCATGCCCTGGAAGCGCGTCAAGTTCGACGAGTCGGGCCAGAACAACGACGCCGACCCGGTGCTGCTGCAATATATCGGCGGCAAGTTCGTCACCGTCTTCCCGCCGCAGGCCGCGATCGCCGAAGCGGTCTGGCCGATGAAGTAGAATGCTGTATCCCGCAGCACCGGTCCTCATCCTGAGGAGCGCGCTCTTGCGCGCGTCTCGAAGGATGGCCGCGAGTCCCAACCTGGCGTCATCCTTCGAGACGCTTGCTTCGCAAGCTCCTCAGGATGAGGCCGTTTTCCGTGGGCGACATCCATGACAGCGGAAGCCATCATCCAGAGCCTGGCGAGCGGCCTCTTGATGGGGCTGCTCTACGGCCTGATCGCCGTGGGGCTCGCACTGATCTTCGGCCTGATGGACGTCGTCAACTTCGCCCATGGCGAATTCCTGATGGTGGCGATGTACGCGACGTTCTTCCTGTTCGTGTTCTTCGCCATCGATCCCCTGCTGTCGGCGCCGCTGGTTGCGGCGGCGCTGTTCGTGTTCGGCGCAGCGGTCTATCTGTTGATCGTGCGCTTTGCCGTGCGCGCCAAGGCCAATGCCGGAATGGTGCAGATCTTCTCCACCTTCGGCCTTGCCATCGTCATGCGGGGGCTGGCGCAGTATTTCTTCACGCCCGACTACCGCAGCGTCACCAACTCCTGGCTCGGCGGCAAGACCGTCTCGGTCGCCGGCATCTTTCTGCCGGTCCCGCAACTCGTCGGCGCGCTGGTGGCCATCGCGGCATTCGGCGGGCTCTATTTGTTCATCAACCGCACCGATCTCGGCCGCGCGCTGGAAGCGACGCGCGAGGATGCCGGCGCGGTGGCGCTGGTCGGGATCGACAAGAACAGGGTCTTTGCCCTCGGCTGGGGTCTCGGGGCCGCGCTGATCGGCCTCTCCGGCGCGATCATGGCGATCTTCTTCTACATCTATCCCGATGTCGGCGCGTCCTTTGCGCTGATCGCCTACGTCACCGTGGCGCTCGGCGGCTTCGGCAGCGTGTTCGGCGCCTTTGCCGGAGGCGTGATCGTCGGCCTCGTCGAGGCCGTCACCGCGCTGATCATGCCGCCCGCGCTGAAATCGGTCGGCATCTATGCCGTCTATCTTCTGGTCGTCTTTGTCCGGCCGCGCGGCCTGTTCGGATCGATGTGATGGATACCGCTTTCGAAAGCCGCCGCCGCCGCGAGCTCATCCTGGCAATCTGTCTTGCCGCGATCGCCGCCGTGGTTCCGCTGTTCGTCAAGAACGTCTACGTCCAGAACGTCATGGTTCTGACCTTGATGTGGGGCGCGCTGTCGCAGAGCTGGAATATCCTGTCCGGCTATTGCGGGCAGATATCGCTCGGCCACGCCCTCTACTTCGGCATCGGCGCCTATACCACCGTGCTGCTGTTCACCAAGTTCGGCGTGCTGCCGTGGTTCGGCATGCTCGGCGGCGGCGTGATTTCTGCCCTGATCGCGATGGGGCTGGGCTATCCCTGTTTCCGGCTGCGCGGCCATTACTTCGTCATCGCCACCATCGTCATTGCGGAAATCGGCCTGCTGCTGTTCCACAACTGGGACTGGGCCGGTGCGGCCATGGGAATCGAGGTTCCCGTGCGCGGCGACAGCTGGCTGAAATTCCAGTTCCCGCGCAGCAAGCTGCCGTACTTCTACTTCGCGCTGGCGCTGGCCTGCGTCGCCTGGTTCGTCACCTGGTGGCTGGAGGATTCCAAATGGGGATTCTGGTGGCGTGCGGTGAAGGACAATCCGGAGGCGGCTGAAAGCCTCGGCGTGGTCGTGTTCAATTCCAAGATGGGCGCGGCGGCGGTGTCGGCGTTCCTCGTCGCCGTCGGCGGCAGCTTCTACGCCCAGTTCGTCTCCTATATCGATCCAGAAAGCGTGATGGGCTTCCAGTTCTCGCTGCTGATGGCGCTACCCGCGGTGCTCGGCGGCATCGGCACGCTGTGGGGGCCGATGCTCGGAGCGGTGATCCTGATCCCGCTCACGGAATTGACGCGGTCCTATGTCGGCGGCTCCGGCCGCGGTGTCGACCTGATCGTCTATGGCGGCCTGATCATCGCGATCTCGCTGGCGCGGCCGCAGGGGTTGATCGGCCTGTTCTCCTTCAAGAGCCTTTCCCGATCGCCCTCGCTCGAGCGCAAGGAGGCGACGCCGTGACGATGCCACTTCTGGAAACCCGCGGCGTCTGGCAGCGCTTCGGCGGCCTCGTCGCCAACAGCGACGTCTCGATCTCGGTTGGGCGCGGCGAGATCGTCGGCCTGATCGGTCCCAACGGCGCCGGCAAGTCCACGCTGTTCAACCTGATCGCGGGCGTGCGGCCGCCGTCGCAGGGCTCCATCATCTTCGACGGCGAGGACGTCACGGCCATGCCGGCGGCCGAGCGCTGCCAGCGCGGCATTGGCCGCACCTTCCAGGTCGTCAAGAGCTTCGAGACCATGAGCGTCATCGATAATGTCATCGTCGGCGCGCTCGCCCGCACCACCGTGATGCGCGATGCCCGCTACAAGGCGCATCAGGTACTGGAATTCTGCGGCCTCGCCGCGCGCGCCGACGTGCTGGCGAGCGACCTGATCCCCTCGGAGAAGCGCCGCCTCGAAGTCGCGCGCGCGCTCGCGACCGAGCCGAAGCTGCTGCTGCTCGACGAGGTGCTCACGGGCCTCACGCCGATCGAGGCGCAGACCGGCGTCGAACTGGTGCGCAAGGTGCGCGCGTCAGGCGTCACCGTGCTGATGGTCGAGCATGTCATGGAAATCGTGATGCCGCTGGTCGACCGTGCCATCGTGCTCGACCTCGGCAAGGTCCTGGTCGAGGGCAAGCCGAACGAGGTCGTGCGCGATCCGAAGGTGATCACGGCCTATCTTGGAGATCGTCATGCTCAGGGTGCATGAAGTCACGACCGCCTATCAGGGGCTGGTGGCGATCTCGGCGGTCTCGATCGAGGTCGCCAAGGGCGAGATCGTTTGCGTCGCCGGCGCCAACGGCGCGGGCAAGTCGACGCTGCTGAAATCCATCGCCGGCGCCGAACGGCCGCGCTCCGGCAGCGTCACGTTTGATGGTGCGCGCATCGACGGCATGGCGCAGCACATCATCACCTCGCACGGCATTGCCTACGTGCCGGAGAACCGCCGGCTGTTTCCGCGTCTCTCGGTGCACGACAACCTGCGCCTCGGCAGCTACCTCTACCGCGGCAAGGCCGACCGCGAGGGACCGCTCGATCTCGTCTTCAACCTGTTCCCGCGGCTATCCGAGCGGCTCGACCAGCGCGCCGAGACGCTGTCCGGCGGCGAGCAGCAGATGCTCGCCATCGGCCGCGCCCTGATGACCCGGCCGCGGCTCTTGATGCTGGACGAACCGTCGCAGGGCATCATGCCAAAGCTGGTGGACGAGATCTTCCAGGCCGTGAGGCGCATCCGCGACACCGGGCTCACCGTGCTGATCGTCGAGCAGCGCATGGCCGAATGCCTGGAGATCGCCGACCGCGCCTACATCCTGCAGACCGGCCGCGTGCTGATGCAGGGCCCGGCCGCCGAGATCAGCGGCAATCCCGACGTGCGCAAGGCGTATCTGGGATTGTAATGCTATCGCGTCCCGGACGCGGTGCAGCGTGTAACGCTGCGCCGCAGAGCCGGGACCCACAGCGCAATGGGCCCCGGATCAGCAGCGCATCACGCCACAAGCGCGGCGCGCTGCGCAGCATCCGGGGCACGAGCCCTCAGTGCTTGTCCTCAACCGGCAGCGTGAGCCCGAACACCTTGGTCAAATCCTTCACCTGTTCCGGCGACAGATAGCGCGGGTTCAACCCGCGCAGCAGCAGATACAGCTTCGCCGTCTCCTCCAGCTCCTCCGTCGCGAACACCGCGGCCTCCAGCGTGTCGCCCGCGACGACCGGACCGTGATTGGCGAGCAGTACCGACGAATATTTCCCGGCCAGCCCCTTGATGGCGTCGGCCACCGCGGGGTCGCCCGGCCGGTAATAGGGCAACAGCGCGGTCTGGCCGCACTTCATCAGGTAATAAGGCGTCATTGGCGGCAGCGCGGCGCGCGGGTCGATTTCGGGCAGCATCGACAGCGCCACCGAATGGGTGGAGTGCAGATGCACGATGGCGCCGGCTGACCCGCGCGTCCGGTACAGCGCGGTGTGCAGCGGCACTTCCTTGGTCGGGGCATCGCCCGAGACCAGCCGCCCGTCGGCTCCGAGCCGCGACAGCCGAGCCGGGTCGAGAAAGCCGAGCGAGGCATTGGTCGGGGTCACCAGCCAGCCGCCGTCGTCGAGCTTCACGCTGATATTGCCGGAAGAGCCGGGTGTCAGCCCGCGCTCGAACAGCGAGCGGCCGAACCGGCAGATGTCCTCGCGGATTTTGGTTTCGATCATGCTGCCTTCTCAATCAATTCGCCTTGTCTCACGCTTTGGCAGCGCGGCCAAGCCGTGTTAGGCAGGGCCAAGCCGCCGACGGATGCGGCAGGTGAGGAAACGCAGCATGTCAGAATCGGCAAAACCCCGCATGGCCGTGATCGGGCTCGGCTCGATGGGGTTTGGCATGGCGACCTCGTTGCGGCGCGCCGGCTTCGAAGTGACGGGCTGCGATGTCTCGGCCGACAGCGTGGCGCGCTTCGTCGCCGACGGCGGCAAGGGTGCGAAGGGGCCGGCGGAAGCGGCCAAGGACGCCGACATCGTCGCCAGTGTGGTCGTCAATGCCGCGCAGACCGAAGCGATCCTGTTTGGCGCCGGCGGCGTCGCCGAAACACTGGCCAAGGGGGGTGTGTTCATCTCCTCGGCCACCATGGACCCCGACGTGGCGCGGCGGCTGGCAAAACAGCTGGAAGCGACCGGCCGGCACTATCTGGATGCGCCGATCTCGGGCGGCGCACAGCGCGCCGCGCAGGGCGAACTCACCATCCTTGCTTCCGGAAGTCCCGCTGCGTTTGCCAAAGCGCGGCCGGCGCTCGATGCCATGGCGGCCAAGCTCTACGAGCTCGGCGATGCCGCCGGGCAGGGCGCGGCGTTCAAGATGATCAACCAGTTGCTCGCCGGCGTGCATATCGCCGCCGCCTCCGAGGCGATCGCCTTTGCCGCGAAGCAGGGCCTCGATATCCGCAAGGTGTATGAGGTGATCACGGCCTCCGCCGGCAATTCCTGGATGTTCGAGAACCGCATGCTGCATGTGCTCGACGGTGACTACACCCCGCGCAGCGCCGTGGAGATCTTCGTGAAGGACCTCGGCATCATCCAGGACATGGCGCGCAACGCGCGCTTCCCGGTGCCGGTCTCGGCCGCAGCGTTGCAGATGTTCCTGATGACATCAGCCGCCGGCATGGGCCGCGACGACGATGCGTCGGTGGCAAGGATGTATGCAAGGGTTACCGGCACCAAGCTGCCGGGCGAGAAGTAACAAGAGGTCAGCCGATGCCCCGTTTCGCCGCCAATCTCTCCATGATGTTTTCAGACGTGCCGTTCCTCGATCGTTTCGAGGCGGCCGCCAAGGCCGGCTTCAGCGCGGTCGAGTTCCTGTTTCCCTACGACCATCCCGCGGAGGAAGTCGGCAAGCGGCTGAAGACGAACGGCCTGACCCAGGCGCTGTTCAACCTGCCGCCGGGCAACTGGGACGCCGGCGAAAAGGGATTTGCCGCGCTGCCCGAGCGCTTCGATGATCTCAAGAAGAGCCTGCACACGGCGCTGCCCTATGCGCAGGCGACCGGCGTGAAGCGCGTGCATCTGATGGCAGGGATCGCCGATCGATCCGACAACAAGGCGGTCGAGGCCTTTTACAAATCGGTAGCAACCGCCGCGGAGTTCTTCGAGCCGCACGGGCTCGACGTCGTGATCGAGCCGATCAATGCGCGCAACGTGCCCGGCTATTTCCTCAACGACTTCACCTTCGCCTACGATCTCATCAACGAGCTCAAGATCGCCAACCTGAAACTGCAGTTCGACATCTATCACTGCCAGATCATCCATGGCGACGTCACCATGCGGCTGCGGCAGATGATGCCTGTCATAGGCCATATCCAGATCGCCAGCATTCCCTCGCGCAATGAGCCCGATGGCGAGGAGCTGAACTATCCGTTCCTGTTCGCCGAGCTCGACCGGCTTGGCTATGGCGGCTTTGTCGGTTGCGAATACAACCCGCGCGGCAAGACCGTCGACGGTCTCGGCTGGTTCAAGGCTTACGCGGGAGAAAGGCCGTGACGCTGGCGCTCGGCTGCATCGCCGACGACTACACCGGCGCCTCCGACCTCGCCAACACGCTGACGCGGCAGGGCCTGCGCACGGTGCAGACCATCGGCGTTCCCTCCGACGACCTTAAAATGCCCGAGGTCGATGCTGTCGTGGTCTCGCTGAAGAGCCGCTCCATCGAGGCAGGCGAGGCGGTGGCGCGCTCGCGCGAGGCGGAGAAATGGCTGCGCAGCCGCGGCGCCGGGCATGTGCTGTTCAAGATCTGCTCGACTTTCGATTCCACTGACGCTGGCAACATCGGCCCGGTAATGGATGCGCTGCGCGCTGATTGCGGCGAGAAGATCGTGCTGGTCACGCCAGCCTTTCCGGAGACCGGGCGCACCGTCTACCAGGGCAATCTGTTCGTTGGCCTCGTGCCGCTGAACGAAAGCCCGCTGAAGGATCATCCGCTCAATCCGATGCACGATTCCAATCTGGTGCGGGTGCTGGCGCGGCAGAGCAAGACCACGGTCGGGCTTGTCAACCTCGCAACGCTGACACGCGGTCCGGATGCGGTTCGGGCGCGGCTTGCGGAACTGGCGGGCCAGGGTGTCGGTGCCGCCGTCGTCGATGCCGTGTTCGACCACGACCTCGAGACCATCGGCGCGGTAGCCGTAGGCCAGCGCTTGTCGGTCGGCGCCTCCGGCATCGGGCTTGGGTTGGCGCGCGCGCTGGTCAAGTCGGGCAGGGTCAGGGCGGCATCGAAGGCTGCCTCAGGTGCGGCGGTCGGCGGTCCCGCGGCGTGCCTTGCCGGCAGTTGCTCGCAGGCGACGCTGCAGCAGATTGCCAGTGCGGAGACGATCATGCCGGTGCTGCATCTCGATCCCGAGCGCGTCGTTGCCGGCCGCGAGGAAGCCCGGCGTGCGGTGGCCTGGGCCGCCGAGCGCGTCGGCGCGGGCCCGGTTCTGGTGGCCAGCAGCGCGACGCCCGAGGAGGTCGCAGCGCTGCAATCGCGCCATGGCCGTCAGGCGGCGGGCCACGCCATCGAGCAGGCGATGGCCGACATCGCCGAAGGACTGGTGCAATCCGGCGTCCGCCGCCTCGTGGTTGCCGGCGGCGAAACCTCGGGCGCGGTGGTCGATCGGCTGCGGATTCCCGGCTTCCTGGTCGGCGAGGAGATCGCCGCCGGCGTTCCGGTGCTGCGCGCGGTCGGTAACGCATCCGGCGACATGCTGCTGGCGCTCAAGTCGGGCAATTTCGGCGGACCGCAGTTCTTTTCCGACGCGCTGGCCCTGATGCGCTGACTCGGCGGCCCCCTGTTTGGACGGCGAAAAGCACCGACGCCGGACCGCGCGGCAGGGTTTCGCGTGCGGGATGCATTGCGCCGATCATGTCTCGCCGAAATGGAAGAATTCGCTGCTGTTCCGCTGTTTGTTCAAGTTCCCCGCGGCGATAGAGCGAACTCAGGCGCTTTGTTGATCCACATCAATGCGGGAATCGTTCTATCAGGGTGCCAATAACAATTTGCGCCTTTCTCCGGAACAGAAGCGTGTCACTGCTCGACCAACTTGCCGACTCCTCCGCCTTGAGGGTCAGCCGATTTCCAGATTTCGACCATTTCAGCGCCATTGGGCAGCTCGGCGATGCCCGCAGCATTCCGCTCGACTTGCGCAGCTTTGCGTCCTCGTTCGCTGCCCTGAAGCTGAAGTCCTGTTCGATATTCCTGCAGCAGACGTTCCCGCGCATCCTGCAACAGACCTACTCTACGCAAGGCGCGATCGTCGCCTTCGGGATGGACGATACGATCTCCGCTGTGATCGACGGTGTGACGATGCGGTCTCCGACGCTGCTGTTCGCCAGGGGCAGGGTGCCCGTCGAAATTGTCGAGCCGCACGCCAACCTGGCTGCCTTCATTGCGTTCGATGCCGTCGATGCTCGCGACTGGCACGGCGAGGCCGACCGGCTGCGGCTGATTGCGACCCGCCCGGAAGCGTATGCCGCGTTGCAGGGTCTGATGCGAGAGATGCTGATGCTGGCCTCGCACTCGCCCGAAGTCATGGCGTTGCCGCACATGATCGAGAACCTCGAGGAATCGTTGTTGCAGGCAATCGACCGTGCCGTGCAAGCGGCTCCCCCGTTCGAGCCCAAACGCGCCAATCTCGCGCATTACCTCGCGCTGGTGCGCAAGCTCGACGAACTGCTGTCGTTCAGCGCGAGCCGCACGCTCTACAGCGCCGATGTCGCCAGGCAACTCGGCGCTTCCGTGCGCACGCTGCACAACGCCGTCGTGGCGATACGCGGCATGAGTCTGCATCGCTACATGCGGCTGAAGCGGCTGTGGAGCGTGCGCCAGCAACTCGCGCTGGGATCGTCGACCGCGGTGATCAAGGCCGTCGCACTCGCCAACGGCTTCTGGCACATGGGCGAGTTCGGCTCGCTCTATCGCAACACGTTCGGCGAAACGCCGCAGCAAACGCTCGCGGACGCGCGCAGCCGGCGTCGATGACGATCTGAAGTAGACGGCGGCTATCGCAGAAATTTCAGCGGGAGTAGGCTGCGAATTCGGACTGCCTGCCGGTTAGTTCCAAATTAACTCTCACGTGGAACCCTGCGAATCGTTAGCGCCGCTCTGTGGCTCGTGCCGCAGGTGCCGTTCGTTTGCAGCGAACCGGCTCGTCCAGATCCTGGCCCGGCACTACACCAGCAGCGCCAGCCCGCAACGGTGCGGGATCGCTCGGATCGTAGCGCCTTTCATCTTCTTTCAGACCGGTTTCGAGGACGTTTTCCCATGTCGCGCATTTTCGCCGTTGTGCTCAATCTCTCCATTGGTGTGAAACTCGGCATCACTTCGGCCCTTGCCGTCGCACTGGTGTCGGCAATGGTGTGGAGCCAGCTCCATGGCAATTCGACGGCTCGCAATCTCGACATTCAGAAAACCGATCAACAGACGATCACACGGGACGCCATCGACGCCAAGGCGTCGATCCGCGGTATGCAGATGGGCGTGCGCGACATTCGCCTGGCGAATGCGCCGGCCGACATGCAGCGGGCCAACGATTATCTGGCGACGCGCCTGAAATCGGTGCAGCGGTTCGTCGACGAGATGCTGAAACTGTCGCGTTCCGCGGAAAACCGCGCGCGCATCGAAAAGATGAGTGCGAAGGCTTCCGACTATGCCAAGGCGGCCCAGCAGATCGCTGCCGTCCGCGGCGAAGCGATCGCGGCGGCCGGATCGGGGCCGGATGCCGCGGCAAAGATCGCGAAGCTCAACGAAGAGGCGGTGCGCATCGCCCGCGAGGTGACGCTGCCGATCGCCGCCGAACTCGAGGCGCTGGCCAACCAGGTTGTCGACTATGCCAAGCGCAGGGTCGAGGAAGCCAACGCCGAAGCCGCCCGCGAGATGGCATCGGCCGAGCGGATGTCGCTGGTCGTGGCGGCCTGCACCATGCTGCTTCTGGTCGGAACCTGGGCGTTCTCCTTCTTCACCATCGGCCGGCCGATGCGCTCGCTCAGCAAGGCGATGGAAGAGCTGGCCGGCGGCAACTTCTCCGTCGTGTTGCCCGGTCTCGGCCGCAAGGACGAACTCGGCCAGGTCGCCGGCGCGGTTGAAAAGTTCAAGGTTGTCTCCGAGCAGAAGGCGCGCGACGAAGCCGAGGCCAAGCACCGGCAGGACGAGATCGCCGCGCAGCAACGCAAGGCCGAGATGGTCAAGCTGGCCGACCAGTTCGAAGGTGCGGTCGGCGAGATCGTCGAGACCGTGTCCTCGGCGTCCACCGAACTGGAGGCATCGGCCTCCACGCTGACGGCCACGGCAGAGCGGGCGCAGGAACTGACCACGGTGGTCGCTGCGGCTTCGGAGGAAGCTTCCACCAACGTGCAGTCGGTTGCCTCCGCCACCGAAGAGCTGTCGTCCTCGGTCAACGAGATCAGCCGTCAGGTACAGGAATCGGCGCGGATGGCCACCGAAGCCGTCGGCCAGGCCCGCACCACCAACGACCGCGTCGGCGAGCTGTCGAAGGCGGCGAGCCGCATCGGCGACGTCGTCGAGCTGATCAACACCATCGCCGGCCAGACCAACCTGCTGGCGCTCAACGCCACCATCGAGGCGGCGCGCGCGGGCGAGGCCGGCCGCGGCTTTGCGGTGGTCGCCTCCGAAGTGAAGGCCTTGGCCGAGCAGACCGCCAAGGCCACCGGGGAGATCAGCCAGCAGATCGCGAGCATCCAGGGTGCGACCAACGAGTCGGTGGACGCGATCAGGGAAATCAGCAGCACCATCGAGCGGCTGTCGGAGATTTCGTCGACCATTGCCGCCGCCGTGGAGGAGCAGGGCGCGGCGACCCAGGAAATCTCCCGCAACGTGCAGCAGGCCGCGCAAGGCACCATGCAGGTGTCGTCCAACATCACCGACGTGCAGCGCGGTGCGAGCGAGACGGGGTCCGCGTCGTCTCAGGTGCTTTCGGCGGCGAAGATGCTGTCGGGCGACAGCAACCGTCTCAAGACCGAGGTGTCGAAGTTCCTCGACACGGTCAGGGCCGCCTGATCCCGGCTGCTTGTCCGTAAAAAGCCCGACTCGCCGGGGTTGCCCTCGCGGGGCTAAATCAAAGGGTGAGCCTGCGGCGGTGATTCGCTCCCGCAGGCGCTGCACGAAGATCGATTATCTCGCCGGGCCGTTGCGGCTGGCGACCTTGTTGTGGCGCACCCCTTGCTCGACCAACTACTGAGTTCGCGCGTCCTGACGATCGACCGCTCTCCGGATTTCGATCATTTCCGGAGCATTGAGAGCTTGGGCGAGCACAAGAGCATTCCGCTGCACTGGCGGGACTTCGCCGCAGGCCATGCGGCGGTGACGCTCAAGTCCTGCTCGATCTTCCTGCAGCGCAGTTTTCCGCGCATTCTCCGGGCGCGATACCGGTCGCCCGGCGCCATCCTCGGCTTCGGGATGGACGATGCGATGTCCGTGATCATCGATGGCGCCGATATCCGTCCGCCCGTGGTGTTCCTGGTCAAGGGCGAGGCGGCTTGCGACATCGTCGAGCCGCAGGCCAACACTAATGTACTGATCAGGTTCGATGCGATCGAGCACCGCGGCTGGCCGGGCGAGGTCGGCGTGGCGCAATTGATTGCGGCGCGCCCGGCCGCGGTGGCGGCGCTGCGGACGGTGACGCGGGACATCCTGCTGCTCGCATCGGGCTCGGCCGACCTGTTTGCGCAATCGCAGGTGGTCGGGCATCTTGAGGAGTCGCTGCTGCAGGCGGCCGATCTCGTCCTGGAGACTCCATCCGCTTCGGAAGACATCCGGCGCCCGGACCTCGGCAACTATAAGTCGCTGGTCCGCAGGCTCGACGACCTGCTGGAGAACCACCCTGCAAAGGTGCCACAGAGCGCCGAGCTCGCCGGCACGTTCGGCGTCCCGGTGCGGACGCTGAACAACGCGGTGGTCGCCATCCGCGGCCTCAGCATGCATCGCTATGTGCGGCTGCGCCGGCTTTGGAGCGTGCGGCAGCAGCTGGTGCAGGGCGCCACCGCCGAGAGCTTGAAGGCGGTCGCGCTGGCCCACGGTTTCTGGCACATGGGCGAGTTCCGCACGCTCTACCGCGACCAGTTCGGCGAAACGCCTCAGCAGACCTTGGAGGCACCCCGGCGGGGCCAGGGCCCGCCTGCCGACGGCTGGCCAGCCCAGTAGTCCTACGGAACCCTCCGTTAACCAACGGTCGGCTAGCTTGCCGGCAAAACCGCTAAGGTTGCGTCGGCAGAGGCCAGGACCACCGATTTTTGCTTTGGGGATCGGGGTTCGCAAGATGATCAAGCTCAATCGCATCGGCAACAAGCTCGGCCTTGCCGGCGCCGTCGGCGTGCTGCTCTCGGTTGGCCTGGTGGCCAATCAAATGATCTCTGAAGCCGAGATCGCGGCCGCCAACCAGCGCACCGCCCGCTCCCAGCGCGTGATCGACGGCGCTTCCGCCGCCGAGCTCGATTTGCGGATGATCCAGCTCTCCGAACGCACCATTCGCCTCGCCAAGACGTCGGACGAGGTCAACAGGAATCTGGCCGACATGCAGCTCTTCAAGTCGGCCCAGAAGAAGGTGCTCGACGAGACGTTGCTAAGCGCACAAAGCCGGGACATCAGGGACAGGCTGGAGAAGATCCAGTCCCTGATGAATGCCTACACCGACGGCGTCGAGGAACTCGCCACGGCGCAAAGGACCTCGCTCGAGGAGATCGAGCAGCGCGACACGATTTCCGGGGAATGGTACCGGGCGTTCCAGAATAGCCTCAACTCGTCCGTGTTCGCGCGCATCGACAACCAGCTGGAAATCGAGGGCCTGTTCTATCAGGCCGACTCCAGGGTCAACGCGCTGCGGGCGCTGGTCTGGCGCTTCGGCGCCACCGGCGAGACCAAGCTGGTCCAGACCATCGGCCACAACAAGACGCAGCTTGCGACGCTGCTCAAGCAGACGCGGGACAGGAGCGACGAGAAGAAGCTTCACGAACTGATCGATGGACTGGGCAAGATCGTCGCGCGCTTTCTCGAGGTTACCGACCAGTCGGTAAAGACCGAAGCCCTGAAGGCCGAGATCGCGGGCCGCGCGGTGAAGCTGGTGGAGGAGGCCGCTGCACTGACGGATGCCGAGGTCAAGCTTTCGCGGGAGAACGCCAAGGCCTCGCGCGAGGAAGCGGCCGCGGTCGTCGCCCGCGCCAGCCGCATCAGCCTGGCGATCGGGGCCCTGACGGTGATCGCGCTGATCGCTTCGGTCGTGTTCTCGTTCTTCGGCGTGGCGCGTCCGATGACGCGGCTGAACGGCGCGCTCGGCGAAATGGCCGGCGGCAATCTCGACGTCGTCATCCCCGGCGCCGGCCGCGGCGACGAGATCGGCGACCTCGCCAAGACCGTGACGGTGATCCGCCAGAATGCCGAGCAGAAGGCCCACCAGGAGGCCGAAACCAAGACGAGAGAGGATCAGATCGCCGCCGAGCAACGCCGCGCCGACATGGTCAAGCTGGCCGACCGGTTCGAAAGCGCGGTCGGCGAGATCGTCGAGACCGTATCCTCGGCTTCGACCGAACTCGAGACGTCGGCGACCATGCTGACGAAGACCGCCGAGCGCTCGCAGGAACTCACCACCCTGGTGGCGGCGGCGTCGGAGGAGGCCTCCACCAACGTGCAGTCGGTAGCCTCGGCCACCGAGGAGCTGTCGTCGTCGGTCACCGAGATCAGCCGCCAGATGCAGGAATCGGCGCGGATGGCCACCGATGCGGTCGGCCAGGCCCGGCGGACCAACGAGCGCGTCAGCGCGCTGTCCAAGGCGGCGGGCCGTATCGGTGATGTCGTCGAGCTGATCAACACCATCGCCGCGCAGACCAACCTGCTGGCGCTCAATGCCACCATCGAGGCGGCGCGCGCGGGCGAGGCCGGCCGCGGCTTTGCGGTGGTCGCTTCCGAGGTGAAGGCGCTCGCCGAGCAGACATCGAAGGCCACCGGCGAGATCGGTCAGCAGATCAGCGGCATCCAGAGCGCTACCGAAGAATCGGTCGACGCCATCAAGGAAATCAGCGCCACCATCGAGAAGCTGTCGGAGATTTCCTCGACCATCGCTTCGGCAGTGGAGGAGCAGGGCGCAGCCACGCAGGAAATCTCCCGCAACGTGCAGCAGGCGGCCCACGGCACGCAGCAGGTCTCCTCCAACATCACCGACGTGCAGCGTGGCGCGAGCGAGACCGGCTCGGCCTCCTCGCAGCTGCTCGCCGCGGCACAGTCGCTGTCCGGCGACAGCAACCGCCTCAAGGACGAGGTCGGCAAGTTCCTCGACAGCGTGCGGGCGGCGTAGCGCTCCAGCCCTCACCTTCGTCATGCCCGGGCTTGACCCGGGCATCCACGACTTGCTTTCGTGTATCGAGAAAGACGTGGATGGCCGGGACGAGCCCGGCCATGACCCGGATGGACGTTACGCCACCCGCCACTCCGGCGTGCCGTCGGCGGCGGTGACGATGTCACCGGTCGTGCCGACCGGTGTACGGTCCATGTCGAGCAGATGTGTCAGCGTCTTCGCATCGCCGGCAGGAATCCGCCCGAGCGTGCGGCGGTCGTCCTCGGTGCGCAGCATGGCGACGCCATGCTCGATCTCGCCGTTGCCGCGGTAGATCACCGTGAACGCCTCGACCTTGCCCTTGCCTCCGGCCTGGTCAACGAAGTCCGGCACCTTGCGGCGATGGCGGTCGGCCTCGGCCTGGACGCTGGTGTCCTGCGAAAGCTCCACCTTCGGCGCCTCGCGCGACAGCACCAACGCGTGGTGCTTGGTGACGAAGCCGCCCTGGCCGTAGAGCAGGCCGAGCTTGCCGCGCTCGCGCAAGCTTCGCACCATCGCACAGGCCGCATGTGTCATGTAGGTGTTGAGCGGGGCGCCGAAGAAAGTGAGGCCGCCTGCTACCGTCGGCTGCACGTCGGGTCCGAGGCCGAGGGTGCGCCGCGCCATCTTCGGCACCACAGGGAAGCAGCTATAGAGCTCGATGGCGTCGAACTTCCGGCCGTCGCCCTCGACGAGGTCCATGATCGATTTCAGCACCGCGTTCTGCGGATGGCTTTCGAAGAACTGGTCGCGGATCAGATAGTCGCGCGGCTCCTCCGCCGAGGCGCCGCCGAGCGCGTAGACGATGCGGTCTTCCGGCACGCCGGCCGCGCGCGCTTTTGCAAGGCTGGTCAGGATCAGCGCGCCGCCCATGTTCACGGATGGATTGGCGACCATCAGCTTGGTGTAGGGCCAGGCGATCAGCCGGTTGTCCGGCGATGGCGTGGTGATCTCGTCCGGGGTGAACTTCTTCTTCAGCCATGAGTTGGGGTTTTGCGCGGCGACGCCGGCAAAGGTCGACCACAGTCTGCCGGATTCGGCGAGCGCTTCGCGCGGCGTCTGGCCCCAATGCGCCGAGGTGGCGCTTTCATAGAGCGGGTAGACCGTGATCGGCCGGAACACGCCGAGCTTGACGGCAAGCGGCTTCTGGAACGCCGCGCCGCGCTTCGGCTCCTCCACGTCATGGGCAAATGGCGTCCATGGCAGCGTG
This sequence comes from uncultured Bradyrhizobium sp., assembly GCA_964504705.1. Taxonomy (GTDB): domain Bacteria; phylum Pseudomonadota; class Alphaproteobacteria; order Rhizobiales; family Xanthobacteraceae; genus Bradyrhizobium. The sequence goes on from CAZDEZ010000004.1 coordinate 72,434, forward strand.
ACTTTCGCGCGCTCGGCCTTGGTGGCGGTCGATTGCGACTCGGCGCCGCATACCGCCGCCACGCTGCACTCGCCGCGTGCGATGCGCTGCGCCGCCTCGTGCAGGTAGCGGATCGGACTCTCGCCGCCGACCGGGCCGTAATAGCAATGCGCCGGCGTGGCGCCGATCCGCGCCGCCAGCAGCTTCTCCGGATCGCGATAGCGCCAGCTCAGGAAATTCACCACGTCGAGCGACTGGATCTCGCCGAGCAGTTTCGCGCCGGAGTCGGCCTCTGCGCGCCGCAGCGCTTCCTCCAGCAAGGCGAGGGGCTCAAGCCCCGCGGCGATGTCCTTTGGCCGGTCGACGACTTCGCCGACGCCGACGATGACGGGGATGCGGTCTTCGGGAAGGCTTGCCATTGTTGTTGTTTTCACTGCTTTGAAGGTAGGAGACCCTCATCCCGAGGAGCGCGTAGCGCGTCTCGAAGGATGAAGGCCCGTCTGTGGCCTCATGGTTCGAGACGCCTGCTGCGCAGGCTCCTCACCATGAGGGGAATCACCATGAGGGTCATCAATCCGCCACCAGCGAATTCATGTGCTCGACGGCCTCGATGAACTCTTCCTTGAATTCCTGCACCACGGCGCCCGCCGACTTCACGCTGTCGACGAGGCCGACGCCCTGGCCGACGAAATAGCTGACGAGGTCGCGCGCCTGGGCATTGCCGGCGGCCGCCGCGCGGTCGATCGAGTTGAAGGCGTCGCGGCTGATGATGCTCTGCAACGGCATCGGCAGCGCACCGGGACTTTCCGGCGCGCGGTCCCAGGCGTCGGTCCACACCGAGCGCAACTGCCGCGCCGGCTTGCCGGTACGGCCGCGCGAGCGGACCGCGTCGCGCGAGGAGGCCGCGATCATCTTTTCGCGGAAGATTTCCGTCGTTTCCGACTCCACCGTCGCCAGCCACACCGATCCCGTCCAGGCGCCGGCGGCGCCCATCGCCATCGCGGCGGCCATCTGCCGGCCCGTCATGATGCCGCCGGCCGCCAGCACCGGCACGTCGCGGATGCCCTTCACCGCCTTGATCACCTCGGGCACCACAACCATGGTGGAGACCTCGCCGCAATGGCCGCCCGCTTCAGTGCCCTGCGCCACCAGGATGTCGACGCCGGCAGCGACCTGCCGCACCGCATGCTCCTTGGCGCCGACCAGGGCCGCGACGGGCACGTCGTGCTTCTTGCCCATCGCCAGCATTTCCTTCGGCGGCACGCCGAGAGCGTTGGCGATCAGGCGGATCGGGTGGCTGAAGGAGACCTCCAGCACCTCCATGGCGCGACGTGCATCGAACGGCTGCGGCTGGTTATCGGCGACGTTGGTGGTCTGCAGCTCGATGCCGTATCGATCGAGAAGGTTCTTGGTGTAGTCGCGATGCTGCTTTGGAATGCGCGCTTCCAGGCTCTTCCAGGTGACGTCCTTTTCGCCCGCGGTCGAGATGTTCTCGGGGATCAGCACGTCGATGCCATAGGGCTTGCCGTCGACATGCGCGTCGATCCATTTCAGCTCCTGCTCCACCGTGTCAGGCGAATGCGAGGTGGCCCCGAGCACGCCGAAGCCGCCGGCGCGGCTGACCGCGGCGACGACGTCGCGGCAATGGCTGAAGGCAAACAGGGGAAACTCGATTCCCAGCATGTCGCAGATCGGCGATTTCATGGTTCTCTCCCGGCGGCAGCCTTGGGTGGCGCTCGTTCTTGATTTTGCTTGGCTGTCGGAACGCTAGCCCATCCCGGGCGGGAAAGCCAAGCGGCCAGCGCATGGCCCGTTGTTCTACGCGCCTACAGCCAATTCCGCAGGTCGGAACGGCAGTTTTGCGTCTTGCGCTTTCACGCTACGCAGAGAATGCTGTGGGCCAAGCAAGAACAATTTCGGGGGAATTCGTCGATGTCCGCTCAGCCATCATCCACTGCGAGAGCCGCCAGCTACGACGTCGTCGTGGTCGGCGCAGGCTTTGCCGGCATGTACATGCTGCACCGGCTGCGCGGGCTCGGGATGACGGCGCGGGTCTTTGAGCAGGGCAGCGGCGTCGGCGGCACCTGGTACTGGAATCGCTATCCCGGCGCGCGCTGCGACGTCGAGAGCATGCAGTATTCGTATTCCTTCTCCGAGGAGTTGCAGCAGGAGTGGAACTGGAGCGAGCGTTACGCACCGCAGCCCGAGATTCTTGCCTATGCCAACCACGTCGCCGACCGCTTCGACCTCCGGTCCGACATCCAGTTCGACACCCGCGTCGAGCGCGCCGAGTTCGACGAGCGCAGCAACAGCTGGTCGGTGACTACATCCGACGGCAAGACGGTCGCTGCGCGATTTGTCGTGCTCGCGACGGGTTGCCTCTCCAATGCGCGCAAGCCCGACATCAGGGGTCTCGATCGTTTCGAGGGCAAGGTCTATCACACCGGCCACTGGCCGCATGAGCCGGTCGACTTCACCGGTCAGCGCGTCGCCGTGATCGGCACCGGCTCGTCCAGCATTCAGGCGGTGCCGGTCATCGCCGAGCAGGCAAAGCACCTGACGGTGTTCCAGCGCACCGCGAACTTTTCCGTTCCCGCCCACAACGCGCCGTTGACGAGGGAGCAGCGCGATTGGTTCAAAAAGAACTATCCGGAAGTCCGCCGCTTTGCGCGCGAAGTGTCGCGCAACGGCATCTACACGCAGCAGCCGGATCGCGGCGCGCTCGACGACGGCGACAACGAGCGTCGCGCCCGATACGAGGCGGGCTGGCAGCACGGCGGCGTGGTCTTCATGGCGGTCTACAACAACGTCCTGCTGGACAAGGCCGCCAACGACACCGCCGCCGATTTCGTCCGCGGCAAGATCGCCGAGATCGTCAAGGATCCTGCCAAGGCAAAGTTGCTGCAGCCGAACAGCCATCCGATCGGTACCAAGCGCATCTGCGTCGACACCGACTATTTTGCGACCTTCAACAAGCCGAACGTCGAACTGGTCGACATCAAGACCAGTCCGATCGAGGAGATCACCGAAAACGCCGTGCGGGTTGCCGGCAAGGATTACGAGGCGGACGCGCTGGTGCTGGCGACCGGCTTCGACGCCATGACCGGCTCGGTTGCAAAGATCGACATCGTCGGCCGCGATGGCCGGACGCTGAACCAGAAATGGGCGGAAGGGCCGCGCACCTATCTCGGCCTGATGAGCGCGGGCTTTCCCAACCTCTTCATCATCACCGGGCCCGGCAGCCCGTCGGTGCTGTCGAACATGATCGTCTCGATCGAGCAGCATGTCGACTGGATCGCCAATTGCCTCGTTTACATGCGCGACAACGGCCTTACGGCTATCGAGGCGACGAAGCCGGCCGAGGACAAGTGGGTCGAGCACGTCAACGAAGTCGCCTACAATACGCTCTACCCGCAGGCCAATTCCTGGTACATGGGTGCCAACATCCCCGGCAAGCCGCGCATCTTCATGCCCTATATCGGCGGCGTGCCGGTCTATCGGCAGAAATGCGACGAGGTCGCCGCGAAGGGATATGAGGGCTTTGCGATGACGGCGGCGGAGCAACACCAGACGGCGGCTGCATCGTGACCCTGTTTCCTTCGTCATGCCCGGGCTTGTCCCGGGCATCCACGTCTTCCTTCCACGGCTCAAAAACGTGGATGGCCGGGACAAGCCCGGCCATGACGTGCTGAGAGCCGGTGCTATTGCCAATCTTGCTTTCAAGGCTAGCTAACACTCGCGCCTTACGCGCTGGAGCAGATGAATGACCGACGCGCCCCCGACGAACGCCTACGAACCGCCGAAAGTCTGGACCTGGAACAAGGAGAGCGGAGGGCGCTTCGCCGCCATCAACCGGCCGATTGCCGGACCGACACATGAGAAGGAATTGCCGGTCGGCCGTCACCCGATGCAGCTCTATTCGCTGGCGACGCCGAACGGCGTGAAGGCCACGGTGATGCTGGAGGAACTGCTCGAGCTCGGCCACAAGGGCGCCGAATACGATGCCTGGCTGATCAAGATTGACGGCAACCAGTTCGGCAGCGGTTTCGTCGCCGTCAATCCGAACTCGAAGATCCCCGCGCTGATGGACCGCAGCGGCAAGGAACCGATCCGCGTGTTCGAGTCGGGTGCGATTTTGCTTCATCTCGCCGAAAAGTTCGGCGCCTTCCTGCCGGCCGGCGGCAGGGAGCGCGCGGAATGCCTGTCATGGCTGTTCTGGCAGATGGGCAGTGCGCCGTTCCTCGGCGGCGGGTTCGGCCATTTCTATGCCTATGCGCCGAGCAAGATCGAGTACGCCATCGACCGCTATGCGATGGAAGTGAAGCGCCAGCTCGACGTCCTCGACCGCAGGCTCGGCGAGGTCGAGTATCTCTCCGGCGGCGATTACTCCATCGCCGACATCGCGGTGTGGCCGTGGTACGGCGCGCTCGTCAAGGGCGTGCTTTACGGCGCCGGCGAATTCCTCTCGGTCCAGGACTACAAGAACGTGCAGCGCTGGACCGATGCCATCGCCAGACGCCCGGCGGTGCAGCGCGGCCGCATGGTCAACCGCACCTGGGGCGATCCGGCCAGCCAGCTGCACGAGCGCCACGATGCCGGCGATTTCCAGACCATGACGCAGGACAAGATCGGCGAGCCGGCGAAGGCGTGACGTTTCCACCTCGCCCCGCTTGCGGGGAGAGGTCGGATTGCGCAGCAATCCGGGTGAGGGGGCTCTCCGCGAGTCGGATGCGTGGAGGCAGCCCCTCATCCCGACCTTCTCCCCGCAGGCGGGGAGAAGGAGAAGCAAAAAGGGGGACCACCATGGCCTTCGTCGAGAAAGGCGCCGTTCGTATCCACTATCTGGAGGCCGGCTCCGGCTATCCGCTGCTTCTGATCGCCGGCGGCGGTCTGAACTCCTGCATCGAGGGCATCATCGGCTCCTATCCGCCCTTCAACGCCATGAAGGAATTTTCCAGCGAGTATCGCTGCGTCGCCTACGACCTGCGCAATGCGCCTCCCGGCCAATCCTCCGGCCCGCTCGAGATCGACCGCCCCTGGGATTCCCACACCGACGACCAGCTGGCGCTGATGGATCATCTCGGTGCCGGGAAGTTCATGGTGCTCGGCTTCTGCATCGGCGGCCCCCTGATCTGGAACCTGCTGAAACGCGCCGGCGATCGCGTCGTTGCCGCGGTGCTCGCCATGCCGAGCGGCTCGCGGCCGGAGATGCGCGATCTCTTCTACGACAACAACATGAAGGGTTGGGCGCCGGAGCTGGTGAAGCGCCGGAGCGACATCACCATGGAGCAGGCGGAAAAGTTTCTCACCAGAATGTACCGAAGCAATCCGGACTTCGTGTTCACCGTGACGCGCGATTTCGTGAAAGGCTGCCGGACGCCGGTGCTGATCCTGCCCGACGACATTCCAGCGCATCCCTATGCGGTCGCCATGGAGTCCGCGATGCTGGCGCCGAACGCGGAAGTGAGCATGTTCCCCTGGAAGGAGCCGCCGGAGCGCGTTCCGCTGGCGGTGCGGCAGATCCGCTCCTTCCTGCGCGCGCACCGGCCGGCCTGAAACTATTTTGCCGCCGGCCCCTGCGCCGCCGGAAAGATCACCCGGTCGTCCGTCCGGCAGTAACGATCCGCGAACATGCGCCCGATCGGGTGATAGCGCTCCATGTGCACGCGCATCGCCTCGCGGTCCCACAGTTCGTCGCGGATGTGGAAGTTGACGCCTTCGCCCATGATCAGCACGCGGTCGCCGTTGACGTCGATGATCTTCCAGGTCTTGCACTCCATCGCCCAGGGCGTGTCGGCCAGCCGCGGCACCGCCACCTTGGAGGAGGGCGCGAGTTTCAGGCCGAGATAGTCGGGCTCGCCGATGTCGGGCGGGAAGTCGCCGGAAGATTCGTGCATCGCCTGCGCCAGCGGCTCGTCGGTAAGATTGACCACGAACTCGCCGGTGCGCCGGATGTTGACCAGCGTGTCCTTGGGCCGGCCGTCCGCCCGGTTGTTGGCCGCGAACATGCAGAGCGGCGGATCCTCGCAGAACACGTTGAAGAAACTGAACGGCGCGGCGTTGACCACGCCCGTCGGCCCGACCGTCGTCACCCAGGCGATCGGCCGCGGCAGCACGAACGAGGTCAGCACCTTGTAGCGCTCGCGCTGGCTGAGCTCGGAGGGCGCGTATTCCACCATGGCGGCTTCCTCAGAACGCGGTGTAGCCGCCGTCGATCACGAAGCAATCCGCGGTGTGATAGGACGACGCCGTGCTCATGATGTAGACGGCGATGCCGCCGAAATCGCTGGGCTCGCCGAACCGGCGGACCGGAATGCGCGGCATCACGTTGGCGACGAACTTGTCGTTGCCCATGATGCCGGCCGTCATGTCGCTCTTGATCCAGCCGGGCAGGATGGCGTTCGCGGTGACGCCATAGCGCGCCAATTCCACCGCCAGCGCGCGGCATAGCGCATTCAGCGCAGCTTTCGTTCCGGCATAGTGCTCGTTGCGCGCGGTGCCGAACAGCGAGGCGAGGCTGGAGGTCGCCACCAGGCGGCCGAACTTGTCACCGGCATCCGCGCGCTCGGTCATGTGCCGCGCCGCGGCCTGGAAGACATGAAATACGCCGTCGAGATTGGTGGCGAACATCCGCCGCCATTCTTCCTCGGTGCGGTCGATGAAGGCGCGCCGTCCGCCGCCGCCGATCCCGGCATTGGCAAAGCAGCCGTCGACCCGCCCGAAGGTGTCGAGCGTCGCCTTCATCGCGTCTTTGACCGAGGCCGTATCCGTGACGTCGCAGACCAGGGTCTGGACCTTGCCGGGGCCGGCCGCCATCGTCGCGGCCGCGGTCTTGTTCTTCTCGGCATTGCGGCCCCAGATCGAGACGTTGCAGCCACTGGACGCAAGTGCCTGCGCGATGCCAAGCCCGATACCGCCATTGCCGCCGGTGATGACGGCCGTGCGGCCGGTGAGGTCGAAGATACTCATGTCTGGATTCCTTGGGCGTTTCCGTGTTTTCTTTTCGGCTTCTGCGGCCTAGATGTGCATCCGGCGCAGGGTGACGTTCTGGTCCAACCATGGACAAGCCCGCTTCAAAAATCAAATATGGCCCCGAAACCCGCTTGCCGCGGAAATCGTGCGGCAGCACCGATGAGGAAACAATGCAGTTCACCCACGTCACGCTCGATTTCGACGGACCGGTCGCGGTCCTCAGGCTCGACCACCAGGAGGTCATGAACGCGGTCTCCATGGATATGCTGGGGGGACTTGCCGAGGCGCTCGATGCGATCGAGGAGAAGAAGGCGGACGTGCGCTGCGTGGTGCTGACCGGCGCCGGCCGCGCCTTCTGCACCGGCGCCAATCTGCAGGGCCGCAACCAGCAGACGCCGGGCAGGACCAATGCCGGCTCCTCGCTGGAAGTCGGCTTCCATCCTTTCCTGCGCCGCATCCGCCGGCTGCACTGTCCGCTGGTAACCGCCGTGAACGGCCCGGCCGCCGGCGCCGGCATGAGCTTCGCGCTGCTCGGCGACATGATCCTGTGCGCGCGCTCGGCCTATTTCCTGCAGGCCTTCCGCCGCATCGGCCTCGTGCCGGATTGCGGCTCGACCTGGATGCTGCCGCGGCTGGTCGGCAAGGCCCGCGCCATCGAGCTCTCCTTGCTGGGCGAGCGGCTGCCGGCCGAGAAGGCGCTGGAATGGGGTCTCGTCAACCGCGTCCACGACGACGCCGCGCTGATGGACGAGGCGATGAAGCTCGCGCACGAACTCGCCAACGGTCCGACCATCGCGCTGTCGCTGATCCGCAAGCTCTACTGGGACAGCCCGGAGAATTCCTTCGAGGAACAGCTCAACCTCGAATTCGAATCGCAGCGCATCGCAGGGAGCGCCGAGGACTTCAAGGAAGGCGTCACCGCGTTCCTCGAGAAGCGTCCGGCAAAATTCAAGGGCAAATGACCGAGACCGAGCTCGCAAGCTGCGTCGCCTCGTTCTATCCGGGGGCGACCGGCGTTACCGGCGCCGCAAGACTTTCCGGCGGCGCCAGCCAGGAAACCTGGACCTTCGACATCGTGCATCCCGGCGGCAATGTCGGCGCCATCCTGCGCCGCGCGCCGCCGGGCTATGGCGCCTCGCCGTCGCCCTCGCGCGCGCCCGGCCTCGAGGCCGAGGCGGTGCTGATGCAGCTCGCCTTTGATGCCGGCGTGCCGTCGCCGCGCGTGCTGCATGTGTTGAAGCCGGAGGACGGGCTCGGCCGCGGCTTCATCATGATCCGGGTCGCGGGCGAGACCATCGCGCGCAAGATCCTGCGCGACGCGGAGTTCGCCACGGCGCGGCCGGTTCTCGCGCGCCAGCTCGGCAGGATTGCCGCCGGCATCCATGGCCTGCCCGCGGCGAAGCTGCCCAAGCTGCGCGTCAACTCCACGACCGCGGAGATCGCCGATCTCGCGCGCGAGTACCGCAGCACCAACTGGCCCCGCCCGGTGTTCGAGCTCGCGCTGCGCTGGCTCGCCGATCATGATCCCGGCGCCGCGCGCGAGACCACGCTGGTGCATGGCGATTTCCGCAACGGCAATCTCATCATCGGCCCCGATGGCGTGCGTGCCGTGCTGGACTGGGAGATCGCGCACTTAGGCGACCCCATGGAGGATCTCGGCTGGATCTGCGTCAACTCCTGGCGCTTCGGCGAGATCGACAAACCGGTCGGCGGCTTCGGCTCCCGCGAGGATTTGTTTGCGGGTTACGAGGAAGCCGGCCGCAAGGCCGATCCGGATCGCGTGATGTTCTGGGAAGTGATGGGCACGCTGCGCTGGGGCATTATGTGCGGCCGCATGATGCAGCGCTTCCGCAACGCGCCGGATCATCCGATGGAGCAGGCCGTCATCGGGCGGCGCCCGTCGGAAACGGAGATCGATTTGCTAAGGCTGCTGGCCCCGCGGAGCAAATGACATGCAGGACGAACCGACACCCACGGAACTGATCAAGGCGGTCGCGGATTTCCTCCGCACCGAGATCACGCCGGCCATCAAGGGCCACAACGCCTTCAAGCTCCGCGTCGGCATCAACGCGCTCGACCTGGTGACGCGGCAGCTGGCGCTGGAGGGACGGAGCGACGCCGCGGAAGCCGTGCGGCTGAAAGGGCTGCTCGGCATGGACGGCTCGTTGATGGAACTTAACCGCGCGCTGGCGGAGAAGATCGCCAAAGGCGAGGTGGATCTCAACACGCCCGGCCTGAAGGAACACCTCTGGCAGACCACGATGGACAAGCTCGCCGTCGATCAGCCGAATTACGCGTCGTACAAGAGGGAGATGGGCACGAAGTAAGTCCCGTCATTGCGAGCGAAGCGAAGCAATCTAGCTTCTGGTGCAGGAAGCAAGCTGGATTGCTTCGTCGCTGCGCTCCTCGCAATGACGATGGAGAAACCCTTACCTCCCCAGCCATTTCGGCGGACGCTTCTCGGCGAACGCCTTCGGGCCCTCGATATAATCCTGCGAGGCCGCCATCGCCTTCACTGCCGGATAGTCGCGCTGCTCGGCGATGGCCTGCTCCAGCGACACGTTGAGGCCCTTCTGGATCGCCTGCTTCGAGGCGCGGATCGACATCGGCGAGTTCTTGGCGATCGTCTCCGCCCAGCGCTCGGCCGCCTCCAGCGCCTTGCCGGCCGGTACCACCTCGTTGACGAAACCGAGCTCGAAGCCCTCCTTCGCGCTGACATGGCGCGCGGTGAGGATCATGCCCATGGCGCGCTTCAGGCCGATCTGGCGCGGCAGGCGGTGCACGCCGCCGGCGAGCGCGGCAAGACCGACGCGCGGCTCGGGCAGCGCAAAGGTAGCGTTCTCCGAGGCGATGATGAGGTCGCAGGCGAGCGCAATCTCGAAGCCGCCGCCCATGGCGACGCCGTTGACCGCGGCGATGATCGGCTTGTCGCAGTCGAAGCGCGAGGTGAGGCCGGCAAAGCCGCCCTTGTCCCAGCCGCGTTTTCCCCCCGCCGCCTGCCATTTCAGGTCGTTGCCGGCACAGAACGCCTTGTCGCCGGCGCCGGTGACGATCGCCACCCATTGCTCGGGATCGGCGGAGAAATCGTCGAACACCTTGTTGAGCTCGAAATGCGCGTCGATATGCAGCGCGTTGTAGACTTCCGGGCGCGACAGCGTGATGGTCGTAATCGGCCCCTTGCGCGTCACCTTGGAAAATTTCAGGTCCATTTCGTCTCCCTCTTGATTTTCTGTGGCGAAGAATTCTGCGCTGAGTGTAGCGCCGGCCCGTCGTCGGATGCCATCCAATTACGCAACGCCCCCGCGCATGCCAGGGCCGTCCGCTCGCTTGACTTGGCAGGCGCCTTCTCCGCTAAATCGATGCTGAACAGCAGCGCCGCGTAGCGCCTAAACGCAAGCGCAACATCAAGCAAGTTTCCGGGAGAGACCGCCGTGGATTTCAACCTGCCTGCCGACCTCACAGCCTATCTCGCCGAACTCGACGCCTTCATCGAGCGCGAGATCAAGCCGCTGGAGGAGGCCGATGACAATATCCGCTTCTTCGACCACCGCCGCGAATGGGCGCGCACCGATTTCGAGAATGGCGGGCTGCCGCGGCATGAATGGGAAGCGCTGCTGCGCAAGGCCAAGAACCTCGCCGACGCCGCCGGCCACCTGCGCTTTGCGATTCCGAAGCGCTATGGCGGCAAGGACGGCTCCAACCTCTGGATGGCCGTGATCCGCGAGCATTTCGCGTCCAAGGGCCTCGGGCTGCACAACGATCTGCAGAACGAGCATTCCATCGTCGGCAATCTGCCCCTCGTCACCATGCTCGACCGCTACGGCCGCGACGACCAGAAGGCGATGATCGACGGCTCGATCACCGGCAAATACCGCATCACCTTCGGCCTGACCGAGCCCGAGCACGGCTCCGATGCCACCCATATGGAAACCAGGGCGGTGCCGGCCACTCGCGACAACGTCAAGGGCTGGATCATCAACGGCGAGAAGATGTGGACCACCGGCATGCACGTCGCCACCCACTGCGCGCTGTTCGCGCGCACCTCGGGCAATGACGGCGATGCCCGCGGCATCAGCTGCTTCCTGGTGCCGGCGAAGTCGCCGGGCGTGAAGGTCGAGCAGTACATGTGGACCTTCAATATGCCGACCGACCATCCGCGCGTCAGCTTCACCGACGTGTTCGTGCCGGAGGATGCGCAGTTCGGCGAGGTCGGCCGCGGGCTGTCGCTGGCGCAATGCTTCGTGCACGAGAACCGGATCCGCCAGGCCGCGAGCTCGCTGGGCGCGGCGGTGTATTGCATCACCGAGAGCGTGAAGTATGCGCGGCAACGCAAGCCGTTCGGCAAGGCGCTGGCCGAGAACCAGGCGATCCAGTGGCCGCTGGTGGAACTGGCGACGCAAGCCGAGATGCTGCGCCTCCTGATCCGCAAGACCGCCTGGGAGATGGACCAGCTGACGCAGGCGCAGGTCGAGCACACGCTGTCCGATCGCGTCTCCATGTGCAACTTCTGGGCAAACCGCCTGTGCTGCGAGGCTGCCGACCGCGCCATGCAGGTGCATGGCGGCATGGGCTATTCCCGCCACAAGCCGTTCGAACACATCTATCGCCACCACCGCCGCTACCGCATCACCGAAGGCAGCGAGGAGATCCAGAAGCGCAAGGTCGCCGGCTTCCTGTTCGGCTATATGGGGGCGGGGAAGTACTGAGCATGATCCCCGAAAAGTGGGCACCGGTTTTCGGACAAGGATCATGCTCAAACAAAAGTGGGAGACGTCACCATGGAAGGCGGCTGCACCTGCGGAAACATCCGCTATCGCCTGAACGGCAGGCCGATGATTGTGCACGCCTGCCATTGTTCCTGGTGCCAGCGCGAGACCGGCACCGTGCATGCGCTCAACGCGCTGTACGAGTTCGACCGGGTCGAGCACCTCGGTGCCGAGCCCGACATCATCGATACGCCCTCGGCCAGCGGCAAGGGCCAGCGCATTGCGCGCTGCCCGATCTGCAAGGTTGCGGTATGGAGCAACTATCCGGGTTCCGGACCCGCGGTGCGCTTCGTGCGCGTGGGCACCATGGACGATCCGAGCCAGTGCCCGCCGGATGTCCACATCTTCACGTCCACCAAGCAGCCCTGGGTGGTACTGCCGCCAGGCGCGAAAGCCTATGCGGAATTCTACAGCAACCCGGCCGAGGTGTGGTCGGACGAAGCCAAGGCGCGCCATCGCGCCGTGCGGGAGAAGATGAAGAAGTGACACTCGATGTCGTCCCTGCGAACGCAGGGACCCATAACCACAGCGCGATGTTGTTGCGCGTGCTGTAGCTCCAGCCTTCGCCAAACCGCGTCCTGTGGGTATGGGTCCCGGCTCGCGCTGCGCTTGGCCGGGACGACAGCTCAATTCACCTGCCGGTCCTTGCCCGCCCAATACGGGTCGCGCAGGTTCCGCCGCAAAATCTTCCCCGACGGATTCCTCGGCAGCGCCTCGATGAACTCCACCGACTTCGGCGTCTTGAATCCCGCAATCCGCGTGCGCGCGAAATTGATGATGTCGGTCGCGGTCGCGCTCTTGCCGGGCTTCATCACCACGACGGCTTTCACCGCTTCGCCCCATTTGTCGTCGGGGATGCCGATCACGGCGGCTTCCGCCACGTCGGGATGGTCGCACAGCGCGCTCTCGACCTCGGCAGGATAGATGTTCTCGCCGCCGGAGATGATCATGTCCTTGATGCGGTCGTGGATGTAGACGTAACCGTCCTTGTCCATGTAGCCGGCATCGCCGGTGCGCAGCCAGCCGTCGCCACCGATCGTCCTGGCGGTCGCCTCCGGCAGATTCCAGTAGCCGACCATGTTGGAGCCCGAACGCGTCGCAATCTCGCCGACTTCACCCGGCGGCAGCCGTTTGCCATCGGCATCGAGGATCGCGATCTCGACGCCGGGCAGGGCCTTGCCGGCCGAACGCATGCGCTCCAGCCCCTCGACATGATCTTCCGGCGGCAGCGCCACGATGGTACCGGTGGTTTCGGTCATGCCGTAGAGCTGCACGAAGCCGCACTTGAAGACGTCGATGCATTCCTTCAGCAGCGCCGCCGGAATCGGCGAGGCGCCATACAGCATGTATTTGAGCCGCGAGAAATCCGTCGTCTTCGCGCGCGGCTGCCGCACCACGAACTGCATCGCCGCCGGGACCATGAACAGCTTGGTGATCCCGGACTGCTCGATGAAATCGAGCACCTTGGTCGGATCGAACTCGCGCGCAATCACGCCCTTGGCGCCGTGATACACCCCGAGAATGCCCCAGCCGGAGCCGCCGATATGGAACACGGGCATCGCCACCAGCGACACGTCCTCCGGCGCCCATTTGTTCCAGTCCGGCCGCTCGGCCTCGTTGCCGCTGGTTGCGAGATTGAGCAAATTGGCATGCGACAGCATCGCGCCTTTTGGTTTTCCTGTGGTGCCCGACGTGTAGAGCTGGATCGCGATGTCCCTTGGTTCGATCTTGACGCCGGGATCGTCGCCGCTTTGAGCGTCGCGCCAGGCCGCGAAATCCTGCCATTCCGGCGCGCCGCCTTCGGTGGTGATGACGTGCTTCACGTCGGGCAGATCGGCCACGATGTTGCGGACCTGCGTGATGAACTCGGGTCCCACGAACAGCGCCGGCGCCTTGCAATCGCCGACGATGAAGGCGACTTCGGGCCCGGCAAGCCGCCAGTTCACCGGCGCCATCACGACGCCGGCCTTCATCGCGCCCATCAGCAGCTCGAAGTAGATGTCGCTGTTCTTGCCGAGATAGGCGATGCGGTCGCCCTTCTTCAGGCCGAGCGCGATCAGCGCGTTGGCGACGCGATTGGTGTTGGCGTCGAACCCGGCGAAGGTGGTCTGCCGCCCCTCGAATTCGTAGGCGACCGAGTCTCCGCGATTCTTGCCCTGCGCGCGCACGATATCGCCGATGGTGTTTCCCGGAACTGCCGTGGACATGTTGCTCCCGTGATCATCTTGTTGTTTGTTTCGTTGTCGTCCCGGCCAAGCGAAGCGCGAGCCGGGACCCATACGCCGTGCCCCATCGATGTAGCACACTGGCAATCGCTGCGCGCGACATCGCACGACTGGGGTTATGGGTCCCTGCGTTCGCAGGGACGACACTCACCCCCGCTTCGCCCGGTCCTTCTCGTTCTGCTTGGAGATCGCGTCACGCGCCTGCTGCCAGTCGGCGTCGGACCATTCGCGCATCTCGTAGAAATTGCCGCCGGTGGCGAGCGCCTGGGCGCCGTCCATCGCGATGGTCTCGCCGCTGATCCAGTCGCAGCCGCCGGAGATCAGGAACACGGCGAGGTTCTGCAGCTCCTCCATCTTGCCGACGCGGCCCATCGGGTTGCGCGCGATGGTGCGTGCGCCCGGCTGGTCGTTGGGATTGAGCCGCTTGCTCATGCCCTCGGTCGGGATTTCGCCGGGTGCAATCGTGTTGAGGCGGATGCCGTAGCGTCCCCATTCCGCCGCCAGCGACATCGTCATCGCATGGATCGCCGACTTGCTCATCGCCGATGGCACCACGAACGGGCTGCCGTTGCGCACCCAGGTCACGGTGATGGAGACGACGTTGCCGGGAAGCTTGCCCGCGATCCAGCGCCGGCCCACCGCATGCGTCACGTAGAAGGTGCCGTGCATGACGATATTGGCGACCGCGTCGAAACCGCGCGGCGAAAGGTCCTGCGTGCGCGAGACGAAATTGCCGGCGGCGTTATTGATGAGGTCGGTGAGGGGGCCGCCGGTCCAGATCTGCTCGATCATCTCGTCGACGGCCATGGCGTTGCGGATATCGACGCCGTGGCTGACCACGCGTCCGCCATACTCGCCCATCAGTTCGGTCGCGGTCTCGTCGCAGACGATCTTGCGGCGGCCGCAGATATGCACCTCGGCGCCGAGTTGCAGGAATTTGGCGGCCATGCCCTTGCCGAGGCCGGTTCCGCCGCCGGTGACGAGGATGCGCCGCCCGGCGAGAAGCTGATCACTGAACATCGTGTCCACCCATGTCCCCCGTGAAGGGGATTGTTGTTAATTGGTCGATTGACTAAACCCGAATGACGGCCTTTGTGTAAAGCCGCTAACCAAGAAATTCAGGTGAGGAGATTGGCTCATGGAAGATCGCGTCTCGATATCGATCGCAGACGGTATCGCCGACGTCCGGCTGGTGCGCGCGGACAAGATGAATGCGCTGGACCAGGCGATGTTCGAGGCGCTGGTGGCGGCTACCGAGCGGCTTTCAAAGGAGAAAGCGGTCCGGGTGGTAGTATTGTCCGGCGAGGGTCGCGCCTTCTGCGCCGGTCTCGATATGGGCCGCTTCGCCGCCATGAAGGACAAGGGCGGTAACGGAGTGCCGGGCGGCGAAAGCCGCGACCTTTCCAAACGTACCCACGGCCAGGCCAATTTCGCGCAGCAGGCGGTATGGGGCTGGCGGCAATTGCCGGTTCCGGTGATCGCCGCGATCCAGGGCGTCGCCTTCGGCGGCGGTTTTCAGCTCGCGCTCGGGGCCGACATCCGCCTGATGGCGCCGGGCGCACGGATGTCGATCATGGAGATCAAATGGGGCCTCGTCCCCGACATGGCGGGCACGCCGATCCTGGCCAGCCTCGTCCGCGACGACATCCTGCGCGAGCTCACCTATACGGGACGCATCTTCTCGGCGCAGGAAGCGCTGTCTTACGGCCTCGCCACCCGCATCGTCGACGACCCGCGCGCCGCCGCGCTGGAAATGGCGCGCGACATCGCGGCCAAGAACCCGCATGCCATCCGCGCCGCCAAGCGCATGATGAACAATCTCTCCGTCGATCCCGGCCCGGCCTTGCTGGCGGAGTCGGTCGAGCAGCAGAAGCTGATCGGCAGCCCCAACCAGACCGAAGCCGTCCGCGCCAACATGGAAAAGCGCGCGCCGCGGTTTGCGGAGGCGGGGTAGCACACCACCTCATCCCGAGGAGCCGCGAAGCGGCGTCTCGAGGGATGGCCACGGGCTCTCATGGTTCGAGACGGCGCTTCGCGCCTCCTCACCATGAGGGTCTTGAAACCCGACACCAGATCGGAACACGACAATGACAACGCCCGCTCTCTTCCACGGCATCATCAGCGGCAAGTGCCGGCGCAGCCATGACGAGGTCGCCGAGCGCGCCGACCGCATCGCCTCGGGGCTGAAATCACTCGGCGTTGCCCAGGGCGACAGCGTCTGCATGCTGATGCGCAACGACATCGCCTTCGTCGAGGCGGCCTATGCGGCGATGCGCCTCGGCGCCTACGGCGTGCCGATCAACTGGCACTTCAAACCGGAAGAGATCGACTACGTGCTGCGGGACTCCGGCACGCGCGTGCTGATCGCGCATGCCGACATGCTGCATGCGTTGCGCGAGGCGATCCCGGCTGGCGTTACCGTGCTCGCGGTGCCGACGCCGCCGGAGATTCTCCAAAACTACAAGATCGATCCCGATCATCTGGCAACGCCGGACTTCGCGATCGACTTCGAATCCTGGCTGAAGCAGTTCCCGCGCTATGACGGTCCGGCCGTGCCGCAGCCGCAGAACATGATCTACACGTCAGGCACGACGGGCCATCCCAAGGGCGTGCGCCGCAATGCGCCGACGCCGGAACAGACCGCCAACGCCGAACGCATGCGCGCGCTGATCTATGGTCTCAAGCCCAATGCCCGCGCCATCCTGCCGGGTCCGCTCTATCATTCCGCGCCGAATTCGTTCGGTCTGCGCGCCGGCCGGCTCGGCGGCCTGCTGGCGCTGATGCCACGCTTCGACCCGGAAGAATTTTTGCGCCTGATCGACAGCGAGAAGATCGACACCATCTTCATGGTGCCGACCATGTTCATCCGCCTGATGAAGCTGCCGGAAGAAGTGCGCAGGAAATACGACATGTCCTCGCTGCGCCACATCATCCATGCCGCAGCGCCATGCCCCGCCGACGTCAAGCGCGCCATGATCGACTGGTGGGGTCCGGTGATCTACGAATTCTACGGCTCGACGGAATCGGGCGCGGTGACGTTCGCGACGTCGGAAGACGCGCTGAAGAAGCCCGGTACCGTCGGGAAAATCTCGCCCGGTGCCGAGCTGCGCTTCATCGGCGACGACGGACGCGAGCTGCCACCCGGTCAGATCGGCGAGATTTATTCGCGCATCTCCGGCAATCCCGACTTCACCTACCACAACAAGCCGGAGAAGCGCGGCGAGATCGACCGGCAGGGCTTCATCACTTCCGGGGACGTCGGCTATATCGACGAGGACGGCTACGTCTTCATCTGCGACCGCAAGCGCGACATGGTGATCTCCGGCGGGGTCAACATCTATCCCGCCGAGATCGAGGCGGTGCTGCATGCCGTGCCCGGCGTGCACGATTGCGCCGTGTTCGGCATCCCCGACGCCGAGTTCGGCGAAGCCCTGATGGCGGTGGTGGAGCCGCAGCCAGGGATAGAGCTCGACGTCGCCGTCATTCGCGCGAAGCTCAAGACTTCGCTCGCCGACTACAAGGTGCCAAAGCACATCGAGATCGCGACCAATTTGCCGCGCGAGGATTCCGGCAAGATCTTCAAGCGCCGCCTGCGCGATCCCTATTGGGAGCGGGCAGGGCGCAGGATCTAGCGGGACATCGCGGCACATGAAGCTGTCGTCCCGGCGCACGCCGGGACCCATACGCCGCGGCGGAAATTGTTGAAACACGCTGGTCGGCGGCTTTCCCTCGACAACCGCTCCCTGTGGTTATGGGTCCCGGCGTGCGCCGGGACGACAGTGGTGCGTAGGGTGGGCAAAGGCGCGCCAGCGCCGTGCCCACCATCTCTAGCGTGCCGGTGAAGGTGGGCACGCTACGCTTTGCCCACCCTACGAATTTTCCGAATACCTCTTGACTCTTCCGCAAATCGGAACTATCTTCCGCCCATCCCGTGCCGCCATGAGGGACGCTTCGCGGTCGTCACGAAACGTGGCGCGGGTTGCGATGGGCCGCTGCTGGCGTCAGGTGATCCTTCACCCGACGAAACGCTCAGCAAGCGGACGGTGAAGTCGTGTGGTCCTGGCGCCGCGACCCTGGCGTCTATCCCGGCCTGCCTGTGCGGGCCGGGCAACGGGGGCAAGAAAGGCCGTTCCCCGGGGAGAGCACGAAGTAAGCCGTCAAACCATTGCGCGGGGAAGGTCGGGATGTCCTGGCTGTACCTGTCAAATCCGTGTGCGCATTCTTACTACCCATTGCACACGGTGCTGCGGGTGCCGCCGGCGCCCGACCTTCTCCGCGCCCTCTGTTCAAGAGGGAGCAAACGAAATTGCAGAACCCGGGCGAAAACGAGCCGCGGGAATGCGAAGCCGCGCCCCCATCTTCATCTTGCACTGCGGCAAAAAACTTGCACACTCCCAGACGAGCCGGGCAGCCTCTGGAGTACAGCCCAATGTCACCCCAGACCATGCCTACCGAGACGGAAATCCGCAGCGGGCGCGCCGAGGAGGCGCAAGCCCATGAGGAAGACGTCCGCCTGCGCAACGACATTCGCTTGCTCGGGCGCATCCTCGGCGACACCGTGCGCGACCAGGAAGGCGCCGACGTCTTCGACCTCGTCGAGCGCATCCGGCAAACCTCGATCCGGTTCCATCGCGACGACGACAAGCCGGCCCGGCGCGAGCTGGAACTGATCCTCGACAGCATGTCGATCAGCCAGACCGTGCGGATCGTGCGTGCGTTCAGCTATTTCTCGCACCTTGCCAACATCGCCGAGGACCAGAACAACATCCGCCAGATGCGCTCGCCGGCCGGGCCGGGCGGGGCGCCGCGCACGAGCGTGCTGGCCCAGACGCTGGCGCATGCGCGCGAGGCCGGCATCGGTTCCGACGATCTCCGTCGATTCTTCGAGACCGCCCAGGTTAGCCCGGTACTGACCGCGCATCCGACCG
Organism: uncultured Bradyrhizobium sp.; assembly: GCA_964504705.1. Taxonomy (GTDB): domain Bacteria; phylum Pseudomonadota; class Alphaproteobacteria; order Rhizobiales; family Xanthobacteraceae; genus Bradyrhizobium. The sequence goes on from CAZDEZ010000004.1 coordinate 91,304, forward strand.
AGGTCCGCCGCAAGAGCACCATGGATCGCGAGATGGAAATCGCGGCGCTGCTCGACCGGCGCGAGCGGGTGCAGCGGACCCCGGAGGAGGCCGCGGCCGACGACGAACAGCTGCGCCGGGAAGTGCTGACGCTGTGGAAGACCAACCTGCTGCGCCGGACCAAGCTGACCGTGCTCGACGAGGTCGGCAACGGCCTGTCGTTCTACGACTACACGTTCCTGCGCGAAGTGCCGCGGCTGCATTGCGCGCTGGAGGACAGGTTGAACGAGGGCGACGGCGCGGCGCGGGGCGAGCTCGCCTCGTTCCTGAAGATGGGCAGCTGGATCGGCGGCGACCGCGACGGCAACCCGTTTGTGACAGCGGAGGTGATGCGCGGCACGCTGAAGCTGCATGCCAGCCGGATACTGCGCTTCTATCTGCAGGAGCTGCACGTCCTCGGCTCGGAGCTGTCGATGGCCGCGCATCTCACCGACATTTCCAAGGATCTGCGCGCGCTGGCCGAGCGTTCACCGGACAAGTCGCCGCATCGCAGCGGCGAACCGTATCGCCTGGCCGTGTCGGGCATCTTCGCGCGGCTCGCCGCGACCGCCACCCGGCTCGGCGTGGAAACGACGCGCCCCGCGGTCGGCGAGGCCGCGCCATACGCCGATGCGGCCGAGTTCAAGACCGATCTCGACGTGCTCTACCGCTCGCTGTTTTCCAACAATGCCGGCGTGATCGCCCGCGGCCGGCTTCGGCAGTTGCGCCGCGCGGTGGATTGCTTCGGCTTCCATCTTGCAAGCCTTGACATCCGGCAGAACTCCGCCGTGCACGAACGCACCGTTGCCGAGTTGATTGACGCGGCGATGCCCGGCATGTCCTACATGGCGCTCTCCGAGGAAGCGCGGATAGCGCTTTTGTCAAAGGAATTGAGCAACGCGCGTCCGCTCACCTCGGCCTTCGTTAAATACAGCGAGGAGACCGCCGGCGAACTCGCCGTGTTCCACGCCGCCGCCGAGGCCCATTCTCTGTACGGCGCGGCCGCGATCCCCCAGTGCATCATCTCGATGTGCAAGGGCGTCTCCGACATGCTGGAGGTGGCGCTGCTCCTGAAGGAAGGCGGCCTGATCCATCCTTCCGGCCGCAGCGCCATCAACATCGTGCCGCTGTTCGAGACCATCGAGGACCTGCAGGCCTCGAGCCACATCATGGACCGCATGCTGTCGCTGCACGACTACCGCAAGCTGGTGGACAGCCGCGGTGCGCTGCAGGAAGTGATGTTGGGCTATTCCGACAGCAACAAGGACGGCGGGTTCGTTACCTCGGGCTGGGAGCTCTACAAGGCCGAGATCGGCCTGGTCGAGGTGTTCGAGCGCCATCACGTGCGCCTGCGGCTGTTCCACGGCCGCGGCGGCTCGGTCGGCCGCGGCGGCGGGCCGAGCTATGACGCCATCATCGCCCAGCCGGTCGGCGCCGTGAACGGCCAGATCAGGATCACCGAACAGGGCGAGATCATCTCCAGCAAATACTCCAACGCCGAGGTCGGCCGCAGCAATCTGGAGATCCTTGCCGCGGCAACGCTGGAAGCAAGCCTGCTGCAGCCGAAGCAGAGCGCGCCGCGCACCGGGTATCTCAAGGCGATGGACGAACTGTCCTATCTCGCCTTCAAGGCCTATCGCGGCCTCGTCTACGAGACCGAGGGCTTTGCCGATTATTTCTGGAACTCGACCGTCATCAACGAGATCGCCACGCTCAACATCGGCAGCCGCCCGGCCTCGCGCAAGAAGACCCGCGAGATCGAGGATCTGCGGGCGATACCCTGGGTGTTTTCCTGGGCGCAATGCCGGCTGATGCTGCCGGGCTGGTACGGCTTCGCCAGCGCGGTGGAAAACTGGATCGCGAAGAACCCCGACAAGGGCATGGCCTTCCTGCAGGAGCTCTATCGCGAGTGGCCGTTCTTCCGCATGCTGCTGTCCAACATGGACATGGTGCTGGCCAAGAGCTCGATCGCGATCGCCTCGCGCTATGCGGAACTGGTGCCGGACGTCGAGCTGCGCGAGAAGATCTTCGGCCGCATCAAGGCCGAGTGGCACGCCTGCATCGACCTGTTGCTGAAGATCATGGGGCAGGACCGGCTGCTGCAGGGCAACCCGCTGCTCGAACGCTCGGTGCGCCAGCGCTTCCCCTATCTCGACCCGCTCAACCATGTGCAGGTCGAACTTCTGAAGGAACATCGCGCGCAGAACCCGGACGAGCAGGTCCTGCGCGGCATCCAGATCACGATCAATGGCATTTCAGCGGGATTGCGCAATACGGGGTAGCTGTCGTCCCGGCGAACGCCGGGACCCATACGCCGAGACGGCCATTGTTTGGCGATGTGGTAGACACCTTGTTCTACCAACATCGCCCTGTGGTTATGGGTCCCGGCGTTCGCCGGGACGACATGTTGATAGGGGCTCGTCGCTAAATCGGATCCCAGGGGAAAATATCTGCCGAGCGATCCAGCTTGTAGAAGGAATCCTTCAGCGCCGGCATGCCGTGCTCGGCGATGGTCTGCGGCGTCCAGCCTTCGCTACGGTGCACCGAGCGCAGCGGGCGGTTCTGGCTGAACAGGAAGATCTCGTTCATTCGCACGCCGAAGATCTGCCCGGTGACGTCCTTGGCGGCGTCGGACATCAGATAGGCGCAGACCGGCGCGATCTTCTCCGGGCCCATCTGCTTGATCTTCTCGACGCGGGCCTTCTGCGCCTCGGTCTCGGTCGGGATGGTGCCGATCATGCGGGTCCAGGCGAACGGCGAGACGCAGTTGGAGCGCACGTTGAAGCGGCCCATGTCGAGCGCGATCGACTTCGACAGGCCGACGATGCCGAGCTTGGCGGCGGCGTAGTTGGCCTGGCCGAAGTTGCCGATCAGGCCGGAGGTCGAGGTGAAGTGCACGAAGGAGCCGCTCTCCTGTTCGCGGAAGATGCGCGCCGCCGCATGGCTGACGTAGAACGAGCCCATCAGGTGCACCTTGATGACGGCCTCGAACGCTTCCACGCTCATCTTGTGGAAGATCATGTCGCGCAGAATGCCGGCATTGTTGACGACGCCGTCGAGCCGGCCGAAATGATCGGTCGCCGTCTTGACGATCTTGCTGGCGGGAATGGCTTCCGCCACCGACTCGAAATTGGGAACGGCAATGCCGCCGCGCTTCTTGATCTCCGCGACCACTTCCTCGGCCGGTGCAGCCGAGTTGCCCGCGCCGTCGGCCGCACCGCCGGGATCGTTGACCACGACCTTGGCGCCCTCGGCGGCGCACAAGAGCGCGATCTCGCGTCCGATGCCGCGGCCTGCCCCGGTGACGATGATGACCTTGTCTTGCAGCGATTTTGCCATTGGGTTCTCCTGTTCTTGCTTACCTCGCCCCGCCTGCGGGGAGAGGTCGGATTGCGAAGCAATCCGGGTGAGGGGGACTCTCCGCGAGTCCGAGTGTTTGGAAGCGGCCCCTCACCCCAACCCTCTGCCCGTAAGAACGGGGAGAGGGAGAGGCGGGCAGCTCGCTCATTTCTCGTTCGTAAAGATGATCGTGCCGGACGCGGCGAACATGCCGCCGACGCCGTGGCAGACCGAAATCCTGGCATCCTTGACCTGCGCCGGCGCGATGCCGCGCATCTGCCGCACGCTCTCCTGCAGCGCGTACATGCCGTACATGCCGGAATGCATGTAGGACAGGCCGCCGCCATTGGTGTTGAGCGGCAGCTTGCCGCCCGGCCGCGTGTTGCCGTCGGCGATGAATTTGCCGGTCTCCTCATGCGGCATGAAGCCGAGGTCGCCGAGTCCGTACAGCGGCAGGTGCGCGAACGCGTCGTAGATCATGAGATGATCGACGTCCTTGTGGGCGATGCCGGCCTCCTTGAACGCGAGGGGGCCTGCGACCTTGAAGGCGCGCGAGGAGTTGAAGGTCTCCATCTGGCTGACCATCGGCGTTTCCACGCTCTCGCCGGTGCCGAGGATATAGACCGGCTTGCGCGGAAAGTCCTTTGCCCGGTCGGCCGAGGTCAGGATCAACGCGCCGCCGCCGTCGGTGACGAGGCAGCACTGCAAGAGGCGGAACGGATAGGCGATCATCCGCGAGTTGAGAACGTCGGCGACCGTGATCGGGTCCTTCATCATCGCGCGCGGATTTTTCCCGGCCCATTCGCGCTGCACGACGGCGACCATGGCGAGCTGCTCGTGGGTGATGCCGTACGTCTTCATGAAGCGCAGCACGGGAATCGGGAACATGCTGGGCGGCCCGTAGACGCCGAACGGCGCCTCGAACTGCCCCTGCAGGCTGTCGGCGGGGATCGAACGCGGCAGTTTGCCGATCATCGACTTGCCGCTCTCGGCATGGGTGATCAGCACGGTCTTGCACAGACCGGCCTCGATCGCGGCCGCAGCGTGGCGGACATGCAGCATGAAGGAGCAGCCGCCGACCGAGGTGCCGTCCACCCAAGTCGGCTTGATGCCGAGATAGTGGCAGACCTGCTGCGGGCTCTCGACCGCGGTCGCAAAGCCGTCGATGTCGGAGAGCTTCAGCCCGGCGTCCGCGATCGCATTCAGCGCCGCATCCGCGTGAAGCTGGATCTGAGACATGTTGGGGATGACACCGAGTTCAGTGGTCTCGGCGGCGCCTACGACGGCAACAGCGTTTCTGCGCATGGTTCGTTACCCCTTCGCCGGACGGAACATCGGAAGGGTGATGTTGTCGTCGAGCTTCTCGAACGCGACCTCCAGCTTCATGTCGAGCACGAGCGCCTCCGGCGTCTGCGGGCAGTCGACGATGTTGCTCATCATGCGCGGGCCCTCGTCGAGCTCGACGACGGCAATCGCGTAAGGAGGCGTGAAGCCGGGCGCGGCGGGGCGATGGTTGATGACGTAGCTATAGAGCTTGCCCTTGCCGCTGGCCTTGAACGCGGTGACCTTGCGCGAGGCGCAGGACGGGCAGAACGGCCGCGGTGGGAAGTAGACGTTCGAACAGGCGTCGCAACGCTGCAGGCGCAATTCGCCGGCCCTGGTGCCGTCCCAGAAATGCTGGGTTTCCGGCGTCGGTTTCGGTTTGGCGCGTGCAGGCTCGGCCATTTCGGCAAGTCCTCCCTGAGGTCGGGTGAAGGCCCGTTTGTTGCGGCCTTGATGCGACAATCGACCATTCCTCGTCAACGGTCCACCGGCGCCCGCGCATGGCCTTATGCCGGAAGCCGAAGAACTTGTATGCCACTGCCTCGCCGCGTAGTGTGCGCGCCATTTCGCTGCGCGAAAAATCGCCGGAGGGGACGATAAAAATGCCGAACAAGACGCTTGACGCGCTGGCCGTCGATCTTGCGAACGGACGCACGAGTTCGCGAAAGCTGGTCGAGGAATGTCTCGCCAGGATTGCCGATCCCGCAGGCGAGGGGCAGCGCGCTTTCCTTCGCGTCGACAGGGATTCGGCGCTGACGGCGGCCGATGCAATGGACCGCCTGCGCAAGGCCAACGCCGCACCGTCGCGCTACGCCGGCATTCCCGTTTCCATCAAGGACCTCTTCGACATCAAGGGGCAAGTGACGTGCGCCGGCTCGAGGGCGCTGCAGGATTCGCCGCCCGCCGAAGCCGACGCGCCCGTGGTGGCGCGGCTGCGCGCGGCGGGCTTTGTCGTGATCGGCCGCACCAACATGACGGAGTTCGCCTATTCCGGGATCGGCATCAACCCGCACTACGGTACGCCGAAGGGCGCCTGGCAGCGCAGTGTCGGCCATGTGCCCGGCGGCTCGTCGTCGGGCGCGGCGGTGTCGATCGCCGACGGCATGGCCCATGGCGCGCTCGGCACCGACACCGGCGGCTCCTGCCGGATCCCCGCGGCCTACAACGGCATCGTCGGTTACAAGCCGACGCAGCGCCGTGTACCGCTCGATGGCGGCGTGCCGCTGTCGTTCACGCTCGACAGTTTTGGGCCGCTCGCCAACTCCGTGGCCTGTTGCGCAGCGCTCGACGCGGTGCTCGCCGCTGAGCCGATCGCGCCGATCCAGCCGCGCGCGATCAAGGGCCTTCGTCTCGCGGTGCCGACCACGATCGCCCTCGACGACCTCGACGATGCCGTGGCGAAGACGTTCGATCGCGCGCTGCAGACGCTGTCGAAGGTAGGTGCCTCCATCGAGTCTATCGAGGTGCCGGAATTCCTCGACGTCGGCATGATGAACGCCAAGGGCGGATTTGCCGCTGCGGAAAGCTATGCCTGGCACCGCTTCCTGATCAACAGCAAGGGCAACGAATACGATCCCCGCGTTGCCGTGCGCATCATGCGCGGCGAGGCCATCACCGCGGCCGACTATATCGATTTGCTCAACGCTCGTCGTTCGCTGATCGCGCGCATCGCGACGCGGCTGGCGCCCTACGACGCACTGGTGATGCCGACCACGGCCAACACGCCGCCGCGCATCGCCGATCTCGCCGACGACAAGTCGTTTGCCACGGAAAACCTGCGCTCGTTGCGCAACTGCACTCTGATCAACATGATCGACGGCTGCGCCATCTCGTTGCCTGCGCATCGCGATGGCGAGGTGCCGGTCGGATTCATGATCGGTGCCGCCGGCGGCGCCGACCGCCGCGTCTTCGAGCTGGCCGCCGCAATGGAGGGCGCAATCCGTGCATGACCTGACCTTTACTGTAGTGGCCGATGGCGCTGCGACGCCGCTGACCCTGTCGATCGACCAGGCCGTCATCGCCGGCTGGACGGGCCGCGATCCCGTCGCGCGCGACAAGCACATCGCCGAACTGGAGGCGATCGGCATCGCGCGGCCGGCGACTACGCCGATCTACTACCGCTGCTCGGCGCGGCGGCTGACCACGGACGACGTCATCGAGGTCTGCGGCGGCGATTCCTCCGGCGAGGTCGAGTTCGTGCTGATCGGCTGGCAGGGCCGCATCCTGGTCGGCCTCGGCTCCGACCACACCGACCGCAAGGTCGAGAGCTACAGCGTCACCGTGTCGAAGCAGATGTGCGACAAGCCGATGTCGCCGGTGCTGTGGGATCTCTCTGAAGTCATTGGTCACTGGGACCAGATGGTCCTGCGCTCCTGGGCCTGGTTCGACGGCCAGCGCACGCTCTATCAGGAGGGCACGCTGGACGCGATGCTGCCGGTTCGGGAACTGATCGAGCGCGGCTTCGGCAAGTCGGGCTTCCCCGACGGCTGCGCCATGTTCGGCGGCACCTTCGCGGCCAAGGGCGGCATCCGCCCTTCGGTGCGATTCGAGTATGAACTGGAGGACCCCGTGCTGCAGCGCAAGCTAACCCACGCCTACGACGTGATCGTGCTGCCAGTGCGGGGTTGAGATGTTTCCATCGTCATTGCGAGGAGCGATAGCGACGAAGCAATCCAGCTTACTTGTTGCGACAAAGCTGGATTGCTTCGCTTCGCTCGCAATGACGGTGGCGGAAATCGGGTGGCAGGAACCTGTAGCGCCTGCGAGATTGCGCCCATGAAGGCAACCGCCAGAAGACACCAATCCGCCTCCGGCATCGCCGCCCGCGTCGATGCGATCGACTGGGCACAGGCGACGGCCGATCTCGATGCGCAGGGCTGCGCCGTGCTGAAGGGCCTGCTCACGCCAGACGAATGCACCGCGCTCGCCGCGATGTATCCGGATGACAACCACTTCCGCAGCCGCGTCGTGATGGGCCGTCATGGCTTTGGCCGCGGCGAGTACAAGTATTTTTCCTATCCGCTGCCGGACCCGATCGCGGAACTGCGCCCGTCGCTCTATGCGCAACTCGCTGGCATCGCCAACCGCTGGAACGAGGCGATGGGGATCGACATCCGCTATCCCGCTTCGCATGCGGCATTCCTCAAGCGCTGCCACGATGCCGGGCAGACCCGGCCGACGCCGCTGCTGCTGCAATACGAAGCCGGCGACTACAACTGCCTGCATCAGGATCTCTACGGCGAGCACGTCTTCCCGTTGCAGGTCGCGATCCTGCTGTCGGAGCCCGGCCGCGATTTCACCGGCGGCGAATTCGTGCTGACCGAGCAGCGCCCGCGCATGCAGTCGCGGGCCGAAGTGGTGCCGCTGGGGCAGGGCGATGCGGTGGCGTTTGCTGTGCATCACCGTCCCGTACAGGGGACGCGCGGCACCTATCGCGTTAACATGCGTCATGGCGTCAGCCGGCTCCGCTCCGGTCATCGCCACACCGCCGGTGTGATCTTTCACGATGCGAAGTGAGTGAGCGAACAGTTTGACAGCAGACTTGTTCGAGAGCGTTGCCGATGTCCTGCCAGCGCGCGAGGCGATGGCGGAGGGGGCGGTATTGCTACGCGGGTTTGCGAGGCCGTTCGACGACGGGCTGCTGGCGGCCCTGCGGGAGATCGAAAACCAGGCGCCATTCCGCCGCATGTTCACGCCGGGCGGCCACCAGATGTCGGTGGCGATGACCAATTGCGGCGAGGCGGGCTGGGTCACCGATCGCAGCGGCTATCGCTACGATGGCGCCGATCCCGAATCCGGCAAGGGTTGGCCGGCAATGCCCGCGGCGTTTCGCGAGCTTGCGGAAAATGCGGCGAGGGAGGCGGGCTTCGCCGGCTTCGCGCCCGACGCCTGTCTGATCAACCGTTATGAGCCCGGTGCGAAGATGTCGCTGCACCAGGACCGGGACGAAAAAGATTTTTCCGCACCTATCGTCTCGGTCTCGCTGGGCCTGCCCGCGATCTTCCTGTTCGGGGGCCTGAAGCGCACCGACAAGCCGAGGCGCACCCGGCTGGAGCATGGCGACGTCGTGGTCTGGGGCGGGCCGTCGCGGCTGTTTTTCCACGGCGTGGCCCCTCTGGCCGATGGCGAGCACCCGATGCTTGGGCGCCAGCGCATCAACCTGACCTTTCGAAAAGCGCGCTGACCCTCTATTCTGGTTCCATGACGACAACCGAGCTCAAGGCCGAGACCGCCGGCACCGCCGCCAACCGCACCGGCATTTATCTTGCCGTGCTGCAGCTTGTGTTCACCTTGGGCTGGACCACCTACGTCATCTATCTGCCGAAGCTTGCCGCCCAGGTCGGAATCGCGCCGTCGGCGGTGATCCTGATTCTGATGCTGGACCAGGCGATCTTCACGATATCGGACACCGCGATGGGCGTTGCCGCCGACAAGGTGTCAAAACTGGTCGGTCGGCTCAGCGTATTTGTCGGTGTGCTGACCGCGATCTCCTGTGCGGCCTTCGTTGCGCTGCCCTTTGTCGCCAGTACCGGGCCGGGCGCGCAGGCCTGGTTCATCGCGCTGATCGTGATCTGGGTGATCACTGCCTCGGCGCTTCGCGCGCCACCACTGACCTTGCTCGGCAAGCACCGCGCCAAGCCCGCGATCCCGTTCCTGTCCGCTCTGGCGATGCTCGGATATGGCCTGGCCGGCGCGGTCTCGCCCTATCTCGGTGTGGTGCTGAAGAACCACGATCCCCGCTGGCCGTTCGTGATATCGGGCGTGGTGCTGCTGCTGACGACGCTGGCGCTCGCCAAGGTCGAACGCGATATCGCGGAAGAGGCACCCGCAAAGCCCGCAGAGCCGGCGAAGCCGCTGAGCGCCATACCGATCTTCTTCATCGGCTCGATGCTGATCCTGTCGCTGGGATATCAGCTGCATTTTTCCATCAACAGCACGCCGTTCTACCTGCGCTTTGCGCAAGCTGCCGACCTGCAATGGCTGATGCCGGTGTTCTGGATCGGCTTCAACATCGCGATGTTTCCGGCGAGCGTGGTGGTCAAGCACCGCGGCGGGCTGATCGTGATGGGCGCGGCCGGTCTGCTCGGCGCGCTTGCGGTGATCGGCGCGGAGCTCGCCGGCAATCTCAATGTCATGATCGTCGCACAGTTCTTTGCCGGTGCCGCCTGGGGCTGCATGTTGATGGCCGCAGTCTCCGCCGCGCTTGCGATCGGCGAGACCGGAGCGGAGGGCAAGGTCGTGGGCCTCGTCTTCTCCGCGCTGGCGCTGGCGACCTTCGCGCGCATGGCCGCGGTGGCCGGCGGCCTGCAAAAGCTGCCTGAATACGCACCGCTCCTGCAATGGGCGCCGGTCGCCTGCTGGGCGGTTGCCGGTGCGGGCCTGCTGGTGATCGCCGCGTCGCGCTTGCAGGCGCGCAACGCTTAGGAGGGCTTGGCGGGGTGAATGAACGCCCAGGGGCTGACTTCGGAATCCGTCGGCACTTCCACCGCGATCACGTAAGGCCCGCCATCGGCCAGCGCCTTTTCCAGCGCCGGCTTGAACTGATCCGGCGAGGTGACGCGTGCGGCGCCCGCGCCGAAGGATTCCGCGAGCTTGACGAAGTCGGGATTGACGAGGTCGGAAGCCACGACGCGGCCGTCAAAGCGCTCGCGCTGATCGCGCCGCACATTGCCGTAGGCGTTGTTGTTGAAGACAAGCGTCACGACGCCGATGCGGAACTGCACGGCGGTGGCGAGCTCCTGCACGCCGAACATGAAGCCGCCATCGCCGGTGATCGCCACAACCGGCCGGTCGGGATGCGCCACCTTGGCGCCGAGCGCGGTCGGAAAGCCCGACCCCAGCGTGCCCTGATAGCCCGAGGTGATGAAGGTGCGCGGCTCGTAGATCGGAAAGCCGTACCAGGAGGCAAAGCCGACCTGCGACAGCTCGTCGGTGACGATGGCATTCGCCGGCAGCACCTCGCGCAAGATCTTCAGGTACGCCATCTGCGGCTGGATGCGCTGGATTTCCTGCTCGGCCGCGGCCGTCGCCTCGCGGATGGCGGCGCGGCGGCCGGCGGTCTTGCTGTAGCCGGCCTTCCTCACGGCCGCCACGAGTTCGCGCGTGCCGGCCTTCGAATCCGCGATCACGGATACCTCCGACGGATAGCGGCGCATCTCGACCGGATCGATGTCGATGCGGATCGACTTCAATCCGTCCGGCCGATACGGCCAGCGCGACATGGTCGGCAGTTCCAGCCGGGTGCCGATGCCGATCATGAGGTCGGTGGTCGGCCAGAGCTTGTAGGCAGCAGCCATGGTGAGCCCGAGCTCATGCGCATTGGAGACGATGCCGCGGCCGCTGCGGAAGGCGACGGCCGGTGCGTCCAGCATCTCGGCCAGTTCCAGGATTTCCTCGCACGCATGGATGGCGCCGCTGCCGACGAAGATCATCGGACTTTTGCTGGCCTTGATCAGCGCCGCGGCCGCCTTGATGTGGTCGGAGTCGGGCAGCGGGGCCGGGAAGGGGTCGTAGACCTGCGCCTTGCCGACTTCGGCGCGCTGGGTAAACACGTCCCACGGCATTTCCAGCGAAGCCGGGCCGCGGCGGCCGGACAGCATCTCCTGGAAGGCGCGGCCCACCATCGCGGGTGCGACATCGGGGTATTCGGCGCGGTCGGCCCATTTCACGAAGGAGCGGAGCGTCGCCAGTTGATCGGGCATCTCGTGCAAATGGCCGCGGCCCTTGCCGAGAAACTGCGTCGGCACCTGGCCGGTCAGGCACAGCACCGGCTCGTTGCAGCCGAAGGCGGTGAGCAGTGCGGCGCCGGCGTTGAGCACGCCGGGGCCGGGCACCACGCTGAACACGCCCGGCCGTCCGCTGGCGCGGGCATAGCCGAACGCCATGTAGCCGCAGGCCTGCTCGTGCCGCGCGCCGATCACCTTGAGCTGCGCCTGGTGGAAGGCGTCGAACAGGCCGTAGATCTGCGCTCCGGGCAGGCCGAACACGGTATCGACGCCATGCGCCACGAGGCCGTTGACGATCGCCTCTCCACCGGACGCTACGCTCATTGCACTTTCCAATCGCTGTTCAGGGAGTTTCGTCGACGACGCCGTTGCGCAGGATGCCGACGCCTTCGGCCTCGACCTCGACGACGTCGCCGGGCTTCAGGTAACGCGGCGGATCGAACCGCGCACCCGCGCCGGTCGGCGTGCCCGTGACGATGATGTCACCCGGCACCAGCGTCGTGAAGGTGGAAATATAGTTGAGGAGGTATCGGAAGCCGAAGATCAGCCGCCCGGTGCGGTCGTCCTGCCGCGTCTCGCCGTTGACGCGCGTGGTGAGGCGGATGTCGGCGATCTGCGCCTCGTTGGTGTAGGGCACCAGCCACGGCCCCAAGCTGCCCGTGGAATCGAAATTCTTGCCCTGCGTGACGTTGAACTTGGCGTGCCGCACCCAGTCGCGCAGCGTGCCCTCGTTGCACAGCGTTATCGCCGCAATGTGGTCGAGCGCCCTGGCTTCCGGAATATGCCGGCCCGCCTTGCCGATCACGAGCACGAGCTCGCCCTCGTAGTCGAGCTGCGGCGAGGCGTGGGGACGCACCAGCGGCGTGTTGTGGCCGACAAAGGAGCGGGGCGTGCGCATGAACATGCTCGGATATTTCGGCGCGTCCGAGCCGTCCTTGTATTCGGCGTTGCGGTCCGGGTAGTTGACGCCGATGCAGATGATCTTTTCCGGCGCCGGAACCGGCAGCAGCCAGTTGATGTCAGTAAACGCATGGTCGGGCGTGTGTTTGGCGCCGTCCTCGGCGAGCTTCATCAGCGCGCCGGCTTCGATCGCCTCCCGCAGCGTCGGGTAGTCGAAGCGCGCAGAGAGATCGACAATGCCGCTGTCGGCGACGAGACCGTATTTGGCGATGCCGCTGACGGCATAGGTGGCGAGGCGAGGGGCTGTCATCGCGCGTTAGTCCGCGACCAGCACGTCGGCCACGAATTGCGGCTCGCGCACGGTCTGGCCCGTAAAGGGCGAACCCTGCTCGAACCACGAACGCGGCGCCGGCGCGCCCCACAGCGTCTGCCGGCGCGGATCGCGCAGCGACCAGCGCAGCGGCTCGTGGTCGTGATCGCCCGTAAAGTAATCGCTGGTGTAGAGCTCGAGGCGGTGGCCGTCGGGATCGCGCACGTAAAGAAAGAACGCGTTGGAGATGCCGTGGCGGCCGGGGCCACGCTCGATGTTCTTCACATAGCCGCTGGAGGCCATCACGTCGCAGAGATGCAGGACGTTCATCGCGGTCGGCACCCAATAGGCGAAATGGTGCAGGCGCGGTCCCTTGCCGTTGGTGATGGCGAAATCGTGCACGTTGCCCTTGCGGTGCATCCAGGCCGCGGCGATCCGGCCGTTCGGCCCGTCTTCCTCGGCATATTCGCTCAGGCGGAAGCCGAGCCGGGCGTAGAAGTCGACGGTGCCCTGAACTTCGGCCGCGAACACGTTGAAGTGGTCGAGCCGTTGTGGATGGCAGCCCTTGTAGAGGTCGTAGCGTCGCAAGAGGTGCGGACGCTTCTCCATCGTGGCGTAGAGTTCGATCTGGAAACCGAAGGGATCGGTGAAATGCAGCGTGCGGCCCTGGAACGGCTGCTCGACAAAGGTGTGAGCGATCTTGTTGGCGGAGAAGAAAGCGGCCGCCTTGTCCAGATCGCCGTCATTGCCGACCTTGAAGCCGAGCCGGTTGCAGGCGGGCACGGCGGCCTTCCGCAGCACCAGAGAATGATGCTGATGCTCTTCGCTGCCGCGCAGGTAAACCGCGTTGCTGTCGCGATCCTCGACATGCAGGCCGACGGTGGTCTCGTAGAACTCGCGGCTTTGCTCGAGGTCGGTGACGTCGAGCACCGCGTGGCTCGAGCGGATGACGTTGAACGGCGGGTCGAAGATATGCTTCGGGACGGGCATGGGCGTTTCCTGATCGCGTTGCGCTCTGCGGCGTTCGGCTAGAGGCCGAGCTTCTGAATCTTGTGCGTGCCTCGCGCCAGCGAGACATGCTTGGTTTCCATGTAGAAGTCGAACGAATAGTCGCCGCCGTCGCGGCCGATGCCGCTGGCCTTCATACCGCCGAACGGCGTCGGCAGATGGCGGACGTTTTCCGAGTTCAGCCAGATCATGCCGGCCTCCAGTGCATCGGCCACCCGCAACGCGCGGCCCATGTCGCCGGTCCAGACATAGCCGGTGAGGCCGTACTGCACACCGTTGGCGATCTCGATGGCATCAGCCTCGTCGCGGAAGGGGATAACGGTCAGGAACGGCCCGAACACCTCCTCCTGCGCCACGCGCATTTTCGCGCTGGCGTTGGTGACGAGCGTCGGCTGCACATAGTGCCCACCGCCGGGACCGTCATGCGGCTTGCCGCCGACGGCGATGATGGCACCGTCCGTTTTCGCGACGTCGAAATAGGAGCAGACCTTTGCCAGATGGCGCTCGTGGATCAGCGGCCCGATCTCGGTGGAGGGATCCAGCGGATGGCCCACCTTCAGCCTCTGCACGCGGGCAGTGAGCTTCTCGATGAACTTGTCGGCAATGCTCTGCTGCACCAAGAGCCGGCTGGAGGAGGTGCAACGCTCGCCGTTGAGAGAGTAGATCATGAACACGACCGCATCGAGCGCGCGGTCGAGATCGGCATCGTCGAACACGATCACCGGGTTCTTGCCGCCGAGCTCGAAATGTACGCGCTTCAGCGTTTTCGAGCCCTGCGCCATGATCGCCGAGCCCGTTGCGCTCTCGCCGACAAATCCGATCGCCTTGATGGCGGGATGCTCGGTCAGCGCCTTGCCGGCATCCTCGCCAAAGCCGTGCACGGTGTTGAGCACGCCGTCGGGCAGGCCGGCCTGCTTGGCCAGTTTCGTCAGCACGTCCGCCGTCACCGGTGACCATTCGGCGGGCTTGTGCACGACGGTGCAGCCGGCGGCCAGCGCCGGGGCGATCTTCCAGGTCGAGAGCATGAACGGCGTGTTCCATGGCGTGATCACGCCGACCGGGCCGATCGGCACGCGGGTGGAAATGTTCCAGTGCTCTTCGCTCGGCGTGTTGAGGCCGTCGCGCGCCTCGCCGCACTTGTCGGCGAAGAATCGGAAGTTTTCCGCCGCCCGAATCGCGGCCTTGGCCATGAAGCGATGCGCCTGGCCGGTGTCGATGCACTCCAGCACGGCGATGTCGTCTGCAATGTCTTCGATTGCATCCGCCACGCGATGCAGCAGTTTGCGCCGCATCGCCGGCGCCATATCACGCCAGGATTTGAAGGCGAGGGACGCAGCAGTTGCGGCACGATCGATATCCTCGGCATTGCCGCGGGCGACGCTGGCAAGCACGGAGCCATCCACCGGCGATTTCGTCTCGAAGGTCTGTCCGGAGATCGAGGGCACGACCTTGCCGTCGATCATGTGGCCGATGCCCTCGGTGCGCAGCCTGTTCAAGAGCGGCGTGGCGCGGTCGCGGTTGGCCTGGAAGACGTCGGCGGGTTTCGGGGTGACTTTATCCATGGGCGGCCTCCACTTTCAGTGCGTCGTGGATGTTGTTGCGTTTCCAGCTGGTTTCCTTGTCGTTGATCTGCATGTCGAACGACAATGCGAACTTGCTGCTGGCGAAGACAGGATCGAGATGAGCGGACAGCGCCTTGAAGATATGCTCACCCGCCTTCTTGCGTGCCGCGAGGTCACGACCTTCGCCGAGCCGCAGCAGCATCGACAGAAAGCCGTGCTGAGAGTTGCCGTCGGCAATCGCAAAATGCTCGCATCTGACGGCGCGGACGCGGATGCCGCCGATCGGGAAGATGCCGGTCTCGACAGCTGCCTTGCGGACCAGTTCGACCACCGCGGCGATGTCCGCACGTTTGTCAAGATTGGCAGAATATTCGATGGTGAAATGCGGCATGCGTTCACTCCGAATTTTTTGCGCGGTTTACGCGAAGTAACAGCTCACCGAGCCGTAGGGTCCGTAGTCGGCCTGGATGGTGTCGCCCTTGCGGGTCTCGATCGGGCGGATGAACGATCCGGCCAGCACGACCTGACCCGGCTCGAGCGCCAGTCCGTTCGGCGCGATCTTGTTGGCGAGCCAGGCCACTGCGGTAGCAGGATGGTTGAGCACGCCGGCGGCAAGGCCGGTTTCCTCCAGCTGGCCGTTTCGGTAGCACAGCGCGCCGATCCAGCGCAGGTCGGCATCGAGCGGACGGATCGGGCGGCCGCCGAGCACGATGCCGGCATTGGCCGCGTTGTCGGCGACGGTGTCGTAAATCTTGCGCGTGGCCTTGGTCTCTCGGTCGACCCGCTCGACGCGGGTGTCGAGGATTTCCAGCGCCGGAACCACGAAGTCGGTCGCATTGAGCACGTCGAACAGCGTGCAGTCAGGTCCTGAGAGCCGCTGCTTCATTACGAAGGCAAGCTCGGCCTCGACGCGGGTGCCGATGAAGCGATCCGATGGCACCAGCCCGCCATCGGCAAAGAACATGTCGTCGAGGAGAATGCCGGAATCAGGCTCGTCGATGTTGAGCGCGCTCTGCATCGCCTTCGAGGTCAGCCCGATCTTGTGGCCCTTCACCACGCGCCCATCAGCCACTTTCATCTCGACCCAGGCCTTCTGAATCGCATAGGCATCGTCGATGGTGATGCCGGGATGATCGAGCGAGAGCTGGCGGATCTGCTTGCGCGTCTTCTCCGCCCGGTCGAGCCGTTCGGCGGCGCTGCGAATTTCGTCTTGCGAGAGGGCCATGGCGGACCGCTAATAGGGGATGCGGGGAGATGATTAACATGTTAAGTGTTTTGTTGCAAACCCTGTTGCTGTTTATTGCAGCGCAAATGTGAACCGCATGGCGCGCAAGAAATCGTCCAACGATTCCAATGCGGAGGCCCGTCGCCTGCCGATGCGCGAGTTTTCGCGCTCCCTGCCGATGTCGCTGCTGCGGGCCCGCGAGGCCGTCATGCGCCAGTTCCGCCCGTCGCTGCGGAACCATGGCCTCACCGAGCAGCAATGGCGCATCCTGCGCGCCCTTTCGGCCGTAGAGGCCATCGAAGTCACCGAACTGGCGCGCTTGGCTTTCCTGCTCGGCCCGAGCCTGTCGCGCATCCTGCGCGACCTCGAGGGGCGCCAGCTGGTCGAGCGGAGGACGGATGAAGCCGACCAGCGTCGTGCGGTCGTCTCGATCTCCGCCAAGGGGCTGCGATTGATCGAGGCGGTCGCCCCGACCTCGGAGGCGATATATGCCGAGATCACCCGACGCTTCGGAGCGCGCCGGTTGTCCGAACTGCAGGAGATGCTGGGCGTGCTGGAACAGAGCCTCGCGGACATGGAGGGTGCCGACAGCGATGGTGAGGGCGAGTGAATGCAATTCTGCATGAAGCTACCGGCGCCATGCATAGCCTGACTGCAAATGATTGCGATCATTCGACAATGCCGGCTTGAGCAGTGGACATCACTGCGGTTTTTCGCTCAAAGTGCCGGCCAAGCCGGTCAGCAAAACCGGTGCGGGGCATACGGTCTGCCGCGATCAGCGAGGCGGCCGACCGGCAGGAAACACGGCTGAACATCCGGACATGGTCACTATCAAGGTCAACAACCTCATCGATTTCGTCGCGGACGTCTTTTCCCATGCCGAATCCTCCCCGGAGGAAGCTCGGCGCATCGCGACCTATCTCACCACGGCGAATCTCACCGGTCATGACAGCCACGGCGTGATCCGCGTGCCCGTCTATGTCAGGTGGAAGAAGACCGGCAACGTCGTTCCCAACCAGACCGCCGAGATCGTCGTCGATACGCCTTCGCTTGCCGTCGTCGATGGCAGGTTCGGCTACGGCCAGACCGTCGCGCCGTTTGCGGTGAAGACCGGCATCGAGAAATGCAGGAAGGCGGGGCTTGCCGCGGTGGCGCTGCGCAATGCCGGTCATATCGGGCGCGTCGGCGACTGGGCCGAGATGGCCGCTGCCGAAGGCCTGGTGTCGGTGCATTTCGTCAATGCCGCGGGCTCCCTGCTGGTCGCGCCGTTCGGCGGGGTGGAGAAGCGGCTGTCCACGGCGCCTTATTGCGTCGGCATCCCGCGCGCAGGGCAGGATCCGATCGTGCTCGATTTCGCAACCTCGATCGTCGCCGAAGGCAAGGTGCT
The DNA here is from genome assembly GCA_964504705.1 of uncultured Bradyrhizobium sp. Taxonomy (GTDB): domain Bacteria; phylum Pseudomonadota; class Alphaproteobacteria; order Rhizobiales; family Xanthobacteraceae; genus Bradyrhizobium. Next base: position 109,101 of record CAZDEZ010000004.1, read on the forward strand.
GGTCGCCAGCCGTGGCGGCAAGAAACTGCCGAAGGGCGCGCTGATCGACGGCGATGGTACGCTGAGCGAGGAGCCGAGCGTGCTCTATGGTCCTTACACGCCGGACGGCCCGCGCGACCACACCAGGGGCACCGGGGCGATCCGCGCCTTTGGCGAACACAAGGGCTCGGGGCTTGCCTTCATCTGCGAACTGCTCGGCGGCGCGCTGACCGGCACCGGCGCCACCTCGGGCGGGCGCCGCTTCGCAAATGGCATGCTGTCCTTCTATATCGACCCGAAGGTAGTCGACACCGCCAATTACTTCGACGGTGAGATCACGCGCTATGCCGATTTCATCCGCGCGACCAAGCCTGTCGCCGGTGTCGACCAGGTGCTGATCCCCGGCGATCCCGAACGCAAGACCCGCGCCGAGCGCACCGCGAACGGCGTGCCGCTGCCGGACGATACCTGGGCGGCGATCGTCAACACCGCGCGCGAAGTTGGCGTCAGCGAAGTCAGCATTCAAAGAGCAACAGCATGATTTTTCCGTCATTGCGAGGAGCGTAGCGACGAAGCAATCCAGCTTGCTCGGCGATGGATTGCTTCGCTTCGCTCGCAATGACGGTGAGCAGTATTCAACAGGAGAAACAAAGTGGCTAACAGCAACGTCAAGAAAATCTGGGCTTCGGGCAAGGCCGTGGTGAACGCCTGGCTGGCGATCCCGTCGGGGTTCTCCGCCGAAGTCATCGCGCAATGCGGCTTCGACAGCGTCACCGTCGACATGCAGCATGGCGTGCAGGATTATCTTTCCATGGTGCAGTGTTTCCAGGCGATGAACGGCCACCCGGTGACGCCGATGGTTCGCGTGCCCTGGAACGAGCCGGGCATCATCGGCAAGGTGCTCGACGGCGGCGCCTATGGCGTGATCTGCCCGATGGTCAACACGCCGCAGGAAGCGAAGAACCTCGTCTCTTATGCCAAATATCCGCCGAAGGGCGTGCGCTCCAACGGTCCGATCCGCTCCGGCATGTACGGCTCCGCCGGCACCTATCAGAAGACCGCCAACGACGAGATCGTGCTGCTGCCGATGATGGAAACCAAGACGGCGGTCGAGAATATGGAAGCGATCCTCGACGTCGAGGGCATCGACGGCGTCTATATCGGTCCGTCCGATCTCGGCTTCTCCTACGGCCTCGAGCCGAAGCTCGACCGGACCGAGCCGGAGATCCTGAAGATCTACGAGAAAATCATCAAGGAATGCGGCAAGCGCGGCCTCAATCCGGGCATTCACTGCTCGGGAGCCGAGGGCGCGGTACGCGCCATCAACATGGGCTTCAAGCTGGTGACGCTCTCGAACGAGAGCGGTCTGATGATGACCTATGCCAAGATGCAGGTGAACCAGACCCGCAAGGAGTCGGGCGGCAAGGCTTGATCTGTCCTCGCCCTCTCCCCGCTCTTGCGGGGAGAGGGTTGGGGTGAGGGGCCTCGATCCGGCGAGTACCGTGCTTTTGTTTGGCATTTTGCCTTGCCCCTCACCCGGATCGCTGACGCGATCCGACCTCTCCCCGTAAAGGACGGGGCGAGGTTGAAGCGAGAACCAAGGAGACCCACCATGACCCCGGCACCCGTGATCCGACTGCACCCCGACGACGGCGTGTTGATCGCGCGATCGAGCCTGCCGCCGGGGCTTGTGGTCGCCGACGGCGTGACCACGGTCGAGCGGATTCCGGCCGGCCACAAGGTTGCGATCAGGCCGATCGCGCTCGGCGAGCCGGTGCGCCGCTATGGCCAGATCATCGGCTTTGCGACCGTGCCGATCGCGCCGGGGCAGCATGTGCATACGCAGAACTGCGGCATGGGCGATTTTTCCAAGGACTATGCCTATGGCGTCGACGTCAAGCCGGTGCCGAATTTCGATCTGCCCGCGACCTTCGACGGTATCCGTCGCGCCGACGGCCGCGTGGCGACGCGCAATTATATCGGCATCCTCACCTCGGTGAACTGCAGCGCCCATGTCGCCGGCATCGTCGCCGACATGTTCAAGAAGAATCCGTTCACCGGCGACAATCCGCTGGCCGATTTTCCCAATGTCGACGGCGTGGTGGCGCTGACCCACAAGACCGGCTGCGGCATGACGCAGAACGAACCGCTGGCGCTGCTCCGCCGCACGCTCGGTGGCTATGCGCGGCATGCGAATTTTTCCCATGTAATCGTGCTGGGTCTCGGTTGCGAGGTGAACCAGATCGGCGGGCTCATGGAGGAGCAGAAACTCGCCGGCCGCTTGCGCGCGATGGACATCCAGGAAGTCGGCGGCACCCGCAAGACCGTGGAAAAGGGTGTCGCTTTCGTGAAAGAATCCCTCGCGGACGCCAACAAGGTCAGGCGGGAGAAGGTCGCCGCCAGCGAATTGACGGTGGCACTGCAATGCGGCGGCTCCGACGGCTATTCCGGCGTATCTGCCAATCCGGCGCTGGGCGCAGCGAGCGATCTCTTGGTGCGCCACGGCGGCACGGTCATTCTTTCGGAGACTCCCGAGACCTATGGCGCCGAACACCTGCTCACCCGCCGCGCGGTCAGCCGCGAGGTCGGCGAAAAGCTGGTCGGCCTGATGCGCTGGTGGGAAGAGTACACCCAGCGCGAAGGCGCGGAGATGAACGCCAATCCGAGCCCCGGCAACAAGGCCGGCGGCCTCACCACCATTCTGGAAAAATCGCTGGGCGCGATGGCGAAGGCCGGCAGCACCAACCTGGTCGATGTGCTCAACTATGCCGAGCCGATCACCAAGAAGGGTTTCGTGTTCATGGATACGCCCGGCTACGACCCCGTTGCCGCGACGGGGCAGGTGGCCGGCGGCGCCAATCTCGTCTGCTTCACCACGGGCAGAGGCAGCGTGTTCGGCTGCAAGCCGGCGCCGTCGATCAAGCTCGCCACCAACACGCCGATGTACAAGCGGATGGAAGATGACATGGACGTCAATTGCGGCACCATCCTCGACGGCGAGGAGAGCGTGCAGGAATGCGGCCAGCGCATTTTCGATCTGATGCTGAAGACCGCCTCCGGCCAACCGACCAAGAGCGAAAGCTTCGATTTCGGCGGCGCCGAGTTCGCGCCCTGGGTGCTTGGAGCTACGATGTGAGTTGATGTCGTCCCTGCGAACGCAGGGACCCAAAGCCACGGTCGTGGTTGTCCTGGAAGGCGTCGGCCAGCTTATCCACATCGATAGATCGCGGCATGGGTCCCTGCGTTCGCAGGGACGACAGCCGTTTCGCCCGCCCCATAGGCATCTCGTGCCCGTTGTTAGTGCTTGATCGCCGCCTTCCGCAGTGTTCTGCTCAAAAAAGCTGCTGGAGTGGCCC
>CAZDEZ010000005.1:0-2404 GCA_964504705.1 uncultured Bradyrhizobium sp.
TGACCTCGCGCACCGAAGGCGCCCCCTCCGGCATGCCGCGCGATTCCGCCACCACCATCGAGGCGAAGTGGCTCGGGGCCTGCAAACCCGACCAGAAGCCCGGCGACATCGTGATGCCCGGCGGCATGAAGATGAACATTCTCGAGCTCGACAAGCTGAAGTCGATGCTGCCGAAGGCAATGCAGAAGTAGCGGGCCGCAGCGGCCGTCATTGCGAATCACAGCCGTCATTGCGAGGAGCGAAGCGACGAAGCAATCCAACTTTCTTTGCAGCGGCAAAGCTGGATTGCTTCGCTTCGCTCGCAAATGACGTCGAAAGACATGCGCAAGAAAAGACATGCGCTCTCGTTCCCGCGGCGCGGTTTCGCCCGGGTTGTGGATCTTCCTTGACCCTCTTCGGAGAAGAGGGCGCAGGGAAAGCCGGGCGCCGACTGCGCCCGCAGCGCCGTGTGCCAAAAACTGGGGTAGTGGCGCACACGGTTTTGACAGGTACAGCCGGAACAGCCCGGCTTTCCCCGCGCAATGGGTTTACGGCTTATACGCGATCTCCCCGGGGAACGGCCTTTCTTGCCCCCGTTGCCCGGCCCGCACAGGCAGGCCGGGATAGACGCCAGGGTCGCGGCGCCAGGACCACGCGATTTCACCGTCCGCCGATCGGCGTTTCGTCCAGGTGAACCGATCACCTGAGCGCCGACCAGCGGCCATCGCCACCCGCGCCACGAAACATGACGATGCGCATCGCCCCTCCCAGGGGCACGGGATGGGGCGCGTATAACGCAAATCGGAATTCCGGTAAAGAGAAATATTTTCGGAGCGAGGACTTGACAGGTTCCGGCAAACCGAAGTGATTTGCTCCCTCAGATCACCTGCCGCCGCGCCGCCGTCGCGGGATCGCCGGTGTTCGGCGTGCCGGTCGGCTCGATCAGCAGCAGATGCGCTTCCTGCCTGGCCACCGGCCGGTGCTCGACGCCTTTCGGCACGACGAACATCTCGCCGGCCTTCAGGGTGACGGTCTTGTCGCGGAGCTGGATGTCGATCTCGCCCTTGAGGACGAGGAAGAAGTCGTCGGTGTCGGGATGCGAGTGCCAGGTGAACTCGCCCTCGACCTTCACGACCATGACGTCGTGGCCGTTGAACAGGGCGACGGTTCGCGGCGACCAGTGCTGATCGAAGGTGGCGAGTCTGTCGGCGAGATTGATGGTGCCGGTCATTTCCAAGCTCCGTATCCCGGAATCGAAAGAGGCCGCAGACGCTCTGCGACCTCTCGTTCGTCTGAGCCTCGGATGCGCCCGGCGATCACCAACGATAGCCGTACCCCCTGCGATAGACCCGAGGGCCGTAGGCGTAGGGGCGAACGACGCGCCGGTAGCGGGGGCCGTAATAGACACGGGGGGCATAGTAGGCACGGGGGCCATAGTAGGCGGGGGCGTAACCGTAGTTGTAGTACGCCGGGGCGTAGCCGTAATAGGCGGGAGGGGCATAATAGCCGCCGTAGTAGCCGTAACCCGGGCCATAGTAGCCGTAGGGGCCGTAGGCATAGGCGCTGGACGCTATGCCGCCGATCACGGCGCCGGCGATCAATCCGCCGGCAAGGCCCGGTCCCCAGCCGCCGCGCCACGCGTGAGCCGGTGACGGAGCCGCCAGCGTCGCCATGGCGATCGTCACCGCGGCCGCCAACGCCAATACTGTCTTCTTCATTTTTTACCTCCCGCTTTCCCGGGGAAATCCAGTGTTCACCGGGCCATACTAATTCCTGTAGTGGCCTGTTGTGAAAGGGTTTGTCGTGAAATTTAATGTTGATGAACGGCCGGTCGCCATGCCGGAATCGGACGGCACGGCCGGCTTTGCCTTCCGTCAGAGGTTCATTTCCCCCTGAACTGCGGCGTGCGCTTTTCCTTGAACGCCTTGACGCCTTCCTTCAGATCCTCGCTGGCGCGGATTGGATCGAGCAGGCGGCGCACCTCGGCGACGGTCTCCAGCGGGCCTTTGGGCGTCACCTCGCGGGCGAGCTTTTTCAGGCCCTGCACCACCAGCGGGGCGTTGGCGGCGATCTTGGCGGCCATCGCCTGCGCGAGCTCGACATGTTTTCCCTTCGGCGCGATCCGGTTGACGAAGCCGATCTGGTACGCGCGCTCCACCGGCAGTTCCTCGCCGACCAGCAAGAATTCCATCGCCACCTTGTGCGGCATCCGCGCCAGCACCGAGGAGATGCCGCCGGCGGTGATGCCGATCTTGGCCTCGGGATAGATGAAGCGCGTGGTCTCGGACGCCACGCAGAGGTCGGCCATCTGCACCAGCACGAAGCCGCCGCCGACCACCCAGCCCGAGGTCGCCGCGATCACGGGCTTGTCGAGCTCGACGCCGAGGCCGGGCACGGCGTGCCACATGTTGTCGGGCAGGCCGTT
>CAZDEZ010000005.1:2504-108102 GCA_964504705.1 uncultured Bradyrhizobium sp.
CGAGCTCGACGCCGAGGCCGGGCACGGCGTGCCACATGTTGTCGGGCAGGCCGTTGAAGTCGGCGCCGACGGTGTAGTAGCCGTCCTCGGCGGAAGCGAGCACCGCGACGCGGTCGTCGCTGTCCTTGAAGCGCTGCCAGGCCTCGCGCAATTCGGTGCAGAGTTCGTTGTTCAGCGCGTTGTGCGCCGAGCGGCGGTCCATGGTGACGGTGGCGACGTGGTCGCGGCTGTCGTAGCGGACGAGGGGCATGGGGACTCCGGCGCGTGCACTCACCTCTCCCCGCCCTTTTGCGGGGAGAGGTCGACGCCGAAGCGTAGCGAAGGCGGCGGGTGAGGGGCAAGCTGCGATGCTTGTTGCATGGCTGCTCTTACCGAATCCAAGAGTCGAGGCTGGAAGGAATGTGATCGCCGAGATGTCGTACCCGGCCCCTCACCCGAATCGCATCTGCGATGCGATCCGACCTCTCCCCGCAAAGAGCGGGGAGAGGTGAACCGAAGACGCGTCAGCTAGCCCCGTTCGCCCGCGGTCTCGCGCAGCGGTGCGCGGCTGAGTTCGTTGCCGGCGGCGATGGCCTTGCGCAAGAGGCGCATCAGCTCGGCGGCTTCCTTCGCGCTGAGGCCGCGCACCAGGGTGTGCTGCGCCGCCTCGACGGCGGGCGCGATGGCGCGCAGCGTCTTGCGGCCTTGCTCGGTGAGCTGCAGCTCGCGGGCGCGGCGGTCGCGGCTGGAGGCGTGGCGGAGCAGGAGGCCCTTATGCACCAGACGGTCGACCACGCCGGTGATGGTGGTGCGGTCGTAGGCGATCAGGCCGGCCAGCGTGATCTGGTCGATGCCGGGGTTGCTCCTGACGGTGGCGAGGGCGGCGAACTGCACCGGGGTGAGGTCGTAGCCGGCCGCCTCCATCTCGGCGAGGAACACCGCCACCGCGATCTGCTGGAACCGGCGCGCCAGATGTCCGGGCATTTCATGCGGGTCTTTCACGGAAATCCTCCAGTCGTAGGGCGGATTAGCGGAAGCGTAATCCGCCATTCCTCCCCAAGGCGGCGGGTTACGCTGCGCTAACCCGCCCTACGGAATCGCGATGGTTGACAAAGTATACTGATGATCAGTATACTGATCAATATCAAAATGACGGGAGGAGCTGATCCCATGCAATTTCACCTCAATGGATTCCAGCCCGGAGATCCCGAAATCCTCGACCCGGCTGCGCGGCTGCCGGCCGCGCCGGCCGACGCATCCGTTCCGGACGAAGTGGACGTGCTGATCGTCGGCTGCGGGCCGGCGGGCCTCAACCTGGCGGCGCAGCTCGCGGCCTTCCCCGACATCCGGACCTGCATCGTCGAGCAGAAGGCGGACCGGCTGCTGATCGGCCAGGCCGACGGCATCGCCTGCCGCACCATGGAGATGTTTCACGCCCATGGCTTTGCCGAGCGCGTCGCGCGGGAAGCCTGCTGGATCAACGAGACCACGTTCTGGAAGCCGGACGAGAAGAAGCCCGGCCAGATCGCGCGCAGCGGCCGGGTGCAGGACGTCGAGGACGGCCTCAGCGAGTTTCCGCATGTCGTGATCAACCAGGCGCGGGTGCACGACTTCTTTCTCGACGTGATGCAGAAATCGGCGTCGCGGATGGAGCCGTTCTATTCGCGTCGGCTGCAGGAGTTGCAGGTCGATCCGGCGGCAAGCCCCGGCGAGCCCGCGGTGACGGTTCGCCTCGAGCGGATCGACGATGCGCATCGCGGCGAGGTCGAGACCGTCAGAGCGCGCTACGTCGTCGGCTGCGACGGGGCGCGCAGCGTGGTGCGCAAGGCGATCGGCCGCGAGCTCTCCGGCGATTCCGCCAACCACGCCTGGGGCGTGATGGACGTGCTTGCCGTCACCGATTTCCCCGATATCCGCTACAAGTCGCTGATCCAGTCGGCGAGCGACGGCAGCATCATCGTGATCCCGCGCGAGGGCGGCTATCTGGTGCGGCTCTATGTCGAGCTGACGAAGCTCGATGTCGGCGAGCGCGTGGCGGGGCGCAACATCACGCCCGACGACCTGATCGCGAAAGCGCGGCGCATCCTCAATCCGCATACGCTCGATGTGAAGGAGATCGCCTGGTGGTCGGTCTACGAGATCGGCCAGCGCATCTGCGACAAGTTCGACGACGTCGGCGAGGCTGACGTTGCGACGCGGCTGCCGAGCGTGTTCATCGCCGGCGATGCCTGCCACACCCACAGCCCGAAGGCGGGGCAGGGCATGAATGTCTCGATGCAGGACACCTTCAATCTCGGCTGGAAGCTCGCCGCGGTGCTGAGGAAGCGCGCCGCGCTGCGCCTCCTGCACACCTATTCGGCCGAACGGCAGGCGATCGCCAAGGAGCTGATCGACTTCGACCGCGAATGGGCCTCGATCCTCGCCTCCGCCAAGGGCGACGGCGCGGACCCAGCGAAGACGCAGGACTATTTCGTCCGCCACGGCCGCTACACCGCGGGCACCGCGACGCGGTACCGGCCGTCGCTGCTGACCGGCGAGGCCGGCCACCAGCACCTTGCGAAGGGCTTTGCAATCGGCACGCGGTTTCATTCCGCGCCGGTGATCCGGCTTTCCGATGCGATGCCGGTTCATCTCGGCCACACGGTGAAGGCGGACGGCCGCTTCCGCATCTTCGCCTTTGCCGATGCGGGCAATCCGGCGGCGCCAGGTTCGGCCATTCGCGCGCTGTGCGATTTTCTCGAAGGCAGCGCGGAGTCCCCGGTGCGGCGATACACGCCGGCGGGAGAGGACATCGACGCCGTGATCGACGTCCGCGCGATATTCCAGCAAGGCCATCGCGATCTCGCCATCGGCGCGATGCCGCCACTGCTGCTGCCGCGCAAGGGACGCCACGGGCTGCACGACTACGAGAAGATGTTCTGCCCGGACTTGAAGAGCGGCCAGGACATCTTCGACATGCGCGGCATCGATCGCGCGCGGGGCTGCATGGTCGTGGTGCGGCCGGACCAGTATGTCGCGCACGTGCTGCCGCTCGATGCCCATGCCGAGCTTGCGGCGTATTTCGACGGCTTCATGGTGCAGACGAATTGAGCTGTTAGACCCTCGTGGTGAGGAGCGCGAAGCGCGTTTCGAACCATGAAGGCCCGGCTATCGCCCGCGGCCATCCTTCGAGACGCGGCCTTTGGCCGCTCCTCAGGATGAGGGCGGAGCAAGCGGCCGCACTCCCTACACCGGCACCCTGACCGTCGCGCGCAGGCCGCCCATCGGGCTGTCGCCCAGCGTGATGTCGCCGCCGTGGGAGCGGGCGATGTCGCGGGCGATGGCAAGGCCGAGGCCGGTGCCGCCTTCGTCCTGGTTGCGGGCGTCGTCGAGGCGGAGGAACGGCTTGAACACTTCCTCACGCATGCCGGCGGGAATGCCGGGGCCGTCGTCGTCGACGGTGACGGTGAGATAGCGGTGGTCGCGGTGGCCGGTAATCGCGATGGCATTGCCATGGCGCGCCGCGTTGGTCACGAGATTGGCGAGGCAGCGCTTGAACGCGGCCGGCTTTACCGTGACCACGGGCAGGCCGTGGAAGGCGACGGTCGCCTTGTGGCCGTGGCGCTCGGCGTCGCTGCGCAGTTCCTCCAGCGCCGCCGACATGTCGGTCGGCTGCGCGTGCTCGCCGGAATCGCCGCGCGCGAAGGAAAGATACGCCTCCAGCATCGCGCTCATCTCGTCGACGTCCTTGCGCATGGCGTCGACCTCAGGGCTGTCGCCGATCAGCGCCAGCTCCAGCTTGAAGCGGGTCAGGATGGTGCGCAGGTCATGGGAGACGCCGGCCAGCATCGCGGTGCGCTGCTCGATCGAGCGCTCGACGCGGGCCTTCATCTCCAGGAACGCCTGCGCCGCGCGCCGCACCTCGCGCGCGCCGCGCGGCCGGAAGTTCGGCGCCTCGCGGCCCTTGCCGAAGCTCTCGGCGGCGTCGGCCAGCCGCAGGATGGGCTTGATCTGATTGCGCAGGAACAGGACCGCGACGATCAACAGGATCGAGGAGGTGCCGACCATCCAGAACAGGAAGATCTCCGAGTTCGACGCGTAGGCGGCGCTGCGCTGGGCGAACACGCGCATCACGGCGTCGTCGAGCGCGATGCGGATTTCGACCAGGTTCGACTTGCCGACGGTGTCGATCCAGAAGGGCCGTGCGAGTTGCCGACTGAGCTGCACCGACAGCGTCTGGTCGAGCAGCGAGAAGAACGGCTTTGGCCCCGGCGGCGGCATATCGCCGGCGGGCAGAAAGTCCACCACGAGGCCAAGGCGCTGCTGCGCGATACGCCGCAGCTGCGCGCGGTCCTTGTCCTGCGGATAGACCTTGTAGACGTCGATCAGGGTGGCGATGTCCTGCACCACGGCAGCCGACAGGCGCCGCGTCACTGTGTTCCAGTGCCGCTCCATGAACACGAAGGCCACCACCGACTGCAGCACCACCATCGGCACGATCATGATGAGGAGCGCGCGGGCATAGAGGCCGGTCGGCATCCAGCTCTTGAGCTTGCCGCTCATCCGGTCGTTGACCGCCGACACCCGCTGCGAGGCGGTGCGGATCAGATTGAGGCCGGTGTCGAGCGTGCTCATTGTTTGGCTGCTACGGCGAGGCGACCAGGCGATAGCCGATGCCGCGCACCGCCTGCAGGAACAGCGGGTTGGCCGGGTCGCGCTCGATCTTGCGCCTGAGGCGGTTGATCTGCACGTCGACGGCGCGCTCGTTCACCGTGCCGCCCGAGGTCAGCGCGCCCCGCGGCACGGTCTCGCCCGGCATTGCACCGAGGATGCGCAGGATCTCGCGTTCGCGGTCGGTGAGGTGGACGATCTCCTCGCCCTGGCGCAATTCGCCGCGCTCGAGATGGAACACGTAGGGCCCGAACGCGACCTGCTCGAGGGCGGCGACCTGCGGCGGCGTGGTGCGCTTGAGGATGTTGCCCATGCGCAGCACCAGCTCGCGCGGCTCGAACGGTTTTGCGACGTAGTCGTCGGCGCCGATCTGCAGGCCCTCGATGCGCGCTTCGGATTCCGAGCGCGCGGTCAGCATGATGATCGGCACCGTGGAGGATTTCCGGATGAAGCGCGCCAGATCGAAGCCGGTCTCGCCGGGCATCATCACGTCGAGGATCAGGAGGTCGAAATGCAGCCCGAGCAGCTTGGCGCGGGCATCGCCGGCGCTGGCCGCCGTGGTGACGCGGTAGCCCTCGCCGGCGAGGAAGCGCGACAACAGATCGCGGATGCGGCGGTCGTCGTCGACCAGGAGCACGTGCGGGGCATCGTCGGCCGGCTTCGCCGGCGGCCGTGCCGCAGCCATCATCGCGCTGGCATTCATGGCTCGCTCACTTTCAGGTCTTGCCTGCTCAAGGCTTGGCCGGCTTGCCGCTGCCGAAGATCGTCTCCAGCACCTTGTCGGGATCGTCGCGGTCGATCATCGCGCGCAGGAACTGGCGCACGGTCTCGGTGCCGGCCGGGCCGATGTCGGCCACCGCGCGGTTGATGCGGTCGGTCTGCATCCCCGCGAGCTTGCCGACCAGCGCCTCGCCCTTGGGCGTGGCGTAGAGCAGGCGCTGGCGGCGGTCGTTGTTGCCGGTCTTCTGGACGATGTAGCCCTCGTCGAGCAGCTGCTTGAGCACGCGGCCGAGCGACTGCTTGGTGATGCGCAGGACGTCGAGGAGGTCGGCGACCTTCAGCCCGGGATAGCGGTGGACGAAATGCAGCACCCGGTGATGGGCCCGTCCGAAGCCGAACGCCTCCAGCTCATGGTCGGCATCGCCGACGAAGTCGCGGTAGGCGAAGAACAGCAGCTCGATGATATCCCAGCGCAATTCGCCGGCTCTGGCGGCGCCGGGGGCGGCTTCCGCGCCCCGCGAATCGGGCTGGGCGGCCGGCCTTTGATAATTTATGTCAGCCATGTTGACATATCTTCGGTTCAATGTTACAAAACTGCCGACCGCGACGAAACATTACGTCGTTTCGCTTGCGGCAGCGTTTGAGGCGGCCGGTGAAAGCCAGCGATGGCGGTTACGGCCGGCGAATTGGTCTACCGTGCGATTGTCGAGCGGCATATCGGCAAACATACTGGACTTCGCCAGCCCGCAAAAGCGTGTCCTAAGGGCGCGCGGCTGTGGTAACCCGCCGCAAGACGGGGATGGGCGAGGCCCGGCGAAGCAACAGCGGCGCGTATCAACGCGCCAATCCGGGAGAAAGTCCATGTCCGTTTCTTCGGCCGTTTCCTTGGCAAACAAGCCGGCGTCCGTTCCGACAGCGGGAAGCGAGGCAATGAAATTCGAGATCAGGCCCACCTCACATCCGACCCCCGACCAGGACCGCGCGGCCAGGCTCGCCGACCCCGGCTTCGGCCGTGTCTTCACCGACCACATGGCGATCGTGCGCTACACGCAGGGTAAGGGCTGGCATGACGCGCGCATCGAATCGCGCGCCAATTTCCCGCTCGACCCGGCGCTGGCCGTGCTGCACTACGCGCAGGAAATTTTCGAGGGGCTGAAGGCCTACAAGCGCGACGACGGCGGCGTGAACCTGTTCCGCCCAGACGCCAATGCGCGGCGCTTTCGGGATTCGGCCGACCGCATGGCGATGGCGCAGCTGCCCGACGACGTCTTCATCGAGGCGGTCGAGCAGCTCGTGCGCATCGACCGCGCCTGGATTCCGGGCGGCGAGGGTTCGCTTTACCTGCGCCCCTTCATGATCGCGAGCGAGGTCTTCCTCGGCGTCAAGCCGTCCGCCGAATACATCTTCGCGGTGATCGCCTCGCCCGTCGGCTCCTATTTCAAGGGCGGCCCCGCGCCGGTCTCGATCTGGGTGTCGGAGAATTACACGCGCGCCGCCGTCGGCGGCACCGGCGCCGTCAAGTGCGGCGGCAACTATGCGGCGAGCCTGCGCGCGCAGGCCGAGGCCATCGAGCACGGTTGCGACCAGGTCGTGTTCCTCGACGCGATCGAGCGCAAATATGTCGAGGAGCTCGGCGGCATGAACGTGTTCTTCGTGTTCGAGGACGGCTCGCTCCTGACGCCGCCGCTCGGCACCATCCTGCCCGGCATCACCCGCGACTCCATCATCAAGCTGGCGAAGGACGCCGGCAGGACGGTGCGCGAGGAGGCCTACTCGATCGAACAGTGGCGCGCGGATGCCGCCAGCGGCAGGCTGAAGGAGGCGTTCGCCTGCGGCACCGCGGCCGTGATCTCGCCGATCGGCAAGGTGCGCTCGGCCAGCGGCGATTTCGTCATCAGCGGCGGCGCCGCCGGCCCGGTCGCCATGGGCCTGCGCAAGCAGCTGGTCGACATCCAGTACGGCCGCACCAACGATCCGCACAACTGGATCCGCAAGGTGCTGTGAGGGGACGCATTCTCGCGTCAGGCGGGCACGCTCTCTGACTCCCTCGCCCCGCTCTCTTGTCCGCCGAAGCCCGCCTTCGGGCGAAGGCGGATGCGGGGAGAGGGTGGGGTGAGGGGCGCTTCCATCCGCGATCTCGGAGTTCGCGACAAGCACGTGCCATGCCCCTCACCCGAAATTCGCTAGCGCGAATTTCGACCTCTCCCCGCAAAAGAGCGGGGAGAGGTGAAGCCAGGTCGGCGCTTGCCGCACAACGCCTCGGCTGGTACCAACGCGCGCTCTGAGCGTTGTGAACCGAAATGGCCGAGAAACCCAGGAAACCGCAGAAACTGAAGGCGCGCCTGCCGCGCGGGCTGGAGGATCGTGGCCCCGCCGCGATCGCTGCGACGCGTGCGATGGTGGAGAAAATCCGCGCGGTCTACGAGCGCTACGGGTTCGAGCCGGTGGAAACGCCGGCGATGGAGTACACCGACGCGCTCGGCAAGTTCCTGCCCGACCAGGACCGCCCGAACGAGGGCGTGTTCTCGTTCCAGGACGACGACGAGCAGTGGATATCGCTGCGCTACGATCTCACCGCGCCGCTGGCGCGTTATGTCGCGGAGAATTTCGAGCACCTGCCGAAGCCGTATCGCTCCTATCGCTACGGCTGGGTGTTCCGCAACGAAAAGCCAGGTCCCGGCCGCTTCCGCCAGTTCATGCAGTTCGACGCCGACACCGTTGGCTCCGGCTCGCCGGCGGCGGACGCCGAGATGTGCATGATGGCGGCGGACACGATGGAAGCGCTCGGCATTCCGCGCGGCTCCTATGTGGTGAAGGTGAACAACCGCAAGGTGCTCGATGGCGTTCGGGAAGCGCTGGGCATCGCCGGTGACGGTCAGTGGCTGACGGTGATGCGCGCGATCGACAAGCTCGATCGGCTCGGCATCTCCGGCGTTCAGCAATTGCTTGGTGAGGGCCGCAAGGACGAGTCGGGCGACTTCACCAAGGGAGCGGGCCTCAAGCCGGAAGACATTGCGCTGGTGATCGCTGCCGTCGGTGAAAATGCGCAGCCCGACGCACTCGCAAGCAAGGTGGGACAGGAAGGTCGCGCCGAGCTGGACGAGATCAGCAGGCTCGTAGCTGCGTCCGGCTATGGCGCAGATCGAATCAAGATCGATCCCTCCGTCGTGCGCGGCCTCGAATATTACACCGGCCCGGTCTACGAATGCGAACTGCTGCTCGACACCAAGGATGAGAAGGGGCGCCCGGTGCGGTTCGGCTCGGTCGGCGGCGGCGGGCGTTACGACGGTCTGGTCTCGCGCTTCCGCGGCGAGCCGGTGCCGGCGACCGGATTCTCCATCGGCGTGTCGCGGCTGCAGGCGGCGCTGACGATGCTCGGCAAGCTCGACACGCGCCCGGAGTTCGGACCTGTCGTCGTGACCGTGTTCGACCGCGACCGTGTCGCCGACTACCAGAAGATGGTTGCGGCGTTGCGCAATGCGAACATCCGCGCCGAGCTCTATCTCGGCAACCCCAGGAACATGGGCAACCAGCTCAAATATGCCGACCGCCGCAATTCGCCTTGCGTGATCATCCAGGGCTCGGACGAGAAGGCGCGCGGCGAGGTGCAGATCAAGGACCTGATCGAGGGCGCCAAAGCGGCGGCTGCGATCGCCTCCAACCAGGAATGGCGGGAGACTCGGCCGGCGCAGTTTTCCTGCAGGGAGGACGAGATCGTCGCCAAAGTGCGCGAAGTGCTCGCGCGCCATGACGTGACGTGGGGTTAGCTATTCGCTTCCACCGTCATGCCCGGGCTTGTCCCGGGCATCCACGTCTTGTTTGATAGCGAAGAACGTGGATGGCCGGGACCCGGCTACGCCAAGGCTTCGCCGGGCAAGCAAGCCCGGCATGACAACAACAAAGGGAGGAAACAAGATGCCCGAGGTCACCATCAGCATGGCTGCCGGCCGCACCGACGAGCAGAAGAAGGCCATCATGCTCGACATCACCAACTCGATCGTCAAGCACGCCAAGGTCGATCCGGAGGCGGTGGTGATCCAGATCAACGAGGCGCCGCACAACAACAAGATGAAGGGCGGCAAGACCTTCATCGAGCGCAACGCGAAGAAGTGAGCTGTCGTCCCTGCGAACGCAGGGACCCATAACCACAGGCCTTTGTTGGTTGCGACAAGCTGGGACTCCAGCCTTCGTCAATCGACCATTTGTGGTTATGGGTCCCGGCTCGCGCTTCGCTTGGCCGGGACGACAGCGGTTGTGTGGAAGCATTCATGGACGCACGCGAATTTATCCAGATCGGCATGAGCGCCGAGCGCACGCTGGTGGTGCCGGCGGAGCGCACGGTCGGGCATTTCGTGCCTGGCATGCCCATGGTTTTCGCGACGCCGATGATGATCCTGGAGATGGAGATGGCCTCGAGCGCCGCCATCCGCGGCAAGCTGCCGGACGGCTGGGTCACCGTCGGCACCGAGGTCAATGTCCGCCACCTCGCCGCCGCGATGGTCGGCGCCACCGCGCGGACGACGGCGAAGGTGATCGCGGTGGAGCGCCGCGTGATCCGCTTCGCAGTCGCCGCCTTCGAGGGCGAGCGCAAGCTCGGCGAGGGCGAACACGCGCGCGGGCTGATCAACGTCGCGAAGTTCAACGCGCGGCTGGGGGCGTAGCCGCTCGCTCCGCTCCTCATCCTGAGGAGCGCGCAATCGCGCGCGTCTCGAAGGATGGTAGCGGCGGCAGTCGGGCCTTCATGGTTCGAGACGCCTGCTGCGCAGGCTCCTCACCATGAGGGTCTGGCTATTTCGCCAGTTCGATTGAGCGCTTCGTCGCCGCGGCAACGGCGCGGATCATCAGCGGCTGCAAGCCATCGGTTGCCATCAGCACTTCCAGTGCCGCCGCCGTCGTGCCGCCGGGCGAGGTGACGTTCTGGCGCAAGGTCGCGGCCGGCTGGTCGGAGCGGTGCAGAAGTTCGCCCGAGCCGGCCACTGTCTCGCGCGCCAGTTTGGTCGCGAGCTCGGCCGGCAGGCCTGCCTCGACGCCGGCCCGGGCGAGTTCTTCGGCGAGCAGGAAGACGTAGGCGGGGCCCGAGCCGGAGACTGCGGTCACCGCGTCCATCAGCTTCTCGTCCTCGACCCATTCGACCGGGCCGGTGGCGCGCAGCAGCGCGTCCGCAATGGCGCGCTGCGCGGCGCCGACGCGCGGTGAGGGCACCGCGACGGTGATGCCGCGGCCGATCGCGGCCGGCGTGTTCGGCATCGCGCGCACCACCATGCCGCCGCAGACTTCCTCGAGTGCGGAGATTTTGGTGCCGGCCATGATCGAGACCACCAGCGTGGACGCGCCGACGAACGGCTTCAGCGCCGGTCCCGCCTCGCGGAACATCTGCGGCTTCACCGCCATCACCAGCGTCCCGGCGGTGGCCTTGTCCGCCGGGTTGAGCCGCACGCCTTTGGCCGCAAGTGCCTTGATCTCGTCGGCGGGGTGCGGCTCGACCACGACGACGCGCTTCGCATCGAGGCCGCCGGCGAGCCATCCCGTCAGCATCGCGCCGCCCATCTTGCCCGCGCCGGCCAGCACGATGGTGCCGGTGATGTTTTTCAAGGTGTCAGTGTTGCTCACAGTGTTCACCGCAAATCATCTGTCTTCCCTGCGCACGCAGGGACCCATAACCACAACTGGTTTTAGTGGAGCGAGGTGCCTGCAACAAGCATTGTACGACACAATAGATGGCACGGAGTATGGGTCCCTGCGTGCGCAGGGACGACATCGAATGTGCGGCTACAGCTCGGCTATTGCCTACGCCTCGCCCGCGGTGTCGAACATCGCCGCGTCCATCGCCTGCTGCGCCGATTTGCCGGCCCAGACCACGAACTGGAACGCCGGATAGTAGCGCTCGCAGGCATGGAGCGCGCTTTCCACCATGACCTCGCATTGCGCCGTGGAGGCGGTCATGCGGTTCGGAAGCACCAGCGCCTGGCGGTACATGATCATGCCGGTGTGGGTCCACAGGTCGAAATGGCCGATCCAGAGCTGTTCGTTGATGGCGGCGATCAGCCGCTGCACCTCGGCGAGTCGCGCCTGCGGGATTTTCATGTCGAAGGCGCTGGCCAGATGCAACGCCTCGATCTCGCCCATCCACGTGAAGGAGAGCTGATAGTCAGTCCACTGGCCCTTGGTGACGATCGTGACCTCGTCCTCGCCGGAGCGCTCGAAAGCCCAGTTGTTGTCCGACGCGATGTCTTCGACGACCGCGAGCGGGTTGCTCCGTGAATCAACGATGCCTTCGAGGAGGGACATTTCCGTCTCGACCTTGGTTTCTTGTTTGGTTGCTACGCACGCGAGGACCGCTTGCGCGCGACGCTTTCCGCGCCGCCGCCGACTGCAATCCCCCGATCGGCTCGCGGCATCATTGGGGTCTGCGCGGATCAAGTGATGTGATTTGCGGAATCCGCGCAACCATGGCCGGAGTCCGTCAGCAAAATCGGCTGTGGAATCCACAGATCATCGGTATCCAAATCGTTAATTTCGGAACAAACCGGAATCGGAGTCGTCGCGTTTACAATTCGTTAACGAATTCGCGAGGCCGATCTCACCGGCTCTGGCGCCCCCGAGATTCGATTCCTGGGCATGGGGACATGCCGTTTCGGCGTGCTTCAGCCTCTTGCCGGCCGGAAAGTGCGCTTTATAGTTCCAGTCAGGCCGCTCCATCCCGGATCGGCCGATGTTCTCAGGGCGGGGTGAAAGTCCCCACCGGCGGTAAGGGCGGCAATACCCAAGCCCGCGAGCGCCTTCCTCCCGAAAGGGGGGAAGGGTCAGCAGATTCGGTGCGAATCCGAAGCCGACGGTCAAAGTCCGGATGAAAGAGAACGGTTGCGGCGCTTCACGCGATGCTTTCGCGTGGGCACCGACGTTCCGTGTGCCCTGATTCTGGTCCTGAAAGAGGAAAGCCATGAATCAGACCGTGCTTGAAGCAGAAACCAAACCCAAAATCCCCGATACGCCCGAGCCGCCGGCGCACCCGCCGCCGGTTCATCCGCGCTTTGCAAAGCCGCAGCGCATCGCCTTCGTGCAGGCCTGCTGGCATCGCGAGGTGGTGCAGGAGGCGCGCACCGCCTTCCTCGCCGAGATGGAGGCGCGGCACGTGCCGCGCTCGGCGGTCGACACCTTCGAGGTGCCGGGCTCGTTCGAGATCCCGCTGCATGCGCAGCTGCTCGCCAAGACGCGGCGCTACACCGCGATCGTCGCGGCCGGGCTCGTCGTCGACGGCGGCATCTATCGGCACGAGTTCGTCGCCGATACCGTGATCAAGGCATTGATGGATGTGCAGCTACGCACGGAAGTGCCGGTGTTCTCGGCAGTGCTGACGCCGCAGCAGTTCCACGAGAGCGCGGTGCACACCGATTTCTTCCGCAAGCACTTCGCCATCAAGGGCATCGAGGTGGCGGAAGCCTGCGCGAGCACGCTGCATAGTCTGGAAAGACTGCGCGGCCAGGTCGCGGCTGGTATTGTGTAGCCGGGCAGCGACCCCGTCCGATTGTCTCTCCCGTCGCCGCGTCGATGACCGGCGGCGGGCCGATCGGCGCAAGGGCTCAGCTGTCGGCCAGCTCGCTCTTCTGATCCCGCGGCAAACCGACGGACGCGACCTGCGGCAGGACGCCGTGATTTCGCGCGCGGCCTTCCCGGGCAAGACGCATGCGCTCCAGCTCGGCTCGGGTTACGAACTTGATGACCTCGCCCATGATGGTTCTCCAATCTCCGTTTGGGCCTTGCTCCGGCGGCGGAACGACCGACGTCGTCCGTGCCGTCACTCCTGAGTTACGTTGCTTCGTCGGGTTTGCATCGTCCGCGGGCGATAACGGCGGGATAAAAAGCCCGTGACCCCTGTGCCCTCGAAAAGGCGGAGGAACTGCGGCAATCCGGCGACGAAACCGTTTTCAGGGCGCGACGAAATCATCCTGAAACAAATCGGCGTCTAACGCTTTGACATGTCATCTGTGCGGGCCGGGCAAGGATGAATGCCATGATTGAGCTTGCAGCATTGTTGATGGGGCTTTTCAGCGCCGGCGTTTTTGTCGCGCACGCCCTCGACGCTTACAACGCGCAATAGGCGCGCTTCTTCCATCCAAAGCATCGCCGGCAGTCGGTAGGATGGGTTGAGCTCTTGCGAAACCCATCGATTTTTCTACGCAAGATGATGGGTTTCGCTGGCGCTCAACCCATCCTACGAAGCTATAGTCCCGTCCGGGCATAACCGGACGGGAGAAAACCATGGCCGCGCCTGCGCAGGATTCCTCGGACTGGCTCGGTCTTTCCGGTCGCGTCGCGGTGATTACCGGCGGAGGCGGCGGCATCGGCCGCGCCACTGCGGTGAGCTTTGCCAAGGCCGGCGCCAGGGTCGCCATCCTCGATCGCGACGAGCATGGCCTTGCCAAAACGCACGGCGAACTGCGCGCGCTGGGTGCCGATGCCGTCGTGGCGCCCTGCGACACCTCCGATGCGGCGAGCGTCGCCAGGGCTGCCAAGACGGTGGAGAAGTCGCTCGGTCCCTGCAGCATCCTCGTCAACACCGCCGCCATCCTGCGCGCGGGCGGGCTGGACACGCTGTCGCTCGCCGAATGGAACACGACGCTGGCGGTCAATCTCACCGGCTATTTCCTCTGCGCGCA
Organism: uncultured Bradyrhizobium sp.; assembly: GCA_964504705.1. Classification (GTDB taxonomy): domain Bacteria; phylum Pseudomonadota; class Alphaproteobacteria; order Rhizobiales; family Xanthobacteraceae; genus Bradyrhizobium. The sequence goes on from CAZDEZ010000005.1 coordinate 16,511, forward strand.
GGCCTTTGGCGTCCAGATGCGCAAGCTCGATCGCGGCAGCCTCGTGCATGTTGCGTCCGTTGCCGGCTCCAACGCGCAAGGCTTTTCCGGCGCCTACAGCGTCAGCAAGGCCGGTGTCGTCATGCTGTCGCGCCAGCTCGCCAGTGAATGGGGGCCGCAGGGCATCCGCAGCAACGTGGTCAGCCCCGGCCTCGTGGTGACGCCGATGAGCCAGGCGTTCTACGACACGCCGGGCGTGACCGAGCGGCGGACGGCGGTGGTGCCGATGCGCCGCATCGGCGCGCCGCAGGACATGGCCGATGCGATCCTGTTTCTCGCCAGCGACCGCGCCTCCTACGTCAACGGCGACGAGATCGTCGTCGACGGCGGCTTTACGCGCACCATCATGAACCTGGTGCCGCGGCCGGGGCATGGGTCGTGAGCCAAATTGCTGTCGTCCCTGCGAACGCAGGGACCCATAACCACGATCGGAAATTGTAGAAGCAAAGCCATCGACCCGCTTACCTGACCACATCGGCCGCGGCGTATGGGTCCCTGCGTTCGCAGGGACGACAGTTTAATCGAACAGGCTCGACACCGACTCTTCCGTCGCGGTGCGCGAGATCGCTTCGGAAATCAGGCTGGCGATCGACAGCGAGCGGATGTTCGGCGCCTTCTTCACCGCTTCGGTCGGCTGGATCGAGTCGGTGATGACGAGCTCTTTCAGCTTGGACGAGGCGATGCGGGTGGTGGCGCCGCCGGACAGCACGCCGTGGGTGATATAGGCGTAGACGTCCCGGGCGCCGTGGGCGAGCAGGGCGTCCGCCGCGTTGACCAGCGTGCCGCCGGAGTCGACGATGTCGTCGACCAGGATGCAGGTGTAGCCGGCGACCTCGCCGATCACGTTCATCACCTCGGATTCGCCGGGCCGCTCGCGGCGCTTGTCGACGATGGCGAGCGGGGTGTTGATGCGCTTGGCAAGCCCGCGGGCGCGCGCCACGCCGCCGACGTCGGGCGAGATCACCATCACCTTGGAGAGGTCGAAGCGTTCCTTGATGTCGCGCACCATCAGCGGGGCGGCGTAGAGATTGTCGGTCGGGATGTCGAAGAAGCCCTGGATCTGGCCGGCGTGCAGGTCGAGCGTCATGACGCGGTCGACGCCGGCCTGGGTGATCAAATTGGCGACCAGCTTGGCCGAGATCGGCGTGCGCGAGCCGCTCTTTCGATCCTGCCTGGCGTAGCCGAAATAGGGGATCACCGCCGTGATGCGGCGCGCCGAGGAACGGCGCAGCGCATCGGTGATGATCAGGAGTTCCATCAGATGGTCGTTGGCCGGGAACGAGGTCGACTGGACGATGAAGGCGTCCGAGCCGCGGACGTTCTCCTGGATCTCGACGAAGATCTCCATGTCGGCGAAACGCCGGACCACGGTCTTGGTCAGGGTCAGGCCGAGCCCGGCGGCGATTTCCTGCGCCAGCGCGGGATTGGAATTGCCGGCTACCAGCTTGATCGAGCCGTTCTTGGCCGACATGGACGCCTCTTGCCTCGCCTTGCTGGATACGACGTTCAGCATCTCGCGCTACCCTCGAGTCCGGCGGGTTTTCGATGGGCGAGGAGATATCAGGGACAAAGTGTCGCTGGCAACCCGGTACCCGGCTTTTCCTGGGCAAAAATGGGCCGAAATGCCCGGCCCGAAAGCCTCAGTAGGCGTTGTAGGCCAGCACTTGCCCAACTGGCTCCAGCGCGGCGACCGCGGGCCCGCGTTTTCCCGGGGTCGGCGCCGGCGCCGGCTCGGGCGGCGTGCCGTTGACCAGGCCGGACAGGCCGGCGAGGCCGGCTTGCGCGATTTTCCGCAGCACCATGTCGTCGGCATGGGTCCAGGCGTCGCGGCCGCCCTTGCCGGCGGGTTCCTCGCCGGACAGGCGCAGCGCGCGTTGCTGGCTGCCGTCATAGACGTCGAACACCCAGGCGATCACGGTGCGGCCTCGCACCACCTGCGCGGAGAGATAGCTGCGCACGCGGTAGGTCGCGGCGCTCTCGCGCGAAACGACGGCGAGGTTGCGCAGCTTGGACTCGCTGTCGAGCACGCTGACCATGCGGTCGAACACCTGCGGCGGCGGTCCGTCGATGGATTCGAAGGCGACCGTCGCAGGCCCGCCGCTCGCCAGCGCAAACGCGCCGGACGAGCCGCCGGTGGAGGCGCAGCCGCCGAGCGCGCACGCCGCCAGCAGCGCCGCCGCGATTGCCGCGCGCGAAACAAGCCGGCTGGCCCGGCACAGTCTGGTTGACGCGTCCCTCATCGACCCCTGCGATATCGTTAATGGCCGTTAACGTCTAGGGCGGCCGGGACACAGCAGCGGGAGGAAAACGGCTGCGATATCGGCCCGGTTTGCCTCATCCTGGGACAAAGGCGGGTATGCCGGACGGACTTTCGCGCTAGAGCCGTTTCCGTTCCGATTGAATCGGAACGGAGGCTCCAGATTCTTGTTTTGACGCGTTTTCTTCACGCGAACCGGCACCCACTTCGCTGGAAAACGCTCTAGTATCGCCGCCATTCGTCAACCGGGCTGGGGTGATGCATGCGGGCCTTTCTTCTCGACGGCTATGGTGCGATCGACGACCACGTGAAGCTGGCGGAGGTGGTGGATCCCATCCCGCGCTTCAACGAGGTGGCGATCGAAATCCATGCCGCCAGCCTCAACCCGATCGACTACAAGATCGTGCGCGGCGACCTCAAGCGGGTGTCGAAATATCGATTGCCGCGCACCTTCGGGTTCGACGCCAGTGGCGTGGTGCTGTCGGCAGGGTCGCAAACCACGACGTTCAAGCCGGGCGACGTCGTCTATGCGCGCGCCTCGCGCGAGAGCATCGGCACCTTCGCCGAGAGGATTGCGCTCCCGGAGCACTTCGTCGCGCTGAAGCCGGCGGGCGTTACGCATGCGCAGGCCGCCTCGCTGCCGCTGGTGGGGCTGACCACGCTGCAAGGGTTCGGCAAGGTTGGCGCCCGCGCCGGCCAGCGCATCCTGATCCATGCCGGCGCCGGCGGCATCGGCACCTTCGCAGTTCAATATGCCAGGCATCTCGGCCTGCACGTCACCACGACGACGAGCACGAAGAACGCCGACTTCGTCAAATCGCTCGGCGCCGACAAGGTGATCGCCTATGACCGCGAGAACTATCTGGAACAGGGCGGCGGCTACGACATCGTCTACGACACGCTGGGCGGCGCGTTCACGACCGACGCCTTCAAGGTGGTGAAACGGGGCGGCGCCGTGATTTCGCTGAGCGGCCCGCCGGACCGCGATTTTGCCCGGCGCGAGGGCGCAGGGCTTCTGGTGCGCGTCGCGGTCTGGCTGATGAGCCGCAAGGTCTATGCGGCGAGCGAAGCGGCGGGAGCGAGTTATTGCTGGTTCTTCACCGAGCCCAGCGGCGATCAACTGCGCGAGATCGCGGGCCTTGTCGAGGCCGGCGCAATCAAGCCGGTGATCGACCGCGAGTTCGCGTTCGAGGAACTGCCGGCCGCGCTCGCCTATCTCGAGAAGGGACGGGCGCGCGGCAAGGTCGCGTTGAAGGTGAAGTAGGGTTACTCCCGCTCCAGCGCGATGGCGTGGACGTGGCGGCCGTAGTCCGGCTCCTTGCGGTGCACCGAGCGGCGATAGCTGAAGCAGCGCGGGTCGGAATAGGTGTCGATGCCGAGGTCGTCGATCATCAGTACACCGGCATTTTCCAGCCGCAGGCGGATGAAGCCGGCGAGGTCGAACATGGCGTGCCCCTTGCGCTCGCCGGGCAGGAAGTAGCGCGCATAGTCGGCGTCGGCATCGAGGAAGCGCTCGACGAATTCGCCGCCTACTTCGTAGGAATGCTGGCGGATCAGGGGCCCGATGGCGGCGACGACATTGCCGCGGTCGGCGCCGAGTTTCTCCATCGCATCGACGGTGGATTCCAGGATACCGGTCAGCGCGCCTTTCCAGCCGGCATGCGCGGCGCCGATCACGCGCGCGGCGGGATCGACGAACAGGATCGGGCCGCAATCGGCCGTGGTGACGCCGATCGCTAGCCCCTCGGTTCGGGTGACGATGGCGTCGGCCTTGGGGCGCGACCCGTTCCATGGCCCCGACGCCACCACCGTATCGGGCGAATGGATCTGGTGCAGCGTGAGGAACGTCTCCGCTGTCACGCCCAACTGCGCCGCCATCCGCGCGCGGTTTTCCGCAACCCTGGCCGGATCGTCATTCGATCCCGGCCCGCCGTTGAGGCTGGCATAGACGCCGTCGGAGACGCCGCCTTCGCTGGTGAAGAAGGCGTGGCGCAGGCCGGGGACGGCCGAAAGCAGCGAGGATCCGAGCATCATCGCTTTTCGTCCTGCGTCTCGTCGGAGAGGCCGGCGAGCGAGACCAGGTCGGGCTGCGAGATGCCGATTACCTTGAACATCGAGCCCATGCCGCCGCGGCCGGTCTCGGTGAGGCGCTTCAGCGCGCCGTCGATGTCGGCGGAGACTTCGGGGGTGGCTTTCGCCATCAGGGTTGCCGCGCGCGTCTCGATGCCGAGGCGTTTCAGGAAATCGCCCTGCGTCACCGGGCCGTGCACCCGCGCGCCGAGGTCTTCCGCCGCGCGCGCCAGCGCCTGAAAATCGACATGGGCGGTGACGTCGGCCTGACCGGGGTTCCGTAAGGGGTCGGTGAAGCTGTGGCGGGCGATGGCCTGGAAGGTATCGCCGGCATCGCTGCGCAGATGGCCGTAGTCGATGATCAGCGCCGCCCCGTCCTGCTCGCGCACGCGGCGGGCGATCTTCATGATCTCTTTGTCCGGCCGCCATTCGAAGATGGCGCCGACGGGAGCCTCGCGCACCAGGGGCGGCAGCAGCACCTCGAAGCGCGGCGTCGGCTCGCCCATGTGGCCGAACACCAGCTTCTCGTTCTTGTCGAGCTCGACGGTGCGCTCGTGCCAGCCGGTCTCGCGCTTGACCATCTGGTGGATCGGCAGCACGTCGAAATACTCGTTGGCGAAGATCACCGCCGGCCCGTCCAGCACGTCGTCGATGGTGTCGTGCCAGGTGATGTTGCGCACGCCCGACAGCGTCGAGCGCTGCTTTTCGCGCAGCACCGGGTTCACTTCCACCATGTGGATGGTGAGCGACTGATAGAGCGGCGGCAGCACCCGCAGCGCGCGCAAGGCGTCCGCCATCATGGTGCCGCGGCCGGGACCGAGCTCGATCAGCCGCAGCAACGGCGGTTGGCCGATCGCGCGCCACACCGAGGCGGCCCACAGGCCGAGCAACTCGCCGAACATCTGGCTGACCTCCGGCGCGGTGGTGAAGTCGCCCTCGCGTCCCAGCGGATCGCGCGACACGTAATAGCCGTGCTGCGGATGCATCAGGCACAGTTCCATGTAGCGCCAGACCGGCATCGGTCCCGACGATTTGATCAGCTTCCTGATCTCGGTCAGCAGCGGCGAAAATTCAGCGGTCACGTTGAGCCCGGAATGAAATCAACTCGAAAACGTTTCAGTTGGCGGTTCCCTTGCCCCGCCATGCCTGCACTATAAGGATAATCCCCGCAACAATCATCGGCAGCGACAGCAGCATGCCCATGGTCAGGCCGCCCCAGAGGAAGCCGAGCTGCGGGTCGGGCTCCCTGAACAATTCGCCGGCAATGCGAGCCAGCGCGTAGATCGCAATGAAACTGCCGAGGATCAGGCCGGGGCGTTTCAGCGCGCCCATGCGGATCATGATCGCCAGCACCGTGAACAACACGATGCCTTCGAGCGCCGCCTGGTAGAGCTGGCTCGGATGGCGCAGCAGCTGCAGGCGGTCGTTAGGGAAGATCATCGCCCAGGGCAGGGTGGGGTCGGCGGCGCGGCCCCACAATTCGCCGTTGATGAAATTGGCGAGCCGCCCCAGGAACAGGCCGATCGGCCCGACTGCGGTGACGATATCGCCGAGCGACAGGATCGGGATGCCGTTCTTGCGCGCGAACCACATCACCGCGACAACGCAGCCGAGGAAGCCGCCGTGGAACGACATGCCGCCTTCCCACAGCATGAAGATCGCGCCCGGGTGCTGCATAAAGAACGGCAGGTTGTAGAACAGCACATAGCCGGTGCGGCCGCCGACGATGATGCCGACGGTGACCCAGAGGATGAAGTCGTCCATCTGCGTAAGCGTGATCGGCGCCGGCCCGCCCCACAGCCTCTCGTTCTTGATCAGCGCGCGGGCATAGATCCAGCCCAGCACGATGCCGCCGATATAGGCGAGCGCATACCAGCGGATCGCAATCGGCCCGAGCGAGATCGCGACGGGGTCGAAGACCGGGAAGGTGATGGCAAGATGGGGCATGCGCAGGGAAGGCTAGACGAGATTGCGGCGGTAGAGCGATAGCAGCCGCTCCCAGTGCCGCTCGGCGGCGTCGCGGTGATAGACCGGGCGCTTCGGGAAGGCAAAGCCGTGATGCGTACCGGGATAGATCTCGACCTCGTTGTTCGTGCCCTTCATTCCCGCGGCCACCTTGTCGATGATTTCCTGCGGCGCGTAGATGTCGGTCTCGGCGCAGGCGAAATAGAGCTCGGCCCTGGTCTTGCTCGCGGCGAGATGCGGGCTGTCGGCCTGGTCGGTCGCCAGATGCGTGCCGTAGATCGAGGCCGCGGCCTTGACGCGGTCGGGGAAATGCGTGGCGGCGTTCACGGCATAACGCCCGCTCATGCAATAGCCGACGGTGCCGACGATTTTCGTGTTCGCGGCTTTTTGTCCCTCGGCAAAAGCGAGCAGCGCCTTGGTGTCTTCCATGACCAGCGGGATGTTGATCGAGTTCATGAAGCCGAACATCCGCTTGCGCTCGGGCGCCTCCGGGTCGGGCGGGATCGGGCCGAGCTCCATTACGCCGGAGCGGTAATAGAGATTGGGCAGCATCACGTAGTAGCCCGAAGTGCCGAGCCGGCGCGCCATGTCGCGCAGCTCCTCGCGGATCGCCGGCGCATCCATGTAGAAGATGATGACCGGGAAAGGCCCGCCGCGTTCGGGATGGGTGATGAAGGTGGTGGTTGAGCCGTCCTTGGTGGCAATCTCGACCTGGCTATCGATCATGGCGTTTGGCTGTCGCTCTCTGATTCTGTTTTTTCGGTTTTGCGTTCGATACGATTGCAGGGAAAGGGGACTATGACAAGGATGGCTGCCGGGCTTGAACTGGAGGGCCGGCATCGCCATTGTCTTGGGCGCCATTCGACGGAAGCGGAGAGTATTGCGATGACCCAGACCACCAACCGGTTCTTCGACGAGATCGGGCGTTTGATGAACGACGCTGCCGGCGCGGCCCAGGGGGTCAAGCGCGAAGTCGACAGCGTCATGCGCCACCAGGCCGAACGCATTCTGCGCGACCTCGATATCGTTCAGCGCGAGGAATTCGAGGCGGTCAAGGAAATGGCGCGGCTGGCGCGCGAGGAGAACGAGGCGCTGAAGTCCCGTATCGCTGCGCTGGAGGCCAAGCTGGGCGGCGCGGGTTAGGGCGGAATTCTCTCTGCCCGACCATGACGAATTCGGGGCCATCTCGACCCCACATTTCCTTGTCATTTCCGGACTTTGGGGCTAAAAGCCCGCCAACTTCGCAGCCCCCGCACCCCTGGAGGCTTGCTGCGGAGCTTGCGCCATAGGCCGCGTTGCGGCCTATATTCTTTTACAAACAAGGACTTAACGCAATGGCGACGACCGTCAAGGAATTGAAGGCGACCGCGCGTCCGCAGAGCGGCAAGGGGGCCGCCCGGGCAGAGCGTCGCGCCGGGAGAGTTCCCGGAGTGATCTACGGCAACAACCAGCCCCCGGTGACCATCTCGGTCGACGACCGCGAACTGCGCCAGCGCATCCTCGCCGGCCGCTTCCTCACCACGATTTACGACATCGAGCTCGAGGGCAAGAAGCACCGCGTGATTCCGCGCGACTTCCATCTCGATCCCGTGCGCGACTTCCCGATCCATGTCGACTTCATGCGGCTCGGCGAAGGCGCCACCATCCGCATCAGCGTGCCCCTGCACGTCGTGAAGTCGGAAGGCTCTCCCGGCATCAAGCGCGGCGGCACCGTCAACATCGTCACCCACGCGCTCGAACTCGAGTGCTCGGTCGACAACATTCCGCAATATATCGAGGCCGACGCCTCGAGCCTGGAGATCGGCCACTCGCTGCATCTCACCGACATCAAGCTGCCCGCCGGCGTGAAGTCGCTGACCCGCAGCGATGCGACGCTCGTCACCATCGTGCCGCCCTCCGGCTACGCCGAAGAGCAGAAGGCGGCTGCGGCTGCGGCGGCGGGTGCTGCGGCTCCGGCTGCGGGCGCGGCGGCTCCGGCTGCGGGTGCTGCGGCTCCGGCTGCGGGTGCTGCGGCTCCGGCCGCAGGTGCTGCGGCTCCGGCGGCTGCGAAGGCGCCGGCCGGCGGCGACAAGAAGAAGTAAGCGGGACCCGTAACGGTGCCGCACCATGCGCCTGTTTGTCGGTCTCGGTAATCCCGGCGCGAAATACGCGCAGAACCGGCACAACATCGGCTTCATGGCCGTCGACGAAATCGCACGGCGTCATGGTTTTTCACCATGGCGCCGTCGTTTTCAGGGCGAGGCGTCGCAAGGCACGCTCGATCGTGAGCAGGTCCTGCTGCTGAAGCCCGCGACCTACATGAACGAGTCCGGCCGCGCCGTGCAGGAGGCGGCCAACTTCTTCAAGATCGCGGCCGGCGACGTCACCGTGTTCCAGGACGAACTCGAACTGCCGGCGGCCAAGGTGCGGGTCAAGGTCGGCGGCGGCATCGCCGGCCACAACGGGCTGCGCTCGATCACCTCGCATATCGGCAACGACTATCGCCGGGTGCGGCTCGGCATCGGTCATCCCGGCATCAAGGAACTGGTGCATCAGCACGTGCTGTCGGATTTCGCCAAGAGCGACCGGCCGTGGGTGGAGGCGCTGTGCCAGGTGATTGCGGAGAACGCAGGTCTGTTGGCGGTGGGGCAGGACTCCTCGTTCGCCAACAAGGTGCACCTCGCGCTGCTGGCGAAGGGGTTTTTGGACAACAGCAAGGAGTAGGGTGGGTTAGCCGACCACGTCCGCAGCAGCTTCGGCAGGCGCAGGCGGAAGGCGTAACCCACCGTGTCACGGCAAAGGAATTGGCGGGTTACGCTTCGCTAACCCGCCCTACGAGGACGTTATGGGATTCAAATGCGGTATCGTCGGCCTGCCCAATGTCGGCAAGTCGACGCTGTTCAACGCGCTGACGGAGACGGCGGCGGCGCAGGCGGCGAACTATCCGTTCTGCACCATCGAGCCGAATGTCGGCGAGGTCGCGGTGCCCGATCCGCGGCTCGACAAGCTCGCCGCCATCGCCAAGTCCGGCCAGATCATTCCGACCCGGCTGACTTTCGTGGACATCGCCGGGCTGGTGCGCGGCGCGTCGAAGGGCGAAGGGCTCGGCAACCAGTTCCTCGCCAACATCCGCGAGGTCGACGCCATCGCCCATGTCGTGCGCTGCTTCGAGGATTCCGACATCACCCATGTCGAGGGCAAGGTCGCCCCGCTGGCGGACATCGAAACCATCGAGACCGAGTTGATGCTGGCCGACCTCGACAGCATGGAGAAGCGGGTCGACAACCTCTCCAAGAAGGCCAAGGGTAACGACAAGGAGGCCAAGGAACAGCTCGACCTCGTCAACCGCGCGCTGGCGCTGCTGCGCGAGGGCAAGCCGACCCGCCTCATGGAGCGCAAGCCGGAGGAAGAGCGCAATTTCCGCATGCTGGGGCTGTTGACCTCGAAGCCGGTGCTCTATGTCTGCAACGTCGAGGAAAGCTCGGCGAAGGACGGCAACAGTTTTTCGAAGCAGGTATTCGAACAGGCCAAGAAGGAAGGCGCGGTCGCCGTCGTTATCTCCGCCAAGATCGAATCCGAGATCGCAACGCTGTCACGTGAAGAGCGCGCCGAATTCCTGGAGACGCTCGGGCTGGAGGAAGCCGGCCTCGATCGGCTGATCCGCGCCGGCTACCAGCTGCTCGACCTCATCACCTATTTCACCGTCGGTCCGAAGGAGGCGCGCGCCTGGACCATCGACCGCGGTACCAAGGCGCCGGCGGCAGCCGGCGTCATCCACACCGATTTCGAGAAGGGATTCATCCGCGCCGAGACCATCGCGTTCGACGACTATGTGGCGCTCGGCGGCGAAGCCGGCGCGCGCGATGCCGGCAAGCTGCGGCTGGAAGGCAAGGAATACGTCGTCGCCGATGGCGACGTGATGCATTTCCGGTTCAATACGTAGATCAGCTTGCGTGCCCCGGACGCAGCGCAGCACGAAGTGGTGCGCTGCTGAGCCGGGGCCTACCTCGGCATGGGTCCCGGTTCTGCGAAGCAGCGCTACGCGCTGCATCGCGCCCGGGACACGAGACTAATGCATCCCGCCCTGGTCGCGGATGGCGCCGAGGTGCTCGTTGATGCGGAACACGATCAGGACGAATTCGGCGGCGATGCGACAGAACACGATGCCGACCACGACGCTGGCGATCGAGGACAACAGCAGGATGAAGCCGACGAACGGGCTGATCGCCATGTAGGCGAGGCCTTGCAGGATGCCGTAGATGCCGAACAGCACGATCAGGCCGATCGCCAGCCAGTAGAACGTCTTGATGATCGTGGGCGTGATGAAACGGTCCCACTGGAACAGATCCTGAAGATCGAACATCTTCTCTTCCCCCAGCCGAAGGTATGATCAGGTCGCCTCGAATTGGCCGCTGGCCTAGCCCCGAAAAACGCCCCGGACAAGCCCGCAAACGAGCACCGAATCGGGATGCTCATGCGCCATGCATTTGCTCGGGTTGTGATTGCCGGAAATAACGGCCACAATCGGGCTTCCTTCCGGCTATTTTTCCCGACATGAGCACACTGACTTTCGAAGACTTCAAACCCGGCCGTTTCGGCACGTTCGGCCCGCTCCACGTCACGCGCGAGGACATCCTGGAATTTGCGGGCGAATTCGACCCGCAGCCGATGCATCTCGACGAGGCAGCCGCGAACGCCTCGATGCTGAAGGGGCTGTCCGGCTCGGGCTGGCATCTCTGTTCGGTGATGATGCGCCTGTTGTTCGACGGCTTCATCGGCCGCACCGCCTCGCTCGGCTCGCCGGGGGTGAGCGAAGTGCGCTGGATGGCGCCGCTGCGGCCCGGCGACGACATCACGCTCGACGTGGATGTCGCCGAGGCGCGCGTCTCGCAAAGCCGGCCCGACACTGGCATCGTCACCTTCAAATCCACCGCGCGCAATGCGGCGGGTTTGGCGCTGTGCGAGATGACCTCGCCGATCATCGTCAGGCGCAGCGTTGCCACGGCGGAACAATCGCGATGAATTTCTTTGAGGATCTCGAGGTCGGCCAGCGCCGCGACATCGGCGCCTACACCTTCACCGCGGAGGCGATCAAGAAGTTCGCCGCCAAATACGATCCGCAGCGCTTTCACCTCGACGAGGAGGCAGGCCGCAAGTCGCTGTTCGGCGGGCTCGCCGCCTCCGGCTGGCATGTCGGTTCGGTCTGCATGAAGATGCTGGTCGCGGACGGGCAGCGGCGGGTCAAGGAAGCCATCGCGCGCGGCGAGAAGGTCGGGGTCTGGGGACCGTCGCCGGGCTTTCGCGACCTGCGCTGGATCCGCCCCGTGCTGGCCGGCGACACCATCACGTTCTCCACGGGCATCGAATCCAAGCGTGCCTCGGACTCGCGACCGGGGTGGGGGATCGTGCAGGCGCGCACCGGCGGCGTGAACCAGCGCGGCGAGGACGTCTACTCCATCCGCGCCACCGCCTTCGTGCCGCTGCGGGATGCGGCGGCGTGACGCCCAATATGGTTACCGCGCGCTGCCGCCGTTTCCGCGCAATTAATCCTGTTGGTGAGCTTCTCGTTTGCGCTAACGCATTGTGAACCTCTGGCCGCGATAGTCGGCGCGTATCGAGGGGCAGGGGACCACCATGGCGGATCGCAGCGCGCTGCAGTTTGTCGGCTTTATCTTCGCAACCGTGACGCTGGCGGTGATGCTGGCCACGGGAATGGTGGTGAAGGGGTATGCCGACGGCGCCTACACGCTCGACGGCGGCCGCACGGTCATCGTCCGCTAACCATAGCTTTCATTCCGAGGTCTAGCCGCTCCACAGCAGCGCCATCACGGCGATGGCTGCGACCAGTATGCCGATGAATCGGAGCAGGATGGTGCCGACATGGTGCTGCGAGGCCTGCACCGGCATCGGATCGGTATTGCCCGGACGAATGCTTTCCATCGATATGTCCCAAGGAACTGAACGCCCGCGTCTCGCGGCCCCGTTCTTGGTCGCTTCCGGCGATCGCGAAGTTCAAAATCGGATCGAAATTCGGCGTGCTTTTTCGGTCCGCTCTGCGGCCTGAACATGCAACCGCCGCCCTCCCGAACAGGAAAGGGCGGCGGCGCTTCGATGGATCAATCAGCCGTTGCGCAGTCCGTCGGCGGCGCGCTTCCACTGCGTGACGTTGTCGGCGATCATGCGGGTGGACTTCATCGCGGCATGGCTGAGCTGGGCATAGCCGGAGATCTCGCGCTGGACGCGCTGGCCCTCGGCATGCAGCAGGTCGCGCAGGCTTTCCAGCTCCGCGATCAGCTTCTCGATTTCGGCCAGCGAGGTGCCGGCGACGCGCTGGATCAGCGAATTGACGTTGTTCACGGCCGCCTCTGCATTGGGATCGATCGGTGCGGTGTCCGGGCTCGCGACCTGCGGCCGCCGCAGATAGGCGATGTCGTTGCGGACGAATTCGCGGATGCCGTCCTCGACTTGCGAGACCGCGGCATTGTCCACGTCCACGACTTCTTCGATCTCTTCGGCGCGATTGTGAGCGTTCATCGGCTATTCCCCTGGTTCGCGTTGGCGCGAGCGCGGACTGTCCCCCGCACGACGAAAGTTAAGTGCGCGGTAATCTAGGCGTGCCGAATTTGACCGCATCTGGGCCAATCTGCGGCGATGCTGGGTTGATTCAGGGGGAGGAAAGGGCGGGAATCGCGGGAATTTCGGCCCGATTCACCAGCTGCGTTTGAAGCCGGCGCTGATGCTCTTGCTGGTGGCGCCGCTCGGCGTTTCGCCGATCGAGCCGGAGACGGTGACGCCGTCGAACAGCTTCTGCTCGGCGCCGACCTTGCCGAGCCACTTGTCGTCGGTCGAGGACAATGTCCGGCCCGCGGTGAAGCTGGTGCCGGTGTCGCCGATCGACAGCTTCGCCGACTGGTTGGTCTCGCTGTTGCGCTGCGGATGCGCCGGCACGCCCGGCACGGGGACGAGGCCCTGCTGGATCAGATTGTAGCCGTTCTGCAGGGTGAGCGAGGTGCCGTCGCCGAGCGGCACGGATTTGCTGATGCGGGTGCCGAGCTTGCCCTGCTCGCTGCCCGGATCGACGCGGGCCTCGACCGCGGTCGTGTCCCAGATCGAGCCGACGCCCGGGGCGGTGATGGCGGCCCAGGCGCTGCCGGAGGAATTTTCTGGCGGCGCGCCGGGGGAAACCTTCTGCCGCAGCAGGTCGGCGCTGGTGGCGCCCGCGCCCGGGTTGACCACGGTCATGTCGGCGCCGATGCGGGCATCCCAGAACGGCGAGATCGACTGCTTCACCGATACGTCGGAGACGCCGTTGCCCTTGGCGCGGGACGACCATTTGGTGTCGTCGTTCTCGGCGCGCTTCGCAGCCGCGCGCGCCTTGACGGATGGCAGGTCCAGCATCGAGGCGTCGAAGTCGAGCTGGCTCCAGTCGAGGTTGTCGATGTCGACGTCTTTCAGGATGTCCTCGTCCTTCTTGTCGGACGCCGGCGCGGCCTCTTCATCGACCTCTTCGGCTTGCGCGGCGGCGGGAGGGGATTGCGCCAGCGCCGTTGCCGAGAGCAGGCCAAGACCCGCTGCCAGCGCGAGCAGCCGCGATTTTTCCGCCAATGTCCTGAACTTCATGACCCGCCCGATTCCAGCCCGGCCTACATGCGGTCATTCTGGCGCGAAATTGTGGCGGGGCCGTTTACGGGCAATAACGGTCTCGCGTGAAGCTCACGCCGAGACCGCGACCATCCCCATGCGCGGCGGAAAGATCGTCTGCTCGGCCAGCTCGAGGCTGTCGAGCAGGATGCGGATGCTGGACAGCCGGCCATTCCTGAACTGGGCGAAATGCGCCAGCCGCACCCGCACCGGCTTGTTGGTCTCCAGCAGCGTCAGCGAATAGCGCAGCATCGAGGACGCCGCCTCCACCCCCAGCATGATCTGCTCGCGGTCGAAGCGGTGCACCCGCACCCGCTCGGCGATCTGCCGGATCACCTCCAGCACCGCTTCCCTGCCGCGGCGCGCGCCGAAACACGGAAACAGGTCTACCGGACCGTGAATGGTCCATTCGACGTCCTCGTCGATCAGCGGCTCGATCTCGGCGAACTGGCGTTCGTTGATCGCGCGATGCAACGCGCGCGAAAAACGCCAGAGGCTATGCTCTGTCATTTGCTGAAGTCCCTGAACTGGCTTGGTCTCAAGCAGCAAGCGGCCCGTCGGCGTCGTCCATGACGCCGGGGCGGCGGGGCTGCGTCTCATTTAACTGTTGGTCGATGAAGTGGGGCGGCGGTTGCAAAAAACCAGCCAGCATTTTTGCATTGCACAAATGTCGCCGCGTGGGCTGTCGTCAGCGCCGTCCGGGCGGCTTTGGCGGCCGTTCGATGGCAATTTCGGCATCCCGCCAGGCCAGCACGCCGAAGGTGACGGCCCCGGCGAGCCCGCCCAGCAGGGCACCCAGGGGCATGAAGGTAAAGAACACCAGCATGCCGCCATAGCCTTCGAAGTTCGAGGTTTTGAAGATTTCGACCCAGGCGAGGCCCGCGCCGACGCCGAGCGCCGCGCCGCCGAGGGCGCCCAGAACCAGACCCAGCAGAACCAGCAACGCGATCTTCATACGTCCCTTCACGCGGCCGTGAACCCGAGAGCGGCCCTGTGCTGGGTCGCGAAGGCCGCCGCAAAGGTTCACGAAGGCGGCGAGGAGAGGAATGGTGAATGCGGGAGCGTCGTTCCGGCTTTCATGGTTCGAGACGCGCCGCAAGCGGCGCTCCTCACCATGCATGAGGGTCGAACGGTTTCGCCGCGAAGGAAGACCTCATCCTGAGGAGCCCGCCAAAGGCGGGCGTCTCGAAGGATGGGCCGCAAACGACGTCAGCTCGCCCCGCCCGCTGGCTTGCCGGTCAGCTCGGCCGTGAGGTCGCGCTCCAGCACCTGGCCGACCAGGTCGAACGTGTCCATCACCTCGCGGATCTCGGCGATGCGGCCCTCGCGCAGGGTGAAGAAGCTGGCGATGTCGAATTGCACCACCCGTTCGTTGCTGCGCTTGCGGAAGAACACGCGGATCAGCGCTGCGACCTTGTCGCCCTCGGCGACGATGATCGGCACCTCGTGGCGCATTTCGGTGTAGCGGCCGTGCACCTTCTGCCACATCTCGCGCAGCTCGGCCTTGCCGCGGCGGACGCCGAGATGCGGCAGGATGTCGATCGGCGCGTTGGAGAAGAACACGACGTCGTCGGTGCAGCTGGCCAGCGTTGCCTCGATGTCGCCGGTGTAGTAGATGTCGAGCATGTCCAGCACGCGCTGGCGGTTGGATGGTTCGCTCATTTCCTGCTCCGTCGACGCTTCGTCGCGCCTCATGCCCCGGCGGCATTGTCACTGCAGCGACGCGGCTGGCAAGTGGCCTAAGGAACCAGAGGGCCGCCGCTCATCCGGTTACCGCCGGCGCCGGATTCGGCGGGCGCAATTCGGGACCGGCCTCGCGGAGCAGCGGGCCGACCATGTCGCGGCCCGTCAGCTGCGAGACCCAGTCGATGGTGTCGAAGAAGCAGCGGATTTCCGTGATCAGGCCGTGCCTGAACTCGAAGAAGTTGCCGCTGGGCAGCCGCAGCACCCGTCCGTCGGCGCGCTTGGTGAAGGTGACGTCGACGATGGCGGCGGCGCGCTCGCGGTCGGCGACCAGGAACTGGACCTCATGCTTGCGCTTGCTGTAGCGCCCGTCCAGCACCGCCATCAGATCCGCCACCGCCTTGCGGCCGCGCTGCGGGCCCATGTACGGAAACAGCTCGACCGGCAGATACACCATCAGCAGCATGTCCTCGGCGCAGCATTTCAGCGCTGCCTCGACGTCGCCGCCGTAATAGCCGGCGAAGAAGTTCAGCACCCGCTGCCGGTTGATGTCCTCGGGCATTCCGCCGCTTCGCTCCGTTGCTGATTCGTCCGGCCGGTCCGATAGTGGACGGGGGAAGGCGCCGCGATCAATCGGCAAAACCACGGAAGGGCGCCGGACGTCTGGTGTTCGATATCGCGCATGCCAGCGGCGGCGCGTCTTCGCGCGCCGCCTTGTCTCCGGCGGAACAGGGCATGTCCGTGCGAGGAACCGGCCCCGCGCGGGCCCCGATTCCAAAATGCGCAAAACAACCCCATGCAAAGTAGCCGGTCCCCGCCGGCGGGCTCCGCTCACGTCGCCTCGCATTGCCGTTGCGGTGCGCAGGGCGGATTAGCCGACCACGTCCGCCGCAGCCAAACCAGCAACGGCGGAAGGCGTAATCCGCCGATGGGCCACGAAGGGCGGATTACGCTAACGCCAATCCGCCCTACGGCACCACCTTGCGCGTGACGAGGTCGATGACGACGCGCCGCTTCTTCTCGTGCCCCGGCGGCACGAAGGCGTCGCCCTTCGCCAGCGTGCCGAAGATCTCCTTCGGCTTCGGAAAGCCCTTGCCGCAGGCGGTCCTGAAAATGTCGGCGTCGGCCAGCGTCGCGTCGAACGCTACCGTCTCCTTGCGCGGCCCCGCGCCGAGCTTCGACAGCTCGAAATATTTCGGCGGCGCGGCCTTGCAGGTCACGACATTGGCGCCGTGCGCGCCGGTCGAATCCGTCGCCTCCAGCAGGACGTCGTGGGAGATGCCGATGCCCTTGCCGGCCGCGCGCGTGAACGTCATCAGCGCCACGCCGGCTTCGAGATAGCCCTGGCCCATGTGGCCGGCGAGGCAGACCAGCGAGTCCAGCGTCTCGCTGCGCGGCACCACCACGCATTCGTTGACCCGCGCGCCCGGCGCGAAGCCGGCGAAGCCGTATCTGCCGTTCGCGAGTTCGAACACGACCGACCCGCCGTCGTCATTGGCCCGCGCCTCGCAGCCGCTCTCGTAGTTGACCACCAGCAGCGGCGCGCCCGATGCGATGAAGCGGCCGGCGAAGCGATCGGCGAGCAGCTTGACGTCGCAGCCGCTCTTGTTGCCGGAGGCGGGATAGCCTTTGGCGCGGGTGCAGGTGTCGCCGCTGATGTGGGTGGCGTCGCAGAAGGTGGCGAGGAGGGTGCGGGTGGCGGGGGCTTGGGCGAGGGTGGGGGAGGTGGTGATGGCGAGCGCGACGAGCGCTAGCAAGATATTCGCTGAGTTCGGCATGATCTAAGCTTCGAACGTCGGTCTGGAGGTCATCTCTTCTTCCACCCGCCCCGTCTTCCCGGCGCGCCGCCGCTCGACCGCGGGCTTGGGCCGAATTCCGGGCCGGACTGCCTTGAGTCGGTCGGCTGGATGATGCGGCTGGTGCTGCCGAAGGGCTTTGCGGGGAGGTTGCGCTCGGCGCGGTAGGGCAGGGATTCCGGGCCGTGCATTTCGTCGAGGTCGGGCTTGTGGACGCGGGAGCCGCCGCTGGCATCGCCCGTGGAATGCCCCTCATCCCGACCTTCTCCCCGTGAAGAACGCGGAGAAGGAGAAGAGGCACCGGCGCCGCGGCCCGCCTTGAGTGCTGAAGACACACCGCGCTTCTTCATCGCGCTGACCGGCAAGTTCGCGGCCTCGCCGTATTTCTTGGTGCCGGTGTAGGCGCCGGCGCGGCCTTGCACCGCCTTCTGCTTCGCGGTGGGATCGTCCACCACGGCCATTTCGGTGGCGCGCAGGCGTTTGACTTCGTCGCGCAGGCGGGCGGCTTCCTCGAAGTTCAAATCGGCGGCGGCTTCGCGCATCCGCGTTTCCAGGTCGCTCAACACTGCCTCGAAATTGTGGCCGATGCTGATGACGTCGTCCGCCATGCCGCCGTCGCCGATTTCGACCAGCACGTGGTCGCGCTCGTAGACGCTGTTGAGGATGTCGCCGATCGACTTCTTCACGCTCTCCGGCGTGATGCCGTTGGCCTCGTTGTATTCGACCTGCTTCTCCCGGCGGCGGTTGGTCTCGGCGATGGCGCGCTCCATCGAGCCGGTGACGCTGTCGGCATAGAGCACCACCTTGCCGTCCACGTTGCGCGCGGCGCGGCCGATGGTCTGGATCAGCGAGGTCTCGCTGCGCAGGAAACCTTCCTTGTCGGCGTCGAGGATCGCGACCAGCGCGCATTCGGGAATGTCGAGGCCCTCGCGCAAGAGGTTGATGCCGACCAGCGCGTCGAACGCGCCGAGGCGAAGGTCGCGGATGATCTCGATGCGCTCGATGGTGTCGATATCGCTGTGCATGTAGCGCACGCGGATACCCTGCTCGTGCAGGTATTCGGTCAGGTCTTCCGCCATGCGCTTCGTCAATACCGTGACCAGCGAGCGATAGCCGGCCTGCGCGGTGGCGCGGACCTCGCCGACGAGATCGTCGACCTGGGTGCGGGCAGGGCGAATGTGTACGGGCGGATCGATCAGCCCGGTCGGGCGGATCACCTGCTCGACGAACACGCCGCCGCTTTCGTTGAGCTCCCAGCCGCTCGGCGTCGCCGACACCGCGACGGTCTGCGGGCGCATCATGTCCCATTCCTCGAAGCGCAGCGGGCGGTTGTCCATGCAGGAGGGCAGGCGGAAGCCGTATTCGGCCAGCGTCGCCTTGCGGCGGAAGTCGCCGCGGAACATGCCGCCGATCTGGGGAATGGTGACGTGGCTCTCGTCGGCGAAGACCAGCGCATTGTCGGGCACGTATTCGAACAGCGTCGGCGGCGGCTCGCCGGGGCGACGGCCGGTGAGATAGCGCGAATAATTCTCGATGCCGGCGCAGCTGCCGGTGGCTTCCATCATCTCGAGGTCGAAGGTGGTGCGCTGCTCCAGCCGTTGCGCTTCCAGCAGGCGGCCCTGGTTGTGCAGCTCGTCGAGCCGCAGCTTCAGCTCCGACTTGATCGACTTGATCGCCTGCACCAGCGTCGGGCGCGGCGTCACATAATGCGAATTGGCGTAGATCTTGATGAATTCGAGCTCGTCCTGCTTGTGGCCGGTGAGCGGGTCGAACTCCTCGATGTTCTCCACGGTGTCGCCGAACAGATTGACGCGCCAGGCGCGGTCCTCGTAGTGCGCCGGGAAGATGTCGATGACGTCGCCGCGGACGCGGAAGGTGCCGCGGGTGAAATCGGCTTGCGTCCGCTTGTATTGCAGAGCGACGAGGTCGGCGATCAGCTGCCGCTGGTCGATACGCTCGCCCTTCTTCAGCGCGAAGGTCATCGCGGTATAGGTCTCGACCGAGCCGATGCCGTAGATGCAGGATACGGAGGCGACGATGATGACGTCGTCGCGCTCCAGCAGCGCGCGCGTCGCCGAATGGCGCATGCGGTCGATCTGCTCGTTGATGGAGGAGTCCTTCTCGATATAGGTGTCGGTTCTGGGGACGTAGGCTTCCGGCTGGTAGTAGTCGTAATAGCTGACGAAATATTCCACCGCGTTGTCGGGGAAGAAACTCTTGAACTCGCCATAGAGCTGCGCGGCCAGCGTCTTGTTCGGCGCCAGAATGATGGCGGGGCGCTGCGTCGCCTCGATCACTTTCGCCATGGTGTAGGTCTTGCCGGAGCCGGTGACGCCGAGCAGCACCTGCATGCGGTCGTTGCGATTGATGCCTTCGACCAGTTCCGCAATCGCGGTCGGCTGATCGCCCTTCGGCTCGTAGTCCGACTTGATCTCGAAGCGCACGCCGCCTTCGGACTTTTCCGGGCGCGGCGGGCGATGCGGCGTCCACACCTTGAGCTGGCCGTCCTCGCCGCGGAATTCCGGCCGCCCCTCGCGGATCAGGTTCTCCAGCGCCTCGGCGGTGGCCTGCACGCCCAGCGCTTCCATCTTGTTGCGCGGCGGACGCGCCAGCTCGGCTTCGTCATCCTCCGCGGTCGGCAATCCCAATTGCCGCGCCAACTCCGGATCGAGCATCGGGATGGTGGCGGACGTGCCGTAGTTGGCCTGCGGCGTTTC
Organism: uncultured Bradyrhizobium sp.; assembly: GCA_964504705.1. Lineage (GTDB taxonomy): Bacteria > Pseudomonadota > Alphaproteobacteria > Rhizobiales > Xanthobacteraceae > Bradyrhizobium. Next base: position 36,658 of record CAZDEZ010000005.1, read on the forward strand.
CGCAAATCCCTCGCGCGCCGCATCGCGCTTCGCCACGTCGTCCTGTGTGTCGCGCGTCGAGGCCCGCGCGCGATGCGCCGCGGCCTCGCCACCGGAGCGGCGCTCCCAGGAATTGTCCGGCGGCTGCTGCAGCCCGGTGCCCGAGCCCAGGCCCGCATCGCCGCGGTTGATGGCGGGATTGAGCAGCTCGGCCAGCGCCGGCCCGATCGGTTGCACGTCGGGGCGGTGGGCCTTTGAATTGGGCGCCTTGGATTTCGGGGTTTTGCCGGGCTTTTTCGTCGTGTCGGGTTTCTTCGCCATGGGGCGAATATGGGATGCTTCCGCCGGACAGGAAAGGGCAAACGCGGCAGGGTTCCGTCAGCGTGAGACGGCTGTCAGCAGCTGGCAGCGGGCCCGCCCGCCTTCTCGACGATGTCGAGATGGATGCTGCCGCAGCGCGTGCAGCGCATGGTCCAGTATTCGCAGCCGCCACGGCCGATGCGGCCGGGGATGATCTTCAGCGCCGTGAGGCCGGCGCTGCATTCCGGACAGGCGGAGCGCGCAGGACGGGCGACCATGGCCGGCTCGATTTCAATACGCTGCAAGGGACGCTCCTTCGGACACCACACGGCTGCGCATCACCAAGCGGTCGATGTGGCTCTTGGCGTCCGCAATCGCCTCCTCGGGATCGCTCCAGGCGAGGCCGACGTCGAGGGCGGCGAAGGAAATGCCGTCGATCACCACCGGCTGCCGGTCGGCCCGGCGGATCCGCGCATGCCACAGGCCCTTGCCGGCCTCGAAGGATTCGATGTCAAAACCGTCATGGAGGCAGGTCATCGCGGGCTCCGCATTGTCAGCGATTGGCATGAGACCACGGAAGGCGCGATCGGCTTGTGAAGCCGCTCACACATTGCGGAAAAATGCCGGCGCCGTCAGCCGCCGCGCACGGTCTTGCGCCGGGCGGCCGGCTCGGCGGCGGCGCGCATGATCCAGCGGCGGAAGGCGGCGAAGTCGCGTTGCTCGGTGCGGAAGCTGCGATAGACCAGGTACCAGCGCATGCCCTTGGGCACGCTGAGCGCAAAGGGGGCGACGAGGCGCCCGGCGGCGAGATCGTCGTCGATATAGGGCCGGATGCCCATGGCGATGCCGAGCCCGTCGATCGCGGCCTGCAGCGCCTGGCCGTAGAACTGGAATTCCGGGCCGCGCGCGGTGAGCCGCGGCACCTGCGCCGCCTTCAGCCACAGCGGCCAGTCGTCGGGCGAATGCGCGACGCGCAACAGGCTCGGCCCCTTGAGGTCGCTGGCGCGTTTCAGCCCCGCCGCGAGCCGCGGCGTGCACACCGGCGTCAGGTCGGCGGCGAACAACGGCTCGGCGACGAGTCCCGGAAACTCTCCGTCGCCGAGCCGGATGCCGCAGCTCCAGTCCTCACCGAACGGCACCGCCGCGCCGCCGGTGGTGATGCGCACGTCGATATCGGGCTCCTCTTTCCGGAAATCGGCGAGGCGCGGGATCAGCCATTTCATCAGGAAGGTCGGCCCGACGCCGATGGTGAGCACGCGCATGCCGGACGGCGCCGTCACCTGCGCGGTCAGACTCGCCAGCGCGTCGAAGATCGGCGTCAGCCCGCTCTGATAGGCGCGTCCGGCCGCCGTGGTGACGAGCTTGTTGGCCTTGCGCTCGAACAGCGCGACGCCGAGCCGCTCTTCCAGGAGATGCACCATGCGGCTGACCGCGGCGGCGGAGACGTTGAGCTCGCTGCCCGCGGCGGCAAAGCTGCCGGCGCGCGCCGCCGCCTCAAATGCCTTGATGCCGTTGAGAAAGAGCAGCCGCCGCAAATCCGTTACCCTCAGGAAAACTGATGCCAGGGCAAGATAACTCGGTTTGCGCCAGTGGGACAAGCGAGGCAGTAGTATCCACGTAGTTCGAAACTGATTCAGGTGGCGCTGCTGCTTCTTCGCCTCTCCCCGCCTGCGGGGAGAGGCCGGAGCGCATCGAAGATGCGATCCGGGTGAGGGGGACTCTCCGCGAGTCCGTCTGTCACCGGATGTGCGGAAGCAGCCCCTCACCCCGACCCTCTCCCCGCGAAGAGCGGGGAGAGGGAGAATTGGCAGCTTGCAAGGAATTGGCATGACGCCGCTCCTGATCGCCGCGCTCGGAATCCTGATGGTCGCGACCGCGTTCCTGTCGGGGATTTTCGGCATGGCGGGCGGGCTGATCCTGATCGGCGTGCTGCTCACCATCCTGCCGCTGCCCTCGGCGATGGTGCTGCATGCGGTCACGCAGATGGCCTCGAACGGCTGGCGCGCCCTGCTGTGGCGCGCGCATATCCGCTGGCGGCCGGTCGTGATCTACATGTTCGGCGCGCTGCTGGCGCTCGGCGCCTGGTCGATCACGCGCTACGTGCCGGACAAGCCGATCGCGCTGCTCTTGCTCGGCATCACGCCGTTCATGGCACGGATGACGCCGAAGAATATCAAGCCGAATCCGGACAGCATCGCGCAAGGTTCGTTCTACGGATTCATCTGCATGGGACTGATGCTGATGACCGGGGTCTCCGGCCCGCTGATGGACACCTTCTTCCTCGGCGGCAATTTCAACCGCAAGGAAGTGGTGGCGACGAAAGCTGCCTGCCAGGTGGCGAGCCATTTCGTGAAGCTGGTCTATTTCGGCGGCATCGTCGACCAGGCGGCCTCGCTCGACCCGGTGCTGGCGGTGGTGGCGGTCGCGGCCTCCATGCTCGGCACCACGCTGGCGCGGCGCCTGCTGGAGGCGATGAGCGATGCCCAGTTCCGCACCTGGGCCAACCGGCTGATCACCGCGATCGCCTGCTACTATATCGCCTACGGCAGCTGGCTGCTGCTGAGCCCGTATCTCAAGGCGTAACGGAGGTCTCACATGCGTGACGCACCCGACGCATTGGTGCTCGATCTCGTCGAATGGATCGCGCGCGAGCCGCGGCCCTATGCCGAGGCGATCGAAATCTGGCGCACCTCCTGCCCGCGCCTGACGGTCTGGGAGGACGCGATGGATCGCGGCTATGTCACGCGGCGGCCGACGGCCGAGGGCCTGCGCGTCACCGTCACCGCAGGCGGCGAGCGGTTGCTGCGCGCGCACGGGCGAATCTGAAGACGGTTGACGGTCGTTCGACCGCCGATCTCCACGTGTGGGCGTGGAGGCGATTGTTGCAGCCATATGAATGATCTAGCTCAACGCGGCGGCGCGGCGCCCGGGGCATCCTGACCCCGGTTGTCAAAAGGGGGCGCCGTGAAGACCGTCATCGTCAGGGAATTGGGCCAGTCCGACATTCTGTTGCCGTCGCTGGTGGCCGAAGGGCTGGCCGCGAATGACCGCATCAAGCTTCGCCTGAGCGCACTGCAGGCTGCCGCACGGCATGCCAGGGAGCCGGGCGGCGCGGTCGCCGACCTCGCGGTCGAAAGCCGGGCGGCGGGAATTGCGCCGGCCGCGCTGGAGACGCTGATCGGCGGCGCCCATCCCGCCGGCGACGGCAGGATCGCCGCTCCCGGCCTTGCTCCGCTGCTCGAGGGCATCGATGACGACGCCAAAGCCATGATCCGCGCCGTCGCTGCCGGCGACCAGGCAGGAGGCGAAACATTCCAGGCGCGGCTGACGTCGCTTCGCGCCGCCGGCGACCTCGAACCGGCGGCGGAAATCGAAATCGACCGCATCGGCCGCCTGACCGGCGTCTCTCAAGAGGGCGCCGACAGCCTGCATCGGCTGGTGATGGACCTGCACAAGGCGATGAACCGGCTGGCGGCAAGCCACTCCGAGGAGGTCGTGGCCGGCGCCCGCGCCTTCGGCATCCGCAAGGAGGATCGCGCCGCGGTCGAGAGTTTCATGCGCGGCGTCAACGAGACCCGCGCGCTGAAGTTCAACCATCCGGGCCTCGATGCCACGGCGATCCGTTCGGGCGACCGCCTGGTCATCCAGAACGACATCGGCACCACCGACGCGCATGTGGTGGTCATCGCGGTTGCGGGCAACGCGGTGACGGTGACCTACACCGACGTGCACCGGTCGCGCGCGAAATTCTTCACGTCCCAGCTCGACAAGTTTGCGGTCAAATGGAGCGATCTCGACCGGCATGCCGCGGCAGGACTGGAGGAGGACAGCTCCTTTCTTCTCGTCAGCGGTCTCTACGAGGCGCGCGATGGCGCCGATCGCGACGCGTTCCTTACGGCGCTCGGCGCTTGCCTGGTCTTTCTGATCGACTGGAACAAGGCACGCAAGCTGCTGCGCAACTGGGTCACTAAGGACGATGCCGTGCGCATTCTCGGATGGGCTGCGCGACACCGGATCGGGCACCGCGCCTTCCTCGAGCTCGGCGGCAACGAGCTGCTCGGCGCCGCCGTGCGCAACGCCGCGCCGACGCGGATCGGCTTCGGCGAGCGGCTGAACCAGGTGCTGGGCCGCGACGCCGCGATGGACTTCCTGAAGACCACGCTGCAAATCTCGACCGAAGCGCTGCTGGGCGGGCAGTCTTCCAGGCTGGCGCGCGACCGCATCGGCGCGGACCTCGTCCGCCATCTCGACCGGGTCGACGGCGCGCTGCTTGCCGTCGTGCTGCGCCAGATCGGATTGGCGCACGACGTCGCCATGGCGCTGTTTCACCACCTTTCCGATCCGAAGGCCGGTCCGGCGGCGCGCAAGCAACTCGCCGCCTCCGCCGGCCGGATCGAGCAGAAGGCCGACCGGATCGCGATCGAGGCGCGCGGGGAAATCGCCCGACTGAACGCCCGGCCGATCATCGGAGAACTGGTCGACCGCATCGAGGATGCCATCGACGAACTCGAGCAGGCAGCCTTCATCGCCTCCCTTACTCCTGGTGTGACCGACGAGGTGCTCCGTTCGGCGCTGGTCGCGCTGTCGTCGGTCGCAGTTACCGCAGCCGAGGTCGCAGCCTCGGGGCTGGCTGCGGCCGCGGAGGTGCAGGAAGGCCGCCGCGCCGATTCCGAAGACGCGCTCGCCGCGGTGGCCCGGCTGATCGACGCCGAGCACGCGGCCGATGCCAACGAACGCGACATCACCGCGCGCATCTTCGCCGGCGGCATCGACGTGGCGGCGTCGCTTTCGGCGCTCGAACTCGCCCGCGCGATCGAACGATCGACGGATCGTTTCGCGGGCTTCGGTCATTTGCTGCGACGCTACACCATGAGCGATCTGTCGGCCTGAGGAACGCATCCCATGAAAATCGTGCGAATTGGCGGCGGGTCGAGCGAGCTTGCTTCCGCCGCGAAGATCGGCGCCAAGGCGGCGAACCTGGCGCGCATGGCGGCGCTCGGCTTGCCGGTTCCGCCCGCTTTCGTGCTGCCGGTACGGCTTTGCGCCGACATCGTTGCGGGAAAGGCCGATGCGGCGCGCCGTCTTCGCGATGGATTACAGGAGGGCATCGCCTTCCTGGAGGCCGCAACCGGCAGGTCGTTCGGCGATCGCCGCAGGCCGTTGCTGGTCTCGGTGCGATCGGGAGCGGCCCGTTCGATGCCGGGCATGCTGGATACCGTTCTCAACGTCGGCTGCACGTCAACGGCCGTGCGAGGCCTGATCCGCAGCAGCGGAAGGCCGCGCCTCGCATGGGATTGCCGCCGCCGTTTCCTGGAAAGCTATGCCGAAACGGTCGCCGGTCTCGAGCTTGCGCCGCTGGCGGCGCGGCTGGCCGAGGTGATCGTTGCGGAGGGCGTCGGCAGCGACCGCGAACTCGACAGCGAGGCGCTCGAGCGGCTGGCATTCGACGAGCGCAAGCTCGTCGAGGACAGCGACGACGGCTGGCTCGAGGATGCCGCCATGCAGCTCGAGCGCTCCGCCCGCGCCGTTTATCTCTCCTGGATGAGCGAACGGGCGCAAACCTACCGCCGGCTCGAGGGACTGGAGCATCTGGAGGGCACCGCGGTCACCGTACAGGCCATGGTGTTCGGCAATGGCGGGCCGTCGTCGGGCGCCGGTGTCGCGTTCTCGCGCGACCCCTCGACCGGCGCCGCGCAGCCGGTGATCGACGTGCTGTTCGACGCACAGGGCGAGGACGTGGTCTCCGGGCGACGCACGCCCGACACCGAACGGACGCTGGCCCGCGCGCTTCCCTCGGTAGCCGACCAGCTCGGCGCCGTCCTGGCGCAGCTGGAGAAGGAGTTCGGCGACGTTCAGGACATCGAATTCACCATCGAGGACGGCAGACTGTGGATCCTGCAGACCCGCTCCGCGAAGCGAACGCCGCGCGCGGCGCTGAAGATCGCGATCGACCTGGTGCATGAGGGGCTGATCACGCGCGAGCAGGCGCAGGAGCGGCTTGCGGGTATCGACCTTGCTACTCTCGTCGAAGCGTCGCTGATCTCGACGCGGCCGCCCGTGGCGGCCGGAATCGGCGCGTCCCCCGGGATCGCGGCGGGAAGGGCGGCCTTCGATTCCGAGGGCGCCCAGCGCCTCGCCGCCACCGGCGATCCCGTCATTTTGATGCGGCCCGACACTTCCACCGCCGATATTGCGGGCTTCGCCGCGGCGGCCGGCATCGTCACCGCGGTTGGCGCGCGCACCGCTCACGCCTCGCTGGTCGCGCGGCAGATGGGCAAGCCCTGCCTGGTCGGATGCGCCGAGCTCGAGGTCGACACGGTCGCGCGTTGCGCCCGGATCGGCGAGACCATCGTTTCGGCAGGGGACTGGATCACGGTGGACGGCAACGAGGGCCGCCTCTATCTCGGCCGCTGCGAAATCGCGCTGCGCCGGCCCGAGGCCGAACTTGCGGAACTCGCGAGCTGGCAAGGCCGGCATCGCGCCGAGCCGGCGCTGTCATAGCGGAGCGGCCATGCCGATACGGCCTGCGTCACATGTCGCGGCGCAGGGGGCATGCCCATTGACTTCGGCGGCGGGTCCGGCCCAAATTCATGCAGTCGCATCTTTCTCGGGTGCACGCGTTTCACGCAGGGATCGCCGCCATGATCGACCTCTATTACTGGACCACGCCGAACGGCCACAAGATCACGATGTTCCTCGAGGAAACCGGGCTGCCGTACAAGATCATCCCGGTGCAGATCGGCAAGGGCGAGCAGTTCAAGCCGGAGTTCCTGAAGATCTCGCCGAACAACCGCATTCCCGCGATGGTCGATCACGAGCCGAAGGGCGGCGGCAAGCCGATCTCGATCTTCGAGTCCGGCGCGATGCTGCTCTATCTTGGCGAGAAGACCGGCAAGTTCCTGCCCGCCGACCTGCATGCGCGCTACGACGCGATCCAGTGGACGTTCTGGCAGATGGGCGGCTTGGGGCCGATGGCCGGACAGAACCATCACTTCAACGTCTATGCGCAGGAAAAGATCAAATACGCCATCGACCGCTATGTGAACGAGACCAACCGCCTTTACGGCGTGCTCAACAAGCGTCTCGCCGACCGCGAGTTCATCGCCGGCGATTACTCCATCGCCGACATGGCTTCCTATCCCTGGGTGGTGCCGTGGAAGAACCAGAGCCAGAACATCGACGACTTCCCGCACCTGAAGCGCTGGCTGGAGACCATCCGCGAGCGCCCGGCCACGGTGCGCGCCTATGCGAAGGCCAAGGAGGTCAATCCGAATTTCGGCCAGCCGGTCAACCGCACCGAGGAAGAGCGCCGGATCCTGTTCGGCCAGACCGCGGCGGTGGTGCGGTAGTTTCTCCTCGTCATGGCCGGGCTTGACCCGACCATCCACGTCTTGCTTTCTCGCGAGACGAAGAGCGTGGATGCCCGGGTCAAGCCCGGGCATGACGGGTCGTAAGGCCTACGCGCCGTGCGATGACGCTTGCTGCTTCGCCGCCAGCTTGCGCAGGCAATCCGGGCACAGGCAGTCGCCGGCGTCCGCCGGCAGCGGCAGGCGGAAGGATTCATCCGCGCACCAGCAGCCGCCTGCGAGGTTGCAGGAAAATTCCGTGCCGCACGAGGCGCAGGGGAGGCGGCGGGGGGCCGGATTGTCTATCCGATCTGTCATGAAGGGAGCCGGTTTCTCTCGCTGAATTAATCCCGGGTTCATCCCGAAAGGCGTTATGATCCCGCGCAAATCAGAGATCAAGGACGCTGCGGGGCAGGCCGCGAGAGAAACCGGATGGCACGCGATTCGCAAGCTGCGCTCGTTGCGCTCAATCGCTTCGGTTTCGGCGCGCGGGGCGGTGCGTCCGGCGATTTCGTCAACGCCGCCTCCGATCCGCGCGGGTTCGTCAAGGCGGAACTCGCCCGCCCCAACGGCGCGCTGCTCGAAGTGCCGGGCCTTGCTTCGACGCCGGCGCTGGCGAAGGCGGTGTTCGACTATCAGTTCGAGATCCAGCAGGCGCGGAGCGCCGCCGCGAAATCCGCTACGTCCGGCGCAACCACGGAAGCGCCGCAACCTTCCGGCGCAAAGCCGCAACAGGCCCGCAACCTCTCGCTCAACCGCATCGCGATGGAGATGGCGCCGAAGGAGCCGTCGATGCAACCGGGCGAGGCAGGCAAGGCGGCCGCGCCGCCGCCCGAGGCGATGCCGAATGCGAAGCCGCCGTCCCCGCAGCCGCCGAACGTGATCCAGAAGACGTTCCGCGCCGAGGCGCTGGCGCGCATCCAGCGCGCGTGCATGGCCGATTGCGGCATCGTCGAGCGGCTGGTGGCGTTCTGGTCCAACCATTTCTGCATCTCCGCCGCCAAGGGCGGGCTGGCGCGGATGTGGGCCGGCTCGTTCGAGCGCGAGGCGATCCGGCCGCACGTGTTCGGCCGCTTCGCCGACATGCTGAAGGCGGTGGAGCAGCATCCGGCGATGCTGTTCTTCCTCGACAACCAGCAATCGCTCGGGCCCGACTCCCGCGCCGGTGTCTTCCGCAAGCGCGGGCTGAACGAAAATCTCGCCCGCGAAATTCTCGAGCTGCACACGCTCGGTGTCGACGGCGGCTACACCCAGGACGACGTCACTTCGCTGGCGCGCATCATCACCGGGTGGACCTTTGCCGGAAGGCTCGGCCAGCTCGGCACGCCCGGCACTTTCGTGTTCAACGCCAATGCGCATCAGCCGGGCGCCCACAGCGTGCTCGGCAAGAGCTACCCGGCGAACGGCCTCGCGCAGGGCGAGGCGGTGCTGCTCGATCTGGCGCGTCATCCTTCCACCGCGAAGTTCGTCGCCAGCAAATTCGTCCGCCACTTCGTTGCCGACGACCCGCCGCCGGCGCTGGTCGCGAAGCTGCAGGACGTGTTCAGGCGGACCGACGGCGACCTCAAGGCGATGACGCTGGCGCTGATCGACTCCGACGAAGCCTGGAAGGCACCGCCGACCAAGATCCGCTCGCCATACGAATTCCTGGTCGCCACCGGCCGCGTACTGGCGCGGATCCCCGAGGATCCCGGCCGTTATCTCGGCGGCCTCAACACGCTCGGCCAGCCGCTGTGGTCGCCCTCGGGGCCGAACGGATTTGCCGACACCAACGCGGCGTGGGCCGCGCCGGAGGGCATCAAGCTGCGGCTCGACATCTCCGCGCAGGTCGCCTCGCGCATCGCCGACAGCGTCGACCCGCGCGACCTGCTCGAAGCCGTCGCCGCCGATGCCGCCTCGGCCGAAACGCGGCGCACGGTGGAGCGCGCGGAATCGCGCCAGCAGGCGCTGGCGCTGCTGCTGATGTCGCCTGAATTCCAGAGGAGGTGACGCCGATGGTAGCCACACCCGTCGAAACGACGGCGGATTGCTGCGAAAGCCGGATCGTCACGCGGCGTACGCTGCTGCTGGGCGGCGCGTCCTTTGCCGCCTGGGCGTACTTGCCGAAATTCGCGCGCGCGGCCGACGGCCGCGACCCGCGCCTCGTCGTCGTCATCCTGCGTGGCGCGCTCGACGGCCTCGCCACCGTGGCGCCGATCGGCGATCCCGACTATGCCGGCCTGCACGGCTCGATCGCGCTGACGTCGGGCGGCGCGAAGGCCGCCACCATGCTCGACAATTTCTTCGGCCTGCATCCGGCGATGCCGGAGCTGTCGCGCATGTACCGCGACAAGCAAGCCGCGATCGTCCATGCGGTGGCAACGCCCTATCGCGAGCGCTCGCATTTCGACGGGCAGGACGTGCTGGAGAGCGGCTTTGCCGGTACGGGCCGCGTGCAGTCCGGCTGGCTCAACCGCGCGCTGGACGTGCTGCCGCGCGGCGAGCGGGTGAAGAGCGGCCTTGCGGTCGGCCCGACCACGCCGCTGATCCTGCGCGGCGCAGCGCCGACGCTGGCCTGGGCGCCGGCGGCGCTGCCGCAGGCCGCCGAGGACACCGCGATGCGGCTGATGGATCTCTACAGCCAGCGCGACCCGGCGCTCGGCAAGGCGCTCGCCGCCGGGCTTCAACTCGACAGGATGGCGCTCGGCGACGACATGAAGCCGAAGCCCGGCACTGGCGGCGCCGCGGCGATGCGCCTCGTGGCGCGCGGCGCGGCAAAACTGATGGCCGCCGACGACGGCCCGCGCATCGCAGCGCTCGCCTTCGACGGCTGGGACACCCACGCCAACGAGGGCGGCGCGACCGGGCGTCTCGCGCAACTGCTCGGCGGCCTCGACGGCGCGCTGGCGGAATTCGAAAGCGGCCTGGCTCAGCGTTGGCGCGACAGCGTCGTCGTCGTCGCCACCGAGTTCGGCCGCACCGCGCGCATCAACGGCACCGAAGGCACCGACCACGGCACCGGCACGGTGGCGCTGCTGGTCGGCGGCGCGGTGAAAGGCGGACGGATTATCTCCGACTGGCCGGGCCTGAAGCCCGCCAATCTCTACCAGGGCCGCGACCTCAGCCCCACCACGGATCTTCGCGCGGTGCTGAAGGGCGTGCTGCACGACCATCTCGGCATCGGCGAAGGTGCGCTTTCGCAGACGGTGTTTCCGGATAGTGCCGGCGCAAAGCCGATGAAGGGGTTGCTTGTTTAACCTCTCCCCGCTCTTTGCGGGAGAGGTCGGATTGCATGAAATGCAATCCGGGTGAGGGGCAAGGCGATGCGTGGCCGCAAGGAAGAGACCATCCGATTCGCAAGAGGTTTGCGCGTCAATCAAACCGACGCTGAGACGGTCCTCTGGAATCGCATTCATAACCGACAGATCGACGGACACAAGTTCGTCCGGCAGCAGCCCATCAGCGGGTACATCTGCGATTTCGTTTGCCGTGAAAAGCAATTGATCATTGAAGTCGGCGGAGGGCAGCACAACGAATCCGCCGCCGACGCGATTCGGGACCGTCGCTTGAGCGATGAGGGTTACAGAGTCATGCGCTTCTGGAACAACGACGTGCTCGGCAATATCGAAGGCGTGTTGCTCACCATCCAAAGCGAACTTCGCGGATAGAGCCCCTCACCCCAACCCTCTCCCCGCAAGAGCGGGGAGAGGGAGCGGATAGCGCGCGCCGCGCCTCCGTTTCCTCACAGTTACCCCAGCGTGATTTCGTCGATCTCGGCCATGTCCTCCGCACTCAACGCCCACTCGATCGCCTTGACGTTCTGCTCGATCTGCTCGACGCGGGTGGCGCCGGCGATCACGCTCGACACTTGCGGGCGGGCGGCGAGCCAGGAGAACGCCAGCTCCAGCATGGTGTGGCCGCGGGCCTGCACGAACGCCTGCAGCCTTTCGACGATGTCCTCGTTACGCGCTGTGACGTAGCGATCCCTCAGCCCCGGGGCCTTGCCGAAGCGGGTGTCGTCGGGCGGCGGGGCGCCGCGCTTGTATTTGCCGGTGAGAAGTCCGCTTGCCAGTGGGAAGAAGGGCAGGAGGCCGAGCCTGTACTCCTGCGCCGCGGGCAGCAGATCCCTTTCGATGTCGCGCACCACGAGGCTGTATTCGTCCTGGCAGGAGACGAAGCGGCTCGCGTTCATCGCGCGCGCGACATGCTCGGCTTCGGCGATGCGCCAGGCCGGAAAATTGGAATTGCCGATGTAGCGCACCTTGCCCTGGCGGACGAGATCGTCGAGCGCGCGCAGGCTCTCCTCGATCGGCGTCAGGGGATCGTAATCGTGCTGCTGGTAGAGATCGATGTAGTCGGTCTTCAGCCGCCGCAGGCTCGCCTCCACCGCTTCCATGATGTAGCGGCGCGAGGCACCCTGCTTGGTGCCGTCCTTGCTCATCGGCTTGGAGTATTTTGTCGCCAGCACGATGTCCTTGCGGCGGTCGCCGAGCACGGCGCCGAGCACCGTCTCCGAGCCGCCCATGCCGGCATAGATGTCGGCGGTGTCGAACAGCGTCACGCCGAGATCGATGGCGCGGTGGATCACCTTGCGCGACGTCTCCAGGTCGGTGCGCTGGCCGAAATTGTTGCAGCCGAGGCCGACGGCGGAGACGCGCAGGCCGGAGCCGCCGAGATTGCGAATTTGCATGATCGATCCTGTGGGGCGCGAAAGGCGGGGAGGGCGGTCATTGTGGCCGCCGCGCCGTGGACCCGCAAGGCGTCATCGCAGCGCCTGCCTTGCATGACAGTGCCGCGCGGTGCACAGCGGCAAAAAAATGCGGCCCCGGTCAGACGCGGCGACTGACGGGGACCGCTGGGGCGCTTGATCCGAGACGGGGGGTCTGACCAGACGCAAGGCGCAGGCTAGTCGCGGTTTGTTACACACCGGTGACGTCAGGGTTTATCCACAGGCCGGCTCGATTCCGCGGCGTCAAAGCATCTTGCGATAGACCACGAAGCCGGAGCGCTCCGCGACCTTGTCGTAAAGCTGCATCGCCGTGTGGTTGGTCTCGTGCGTCAGCCAGTAGACGCGGGGCGAGCCTGCCAGCCGCGCCCGTTCGTAGACGCCGTCGATCAGCGCGCGCCCGACGCCCTTGCCGCGCGCAGCCGACGCGGTGAACAGGTCCTGCAGGTAGCAGGACGGCGGAATCGCGGTGGTCGAGCGGTGAAACAGATAATGCACGATGCCGAGCAGCTCCCCGCCGCTCTCCGCCACCAGGCCGTGCACCGGCTCGTAGGCGTCGAAGAAGCGCTGCCATGTCGTCTTCGTCACCTCGGGATCGAGTGCGGTTGACCCGGCGCGCCCGTAGAAGGCGTTGTAGCCGTCCCACAGGGGAAGCCACTTTTCGTAGTCGCTTCGCGCGACTGGGCGGACGGTGAGATCGCTCGGCATCGGATTCCCGGCAGGTAAGGAGGGGCGCTCCCCTCTCATAAGCCCGGGATTATCCGGGGCCAAGGGCGGGACCGCGACTAACCGATCCTTAACCATAAACGCCCATGCTTCCCGCTGAATTTTGGTGTGGGCCGTCGCGCGGGAGTCGTCGCTGGATCGTCCACGCGATGGCTCTTTCATTTTTTCTCATTGGGGATGGGGAGAAGTTGCAACCGGACTGACGCGTGGGGAACTCGAAGTGGCCGATACACCGGAGAAAAAACCGCAAGGACACAAGCCGCCGGAGGTGGCGCCGCAGGTGTCGCCGAGCCGCGTCACCGTAACCGTGGTGTCCCTGGCTGCGCTGGCCGTCATCGGTGCCGCCACCGCGAACTCGCTGCCGAGCTTCGAGCGCTTCTCCTTGCCGAACCTCGATCGCTCCGTATTGCCGAGCTTCGATTTTCCGTCCTTGCCCGGTCTCGATCGTGTCGCTTTGCCGGACTTCGACCGCCTGGCCCTGCCGAAACTCGATTTCTCCTGGCCGAGTTTCATGAGTAGTCCCCCGCCGCCGCCCAGTCGTGTGGCTGCACAGCCGCCGCCCCCCGCGATTTCCGTGCCGATACCGGATAGCGTCGTCCGGGCGATGCTGAGGGACATCCAGGACTCGCAGCAGCAACACAGCGATGCGCTGGCGAGCCTGACGCAGAGTTCCGAGTCGCAGCAGGCGGATTTGCGGAGAATCTCCCGCCAGATCCACGCGCTGGCGACCCAGGTGAATGCTCTGCAGGGTGCGGTCGGCCCGCTCACGACGTCCAGCATCCCGCAGGCGAACGGCCGCGTCCGGTACGTCCGCAAGCCGCACAAGCCGGTTCTTCCTGACCCGGCGATACCCAAGCCGGTCGGCCCCGTTTCGGTCGGCGGCGCCCCGCTCGCGCCGGTGTCGGGCCCGGGCGTGTGACATTCCGCTCCTGGCGATCTTCCAAATCCGGTCGGGTGCTCTAGACTTCGGCTCATGCGCCGACGGAATGTGAAGGTCACGGTCAACGACAAGATGCAGCGTGGCTATCGCTACGTCCTGACCGAGCCCGCGGGCCGCAATTTCGATCCGGAGTTCCGGCCCGAGCTCACGCCCAAGGAGATGCTCGCGCTCGGCGTGTTCTGCGGCAAGTACATGACGGACTGCCGCAAGGAATTCCCCGACAGCTGGTTTGCAAAGGCGCGGCTTTCGCCTTCGGGTCGCGATTGCACCTTGAACTGCTTCGGTGTCAGTGCCAGCCAGCCGCTTTCGTTGTGGCGGGAGAAAGGATGGATCCACCCAGACGACCCGCGCGGCTGGTTTCAGTGGTATTGCCGCTACTACATGGGCCGCCGGAATCCGGAGGAGGATGCGCGGCAGATCAAGCGCTGGAAGGCGATCCGGCGGCATGTCGCGCAGATCAAGAGCCATTGCGAACCCGGCGATTGGATGTGCCGTCGGCGGCAGCGCCAGGCGTTGCTGCATTGGGCCTACGACAGCCGAAAGCTCTGACGTTCTTGCTGACAATTCACTGACATTGCCGGACAGGTGGCCGTCAGGGCTCCTCTGCCAGTCTCCGGGCATGCCTGGTCGCATGGTGCAGCCGGGCCTCGCACACCGGAGAAAATCATGCGCAAGATCGTCATCCTCACAGCAGCCGCCGCCTTGCTCGCAACTGCCGCGACAGCCCATGCCGGCAGCCTCGGTCGGCCCTGCACGGCAGTGCCGCAGACCAAGTGGCTGCCCATCGAGCAACTGCAGGCCAGGATCGAAGCCCAGGGCTACAAGGTCCAGAAGGCCAAGCTCAAGAATGCCTGCGGCGAACTCTACACGATCGACAAGACCGGCAACCGGGTCGAACTGTTCGTCGATCCGAGCAGCGGCCAGATCGTCGGCCAGCTCTGACGGGTTGCAACATGAGCTCCATCGATGGTGCGATCGAGGCCGGCAGCGCGAAGCCGCCGGCCGAGGTCAAGGTCTGGGACCCCTTCGTGCGCATGTTCCACTGGTCGCTGGCCGGGCTGTTTGTGCTCGCCTATGCGACCGGCGACGAGATGGAAAACGTGCACATCGCCGCCGGCTACGCCATTGCCGGATTGCTCGTGCCGCGGATCGTGTGGGGCTTCGTCGGGCCTCGCCATGCGCGGTTCAGCGATTTCGTACGCTCGCCGCGCGCGGTGCTTGCCTACATGCGCGACATGGTGCTGCTCAGGGCGCCGCGTTATCTCGGCCACAATCCGGCCGGCGGCGCCATGGTCGTGGCGCTGATCGTCGTGCTGACCGGCACCTGCACCACCGGCTACATAATGACGACCGACACGTTCTGGGGCGCAAAGTGGGTGGAGGAGGTGCACGAAGCATTCGTCAGCCTCACGATCGGTCTCGTCGTCGTACATGTGCTCGGCGTCCTCCTGGCGAGTTTCGAGCACCGCGAGAGCCTCGTGAAGGCGATGATCACCGGAAGGAAACGTCCGTCGTGAGCGACGACCGACCGTTGATCCGATTCGAGACGGGTTCGGCGAGCCGTTCCAGGCGGCTCGCCCGCTCGGGCGGTTTGAGGCAAATCAACTCACCGGGGCGCCGACGGGTTAAGCGAAATTGGCCATCGGGCTGCGCCTGGACCGCCGGCAAGTAGGAATATCCGTCATGCGATTCCGTCACGGAACTCTGCTTCCGACTCCTTTCCGGCGCGTGGCCGATGCCGCACTCCTTGCGCTTGCATTGGTCTTGCTGCCTTCGCTGTCGATGGCGCAGAACGAGGTGAAGCTGAGCGAGCTGCAGGCGCGCAACATCGGCGTCCGCGTGGCGCATCCGGTCTCCAGCCGCACCGACCAGACGCTGCCCTATCCGGCCCAGATCGTGATCCCGACGCCGCAATTGTGGGTCGTCAGCGCGCCGGTTGCGGGCATGGTCACCAATCTGTGGGTCGCGCGCGGCGACCGCATCCCGGCGGGCCAGCAACTGGTGACGCTGCAAAGCCCGAGCTTCGTCTCGCAGCAGCGCGAATACCTGCATGCGGTTGCACAGGAGGTTCTCGCGACCCAGCAGCTAAAGCGGAACACGGACCTGTTCGAGGGCAAGGCCGTGCCGCAACGCGTGCTGGAAACGAGTCAGGTCGAGGCGCGCCAGGCCAGCATCGCGGTGGCCGAGCGGCGCCAGATGCTGCGCCTGAGCGGATTGTCCGACGAGGCGATCTCCAGGCTGACCAACGAAGCGGCGATCAGCGCAACGCTCACGGTCAGCGCGCCGCAGGCGGCATCCGTGGTCGACATCGCGGTGTCGCCGGGCCAGCGGCTCGAGCAATCCGCCCCGCTCGTCAAGCTGGCGCGGCTTTCGCCGCTGTGGGCCGAAATTGCCGTCCCGGCGTCCAGCATCCGGGCGATCCGCACCGGCGCAAAGGTCGAGGTCGAAGGCTATGCCGCGCCCGGCAAGGTCGTGCTGGTCTCCGAGACCACCGATGCGGCAACCCAGACCATCCTGGTGCGGGCGGAAATCCCCAACGACGGAGACCTGCATCCCGGCCAGACGGCCGCTGTGCGCATCGGCTTCCTGTCGGCCGGCGACAGCGCCTGGGAGATTCCCTATGGCGGGCTGGTCCGGCGCGGCGAACAGACCTCGGTGTTCGTCGCCATCGACGGCGGCTTCCGCCTGGTTCCGGTGACGCTGGTCGCGGAGGACCAGGACCACGTCGTCGTATCCGGCCCGATCAGTGACAAGGACGAAGTTGCGATCGGCGGCATTTCGGCGCTTCGCGGCATGCTCTCGGGTCTGGGGCAGTAAATGTTGCAGCGCCTGGTCGCATTCGCGCTCTCGCAGCGGCTGTTCGTGATCCTGAGCGTGCTGCTGTTGATCGGCGCCGGCGCCGTGGTCCTGCCGGGCTTGCCGATCGACGCCTTTCCGGACGTCTCGCCGGTCCAGGTGAAGATCATCATGAAGGCGCCCGGCCTCACGCCGGAAGAGGTCGAGCAGCGTATCACCGTTCCCGTCGAGCTCGAGCTGCTCGGGCTGCCGAACAAGAAGATCCTGCGCTCGGTCACCAAATATGCCTTGGCCGACATCACCGTCGACTTCGAGGACGGCACCGACATTTACTGGGCGCGCAACCAGGTGTCGGAACGCCTCTCCAATGTCTCGCGCGATTTCCCGGAAGGGGTGAACGGCGGGCTCGCGCCGATCACGAGCCCCCTTGGCGAGATGTTCATGTTCACGATCGACAGTCCCGAGCTCTCGCTGGCCGAGCGGCGCACCCTGCTCGACTGGGTGATACGCCCCGCCCTGCGCACCGTTCCCGGCGTCGCCGACGTCAACGCGCTCGGCGGCCATGTGCGCGCTTTCGAGATCGTGCCGCGCAACGACGCGCTGGCCGCGCGCGGCATTTCCTACGACCTGTTCCGCCGCGCCATCGAGGCCAACAGCCGCAACGACGGTGCGGGCCGCGTCAACCAGGGCGAAGACAGCGCGCTGGTGCGCATCGAAGGCAGCATCCGCGGTATCGACGACATCAGGGCGATCGTCGTCGATACCCGCGACGGCATTCCGATCCGGGTCAACGACGTCGCCCGCGTCAAGGTCGGCGCGCTGACCCGCTATGGCGCGGTCACGGCCGACGGCCGCGGCGAGACGGTGGAAGGACTGGTGCTCGGCCTGCGCGGCGCCAATGCCGGCCAGCTCGTTCGCGACGTCCGGGCCCGCCTTGCGGAGCTGCAGCCGACCCTGCCCAGGAGCGTCTCCATCAACGTGTTCTACGACCGCAGCCACCTGGTCAGCCGCGCCGTCGGCACCGTGGTGCGGGCGCTCGCCGAGGCCACCGTGCTCGTGATCGTGCTGCTGCTGCTGTTCCTCGGCAACTGGCGCGCCTCGCTGGTGATCGCGCTCAGCCTGCCTCTGGCCATCGTCATCGCGCTGATGGTGATGCGCGCAGTGGGGATGTCGGCCAACCTGATGAGCCTCGGCGGCCTTGCGATCGCGATCGGCATGCTGATCGACGCACTGGTGGTCGTGGTCGAGAACATCGTTGGCAATCTCGCCAGGCACGATTCCGCAAGGGCCACGCCCCTGCTGCACCTCATATTCCGCTCGGTCTGCGAGGTGCTGCAGCCGGTCGCCTCCGGCGTCCTGATCATCATCATCGTGTTCGTGCCGCTGCTGACCTTGCAGGGGCTGGAGGGAAAGCTGTTCATTCCCGTCGCGCTTGCGATCATTTTCGCGCTGGCCGGCTCGCTGCTGCTCGCGCTTACCGTCATTCCCGTTGCAACCTCCTTCGTGCTCAAATCGGCGTCGCATCGCGAACCCCTGCTGGTGCGCGCGGCGCAGCGGGCATACGCGCCCGCACTGGAATGGGCGTTGAACAACGAGCGGAAGGTAATTGCCGCCGCGCTGATCTGCCTCGTTGCCGCCGGCTTCGCCTACACGAGGCTGGGCAAGACCTTCATGCCGACCATGGACGAAGGCGACGTCATCGTCAGCGTCGAGACGCTTCCCTCCGTCAACCTCGACGAGTCGATCGCCATCAACACCAGGCTGCAGACCGCGCTGCTGAAGGTGCCCGACGTCGCCGGCATCATCGCCCGCACCGGATCGGACGAGCTCGGCCTCGATCCCATGGGACCCAACCAGACCGACACGTTCCTGGTGCTCAAGCCGACGGCAGAGCGACAGACAGGAGATCGCGAAGCCCTGCTGCAGAAGCTTCGCGAGGTGCTCGCCGGCTTTCCCGGCATCTCGCTCGGTTTCACCCAGCCGATCGACATGCGCGTGCAGGAGATGATCAGCGGGGTGCGCGGCGACGTGGCAGTCAAGATCTTCGGTCCCAATATAGCTGGACTCAACGAGATCGCCGCAAGGCTGTCGGCCATCCTGTCGGGCATCGACGGCGCCGAGGACGTCTACACCACACTCAACGAGGGCGCCCAGTACTACACCGTCGCCGTCAACCGGATGGAAGCCGGCCGCCTCGGCCTGAGCGTCGATTCCATCGGCAGTTCGCTGCGTACCCAGATCGAGGGCCGAACCATCGGGACGGCGCTCGAGGAAGGCCGCCGCACGCCGATCCTGGTTCGCGGCAGCGAGATGACGCGGGAGGCGCCGACGCTGCTCGCAAGCCTGCCGCTGACGCTCGCCTCCGGGCAGCATGTCGCGTTGTCGCAGGTCGCGCGGATCCAGCGCGTCGACGGCCCGGTCAAGATCGACCGCGAGGACGGCAACCGCATGAGCGTGGTGCGCGCCAACGTCAGGGGCCGCGACATGGTCGGCTTCGTCGACGAGGCCCGGCAGAAGGTTGCCGCGGAGCTGCCGCTTCCGAACGGCTACCGGCTGACCTGGGGCGGGCAGTTCGAGAACCAGCAGCGCGCCGCCGCGCGCCTGTCCGTCGTCGTGCCCGTCGCCATCGGCCTGATCTTCGTGCTGCTGTTCACCACCTTCGGCTCGGTGCGCCAGGCCGCGCTGGTGCTGGTCAACATCCCCTTCGCGCTGATCGGCGGCGTCTTCGCGCTGGTCCTGAGCGGCGAATATCTGTCGGTTCCGGCGTCGGTCGGATTCATCGCACTGCTTGGGATCGCCGTGCTCAACGGCGTGGTGCTGGTTTCCCATTTCAACCAGCTCCGGACCCACGGCCTGAGCAACGAGCGCATCGTCGTCGAAGGCGCCCAGCGCAGGCTGCGGCCGGTGCTGATGACGGCCAGCATTACGGCGCTCGGATTGATCCCGCTGCTGTTTGCGTCCGGTCCGGGATCCGAGGTGCAGCGCCCCCTCGCCATCGTGGTGATCGGCGGACTGTTGTCCTCCACGCTGCTGACCCTGATCCTGCTGCCCATCCTGTATCGCCGCTATGGAAGCGCTGCCAAGGGGGCGACATGACCAACGAGCCCGTTTGCCTCACGCTGATTGCGTCGCGCAAGCTCCGCGACGAGCTGTTCGACTATCTCAGCGAACAGACCGACCTGGTGTCGGGATTCACGGCATCGGATGCCGCGGGCCACGGCGCCGGAGTCCGGTTGCACAGCGCCGCCGAGCGCGTGAAGGGTCACGCCGATCAGGTCGTGATCCGGGTGATCCTCTCGGGAACGGACGCTGGCCGCTTGCTCGACAGGCTTCGGGGTTCGTTTGCCGGGACCGAGCTGGTCTACTGGATACTGCCCGTGGCGGCGTTCGGCACGATCGACTGACGCCATCGCCGGACGCAGCGGCTGGCGCCACGCGCTATTCCGCCGCGTGCTTGTCCGGGAAGGGCGGACGCCGGCCCTTGCGCAGCGAGCGGTAGTATTCGGCCCTGGCCGGGGCATCGCCGTGGCGGACGAGGTCGGTGACCGGCGTGTAGCTCAGCATGCGGCCGCCGTCGGGGAGCGCGGTGCAGGCAAAGCGCAGCACCTGGCCGTCGGCGAGGTTGATGTTGATCGGCGTGGAATCGCCCGATCGCATCATCTCGGTGCGCGCGGCGATGAAATGCGCGAGCTGATCCTCCGGCAGCTCGTAGGCGCCGGTGTCGCGGCCGTGATACATCAGCGCGATGAAGGGCGGCTCGCTGTCGGCGACGTCGTCGGGCAGCGCAAAATAGTCGCGGAAGGCGCGGTTGATGAACTCGGCGCGGGTGTCGGGGCCGAGCAGCACGATGCCGATGTCGACCTCGTCGAGCGCCGCCGCGAGCCGCGCCGAGGTCGCGTAGTGCTCCTGCTCGGCGGCGAAGGCGTCGATCCATTTCTGCCGCAGCATGCCGGTGATGACCGCGGTGCCACCGGCAGTCAGTGCCAGCAGGACCATCCGCGCCACGTCGTGGATGTCGTAGCCAGGCGCTGCGCGATGGTTGAGGAAGAACAGCGCCGAGAAGACCACGGCGATGGCGGCGCTGACGAGACCGGAGGTGATGCCGCTGATCGAGCTCGCCAGCGCCACGATGCAGACAAACAGTGGCGCCGGGTTGGGCACGGTAACGAAATAGCGATCGACGAGGAAGGCGGTCAGCGCCACCGCCGTCGTCAATGCCGGACCGAGAATTGTGCGCCAGTCGAACTGCGTGCTCACGTCGCATCCAAGTCAAAACCGGGGCACGCAGTTTGGCGCATTCCCGCAAAAGTTGTCGGATTTTCCGGTTTGTCGTTAAGGCAGGGCTGCCGCGCTGGCGGGGCTTTCGCGCTTTGTTGAATCAAATGCTATCAACGGCGCGCAAACCGCCGCCCCTCGCGGGGGCCGGCGCTGGAATTCGAAAGGACGTCCATGCCCACGATTTCGCCGACGCTGCTGCCGGTGCTGATGCTGTTTGCCTCCAACGTCTTCATGACCTTCGCCTGGTACGGCCACCTCAAATACAAGGATCATTCGCTGGTGCTCGTGATCCTCGCCAGCTGGGGCATCGCCTTCTTCGAGTACTGGCTGGCAGTGCCCGCCAACCGCTGGGGCAGCGAGGTCTATAGCGCGGCACAGCTCAAGACCATCCAGGAGGTGATCACGCTGACCGTGTTCGCCGCCTTCTCGGTGCTGTACCTGAAGGAGCCGCTGGGCTGGAATCACGCCCTCGGCTTTGCCTCGATCGCGTTCGGCGCGTTCCTGATCTTTCACAAGTGGTAGAATTGGTGAAGAGCCTGCGCTGCAGGAGCCGACATTGCGCGACGAGAGTGCAGTTCACGAAGCTGCGAAGAGATCCCAGCGCCCCGGCAATCCCTTGAGTTCGCACGGATCGCGGGGGATGAAGTTGACGCCGGCGCCGGCCACGAGA
Organism: uncultured Bradyrhizobium sp.; assembly: GCA_964504705.1. Classification (GTDB taxonomy): domain Bacteria; phylum Pseudomonadota; class Alphaproteobacteria; order Rhizobiales; family Xanthobacteraceae; genus Bradyrhizobium. The sequence continues at coordinate 58,398 of CAZDEZ010000005.1, forward strand.
TCGGTCACGACACGAGACACCAGGGTTTCGCCCGGGTGTGCCTCCGACATGATGCGTGCCGCGGTATTGACCGCGATGCCGGCGATGTCTTCGCCCCGGAGTTCGACTTCGCCGGTGTGCAGTCCGGCGCGGACCCTGATTCCAAGTCGCGCGGTGTCTCGCGACAACGCGACGGCGCACTTGATGGCGCGGCCAGGTCCGTCGAACGTCGCCAGGATGCCGTCGCCCGTCATCTTGATCAAACGGCCGCGATGCTGTTCGACCGTGCGGCGCGCGAGCCTGTCGTGCTCGTCGAGCAAGCGATGCCAGTTGCTGTCGCCGAGTTTCACCGCCTGCTTCGTCGAATCGACGATGTCGGTGAAAAGGACGGTCGCAAGCACACGCTCGATCTCATCCACGACGGCCTCGCGGCGGCCGGTGACGAATTCCTCGATGTCGCCGATGATGGCTTCGATATTTTTCTGTGCCCACGGCCGATGATCGCCGGCCGGGTACTCGACGTAGCGCGCGCCAGGAATGTGAGCCGCCAGGTAGCGGCCGTTGGCGACTGGAACGGCCATGTCAGCCTCGTTGTGCAGAACCAGCACGGGCAGGCGAAGCTGCGGCAGAATGGCGCGAACGTCGATCAACGCATTCGTCTCCAGCATTGCCTGATAGGCGCTGGGACTGACGATGAGCCGCTCGCCCTTGGCCCAAATCTTGATCGCTTCGGGATTGTCGGCGAGGCTGGGAGCAAAAACCTTCGCCGACGCGCCGGTGCCCCAGTATTTCACGCTGCGCATCATCTGCTCTAGCGGAAACATGTGGGAGTAGTCATCGCTGTTGGTGAAACGGGCAAATCCACCATAGAGAACGAGATGGGAAACCCGCTCGGGATAGGTCGCCGAGAATAGCGCGCTCATCGCGGCCCCCTCGGAATAGCCGAGCAGGGCCGCACGTGGGATGCCGAGTGCCTTCATCACGGCATCCAGATCGTCCATCCGTTCATCGAGTGTGGGGCTGCCGGCAACTCGGTCAGACAAGCCCTGGCCTCGCTTGTCGAAGCAGATGACGCGCGCGAAAGCCGCAAGGCGGCGTAAGAAGTCCGTGTAGCCGGCCAGTTCATGGAAAAATTCAATATGCGACAGCAGGCCCGGAATGATGATCAGGTCGATCGGACCATTCCCCATCACTTGATAGGCGATACTGACGTTTCCGCTGCGCGCATAGCGGGTCTCGGGCAGCTGAAAGGGCGTCATCGACCCGATTCCCCAAGTGAAAAAAGACCAGATGAAAATTCCAGCCTATCCGACATACCGCTTGGCAGGAAGTACCCGGGTCAGGTCGCTGATCCTTGCCCTTTGCTCGCGGCGCCGGCGAACCGCGTTAATTGCGGAGAGCGATCCTTGAACAAATCTTAACTCCTCTGCCCGCAAAATGCAGGGTTCAGCAAAGCGGCTATCGAGTATTGCAGTGCGATGGAGTAGTCTTGGAGGCTGACCATGATCATTCGCGACCGCAGGTCCGGAATCGACACCCGGTCGGAAGCGGAGAAGCAGCTCATTGGCGAGCGCCGGTCCGGCATTGACCGACGCGCTGTCGAGCGCTCAGCGCCGACCGCGCCGTCAAACGAACAGCTCGCGCTTTTTGCAAGACGATTGCGAAGAATAATGCGCGACGAAAAAGGTCGCAGTCACCTGGGCATCGCAAACGCCGAACACGAGTTCAGCTTCTTTCCGGATGTCATTCAGGTCGTCGCATGGATCGAACGGCTCGGCGCTGTGGAAAGCCAGACCGAGCCGCGTCCGACCTTGAGGAAGGCCATTGCAGGTCCCCTCGACACGGCTGTTGGCGAGGCGGGCGGAGTTCAGGCCGGTGCCCCCGATCGGGACGTTCAGTAGATCGCGCGCTGCGACCCGGCGGGAAGCAGTACGGTGAACCGGTCGTAACCGCGCGCCTTCGAATGCGCTTCAGTTCCAGGCCGGCGCCTTAAAATCTCGGCCCTATCCTTGCTGCCAAACAGGAGCAGCCGATGGGCGCTGAAAAGGAACTGCAACTCGCCAGCTCGCATTGCCGCGCTATCTGCGACGAGATCGGCGACCGCCTTCGCGTGATCCTCGATCGTGAAGCGGCACCTTTGCCGCCCCGCCTTCTGATGCTGATGCAGCGTCTGATCGAGCAGGATCCGGTCGAGGCCCCGCCAATCGCACCCTCTCTCGACGACATGGTTTGGCAGCCGGCCGCAAGCGAGCCGGGCTCGATCCTGGCAGCCTGACCGGCGCGCAGCGCATCATCGTCGGCTTACCTCGCCGGCGTCACCCGCAGGATGCGTCCCGCCGAATTGTCGGTCAGCAGCCACAGCGCCCCGTCCGGGCCCTGGCGGACGTCACGGATGCGCTCATGGAGGTTCTGCAGCAGGCGCTCCTCGCCGGTCACGGCGTGGCCGTTGACGGTGAGCCGCACCAGCATCCGTCCCGAGAGCGCGCCGGCGAACAGGCTGCCGTTCCACTTCGGAAACAGCTTTCCGGTGTAGAAGGTCGCGCCCGAGGGCGAGATCGACGGCACCCAGTATTTTGCCGGCTGCTCCATGCCGTCCTTTGCCGTCGCCTCGTGGATCTTCGCGCCGGAATAATCGACGCCGAAGCCGATCACCGGCCAGCCGTAGTTCCTGCCCTTGACGATGAAGTTGACCTCGTCGCCGCCGCGCGGGCCGTGCTCGAATTCCCAGACTTCGCCATTGGCCGGATTGATCGCGAGGGCTTGCTGGTTGCGGTGACCGAGACTCCAGATCTCGGGCCTGGCGCCGTCGCGGCCGACGAAGGGATTGTCGGCTGGCGCGCTGCCGTCAGGGGCGATGCGGATCACCTTGCCGATGTGATTGGCGAGACTCTGCGCCTCGTCGCGCGCGCTGTAATGGTCGCCGAGCGTGACGAACAGATTGCCGTCGGCCGCTTGCGCGATGCGGCAGCCGTAATGATTGCCCGAGGACAGCGGCCCCTCCTGGCGGAAGATCACCCGGGTCTCGTCGAGCCTGCCGGCGCCGTCGTTGAGTTTGGCGCGCGCTACCGCCGTGCGGCCGCCGCCACTGGCGCGCTCGGCATAGCAGAAGAAGATGGTGCGGCTTTGCGCAAAGCTCTTGTCGGCGATGACGTCGAGCAATCCGCCCTGGCCGCTTGCCCAGGCCTCGGGCACGTTTTTCAGCGGCGGCGACAGCTGGCCCTCGGCCGAAACGATGCGCATGCGGCCGGGCCTTTCCGTCACCAGCAGCCTGCCGTCGGGAAGGAACGCGAGGCCCCAGGGATTGACGAGGCCGCTGGCAAAGGTCTGCACGTCGAGCTGGCCTGCGGAGGATTCGAACGAGGTGTTCTGTCCGCGCGTGCCCGTGACGAGCAGGAAGGTGCCGGCGAGCAGCGTCGCTGCCGACAGCGCGATGGTCACAAGTCCTGCTGGGGTCTTCATCATAGGGGGCTCGCGACGGCGTTCATCGCGCGGGGCTGGTTGGGGAGGCGTGGCGAGCGCCGGCTCACATCATCGGAATCGGCATCGCCGCCAGCTTGACCGCCAGCACCTTGAGGCTGGAGATCAGGCACAGCGAGGCGGCGCCGAATGCGAGCGAGGCCGCGACGGCGTTGATCAGTCGGGACGAGGCGACGGGCGCAGGGGCAAAGCCGACGGCGCCGGTTGACCGGATCATGGGGTCCAAATCCTTGACCTCTCGCGGGCGAATCACCTGCGAACGGCAGGTACTATTGCGGGCCGCACCGGCAAGATTGCGGCAGCGACCCGTACCAATCATGGCAAAACCGCGGCAGCGTGCCGGTTTCCCCGTTTTCCCCGGTAATTATACCCACTCTTCACAAGAAATTGCGTCAGGCGCTGGCGGCCACGCTCGGCGCATCCTCGACCACATCGCCCGGCGTCCAGTCCATCGGCACGAAGCCCGGCGTGGCTTCGACCCGGCGCAGCCAGGCCCGGATGGCGGGGAAGGTGGAGAGGTCGTAGTCGCAGCGGTCGGCGACATGGGTGTAGCCGTACAGCGCGATGTCGGCGACGGTGAGCTGGCCGGCGGCGAAGTACTGATGGGTCTTGAGGTGGTTCTCCATCACCTGCAGCGCCGCATAGCCGCGCTCCATCCAGTCTTCCAGCGCATGCGTCTGCAGCTCGCGGCCGCCGCGCACCAGCGCCAGCCAGAAATAGGCCGCGCCGATGTTCGGCTCCAGCGCGTGCTGCTCGAAGAACATCCATTGCAGCGCTTCGGCGCGCGTCAGGCGATTCTCCGGCGACAGCGGCGTCTCGGCGGCGACGTACCACAGGATGGCGTTGGACTCGGCGAGATAGCGGCCGTCGACCTCCAGCAGGGGAATCTGCCCGCTGGGATTCTTCGACAGATAATCCGGCGTGCGGCTCTCGCCGCGCAGGATGTCGATCTCGACCGCTTCATAGGGGATGTTGAGCAGCGCCAGCGCAAGGCGGACCTTGTAGCTGTTGCCGGAGCGCTGCATCGAATAGAGCTTGTACATCGCCTCTCGTTTCCAGCGTCTCGAGGAATCAACCGGTGGGTGAACCGGCTTGTCGCGCCTCAACACGGCTAAACAATGATGGCGAATGCCCGATGTCGCAAGGGCGGGCCGTTGGAAAAAGTCGAAAACCCTACCGCAGTGCAGTATCGCGAAACGATTCGATCATGCTGGCGGAACACGGCAAGACAATTCGCATCACGCTTTCGCCAGCTGGCGCGAATGGCTTGCAATTGTGCGATCGTGCCGTGCGCGCCGCAACACCAATCCGTAAAATGTCAGCAGCACGATCAACCCGAGCGGGATGCCGGTGGCGCCAGCCAAAGCGCGCGACAGCAGCGGAACCAGCCAGGCCGCCGCACACAGGCTGATCTCGTAATCGCGGAAACCGCAGCGAAGACCGTGGCGCACGAAGAACGCGATGGCGACGGCAAGCACGACCAGGTCGTAGTCGAGCACATAGGGCGTGGCGAGCAGGCTCGCGAGCGCGAGCGCTGCGGCCTTGAGTTCGAACGCGGCATCGCCGTGCCACAACCAGGCAATGCTGGCGGCGAGCAACAGCGCCAGCGAACCCTGGATCGCATAGGCCGTCGGCACGCCGGCGCCGAGATGGCGCGCGGCCGAGAAGATTGACTGGATCTTCTCCCAGCCGGTGCCGCCCTGTTCCAGCACGATCTGCTGCGTAAACGTCATCGACTCGAAGAACGCGCGCCAGACGTCGCCGCCGAGCGTCGCGAAACTCACAATGACCAGCATGGCAACCGTGAGTGCCGCTGCGGCGATCGTGTTCCAGCGCTGGCCTGCAAGCAGCGCGATCGGGATCAGCACGCCGAATTGCGGCTTGTAGGCAAGCAGGCCGATCAGCACGCCCGCGAGCCACGGCTTGCGGTCGAGCAGATGCAGCGCAGAGCCGAGCAGCGCGGCAGTGAGAAAACCGTTCTGCCCGTGGCCGAGATTGACGAACACGGCGGGGAAGGCGGCCGCGATCAACAGCGTTTCGGGCCGCGGCAGGATCGCGCGAAGCATCGCAAGATACGCGGCAAGACTCGCCAGGCACCAGATCGCCAGACCCCAGCCATAGGGAACCGCGGCAACGAGGAACGCGACCGCAAGAAAGAACGGCGGATAGTGCCAGCCATAAAACGGCACGTCGCGCCCGCCGAAGATCGCCTTCTCGGCGGCGTGCTGGAGCGCGGGCTCGTAGGCGTCGGCGGCGCGGCCCTGCCAGGTCAGCGCGCCCGCCGCATAGACGTTGGAGAAGTCGGTGCCGAGCGGCTTGCCGTTGCGGTCGATCGGCCCGTCGGAAACCGCGATCCAGCTGGCGAAGGCGAGGGTGCACACCGCAAGCAGGATCAGGCTGTAGCCGCGCGCGCGTTGCGCCGTCAGCCAGCCGCCGGTCCGCAAACCTTGCCAGAAATGAGCCATTTCGCCGCAGAATTTTAGGAATGTTGCGCCGACGGTAGCGGGCCGGTTTTAACGTTCCCTAAAGGTGCACCGAGTGGGCCAAACTTTGCACCGATCGGGGCAAAGTTCCTTGCGATGCAGCGGTTTGAGCCCTAGGGTGCAACCATTCCTTTCATGAAGAGTCGTGGGTTTCTGCGGTCCACGACACTTGCCTAAAGTGACGCCTGTCCGACACAACCGCCCAACAACCAGGAGAAGATGATGTCTTTCCTCGCCGCCTCGCTTGCCCGTGTGAAGCCGTCCGCGACCATCGCGGTCACGGACAAGGCACGCGCGCTGAAAGCGGCGGGCCGGAACGTCATCGGCCTCGGTGCCGGCGAGCCGGATTTCGACACGCCCGGCAACATCAAGCTCGCCGCCATCCACGCGATCGAGGCCGGCAAGACCAAGTACACCGACGTCGGCGGCATTCCCGAGCTGAAGGAAGCCATCATCGCCAAGTTCCAGCGCGAGAACGGGCTGAGCTACAAGCCGAACCAGATCATCGTCGGCACCGGCGGCAAGCAGGTGCTCTACAACGCGCTGATGGCCACCATCAATCCGGGCGACGAGGTGATCATCCCCGCGCCATACTGGGTGAGCTATCCGGAAATGGTAGCGCTTGCCGGCGGCGAGTCGGTGCCGATCGTCTGCACCGCCGAACACGGCTTCAAGCTGCAGCCGGCGGATCTGGAAAAGGCGATCACACCGAAGACCAAGTGGATCATCCTCAACTCGCCGTCGAACCCGACCGGCGCGGCCTATTCGCGCGCCGAGCTGAAGGCGATCACCGACGTGCTGGTGAAGCATCCGCACGTCTGGGTGATGACCGACGACATGTACGAGCACCTCGTCTACGACGACTTCGTGTTCACCACCCCGGCGCAGATCGAGCCGAAGCTGTACGACCGCACCCTGACGGTGAACGGCGTCTCGAAGGCCTATTGCATGACCGGCTGGCGCATCGGCTATGCCGGCGGCCCGGCCGAACTGATCAAGGCGATGCAGACCATCCAGTCGCAGTCGACCTCGAACCCGTCGTCGATCGCGCAGTGGGCCTCGGTCGAGGCGCTGAACGGCCCGCAAGACTTCATCGAGGCGAACAACAAGGTGTTCAAGGAGCGTCGCGACCTCGTGGTCGGCATGCTGAACCAGGCCAAGGGCATCGACTGCCCGCGCCCGGAAGGCGCCTTCTACGTCTATCCGTCCTGCGCTGGCACCATCGGCAAGACCGCGCCCTCCGGCAAGGTGCTTGCCAACGACGAGGACTTCGTCACCGAGCTCTTGGAAGCCGAAGGCGTCGCGGTGGTGCAGGGATCGGCGTTCGGCCTCGGCCCCGCCTTCCGCATCTCCTATGCGACCAAGACCAGCGACCTCGAAGACGCCTGCAAGCGCATCCAGCGGTTTTGCGGCAATCTGCGCTGAGCGGTCGCAAGCATGTTGAGGAAGGCCCGCGCAAGCGGGCCTTCTTCGTTTGAGGAGCCCGTCATTCCGGGGCATGCGAAGCATGAGCCTGGAATCCATAACCACAGATAGCTGTTGGTTCAAAGAAATCGTCAGCCAGTCTTCTACATAACGGCGTTCCCGGCGTATGGATTCCGGGCTCGCGCCAAGAGGCGCGCCCCGGAATGACGGTGTAAAATCCGCCCCCGTTGTGCCATAGAGACCGCGCCATATCGTCGGCTTCCCGCATCACCCTCACTTGAAGCTTTGGAGATTTATTTCATGCGCCGCTCACTCGCCCTTGCCGGTATCGTCCTCGCGCTGTCGGCGCCGGTCGCCACGACCTCCGCGCAGCAGGCCAAGGTGCAGGTCGGCGTGCTGGAATGCCGCGGCGGCGCCAGCGTCGGCTTCATCGTCGGCTCCGTGACCAATCTCGGCTGCGTGCTGCGCGCCACCGGCCAGCCCGACGATTTCTACGTCGCGACCATCCGCAAGGTCGGCCTCGATCTCGGCATCACGCAGGAGTCGGCGCTGGCCTGGGGCGTGTTCGCGCCGGTCAACCGGCTCGGCCCGGGCGATCTCGCCGGCAATTACGTCGGCGCGCAGGGCAGCGCCACGCTCGGCGTCGGCGTCGGCGGCAATGTGCTGGTGGGCGGCTCCGCCAATTCCATCGCGCTGCAGCCGCTCAGCGTGCAGGGCCAGGTCGGCGTATCCATCGCCGCGGGGCTGGAGAGCCTGGAACTGCGTCCGGGGCGTTAACGCTGCCTTCGCCGGGTGCAATGCACGCACCTGTATCCCGCACATCGGTATTTTTACCGGCGACATTTTCCCGCTTGCCAAAACCGCGGGACAGGCGGAGCATTGCAGCTGCCGACCCAATCACGGGCCGACTTCAACATTGAAGGAGGCGGCATATGGGACAAGACGTCAGAAGTCCCCGAGGTCCACGGTGCATTGCGCTGGTGGGCCCTTTCCAAAGCGGTAAGACCACACTTCTCGAAGCGATACTGGCGCGAACAGGCGCCATCCCCAAAGCCGGCAGCGTCGACGCCGGAACCTCCCACGGAGATGCCAGTCCCGAAGCCCGCCATCACAAGATGAGCGTCGGCCTCTCCGCGGCGACCGTGAATTTCATGGGCGACAGCTACACCTTCATCGATTGTCCGGGTTCGGTCGAGTTCGCGCACGACATGCGCGCCGCGCTTCCCGCCGTCGATGCCGCCATCGTGGTCTGCGAGGCGGACGAGAAGAAGCTGCCGCAACTGCAAATCATTCTCCGCGAGCTCGAGGATCTCAAGATCCCGCGCTTTTTGTTCCTCAACAAGATCGACAAGGCCAACAAGCGCATCCGCGAGACGCTCGCGACCTTGCAGCCGGCCTCCCGCACCCCGCTGGTGTTGCGCCAGATCCCGATCTGGAAGGGCGACCTGATCGAGGGCTTCGTGGACCTCGCGCTGGAGCGCGCTTTCGTCTACCGCGAGCACAAGCCGTCGGAAGTGATCGCGCTGGAAGGCGGCGATCTCGACCGCGAGAAGGAAGCGCGCTTCTCCATGCTGGAGAAGCTCGCCGACCACGACGATGCGCTGATGGAGCAGTTGCTGGAGGACATCCAGCCGCCGCGCGACGCCATATTCGACGATCTCGCCCGCGAGCTGCGCGAAGGGCTGATCTGCCCGGTGCTGCTCGGCTGCGCCAGCCGCGAGAACGGCGTGCTGCGCCTGATGAAGGCGTTGCGCCACGAAGCGCCCGGCGTTGCCGAGACGGCAAAACGCCTCGGCGCGCCCGCGCAGAAGGAAGCGCTGGCCTATGTGTTCAAGACCGTGCACCAGCTGCATGGCGGCAAGCTTTCGCTGGTGCGCCTGCTCGCCGGCCATCTCGACGACGGCGCCACGCTGTTGTCGTCATCGGGCGAGAGCGGCCGCGTCTCCGGCATCCTCGGCGTCAGCGGTGCCCATGACAGCAAACGATCGTCGGCTGAAGCCGGCGACACCATCGCGCTCGGTAAGCTCGATGCGATCAAGACCGGCGACACGCTGTCCGGCGGCAAGACGGCGCCAGCGGCGCTGATCAAGGTCGAGGCCACGCCCGGCGTGCTGTCGATGTCGATCGCGGCGGTCGACCGCAAGGACGACGTCAAGCTCGGCCAGGCGCTGATCCGCCTCAACGAGGAGGATCCCTCGCTCACCATGGTGCACAATCCGCGCACCCACGACATCGTGCTGTGGGGGCAGGGCGAGATGCATCTGCGCGTGGCGATGGAGCGGCTCAAGGACCGCTTCGGCGTCAACGCCAAATCGCATCCGACCGCGATCGGCTATCAGGAGACCATCCGCAAGGCGGTCAACCACCAGCGCGGCCGCCACAAGAAGCAGTCCGGCGGCCACGGCCAGTTCGGCGACGTCGTGCTCGACATCAAGCCGATGCCGCGCGGCAGCGGCTTCGAGTTCGTCGAGAAGGTGGTCGGCGGCGCGGTGCCGCGCAACTACATCCCGGCGGTCGAGGAAGGCGTGGTGGACGCACTGGTACGCGGCCCGCTCGGCTTCCCCGTGATCGACGTGCACGTCACGCTGACCGACGGCTCCTATCACAGCGTCGACTCCTCCGACCTTGCGTTCCGCACTGCGGCGCGCATCGGCGTGGCGGAGGCGCTGCCGCAGTGCCAGCCGGTGCTGCTGGAGCCGATCCACGTGGTGGAGATCGTCTGCCCGACGGAAGCGACCGCCAAGATCAACGCGATCCTGTCGGCGCGGCGCGGCCAGATCCTCTCGTTCGACACCCGCGACGGCTGGAGCGGCTGGGACTGCGTTCGCGCCACCATGCCGGAAGCGGAGATCGGCGACCTCATCGTCGAGCTGCGCTCGGCCACCGCCGGCGCCGGCAGCTTCACCCGGCAGTTCGACCGCATGGCCGAAGTCACCGGCCGCGACGCCGACAAGATCATCGCCGCGCACAGGGATGCGGCGTGAATGACTCTCTTACCCTCTCCCCTGGTGGGAGAGGGTCGCTTCGCGAAGCGAAGCGGGGTAAGGGGTCTCTTTCCGTGAGCAAAGACCTCTCCATGAGAGACCAGTGCTCGCGGCGACAACCCCTCATCCGCCTCGCATCTGCGATGCGAGCCACCTTCTCCCACAAGGGGAGAAGGTAAGAAGGCGCCGCCGCGTCCCAGCAGAGCCTTTCCCAACGTCAAGCTGAAGCATTGACAGCGCGCCGCGCTTGGCCGATTGCATCGCCCAGCACGTTGCCTAGCCGGGACCGAGATGACCGCCGCCAAACCTCCCGCCGCCTGCCTGATCGGATGGCCGGCCGCGCATTCGCGCTCGCCGCTGATCCATCGCTACTGGCTGCGCACGCTCGGCATCGCGGGCGGCTACGTCATCGAGGCGGTGCCGCCGGACGAGTTCAAGGACTTCGTGATGCGGTTGTCGCTGCGCGGCTTCGTCGGGGCCAACGTCACCATCCCGCACAAGGAGCAGGCGCTGGCGCTGTCGAAACCGGATGCGCGCGCGAAGGCCGTCGGCGCCGCCAACACGCTGTGGTTCGAAAACGGTGAGCTGTGCTCGACCAACACCGACGTCGAAGGTTTTGTCGACAATCTCGACGCCAGCGCGCCGGGCTGGGACAAGGCAAAGGAGGCGCTGGTGCTCGGAGCCGGCGGCTCGGCCCGCGCGGTCGTGTTCGGCCTGCTCGAGCGCGGCATCGGGACCGTGCATCTCGCCAACCGCACCGCGGCGCGTGCCCAGGCGTTGGCCGCCCAGTTCGGCGCGCGCGTGCAGCCCGCGAACTGGGAAACGGCCGGCGAGTTGCTGCCGCGCGCGGGGCTATTGGTGAATACCACCTCGCTCGGCATGCACGGCCAGCCGCGGCTCGAGATCGACGTTGCGCGGCTGCCCGGCGATGCCGTGGTCGCCGACCTCGTCTATGTCCCGTTGCAGACGGAATTACTGGCGGCGGCGCAAGCGCGCGGGCTGAAGACCGCCGACGGCCTCGGCATGCTGCTGCACCAGGCCGTGCGCGGCTTCGAATTGTGGTTCGGCCGCCGTCCGCAGGTGACTGCGGAACTCCGCGCGCTGATCGAGGCCGACCTCAAGCACGCGTGATCGGCGTCCGTCGCTCCGGCCCGCGCCGGGACGACGGCGGTGCGTGCGGGACGCAGCTTGCTCCACTCGCCCCCGGATCAGCTTGCCTGGATCACGCGGAAGGCCTCGTCCAACAGATGCGGCGTGTGCTTGCCCGGCGATAATTTGCACGCGCGGTTGAAGTAATCGCGCAGCGCGGGCCGGAACGATGGATGCGCTACATTTTCGATGATGACCCTGGCCCGCTGTTTCGGCGACAGGCCGCGCAGGTCGGCCAGACCATGCTCCGTCACCATGATTTCCACGTCGTGTTCGGTATGATCGACATGGGTCACCATCGGGACGATGGAGGAGATCGAACCCTGCCTGGCGGTCGAGGGCGTCATGAAGATCGAGAGATAGGCGTTGCGGGCGAAATCGCCGGAGCCGCCGATGCCGTTCATGATGCTGGTGCCGCGGATATGGGTCGAGTTCACATTGCCGTAGATGTCGGCCTCGATCATCGCGTTCATGGCGATGACGCCGAGCCGCCGGATCACCTCCGGATGGTTGGAGATTTCCTGCGATCGCAGCACGATGCGTCGCTTGAGCGTATCGATCTCGCGGTTAAACAGCATGGCGGCGTCCGAACTGAGCGACAGCGCCGTTGCGGAGGCAAGCTTCATCTGGCCGGACCGGATCAGGTTCAGCATCCCGTCCTGCAGCACCTCGGTATATGCGGTCAGCCCCGTGAACGGACTGTCCGCGAGTCCCGCCAGCACCGCATTGGCGACGTTGCCGACCCCGGACTGGATCGGCAGCAGTTCGGGATGCAGCCGGCCGCGGCGAACCTCGTGGCCGAGAAATTCGCGGATGTGGCCGGCGATCGCATTGGTGATGGCGTCGGGCGGGATGAAGGAAGTGTTGCGGTCCGGCGCGTTGGTTTCGACCACCGCGATCACCTTGCCGGGGTCGCAGCGAAAATTAGTCTCGCCGATCCTGTCGCCGGGCGAAAGGATCGGAATTGGCGTGCGGTGCGGCGGCAGGCTGGCGCCGTAGTAGATGTCGTGCATCCCCTGCAGTGCCGGGTTCATCCACGAATTGACCTCCAGGATGATGCGATCGGCCTGATCGAGCCAGGTGTTGTTGTTGCCGACGGAAGTCGAGGGCACCAGACTGCCGTCCGGCAGGATAGCGGCGACCTCGATCAGCGCGATATCCAGATGCCCGAGAAAGCCGAACGAGACGAACTGCGCGACATGGCTGAGATGGATGTCGATATAGTCCATCGTTCCGGCATTGATGCGCTCGCGCGTGATCGGATCGGACTGGTAGGGAAGGCGCAGGTCGATGCCGTTGGCCCTGGCCAGCGCGCCATCCAGCTCGGGCGCGGTCGAGGCTCCGGTCCACACGCCGATCCGGAATGCTTCTCCGCGCGCGTGCGCCTGCTCGATCCGGCGCGCCAGCGCCAGCGGAACGGCCTTTGGACATCCCGATCCGGTAAAACCGCTCATGCCGACATGTGCGCCGGGCGGCACCAGCTCCGCGGCATCGTCGGCCGACATGATCTTCGAGCGAAATGCCGGCGACACGCGCGAACCGTCAATCGTCATGAAAACCCTCCAATCGAAAGGTTTCGTCCTTCAGAGCGGAGGACGGAGACGGAAGAACCGAATCTGGCAACATCGAAACTTGCATCGATGGCCGTGGCATTGACGGATATCAAAAGAGGGTGGGCATGAAGAAGATCGCCGCGCGATCGAGGCGGCGCGGCGCGGGATGATGCCGATGTCGTCCAGGCGAACGCCGGGGCGACACTTTCGGTTGGCCGCCTATGTCGCCAGCACGTGATCGTCGATCTCGCTGATCCTGTTCACCCCGCACAGCCCCATCGTGGTCGTGAGCTCCTTGCCGAGCAGGTCGATCGCCTTTGCAACGCCCTCCTGCCCGGCGGCGCCCAGCCCATATGCATAGGCGCGGCCGATCATGCAGGACTTCGCGCCGAGCGCCAGCGCGCGCATCACGTCCATGCCGGTGCGGATGCCGCCGTCGAACATGATCTCCATTTGCGAGCCGACGGCATCCGCAATCTCCGGCAGCACCTCGATCGACGACGGCGCGCCGTCGAGCTGGCGGCCGCCATGGTTGGAGACCACGAGCGCCTGCGCGCCGGTCTTGGCGGCGATCTCGGCGTCCTCGACGTCGAGAATGCCCTTGAGGATCAGCTTGCCCGGCCAGATGCTGCGGATCCAGTCGATGTCCTTCCAGTTCAGCGTGGTGTCGAACTGCGAGGCGGTCCACTCCGCCAGTCTGGTGAGGTCCTCGGTGCCTTTGACGTGGCCCACGATGTTGCCGAAGCTGCGCCGCTTGCCGCGCAATACGCCGGCCACCCAGGCGGGCTTGCTGGCGAAATCGAGCAGCTTGCCCAGCGACCATTCCGGCGGCACCGACATGCCGTTCTTGATGTCCTGATGGCGCTGGCCGATCACCTGCAGATCGACCGTGAGCACCAGCGCGCTGCACTTGGCCGCAATGGCGCGCTCGATCAGCGCCTTGATGAAGCCGCGGTCCTTCATGACGTAGAGCTGGAACCAGAACGGCTTGTCGACCGCGGCTGCGATATCCTCGATCGAGCAGATCGACATCGTGCTCTGGGTGAAGGGGATGCCGGCGGCCTGCGCCGCGCGGCAGGCATGGATCTCGCCGTCGCCATGCTGCATGCCGAGCAGGCCGACCGGCGCGAGGATCAGCGGCATCGCGGCGGGCTCGCCGAGGATGGTGGTGGACAGATCGCGCTTGGAGACGTCGACCAGGATGCGCTGGCGGAACTTGATCTGCTGCAGATCCTCGGAATTGGCGCGCAGCGTGTCCTCGGTATAGGAGCCGCGGTCGCAATAGTCGAAGAATGCCTTCGGTACCCGCTGCTTGTGCAGCTGGCGCAGGTCTTCGATACAGGTGACATGCTTCATGGACATTCCCGGCGGCCCTTCTTGTCTTGTCGGATTTCAATGTCATCTAGCATGGATGAGCCCTCCGCCAAATCCGGAGGGAACCGTAGGTCGGGGAGAGCCGCCATGACCCGAACAGCCAAAAAGCCGGAAGATGCGGTCGAGAAGCAGCAGCTCGAGCAGGCGCTGGAGGAGGGGCTCGAGGAAACCTTCCCGGCCTCCGACCCCGTCAACGTCATCCAGCCGCCGCCCTCGAAGGGCGACCACCACGTCAAGCGGACCTGCCAGGCACCGCCACGCCGGTTCCGGATGTAGCAATAATGTCATTGCAAACAAGGTGTTAGGTCTTCAAGCGGGATTGCCCGCACCGTAACGATTCATCATATTTTTTGAAGCCATTTTAGCGCCGCAGGGATTATAACCCCGTGCACGCTATCATAGCGGGCATTCGAGGCTTCCCTGCCGGTGGCGGGCCTCGAACTGCGCTGGGGGTTACATGAGCCGTAAATATTTCGGTACCGACGGGATTCGGGGCCGCGCCAACGGGCTGATCACGCCGGAGCTCGCGCTCAAGGTGGGGCAGGCGGCCGGCCTCGTATTTCAGCGCGGCGAGCATCGCCATCGCGTCGTCATCGGCAAGGACACGCGGCTGTCGGGCTACATGATCGAATACGCCATGGTGGCCGGCTTCACCTCGGTCGGCATGGACGTGCTGCTGCTCGGCCCGATGCCGACGCCGGCGGTGGCGATGCTGACCAAGTCGATGCGCGCCGATCTCGGCGTCATGATCTCCGCCTCGCACAATCTGTTCGAGGACAACGGCATCAAGCTGTTCGGCCCGCAGGGCTTCAAGCTGTCCGACGACGTCGAGAAGCAAATCGAGCAGCTGCTCGACGAGCCGATCGACCGGCGCCTGGCGCAGAGCGCGAGCCTCGGCCGCGCCCGCCGCATCGACGGCGTGCATGACCGCTACATCGAATTCGCCAAGCGCACGCTGCCGCGCGAGCTCTCGCTCGACGGGCTTCGCGTCGTGATCGATTGCGCCAACGGCGCGGCCTACAAGGTGGTGCCGGAAGCGCTGTGGGAGCTCGGCGCCGATGTGATTGCGATGGGCGTCGAACCCGACGGTTTCAACATCAACAAGGAATGCGGTTCGACCTCGCCGGAGGCGCTGGCGAAGAAAGTCCGCGAGATGCGCGCCGATATCGGCATCGCGCTCGACGGCGATGCCGACCGCGTCATCCTGGTCGACGAGCGCGGCCATGTCGTCGACGGAGACCAGCTGCTGGCGGTGATCGCGCAGAGCTGGAAGGAAGAGGGCAGGCTGTCGCGTCCCGGCATCGTCACGACCGTGATGAGCAATCTCGGGCTCGAGCGTTTCCTCGGGGGACACGGGCTCGAGATGCTGCGCACGCCGGTCGGCGACCGCTACGTGCTCGAGCAGATGCTGAAGGGCGGCTACAATCTCGGCGGCGAACCGTCCGGCCACATCATTCTTTCCGATTACGCCACCACGGGCGACGGCTTCGTCGCAGCGCTTCAGGTGCTGGCGGTGGTGCAGAAGCTGCGCCGGCCGGTGTCGGAAGTCTGCCATCGCTTCGATGCGCTGCCGCAGATCCTCAAGAATGTGCGCTACAAGAGCGGCAAGCCGCTCGACGATGCCGACGTCAAGTCGGCGATCGACGCCGGCGAGAAGCGCCTCAACGGCCATGGCCGCCTCCTGATCCGTCCCTCCGGCACCGAGCCCGTGATCCGCGTGATGGCCGAGGGCGACGACCGCATCATGGTCGAGGAAGTCGTCGACGAGATCGTGCACGCGCTCGGCCAGGCCGCGGCATAGGGCACACCGATAAGCGCGTGTGATGGCGGCGCGCGGGTTTGCCTGATCATGCGCGGGCGCATCTCAGCCATCATGCAATGAAGCTGGTCGGCGCGGCGTTGCCGTCGTAGGAGAGGGGAGTTCTCTTCCGAAAACCGCCCAGGGAATTGCCCTTGAACAAGCCCGTCAACGTCTCCGAGGAAGCGCTGGTCACGCCGGTGCTGGTGCCGGAGGTGACGGCAGAGGCGGAGTCGCGGGCCGCGGCGGCGGGGCCGGCCTATGTCGTGCTCGCCGGCATCTCCGTCTCGCACTTCCTCAACGACACCATGCAGTCGTTGATCGCCTCGGTCTATCCGATCCTGAAGGACAATTACGCGCTCGACTTCGCGCAGATCGGCCTCATCACGCTGGCCTTCCAGTTCACGGCCTCGCTGCTGCAGCCGGTGGTCGGCTACTATACCGACAGGAAGGCGCAGCCGTTCTCGCTTGCCATCGGCATGGGCTTCACCTTCTTCGGCCTGCTGCTGCTCGCCATTGCCGGCCAGTACGCCACGATCCTGATCGCGGCTTCGCTGGTAGGTTTGGGGTCGGCGGTGTTCCATCCGGAGTCCGCGCGCATCGCGCGGCTGGCGTCCGGCGGCCGCTATGGGTTCGCGCAGTCGGTGTTCCAGCTCGGCGGCAGTTTCGGCACCTCGATGGGGCCGGTGCTGGCGGCGCTGATCGTGGTGCCGTTCGGCCAGCCCTCGATCGCCTGGTTCTCGATCATCGCCTTCGTCGCGATCGTGATCCTGGCGCGCATCGGCGTCTGGTACGCTCCGCAGGTCGCCGGCAAGAAGGCCGCCAAGGTCGAACTGCATCCCGATCATCCGGACAGGCGGCGCGTGATGATCGCGATCGCCGTGCTGGTGGCGCTGCTGTTCTCCAAGCAGCTCTACGTCTCCAGCCTGTCGAGCTATTACATCTTCTATCTGATCGACAGGTTCGGCGTCTCCACGCAGGCCGCCCAGCTCTATCTCTTCATCTTCCTCGCCGCGAACGCGGTCGGTGCCTTCTTCGGCGGGCCGCTCGGCGATCGCTTCGGCCGCAAATACATCATCTGGATATCGATCCTCGGCGCGCTGCCGTTCACGCTGGCGCTGCCCCATGCGGGGCTTGCCGCAAGCGCCGTGCTGACCGTCTTCATCGGGCTGATCATCTCGTCGGCGACGTCGTCGATCATCGTGTTCGCGCAGGAGCTGATGCCGCATCGCTTCGGCATGATCTCGGGCGTGTTCTTCGGCGTCGCCTTCGGCATCGGCGGCCTCGGGGCTGCCGTGCTCGGCAAGCTCGCCGACCACACATCGATCGGTTTCGTCTACCACCTCTGCGCCTTCCTGCCCGCCATCGGCCTGCTCGCCGTGTTCCTGCCGAAGATGCCGCAGCAACTGCGCTGAGACATTGCCAAGGCGTAAACGCGCGCGGCCGGCGTCAACACATTGTTAGCAACTGTGAAGGTTCCGCGGCATTCCGCCGTGGCGGCAATGCATCGCTCGCGATCAGGTTGAAACCACGGGGAGGGCTTCGTCAGAAGTTATCAACCTTAATAATTAGGGTTAAGTGCCGCTTAAGCATTTGCTGGCATCGTCCCCACCGTGAGTTTTTGGATGTGAGGCGTCCTGTCTGCCTCACCGGACAAAAGGACGAAGCCAATGCGTAGCGTGAAGTTTCTCATCGCCGCCGGTGCGGCCACTTTGATGTCATCCGCGGCGTTTGCCGCCGACATGCCCATTGCACCGCCGCCTGCCTATGCCCCGCCCCCGGTGGTCGAAGATTTCGGCGGCTGGTATCTGCGCGGCGACATCGGCTTTTCCAACCAGCGCGTCGACCGCCTGACCAATGCGCTCGACGCCAACAACCTGACCTCGGTTCAGAAGCACAGCTTCAACACGGCGGGCATCTTCGGCCTCGGCGCCGGTTACCGCTTCAACAGCTGGCTCCGCGCCGACGTTACCGGTGAGTATCGCGGCAACTCGCAGTACCACGGCACCGACCAGATCAGCTATGTGGGCGGCGTCGGCACCGACACCTACCGCGCCACCAAGTCGGAATGGGTCGTTCTCGCCAACGGCTACGTCGATCTCGGCACCTGGTGGTGCATGACCCCGTTCATCGGCGCCGGCATCGGCGGCGCGCGGGTCTCGATCGCCAACTTCACCGACGCGGGCATCGCCAACAACGGCGGCGGCGCGCTGCCGGGCCTGGCGCTCGCCGACGACACCGCAACCTGGAACTTCGCCTGGGCGCTGCACGCCGGTGTCGCCTACAAGGTCACGCCGAACTTCACGGTCGAACTCGCCTATCGCTATCTGGACATGGGCAACGGCGTGACCGGAGACCTGCGCACCTTCGACGGCCAGAACGCCATCGTCAACCCGACTACCTTCAAGAACATCACCTCGCATGACCTGAAGATCGGCGTACGCTGGGATCTGAACAACCCGCCGGTCTATCAGCCGCCGCTGATCCGCAAGGGTTAATCGCTCCTCACGAATCGTTAATGACGGCAAACGGCGCGGGATTTCTCCCGCGCCGTTTTGCTTTGCGCCCCGCGCATGCGTCGCGCGAAAGAGCTCGCCGCAACGGCGCGGGCGAAACGAATTATTAGGGTTAACAGGCGATGATCATCGCGAAAGTTAGAGCGTCTAATGGAGCGTTGCGATGCGTAGGTTCGTGCTGGCGGCGGCGATGGCCGCGATGACGTTCGGCGCCCAGGCGGCCGATCTGCCGGATCTGCCGATTCTTCGCGGCAGCCTTGCGGGCGGCCCGCGCGTCGTCTGGAACGGCTTCTATGCCGGCGGCCAGGTCAGCTACGGATCCATCGGCACCAAGCTGCCGGCCGGCCTGAACGCCGACATGCAGTCCACCTTCACCCCGCCGTTGGGCAGCTACAACTGGCAGCCGTTGGGGGAGGCGCACAGCACCAACACCGGCTATGGCGCGTTCGCCGGCTACAACTGGCAATGGGATGACGCCGTTCTCGGTATCGAGGGCAACTATATGCACGGCGGCTTCAGCTCCTATTCGAGCTCGACCGGCTATACGTATATTCTGCCGGCCTACACCGTGCAGACCGTCACCAACTCGCGGGCGAACGTCACCCTCAGCGACTTCGGCTCGCTGCGCGCGAGATTCGGCTGGGTTGCCGGCTGCTTCATGCCCTATGGCTTTCTCGGGGCCGGATTCGGCAACCGAACGATCGATCGCTTCGTCGCCGCTTCGCCTGCCTCCATCTCTCCGACCTGGAGCGCCGACTCCAAGGAAAAGCTCGTCTACGGCTATTCGGCAGGCTTCGGCGTCGACACCATGATCGTCGGCGGGCTGTTCGTCCGCGCCGAGTACGAATACCAGCGCGTCACTGCCGACTACGAATCCTACATTCACTCGGCGCGCCTCGGCCTCGGCTACAAGTTCTGACCTCCGCTCGTATTGACATGAATTGACGCGGCTGTTCGGATGCCGGCTCCATGGTTCGGAGGCGGTCATCGTGATCAAGATTTTCGGCGACACCAATTCCGGCAACTGCCTGAAGGTTAAGTGGGTCTGCGACCGGCTTGCGCTGCCCTATCGCTGGGTCGACATCGACACCATGAAGGGCGAGACGCGGACGCCGGAGTACCTGAAGCTCAACAGCGCCGGGCAGGTGCCTGCTGTCGAACTCGACGACGGCCGCACGCTGGCGCAGTCCAACGCCATCATCCGCTATCTCGCACGCGGCAGCGCTCTCATTCCACAGGACGCCTACGCCGCCGCCAAGATGGACGAGTGGCTGTTCTGGGAACAGTACAGCCACGAGCCTTACATTGCCGTCTGCCGGTTCCAGATGGTCTATCTGAAGAAGCCTGCTGCCGACCTCGATCCCGAGAAGGTCAAGCGCGGCCACGCCGCGCTGGCGCGCATGGAGCAGCATCTGTCGGCGTCGCGTTTCCTGGCGGGGGAGGCATTCTCGCTCGCCGACGTGTCGTTGCTCGCCTATACGCGTGTCGCGCATGAAGGTGGTTTCGATCTGGCCGGCTATCCCTCGGTGCGGCGATGGATCGGGGAGTCCGAGGAGGCGCTCGGCCTGCCGGCGGCGAAGTGATCCGTTCTGACACTGTGTTTGAGGTTGTAATGCTGCCGGTCCCTATGTCTGCGGTAGTCGCGAGTCTGCGATCGCGTTAACAGGGGGTAAACTAACGATTGCGTCGTCATCCGACCTGCAGGAACGTCGCCGCAATTGGGGCTTATCCCGCGCGCGGCCTGGGCAGCACGGGGATAAATTGAGATGGCGCGTTATTCGATCCGCAAGCTCGGTTGCGAGTATGTCGTACTCGCCGGCGAGGAGAGCGTTCTCAAAATTGCCAGCCGGCGTAAGGCCGCGAAGCTCGTTGTCGAAGCCGCAGGATTGCTCTCGGAGCAATCCGATCCGCCGTCCGATCCGGAGCTTGATGCAGATCAAATCGGCGACGAGGTGCGCAAAGTTCCTTGACGGTGAGGGGCGATTCCCTTAATGACCGCGGCGGGACACCTCCCCCCAACGGGAGGCTTGCTATCTGGAAGGATAGATCATGACCGTTGCGAAGCCCGCTTCGCGGCCGATCGTGCCGCATTTCTCCTCCGGCCCCTGCGCCAAGCGCCCTGGCTGGAATCCCCAAAATCTCAAGGACGCTGCCCTCGGCCGCTCGCATCGCGCGAAGATCGGCAAGGCCAGGCTCAAGCTCGCGATCGACCTGACGCGCGAGGTGCTGGAAGTGCCGGCGGACTACCGCATCGGCATCGTGCCGGCGTCGGACACCGGCGCGGTCGAAATGGCGCTGTGGTCGCTGCTCGGCGCGCGCCCCGTCACCACGCTCGCCTGGGAATCCTTCGGCGAAGGCTGGGTCAGCGACATCGTCAAGGAACTGAAGCTGAAGGACGTCACCAAGCTGCATGCGGGCTATGGCGAAATCCCCGATCTCTCCAAGGTCGATCCCGGCAGCGACGTCGTCTTCACCTGGAACGGCACCACCTCGGGCGTGCGCGTGCCCAACGCCGACTGGATCAAGGCAGACCGGCAGGGCCTCACCATTTGCGACGCGACCTCAGCCGCGTTCGCACAGCCGCTCGACTGGGCCAAGCTCGATGTCGTCACCTTCTCCTGGCAGAAGGCGCTCGGCGGCGAGGCCGCGCACGGCATGCTGGTGCTGTCGCCCCGCGCGGTGGAACGGCTCGAGACCTACAAGCCGGCCTGGCCGCTGCCGAAAATCTTCCGCATGACCAAGGGCGGCAAGATCAACGAGGGCATCTTCGTCGGCGAGACCATCAACACCCCGTCGATGCTTTGCGTCGAGGATTATCTCGATGCGCTGAACTGGGCGAAGTCGGTCGGCGGCCTGAAGGCGCTGATCGCGCGCGCCGACGCCAACACCAAGGTGCTCGCCGACTGGAAGGCGAGGACGCCGTGGATCGACTTCCTGGCGAAGGATCCGGCGATCCGCTCCAACACCTCGGTGTGCCTGAAGTTCGTCGATCCCGCGATCACCTCGCTGACGGAGGATGCCCAGGCGGAGTTCTCGAAGAAGCTGGTTGCGCTCGTCGAGAAGGAAGGCGCCGGCTACGACTTTGCGTATTACCGCGACGCGCCCGCCGGTCTGCGCATCTGGTGCGGCGCCACCGTCGAGGCAAAGGATGTCGAACTGCTGACGCAGTGGATCGACTGGGCCTTCGCCGAGACCAAGGCCGCGCTGCCGAAGGCGGCCTGACTTCTCTTTCGCGTCCCGGTCTTGAGCCGGGACCCACAGCCATCCGCACGCTGAATATGGGTCCCGGCTCTACGCGCCAAGTGGCGCTTCGGCCGGGACACGCCCGATATTCCAAAGGACCACTCCGATGCCCAAACCCAAGGTTCTCATTTCCGACGCGCTTTCCCCCGCCGCCGTGCAGATCTTCAGGGATCGCGGCGTCGAGGTCGACTTCCAGCCCAATCTCGGCAAGGACAAGGACAAGCTTGCCGAGATCATCGGCAATTACGACGGCCTCGCCATCCGCTCCGCCACCAAGGCGACCGCCAAGATCATCGCCAAGGCCAAGAAGCTGAAGGTGATCGGCCGCGCCGGCATCGGCGTCGACAACGTCGAGATTCCCGCCGCTACGGCCAAGGGCATCATCGTGATGAACACGCCGTTCGGCAATTCGATCACGACCGCCGAGCACGCCATCACGTTGATGCTGGCGCTGGCGCGCGAAATCCCGCAGGCCGATGCCTCGACCCAGGCCGGCAAGTGGGAGAAGAACCGCTTCATGGGCGTCGAGATCACCGGCAAGACGCTCGGGGTGGTCGGCTGCGGCAACATCGGCTCGATCGTCGCCGACCGCGCGCTGGGGCTGCGCATGAAGGTGGTTGCGTTCGATCCCTTCCTGTCGCCGGAGCGCGCCAAGGACATCGGCGTCGAGAAGGTCGAGCTCGACGAGTTGTTCAAGCGCGCCGACTTCATCACGCTGCACACGCCGCTGACGGAAAAGACGAAGAACATCATCGATGCCGCCGCGCTGGCGAAAATGAAAAAAGGCGTGCGCATCGTCAACTGCGCCCGCGGCGGCCTTGTCGACGAGCAGGCCCTGGTCGACGCGCTCAATTCGAAGCATGTCGCGGGCGCCGCCTTCGACGTGTTCGTCGAGGAGCCGGCGACCTCGAACGTGCTGTTCGGCCATCCCAACGTGATATGCACCCCGCATCTCGGCGCTTCCACCACGGAAGCACAGGAGAACGTCGCGCTGCAGGTCGCAGAACAAATGTCGGATTACCTCTTGTCCGGCGCCATCTCCAACGCCGTCAACTTCCCGTCGATCACCGCCGAAGAGGCGCCGAAGCTGCGGCCCTTCATCGAGCTTGCGGAGAAGCTCGGCTCGTTCGCGGGCCAGCTCACCGAGACCGGCATCCTCAAGGTGCAGATCACCTATGAGGGGCACGTTGCGGAGATGAAGATCAAGGCGATCACCTCGGCGGTGCTGTCGGGCCTGCTGCGGCCGATGCTCGGCGAGGTCAACGTGGTCTCCGCGCCCGTCGTCGCCAAGGAGCGCGGCATGGTGGTCGACGAGGTGGTGCGCGCCGCCCAGAGCGACTACGAAAGCCTGATCACCGTCGCCGTCACCACCGAACGGCAGGAGCGCTCGGTGGCCGGCACCGTCTATCACGACGGCAAGCCCCGGCTGGTCGACGTCAAGGGCATCCGGATCGACGCGGAGTTCGGCAAGTCCATGATCTACGTTACCAACGAGGACAAGCCGGGCTTTATCGGCGCCTTCGCCGGCCTGCTCGGCGATGCCAAGCTCAATATCGCGACCTTCCACCTCGGCCGGGTCAAGCAGGGGGGCGATGCCATCGCGCTGGTCGAGATCGACGGCCCCGTGCCGGCGGAGGTTCTGGAAAAGGTGCAGAAGCTGCCCCAGGTCAAGCAGGCCAAGGCGCTGGTATTCTAGGTTGTTGTTTTGACGCGTTTTCCTTACGCGAACCGGTATCACTTCGCTTGAAAACGCTCTGGCCGCCCGCCGCGGCTCTGCCGCGGCGGCGCCACACCGATACCGCAATCGAACCGGTTCCTTGCCCGCCGCGTCTCACCATCAGGGGCGCGATTTCCGCGCCCGCTTTGGCGCGCGCAAATTCGGGAGGATTTCATGCGGACGATTGCGAACAGTCTTGCCACGACCGGGCTCGTGCTGCTGGCGGCATTGGCCGTTACGCCGGCCGGCGCGGCCGATCTGCCCGTGACCTCGGGGGTGGATGCCGTCACGGTCTATCCCGACGGCGCCACGGTGACGCGCATCATTGCGCTCGACCTCCCGGCAGGCGACTCGACGCTGGTTGCAAAGGATTTCCCGCTGACGCTCGATGCGAGCTCGCTGCGGGTCGAGGGCGAGGCCGGGACGAAGCTGACCATCGGCGCGATCGACACGCGCCCGCCGCGCCCGGTGCCGCCCGCCAACCTGTCCGAGATCGACAAGCGCATCGAGGCGCTGAAGGATGAGCGCGCCAACTGGCAGGGCGCGGTCGCTGCCGCGGAAGCCCGGCGCAAATTCGCCGAGCGCTTCGCCGATAGCTCGCCCGCGGGCCTCGGCGAAAAGGGCGAAGCGCGGCCGCTCAGCGAGTGGCGCGCAGCCTTCGCCGCCGTCTCCGAGGAAGTCGCTGCCGCCGACACCGCGATCCGCGACGCCCAGCGCAAGCAGCGCGAGATCGACCGCGAGATTGCGCGGCTGGAATCCGATCGCGCGGCAAAGCCGCCGGCCAAGCTGGAGGTCCGCATCGACCTTGCGGCACAGGCCGCATCCAAGGCGACGCTGCGCGTGACCTATGCCGTGCGCAACGCGCGCTGGACCCCGCTCTACGACGCCCGGCTCGACACGGGCAGCAAGGACCGCAAGCCGGCCCTCGAACTGGTGCGCCGCGCCGAGATCGTCCAGAACACCGGCGAGGACTGGTCGAACGTCACGCTCGGCGTCTCCACCCTGCGGACGGCGCGCGGCGGCAATGCGCCGGAACTGAGCACGCTGATCGTGCAGTATCCGCAACTGCCGCGGCCGATGGCCGCCGGCAGCGCGTCCGACTCCGCAGCGCCGCGTGCGCTGAAACAGGCCCAGGTAGCGGCGGCGCCTCCGCCGCAGTCCGAGGCGCGCGAGCGCGCCGACGAGCAGCAGGCGAGCGTGGAGGCGAGCGGCTTCCAGGTCACCTTCCGGATTCCGGGCCGCGTCAGCATCGGTGCCGCGGACGGCGCCAAAAGCCTGCGCATCGCCACGGCGACGATCGCGCCTGCGCTTCTGGTGCGCTCCGCGCCGGTGCTGGATCCGACCGCCTTCCTCGAAGCCAGCTTCAAGCAGGCCGAGGACGCGCCGCTGCTGCCGGGCCGGGTCTCGATCTATCGCGACGGCACCTTCGTCGGCCGCGGCCGCATGGCCGCCGCGGGCAAGGACGAGACGGTGCGGCTCGGCTTCGGCGCCGACGACAAGGTCAAGATCGAGCGCAGCGTGCTCAAGCGCAACGAGGGTTCCACCGGCCTGATCGTGACGACCTCGAAAACCGACGAGCGTTCGTTCAAGACCACCGTACGCAACGGACACGACTTCCCGATCCGGGTCGCGATCGAGGACCAGCTTCCGGTTAGCGAGAACGAGGAAATCGTGGTGGAGATGCTGCCCTCGACCACGCCGCCCACCGCGACCAACCTGCGCGACAAGCGCGGCGTGCTGGAATGGGCGTTCGAAGCCAAGGCGGGCGAGGTGAAGGACATCGGCTTTGCCTGGCGGGTGAAGTGGCCGAAGGACAAGGGGGTGGTGATGACGCCCGCCGGATGATTCGCGGTCGGGCGGAACTGGCTCGATTGGCGGCACGCTGCACGTCAACGTGCAGAGTTCATTGTTAGAGCCTGCAGGTCAGCGTGCAGATTCAACCTGCCACGCGTATTTTTACGTGCCTGAAAATTTACGGAAACTTGCCTGCGCGAAAATAGTCTCCGGTTGCCAGTGAATTCATTTCCTCAACTAGTGTGAGGCAAGGCCTCACCCGGAGATCAATAATGCGCGCTTTTTCCCTGCGGCTGACGCACAAGATCACCGCGATTGGCGTCATCGGCGTGGCCGGCGTCGTCCTGATCGGCGGCATTTATCTCTATGGCGAGCGGGGTGTCGCGGTCTATCGCGACGCTGCCGAGAAGGCGCGAGCGATCGCCGAGCTCAACAGCAAGATCCAGGTCGAACTGCTCGAGGGACGCCGCGCCGAAAAAGACTTTCTGTTGCGCAACGATGCGAAGAAGGCGGAAGCGCAGCTTCAGATCGCGACGGCTGTGACCGCCGATATCGAAACCTTGCGCGGCAAGGTCGCGGCGATCGGCAAGCCAGAACTGGCGCGCCAGATCGAGGGAATGAGCGCATCGCTGAAGAAATACCAGTCGCTATTCGCGACCGTAGTGGAGCAGAAGCAAAAGCTCGGTCTCGACGAAAAGTCAGGGCTGGAAGGGCAGTTGCGCAAATCCGTCCACGAGATCGAATCCAGCGTCGGGAAGCTCAACGAGCAGGGTCTGCTGGTTACCATGCTGATGATGCGGCGGCACGAGAAGGATTTCATGCTGCGGCGCGACCGCAAATACGGCGATGAGATCAGGAAGCGCGCGGGAGAATTTGTCGCTGCGCTGGACAAGGCTGACGTGCCGGATGCGACCAGGGCCGATCTCAAGCGCAAGCTCGCCGACTACCAGCGCGACTTCGTCGCCTGGATGGAGACGGGATTGGCGCTCGCCGCCGAGTTGAAGGCAATGTCGGATTCGTTTTCGGCGGTCGAGCCGGTAATCGATGCGGTGTCGAAATCCGTCACTGACATCCGGTTCGATGCGGAACGGCTGAACAAGCTCGAACGCGCCGGCATCGAGTTCTGGATGCAGATTGCGATTGTCGCGATCGCCGGATTGGTGCTGGGCGCCGGCTTCTTTATCGGCCGCTCGGTATCGGCTCCGCTCAAGGCCATGACGGCAGCAATGAAGGAACTGGCGAGCGGCAATTTCGCCATCGTGCTGCCGGGCCTTGGCCGCAAGGACGAGGTCGGCGACATCGCGCAGGCGGTCGAGACGTTCAAGGTCAATTCCGAGCAGAAGGCGCACGACGAGGCCGAAGCCAAGATCAGACAGGATCGGGTGGTTGCGCAGCAGCGCAAGGCCGACATGATCCGGATGGCCGACGATTTCGAGGGTGCGATCGGCCAGATCGTCGACACCGTGTCTTCCGCTGCGACCGAGCTGGAAGCGTCCGCCGGCGCATTGACTTCGACAGCGGCCCGTTCGCAGCAGCTAGCCACCATGGTCGCGGGCGCCTCGGAGGAGGCCGCCACCAACGTGTCGTCGGTTGCGTCAGCCACGGAGGAGCTGTCTTCCTCGGTCAACGAGATCAGCCGGCAGGTGCAGGAATCCGCGCGCATCGCCAATGCGGCGGTGGAGCAGGCGCACCGGACCGACGAGCATGTCGGCGAGTTGTCGAAGGCGGCTTCCCGCATCGGCGACGTCGTCGAACTCATCAACACCATCGCGGGCCAGACCAATCTGCTGGCGCTCAACGCCACCATCGAGGCGGCGCGCGCGGGAGAGGCCGGCCGCGGCTTTGCAGTGGTGGCCTCCGAAGTGAAGGCGTTGGCCGAGCAGACCGCGAAGGCGACCGGCGAGATCGGTCAGCAGATTTCTGGCATCCAGGCGGCGACCGAGCAATCGGTTAGCGCGATCCGCGAAATCAGCAGCACGATCGAGCGGCTGTCGGAAATCTCCTCGACCATTGCGGCTGCGGTGGAGGAGCAGGGTGCCGCCACGCAGGAGATCTCGCGCAACGTCCAGCAGGCCTCGCTCGGCACCACCCAGGTTTCGGCGCATGTCGGCGAGGTGCGTCAGGGCGCGGGCGAAACCGGCTCGGCATCGGCCCAGGTGCTCGCGTCGGCGCAGTCCCTGTCCGGCGACAGCAACCGCCTCAAGCTCGAGGTCGGAAAATTCCTGAACACCGTGCGCGCGGCGTGACGCCTACCATCGCTTGATCGCCGCCAGCGCCCGCTCGCGCGCATCGCTGCGCCAGGCGGTGATGCTGCGGCCAAAGCGTCCCTTGAACCAGCGCGCCATCGCACTCTGCGCCGAAAAGCCGAGCATTTCGGCCACGGTCGTGAGCGGCCGGCTGTGATCCTCGATCAGGCGCAAGGCAAGGTCGGCCCGCTCGGCATCGAGGACTTCCGAAAAGGTCGTGCCGCATTCGGCAAGGTGGCGGTGAATGGTCCGCCGCGTGCAGCCGAAATGTCCGGCGACCCGCTCCACGGTGCAGTCGCCGTCGTTGAGCAGCGCGCGCACCACTTCGGCGACCCGTTCGTCCCACTGCCTCGGCCGCACGTCGATGGCTTCGACTCGCCTTTCGAGGTAGTCGGCAATCAGCGGATGCGCCCGTGGAATTGGCCGATCGAGGTCTCGCGCCGAAATTATCAGAGCGTCGTCTTCCGCGCTGAACTCCATCGGGCAGCCGAAAAAGCTGCGATAGTACTTTCGGTTGCGTGGCAGCGGATGCGTAAGATGGGCCTCTAGCGGCTTCCAGTCTTCGCCGGCGAGGGAGCGCAGGATCCGATGCAGACTGCCGAGCGCCATTTCCGACGACTGGCGCGGGGCACGCGGAACACCGCCGCGCAGACGGATGGTCAAGCTAACGGCGTCGCCCAGCGGGTTGATCAGAAGCCGCATGCTCTCATGGTGAATGTGAATGAATCGGGCGAGCGCCTTCAAAGCTTCGCCGATCGTGGCCTGTTCTCGGACAACGAGCGCCACCGGGCCGAGATTGGCGAGTGCCCCGCGTTCGGCCATGAGCAGGCCGAATTCCTCGACGCCTGACGCCGTGGCCGAGGCCTCAAGCAACCGGCGCACGCTTGTCACCGCGATCCGCAGGTCCGGCCTCTCCAGGCTTTCCAGCGGCAGGCGAACCTTGCGCAACATCGCCCGGGGATCGATGCCCACCGATTGGGCGACCTCCGGATAGTGCGTAAGAGTTGCGCTGCGGACCAGATCGCTCATAGCGGGTATGCGTTTCGATGTCCCGAAATGTACAAGATGTGTCCCAGAATGTCAAACGACGGGGGAACCGACCGGTTAAATACGGGACAGGAATTGACGAGGCCACGGCACGGTTGCCGCCGGCCAGCACCAACGCACGCAACCGTTTGGATGCCTGCTTATCGCCGGTTCCGCAATTGGAAAATCGATTGCCGGGGTTACGACTATGCCGTGGAACGCGACTTCCAAGGGTGAAATCTTTGTTGTCGACGACGATATAGCGACACGCGAGACGCTGTCGCGTGCGCTTGTGGCGGCGGGCTACGAGGTGGTCTGCTTCGTTGACGGAGCTGCGCTGTTGTCGCGGTTTCGCTTGCATGTTCCCGCTTGCATCTTTCTTGATGTGAAGATGCCGGAGCGCGCCGGTCTCGACCTCCTGAAGAGGCTTCGCGAGGAAGGTTGTCCTGCGCCGATCTTCGTTACCTCGGCCAACGGCGACATTGCGACAGCAGTCGAAGCGGTGCGTAGCGGCGCCGTCGATTTCATCGAGAAGCCGATTAGCGGCAACGGCGTCGTCGATCGCATGGAAGCCGCCATCGAGGAACGGGCGCAATCCAGCGACGAGCTTCCCGGCATCGCGATGCACGTTCCGGGCTGCGCGCCCTTCACCCGGCGCGAGCGCGAGGTGCTGGCGCGTATCGCGGTCGGCGAGACCAACAAGGAAGCGGCGCGCAAGCTCGGCCTGAGCTCGCGCACCATCGAAGGCTATCGCGCCAGCATCATGAGGAAGGTCGGCGCGCGTAACGCGGCCGAACTGCTTCGCCGCGTGCTGAGCCAGAGCCGCACCGCCTGAAGCGGGTATTTTCGCGGCGCGCGTTTCGCCCTGCGGAATTGTCGGCGCGAAAATACCTTTCGGCGAATTCGCTCGAATCCGATCGCCAAGATTCCGCTCGCGCGGCATCCCCGCGGGCGGTATTTTTGTTGCCACGGGTGAGGAATTCGTACGATATGAGCCGCAACCGGCCAGCTAAAGGGAGAGAAAAATGCGTGAAGCCGTAATCGTTTCCTATGCCCGCACAGGTCTGGCCAAGTCCGGCCGCGGTGGATTCAACATCACCGCGCCGATGTCGCTGGCCGCGCATGCGGTCAAGCACGCCGTCGAACGCGCAGGCGTCGCCAAGGACTATGTCGAGGACTGCTATCTCGGCAATTGCGCGCACGGCGCGCCGAACATCGGCCGCCAGGCCGCGCTGCTCGCGGGCCTGCCGAAGTCGACCGGCGGCGTGTCGGTCAACCGCTTCTGCTCGTCGGGCCTGCAGACCATCGCGATGGCCGCCAACTCGATCCGCTCGGAAGGCTCCGACTGCATCGTCGCCGGCGGCGTCGAAAGCATCTCGATCCCCGGAGGTCCGTTGCCGAAGGAGGTGGTCGATCCGGAATTGCTCAAGGTCGCGCCCGACATCTTCATGGCGATGATCGACACCGCGGACATCGTCGCCGAGCGCTACAAGGTCAGCCGCGAATACCAGGACGAGTATTCGCTGGAATCGCAGCGTCGCATGGCCGCTGCGCAGCAGGCCAACAAGTTCAAGGACGAAATCGTCCCGATGAAGACCAAAATGAAGGTCGTGGACAAGGCGACCAAGGCCGAGAGCATCGTCGACTACGTCGTCGACAAGGACGAGTGCAACCGTCCCGAGACCACGCTGGAAGGCCTTGCCAAGCTCGAGCCGGTCAAGGGCCCGGGCAAGTACGTCACTGCCGGCAATGCCAGCCAGCTCTCCGACGGTGCCGCCGCCGTGGTGCTGATGGAAGCCAAGGACGCCGAAAAGCGCGGCCTCAAGCCGCTCGGTCGCTTCGTCGGCTGGGCGTCGGCCGGCTGCGAGCCGGACGAGATGGGCATCGGTCCGATCTACGCCGTGCCGAAGCTTCTGAAGCGCAATGGCCTGAAGATCGACGACATCGATCTCTGGGAGCTCAACGAAGCCTTCGCCAGCCAGTGCCTCTATTCGCGCGACCAACTCGGCATCGATCCCGCCAAGTACAACGTCAACGGCGGCTCGATCGCGATCGGTCATCCCTTCGGCATGACCGGCGCGCGTCTGACCGGCCACATCCTGCAGGAAGGCCGCCGGCGCAAGGCCAAGTGGGGCGTCGTCACGATGTGCATCGGCGGCGGCCAGGGCGGCGCGGGCCTGTTCGAGATCTATCAGTAAGCTTCCCGCTTCAAGGCGAGACGACCAGCAGCGCGGCTTCGGCCGCGCTGCTTTTTTGTGCGAGCGCCGCTAGCTGTTCGGACCGCGATCCATGCCGACCGGCTGCCAGCGCCGCAACGCGGTGTTCTGCAGCACCGACGGGTTGACGCAGCTCACCGGCC
Organism: uncultured Bradyrhizobium sp.; assembly: GCA_964504705.1. Taxonomy (GTDB): domain Bacteria; phylum Pseudomonadota; class Alphaproteobacteria; order Rhizobiales; family Xanthobacteraceae; genus Bradyrhizobium. Next base: position 89,521 of record CAZDEZ010000005.1, read on the forward strand.
ACATGCCTTGCAGAACCAGCGACAGCTCGTAGCCGACGCGGCGCTTGCGCGCCTCGTCGAAGCGCGCCGAGGCGGAAGCGACGTGGGCGGTGAGCGTCACGTTGTCCATGCGCAGCATCGGATTGTTGTGCGAAGGCGGCTCGGTCTCCAGCACGTCGAGCGCGGCATGGGCGATCCAGCCTTCCTGCAGCGCCTTGATCAGCGCGACCTCGTCCACGGTGGCGCCGCGCCCGGTGTTGACGAAGGTGGCGGTCTTCTTCATCTGGCGGAAGTGCTTCTCGCCGAGCATGTGATGCACCTCGGGACGCGCCGGCGCGTGCATGGAGACGAAGTCCGACTGCGACAGAACTTCGGAAAGCGTCGCCGGAATCACGCCGTGATCGTAGATCAGCGTTTCCTGGATGAAGGGGTCGAAGGCCATCATCCTCAGGCCGAACGGCGCGGCGCGCTTGGCCACCGCGCGCGCGACGCGACCGAAGGAGATGAAGCCGAGCGTCTGGCCCATCAGGCGCGGGATTTTCAGGAGCTGCGGCCGGCCTTCTTTCCAGCGGCCTTCGCGCACCATCCTGTCCTGCTCGACCAGGCGGCGGAAGCCGCCGAGCAGCAGCGCCATGGCGTGGTCGGCAACTTCCTCGATGAAGGTGTCCGGCACGTTGGTGACGGGGATGCCGCGGGCGGTCGCGGCCTTGACGTCCACGCTGTCGACGCCGACGGTGCCGAGCGTGATCACCTTGCAGTTCTCCAGCGCGTCGATGATCGCCTTGGAGATCGGCATGCCCTTGGCATAGATCGCGTCGGCATTCTTCGCGGCGGCGATGAACTCGGCCTCGTTGGCGGGCGCCTCGACGATCTCGGCCCCGATCGGGTCGAGCGCCTCCAGCTCCAGGTCGTAGCCGCCGCCGGCGACCGTGAAACTCGCGCCTTTCGGCGTCACTACCCTGAACTTCGGCATTTCCTGCTCCCGATTTGATCCGTCGGTGTTGCTTGTGACGGCAGCCCATCTTCCGGCGTCATTGCGAGGAGCGAAGGCGGAAGCAATCCAGCTTCAGGTGGCTCGATGGATTGCTTCGCTCCGCTCGCAATGACAACTGATGCCTACTGCTTCTCGATCCCGGCGTCCGCGATCAGCTTTTCCCACACCTTGAGCTGTTCCTTGAGGAACGCCTCGAACTGCTCCGGCGGGCCGGAAAACGCCTCCATGCCGCGCTCGGCGAGCTGGGCCTTGATCTCCGGCCGCTCGACGATCTTGCGGATCTCCGCGTTGAGCCTCGTCACGACGTCCTTCGGCATGTTGGCCGGGCCGAAATAGCCCTGCCATGACGTGATGTCGAAGCCCTTCACCGTCTCGTCCATGGTCGGCAAGTCCGGCATCAGCGCCGATTTCTGCTTGGTAGTGACGGCGAGCGCCCGCAGCGCACCGGCCTTGACGTGGGGAAGCCCCGTCAGGACGTCGATGAACATCATGGAGACACGCCCCGCCGTAAGATCGGTCAGCGCCGGCGGCGAGCTCTTGTAGGGCACGTGGAGCAGGTTGATGCCGGCAAGCTGCGCAAACGTTGCGCCCGACACGATCGCCGCCGAAGAGCCGCTGGCATAGGAGTACTTGCCCGGCTCCTTCTTGGCGAGCGCGATCAGCTCGGCGACCGACTTGGCGGGGATATCGGGATGGATCACCAGCATGAATGGCAGGTCGCCGCTGCGCGCGATCGGCGTGAAATCCTTGATGGGGTCGTAGTTCAGACTCTTCATCAGATACGGGTTCGCCGAATGCGGGGTGTTGGTGCTGACCATCAGTGTGTAGCCGTCGGGCGCCGAGCGGGCGACGAAACTCGCCGCGATCGCGCCGTTGGCCCCGGCCTTGTTGTCGATCACGATGCCGACGCCGAGCGCAGTGCCGAGCTCCTTGGAGATGATGCGCGTTGTGGTGTCGGTGCCGCTGCCGGCGGCGAACGGCAGCACCAGCGTGATGTTGCGGTTCGGATAGGGGGCCTGGGCCGAGGCCGCCGAAGCGAGCGCTATGGCAATCGGCGCAATGGCCGCGGCGCGCGCGAAATACTTGAAAAATGCAGTCATATCAGGCGTCTCCCGGAAGCGTTTCTTGAGGGTTGGCCGGCAAACTAACCGGTCCAGACATGAAGCGGAAGCCTGTCAGGCGATCTGCCGCAGCATAGCTCTTCAGACCCGCGCCGATGCCCGCCGCGAGGCGATCACGACGCCCGCCAGCACCAGCGCATAGCCGGCCAGGTGAAACGGCTGCAGCCGCTCGCCGAGCAGCAGGATCGCCATCGCCGAGCCGAACACCGGCACCAGATGGAAGAACGGCGCGGCCCGGTTCGGCCCGATCAGCATCACGCCGCGGTTGTAGAAGAGATAGGCGAGCGTGGAGGGGAAGACGAGCACATAGGCCAGCGTCGCCAGCGTCAGCGCGTCGAGCTGCAGGGTTGCGCCGGACGACAATTCCCACAGCGAGAACGGCACCAGCATCATGGCGCCGCAGCAGGTGGTGAAGGAGATGAATGACAATTGGTGCGTCCGCGGCCGGCGCGGGATCAGCGCCGAGTAGAGCCCGAACGACACCAGGGAGCTCGCAAACATCACGTCACCCCTGTTGAACGAGATGCTTGCCAGCGCCCAGAGGTCGCCGCGCAGGAAGATGGTGAGCACGCCGGCCAGCGAGATCGCGATGCCGGCGGACTGCGCTCCCGTTAGCCGCACGCCGAACAGCATCAGCGACCACAGCGCCACGAACAGCGGCCCGGCGGACTGGATCAGCAGCGCGTTCAGCGCCTGGGTGTGTTGCATGGCCCAGTAGGAAATCGCGTTGTTGTAGGCAAATCCGGTCGCCGACAGCAACAGCATCAGCGGCAGCCGCGCGCGCAGCGCCGGCCAGTCGCGCTTCAGATGCGGAAGCGCGAAGGGGAGCAGGATGAAGAATACGCCGAACCAACGGATCGCGGTCAGCGTAAGCGGCGGCACGTGACTGCCGACATGGCGCGCCAGAACGATGTTGCCGGCCCAGAACAGCGAGGTCAGGCTGAGCAGCAGATAGGGCTGGTTGTTGAGCCAGCTTGCGGGATTGGCAGCCGGCGCGGGCGCTGGATCGATCATCGTCTCGCCGCCGAGTAGGACCGGATTCTCGCCGCGCGGCAAGGCCCTTGGGTGCAGGGCTACGATGCCGGGATTTCGGACGGTTCGATGCCGGGTTCGCTTGAAGCGTCACTCGCGCGATCGAACGCCGGCCCGCTCTGCCTTGATCCGTTCTGCGGACTCGTGACGGCGCCTGCGCCGTTCGCTGATCGGGTGCCACGGCGGAGGCGGGATGGCGGCCTTGACCTTGGCCGATGCGGGTACAAGTCGGGGGGTGGGCCGGTCGACGTCCTTCGACCATGCGCGGTACCAGGCGACCGTGACCATGATCGCCAGGCCGCCGGCGCCGACGGCAAGCTGCATCGGCACGCTGTTGGAGAAGGTGATCAGGATGAAATGCGCAACGAAGGACAAATAGACGCCGACGCAGAACACCTCGAGCGAATGCTGCCCACACTTGATCAGCGGCGCAAAGACGGGCCACTCCAGTCCGCGCCACTCCCTGGGCATGAACTGAACCACCAGCACGATGAAGGCGGCGAGGTGCGCTACCCGGTAGGGAGCGAGATAGGTCTTGTCGTTGGGAACGAACACCGCCCGCAGCGCTTCCGGGAACAGCGCCCGCAGCGCGGGGACGGGTCCCGACAGGGTCATGGCAAACGCAAAGACCAGGAATGCGATGCTCAGCCACAGGGCCCAGCGCGCATGCGCGACCGCCTCGAGCCTCTTGGCGCCGCCGAGCACAAGCCAGGCGCCGAGCATGAACAGGAATTGCCAGGTAAAGGGATCGAAGTACCAGACGCCGGTCGGATAGGAGGTGAGGTCCCAGTGGTAGTGGCGGGCCGCGACATAGAGCGCGAACGAGGCCAGCATGACAGCATCGGGGCGGTACAGCATCGGCCACAGTACGAACGGAAACACGGCCATTAGCGCGATGTAGAGCGGCAACACGTCGAGGTTGACCGGTTTGTAGCTCAGGATGAGGACATGGGTTAGCAATTCGGCCGGGTGACTCAGCAGGTGAGCCACGTTGAACTCGTGCAGCAGGGCGGGAAGGTCGAAGCCTTGCGCGACATGGTGGATGGATGCGGTGTAGACGAGGAACAGCAGCAGCAGCGCTACGTAGATCTGCCCAACGCGCTTCCATATCCGCGTCGCGCCGATGATGAAGCCCCGCTCCATCATCATTCGCGCGTAGACCAGGGTTGCGGTGTAGCCGGAGATGAACACGAACATGTCCGCGCCGTCGGAAAAGCCGTAGTGGCGGATCGTCAGCCACCCGAGCATGCTGTTCGGAACATGGCCGAAGAAGATCAGCCAGTTCGCCAGGCCTCGAAACAAATCGAGGCGCAGGTCGCGTCCCGGATCGGGAAGGCTGGCGCGGATCTTCATGCGCCGCCCCGGTGCGCGTTCGTGCGTCGGCTGCTGGCGATCTGCAATGCGCGCTCCCGGATTGCCCCGATCGTGAAACAATACTTATATTTCCGCCGGTCGTCACGGCTGTTGACCAGGATCAACCGGCCGGGATGCAAGCGTCAGGATGCAATGCGGCAGGAAAGCCGGGGAGGGCATGCATGGCCGTCGATCTCTTGAACGTCAGGGGGCTGGAGGAAATCGATCCCGACGGGCCGGTCGTGATGGTCAACCTGATGCGCTTCCGCGAGCGTTCGCTCGACGGCGACGGTTCCGGCTGGGATGCCTATCTGCGCTACAGCGCGCTCACCGTGCCCATGATCAAGGCCCGCGGCGGCACGTTGCTGTGGACCGGCGATGCCAAGGCGGTGGCGCTGGGCGAGCAGGACGGCAACCGCTGGGACTATCTCGCGCTGGTCTATTATCCGAGCGCCGCCGCCTTCATCGACATGATGACCTCCGCCGACTACGAGACGCGCTGCGATCCGCATCGCCGCAACGGCTGCGAGGCGCATGTCATCATCTGCACGAAGGAAGCGTACAGCAAGTTCAAGGTGGGGTAAGCTCGCCGGGATCGATGCCATCCACCTCCAGCAAGGGGAAGCCAGCAATGCGCCCGTCCACGATGTCGATGCTCGCCGCCTTCGTCGTCCTGTTCGCCGACGCTTCTGCGCAGGCGCAACCGGCGAAGGCCGAGAAGCCGCAGGACGAACTCGCCGCGCAGGTGCGCATCCAGGGCTTTGCCTGCGAGAGGGCGCAGGGCGCGATCCGGGACCGGAAGCGCTCCCGGCCGGATTATGCGGTCTGGGTGCTGAAATGCTCGAACGCGACCTACCGGGTCAGCCGCGCGCCCGACATGCTGGCGAAGATCGAAGTACTGCGGTGAGGCGCGGCAGATACTGATGCATGACAATAAGTTAGTGCCTCTGACCATCCCGGCTGCTGCGGCACGGCTCCGAGACTGGCGAACGTGTCGGGAAGCAGAAGCTCTTGCCACCTCGTCAGCATGAGCGATATTCGATAAGGCGATTGCCGCAATTGTGATCGCGGCAATGGGTTCGGCTGCCCCCATCAGCCCCGCGTATGATAGTGGCGCACTTTGTGCGACATTGATGCAAGTCAAATTCGATGACGCGCGCCTAGTTAGCAATGGAGCCAGTCTTTTTACGGAGGACTGCGTAATGAACTCCACCCGATCTTTGGTCGCTACGCTTGCGTTCACACTTTTTCTTGCAGCGCCGGCATTCGCACAGCAAGCCGCTCCGCCCCCGGGTTCGCCGAGTGCGACGAGAGCGATAGACGGAAAGCAGCTTCCGCCGCCTGACCTGAAGTTCGGCGGCACGATCAAGGACGATGCCCTGCAGTCGAAGCCATGGTGGGCGCCGCGTATCGTGCCGCCGAAGGGCGCACCCAACGTATTGTTGATCATCACCGACGATTCCGGTTTTGGCGTGCCGAGCACCTTTGGCGGGGTGATTCCGACGCCGAGCATGGACCGGATCGCCAATGAAGGCCTGCGCTACAACCGCATGTTCTCCACTGCGCTGTGCTCGCCGACGCGGGCCGCACTGATCACCGGACGCAATCACCATTCGGCCGGTTTCGGGGTGATCTCGGAGCAATCCACCGGCTATCCCGGCTACAACAGCATTATCGACCAGGACAAGGCCACGATCGGCCGTATCCTGAGGGACAATGGCTACGCCACGTCGTGGTTCGGCAAGGACCACAACGTGCCGGCATTTGCGGCGAGCCAGGCCGGGCCGTTCGACCAGTGGCCGGTCGGCATGGGCTTCGAATACTTTTACGGTTTCGTCGGCGGCGATGCCAACCAGTGGCAGCCGAATCTGTTCCGCAACACGACCCAGATCTATCCGTTCCTCGGCAAACCGCCCGGCACCTGGAACCTGGTCACCGCGATGGCCGACGACGCCATCGACTACATGACGCGGATGCACCAGATCCAGCCGGACAAGCCGATCTTCATCAAATACGCGCCCGGCGCTACGCATGCGCCGCACCACCCGACCAAGGAATGGGTGGACAAGATCAGCGCGATGCACCTGTTCGACGATGGCTACGAGAAGCTGCGCGAGCGCATTCTCGAAAACCAAAAGCGTCTCGGCGTCATTCCGAAGGACACCAAGCTGGCGCCGTGGCCGTCGGACATGCTCAAGCCCTGGGACCAGCTGACGGCTGACGAGAAGAAGCTGTTCATTCGTCAGGTCGAGGTGTTCGCCGCGTACTCGGCGTACAACGACCACGAGATCGGCCGCGTGATCCAGGCCTTCCAGGATCTGGGGAGACTCGAAAACACGCTCGTCATCTATATCAACGGCGACAACGGCACCAGCGCAGAGGGCGGTCCGCTGGGCACGCCGAACGAGGTTGCGTTCTTCAACGGGCTGAACAAGCTGCCTGCCGAAGTGCAGTTGAAGTGGTACGACGTCTGGGGAACGGAGCAGACCTACAATCACATGTCGGCCGGCTGGTCCTGGGCCTTCGACACGCCGTTCGACTGGTTCAAGCAGAACGCTTCCAGGCTCGGCGGCATCAACCAGAATATGGTGGTGTCCTGGCCCGCGCGCATCAAGGACAAGGGCGGTCTGCGCGAACAGTTCGTGCACGTGATCGACGTGGTGCCGACCATTCTCGAGGCGGCCGGCATCGGCGCGCCCGAGGTCGTCGACGGCATTAGGCAAAAGCCGATCGAGGGAACCAGCTTCCTCTACACCTTCGACGCGAAGAACGCCAAGGTGGCGTCGCGCCATTCGACCCAGTATTTCGAAATGATGGGTCAGTGGGCGCTCTACAAGGACGGTTGGATGCTCAGCACCAAGGTCAATCGAGCGCCTTGGGAAGCGTTTGGTCCTGCCAACCCCGATCCGCTGAACAACCAGGCGTTCCAGCTCTACAATCTGAATACCGACTTTAGCCAAAGCAATGACATTGCTGGCAAGAACGCGGACAAGGTCAAGGAGATGAAGGCTCAATTCCTTGCCGAGGCGAAGAAGTACCAGGTGTTCCCGATGGATGCGTCGGTGGCGGCTCGCATCGTGGCGCCGCGGCCGAACATCACGGCAGGACGCACCGAGTTCGTGTACACGCGGCCGATGGTCGGCCTGCCGCAGGGCGACTCGCCGCTGCTGCTCAATACGTCGTACACGGCCACGGCCGAGATCGACGTGCCGCAGGGCGGAGCGGAGGGGATGATCCTGACCTCCGGCGGACGCTTTGGCGGTTACGGCTTCTACCTGCTCAAGGGCAAGCCGGTCTGGCTGTGGAACCTGGTCGACCTCAAGCGCATCAAGTGGGAAGGTCCGGATGCACTTGCGCCGGGCAAGCACGTCGTCGAGTTCGAGTTCAAGTACGACGGCCTCGGCCCGGGCACGCTGGCGTTCAACAACTTCTCCGGCGTCGGTCGCCCCGGCACGGGCACGCTGAAGGTGGACGGCAAGGCCGTCGACACCAAGACGATGGAGAAAACCCTGCCCATGATCCTGCAATGGGACGAGAGTTTCGACATCGGTTCCGATACGCTGACCGGCGTCAACGACGAGGACTATAAGCCGCCGTTCGCGCTGACCGCGAAGCTGAACAAGCTGACCCTCAAGCTGGATCGGCCGCAATTGTCGCCGGAGGACATCAGGAAGTTCGAGGGTGCCATGAAGGCTGCCGCGGACGGCCCGGTCTCGGAAGATATTACTCTTGTCCAGAAGCTGGAAGCGCGGTTCGACAAGCGAGAGGAATGCCGCAAGCAGGCTGACGCACAGAAGCTCGGCCCGATCGAGCGGATTCAGTTCGTGCGGAAGTGCCTGGAGTGATGCGCGGTTTTGCCGGGGCGCGAGCCTTGGCAGCGGCGGATCGGTCGTACAAGGGGGCGAGGCCTGGCCTCGCCCCTCGGCTTGAATCGTCTGGGGTCACCGCATGCAAAGCGTAATTGAACTGCTTCCGGTAACGCCTTCGATCGACCAGCTCAGTCGCATCATCGGCAATGTCGCCGCGCCGGCCTTCCTGCTGGGGGCCGTGGCAGCCTTCATCTCTGTCCTGATGTCCAGGATCAATCGGGTGATCGATCGCTCGCAATTCCTCCACGGCATCGGCGATGACGACGAACCTCGGTCCTACCTCAAGGCGGACCTTCCCCGCCTGAAGCGGCGCGCACAACTGCTCAACCGCGCGCTGCTCTGCTCGGTCGTCGCCGCCATACTTACCGCGCTCATCATCATCGTCGCATTCATCAGTGCGATGATGAGTGTTGCGCACGAGTATGGTGTCGCGATCCTGTTCATCGGTGCCCTGCTGCTGTTCTGCGCCGCGCTGGTCGATCTCGCGCGCGAGACTCGAATTGCGCTTCACGACAACGATCTCCGAATGTAATCATGTGACGGAGCTTGAACTTTCGGCGGGATTGAAGCGTGGCAAAGGCCTCCGGCAAACGGCCTGGGCGGAAGAAGGCCAGGCCGGCGGTGCCCTTACCGCCGGACGGCAAGCCGGAGTCCCGCGCCGCTGCCCCTGCGATGAGCCTGCGAAGCATCGTGCTGCTGGCGCTGGGATCGGGTGTGCTGCTCTTCCTGATCGGGAGCGGATGGCTTCTGTTCCGTGGACGCGAGGCCGATCGTCCCTACCAGTCGCACGCCCCGGTCTTTGTCGGCAGCGAGAAATGCGCGGATTGTCATCCGTCGGAAGCCCGGCTGTGGCGCACCTCGCAGCACAAGGCCGCAATGGATCACGCCACCGACAAGTCGGTGCGCGGCGACTTCAGCGGCGCTGGCTTCGAGTACCACGGCATTCGCTCGCGCTTCTTCCGATCCGGCGAGAAATTTCTCGTCGAGACCGACGGCGCCGACGGCAAGCCCGCGACCTTCGAGGTGAAGTACACGTTCGGTGTCGATCCCCTGCAGCAGTATCTGGTCGAATTTCCGGACGGTCGCCTGCAGGCGCTGTCGATCGCGTGGGACACACGGCCGAAGGAGCAGGGCGGCCAGCGCTGGTTTCATCTCTATCCGGACGCCGCGGTGACCCATCTCGATCCCTTGCACTGGACGAAGCTGCACCAGAACTGGAATTTCATGTGCGCGGAATGTCATTCGACCGGCGTTCGCAGGAATTACGATGCGGCGGCGGATCGCTTTGCCACGAGCTTTGCCGAGATCAGCGTCGGCTGCGAGGCCTGCCACGGTGCGGGCTCGCGTCACGTTGCGTGGGCGACGGGAGGCAAGCGCGGCGATCCCGGCAAGGGCCTTGCCGTGATTTTCGACGAGCGGGCGGGAGTGTCGTGGAATTCCGATCCGTCGAGCCCGTTCCCGCGGCGCAGCGCGCCTGCGGCCCCGTTGCGCAAGGAAGTGGAAACCTGCGGCCTGTGCCACGCGCGACGCGGGCAACTCGCCGAGGACTGGAAACCCGGCCAGTGGCTGTCGCAGACCCATCGCGTGTCCTTGCTGGACCGCCGGCTGTTTCATGCCGACGGCCAGATGCGCGACGACGAGGAGACCTACAATTACGCGCCGTTCAAGCTGAGCAAGATGTTCGCTGCCGGCGTGACCTGCAGCGATTGCCACGACCCGCACAGCGCGGCACTGAAGGCGCCCGGCGATGCCGTCTGCGGTCAATGTCATGTGCCGGCGAAGTACGAGACCGTGGCGCATCGCCGGCATGAGGGCGCCGGCCTGACCTGCGCTTCCTGCCACATGCCGGTACGCCGCTACATGGTGGTCGATCGCCGCCACGATCACGGCTTCCGGATTCCGCGGCCCGACCTTTCGGTGAAGTTCGGCACGCCGAATGCCTGCAACGATTGCCATCGCGACAAATCTGCGCAGTGGGCGGCCGACAGGATTGCCAACTGGTTCGGCGAGCGAAAGCCGGGGCCCTTGGCGCTTGCCGCCGCGTTCGGTACGGCATGGACCGATCAGCCGGACGCGCAGGCCTTGCTCGCGGCGATAGCGTCCTCGCCGGATGTTTCAGGATTCGCCCGGGCCAGCGCGCTGGCTGAACTTCCGGCCCCGGATGCGGATCTTGCCAGGCGCGCGCTGGCCGATCCCGACCCGGTCGTGCGTCTCGGTGCCCTCGACATGCTTGAAGGGCTCCCCGCCGGGCAGCTTTGGATGGTGGCCGGACCCGGATTGACCGACCAGGTTCGCGGGGTGCGCATCCGCGCTGCCGAGCTTCTGGCTTCCGTCCCGGCATCGGGCCTTTCGAAATCGGATCGCGACGCCTTTGCAGGCGCGGCAGCGGAGTTCGTGTCGGCGCAGCGCTTCAACGCCGACCGGCCGGAAGCGCGCTCGGCGCTCGGCAACTTCGCAGCGCGGCAAGGCAACATCGGTGAGGCGGAAGCCGAGTACCGCGCGGCGCTCCGCCTCGATCCGCAGTTCGCCGCGGCGGCGGTCAATCTCGCCGATCTCTACCGTGACCGGGGCAGGGATCGCGACGGCGAGCAGGTGCTGCGCGAGGCGATCGCAAGGTCTGCGCAGGATGCGTCCCTGCGTCACGCGCTGGGTCTGACGCTCGTTCGCCTCGGACGGTCCGATATCGCGCTGGACGAACTGCGCCGAGCGGCAGAGCTCGACCCCGCACGGGCGCGTTACGCCTATGTCTACGCCGTGGGCCTGCAATCGGCCGGGCGCCGCGGCGATGCCGTCGGAGTCCTGAAGGCCAATCTGCAATTGCATCCGAACGATCGGGATTCTCTCGCCGCGATGGTCAATTTCAGTCGCGAGAACGGCGACCTTGCCGGCGCACTCGAGTATGCGCAAAGGCTGGCAAAGCTGATGCCGGGCGATGCAGGATTGGCTCGCCTGATCGACGATCTGCGCCGGTCGCCGGCGACTCGCCCCTAGATTCAGCTGTTGTGAACGCGACGTCAGTCGTTCGGATTGATCATCTTCGCGGCCATGAACTCGGCCACCGCTGTCGAATAGGCCTGCAGTCCTTCGAAGTTGAAGTGCATGTCGCCGTTGCCCCAGTAGAATTCTTCCGGATTCTGTCCGAACTTCTGCTTCAACGTGGCGGTGGCGTCGAAGAAGAGGAAGCCGTTGGCGGTGCATGCTTCGCGCACCGTGGAACTGACGAGATCGTTCCACACCCGCCCCCCGGCGTCCCGCTTCAGGTGCTGGAGGTGCGGATGGAAGACGCAAAGCACCTTGGTCCCGTCACGCGTGTAGTCCTTCAACACGCCGGCCAGCTCCTGCAGATTGCGGCGAAACACGGCGCGAGCCTCGGCGTATTTGCGCTCGACGTCGGCGCTCTGGTCCCTGGAATAGTCGAACAAGCCGAAGGGGCCGCTCTGGTTTTCCCTGATCACGGCCGGCATGTGCACGGAGGTCAGCCAGAGCTTGGAAACGAACCGCGTCAGGTAAAGCGCATGCTGGCGAGCCTGCATCAGGCCGGCGCTGCATTCGTGGCCGACGGGCGAGACCTTGACGCCGACATTGTTGCCCGACGCATCGCGGACGATCAGCTTGCGATAGCGCACGAAGTCGTCATACAGGTCGGTTTCGTCCACATCCAGAACGACATATTCCGGGCGCACGACGGGCAGCAGCTTCCTTGCCTGCGGCACGAAGATGGACGGGGAATAGGAGGTGTAACCGGCGTTGTGGGTCTTCAGGCAAACGCCGCGTTCCTTCTTGAAGTATTTGGCGACGTGCCAGGGCAGCGTGTTCCTTTCGTCGAAGCCTTCCATGAAGGAATCGCCGAGGAACAGCACCGGAACCGGACGCTGGCAGCCGCTCATCAGTTCGGAATCGTCGATGACGCGGACGCCGTTGGCGTCGAACGACCTCTCGTAGGTGTATCCGGTCGTGTCGCCGTAGATGCACAATTGCTGCTTGTTGGTGGCAGGCACGTGGTTCAGGACGTTCGACTCCCAGCTCAGGTCGACATTGGCCAGTTCGAGGTCGTACAGCGGTCCGAAATATTGCTGTGCGCGCAGGCCGGCTTCGAAAATGGCGAGCCAGACGGCGGCCAGCAGCAGGGCCTGGCCGGCGAAGCGCAGCGGACGCTTCGCGATGGCCCGCAGCAGGCGGCGCCCCCGCGCGACAGGCTTGGCGGATCGAAGATCGGCGAGGGCCATTGCCTACCTCAAGCGCGACTGAACGGCCCCGGCGTCCGCCGTGGCGCGGATCGTGATGCGCGGGCTACCGGAGCCAAAATCGAATATGAACAAGCGATCGGTGACACCTACGGCTGGCTTGGCGCAAGGTTTCAATGCGCCCGACCTTGCAAAAGGTAGGGAAGTTTTGCCGGGGGCGCAATGTGCCAAAGGCAATGGACGACTTCCAAAATGAACGGCGTGCGTAGGGCGGATTAGCGCAGCGTAATCCGCCATTCGGGCGGCGGATTACGCCTTCGGCTAATCCGCCCTACAGTTTCCGTCAGAATTTCCTCACCATCTCCGGCGTGATCTCGCCGAGCGAGCGGATGCCCATCAGCGCGAGGTCGCGGTCGATCTCGTCGCGCAGCAGCGTGATGGCGCGCTCAACGGCCGGTTGCCCGCCGGCGACCGCCGCATACAGGAACGGCCGGCCGACGAACACGAAATGCGCCCCAAGCGCCAGCGCCTTGATCACGTCGGTGCCGCGGCGGATGCCGCCGTCGACCATCACGGTCATGCCTTTCGCCTGCGCCGCAATCTCCGGCAGCGTGCGCAGGCCGGCAAAGGTGTAGTCGAGCTGGCGCCCGCCGTGGTTGGAGATCAGCACGCCGTCGACGCCGCTCTCGCGCGCGATCCGCGCGTCCTCGGGCGCGATCAATCCCTTGACCACGAGATTGCCCTTCCAGCGCTTGCGGATCAGCTCGACATGCTTCCAGGCGAGCTGGTCGCGCGCGCCGATGTTGCGCATCAGGTTCTTCGACAGTACCGGCGGGCCGGCGGTGGCGTCCATGTTCTCGAAACGCGGCATGCCGTGGTTGACGAAAGTGCGCGCGAAGACGTTGAACAGCCAACGCGGATGGGTCGCGATGTCCCAGGCCACGCGCGGCGTGATCTTCATCGGGGTCTGGAAACCGTTGCGGATGTTGTTCTCGCGGTTCGGCGGCACCGGCACGTCGGCGGTGACGACGAAGGTGTCGAAGCCGGCGGCGGCGACACGATCGACCATCGGCTCGATCCGCTCCGGCACGCCCGCCAGGTAGGCCTGGTACCAGGCGGCCGGGTTTTCCTTGATGACGTCTTCCAGCCTGATCAGCGAGGCCGCGCTCAGGATCATCGGCACGTTGAGCGCAGCGGCAGCGCGCGCATAGACGATGTCGCCGCGATAGGCGCACAGCGCCGACGAGCCCATCGGCGGAATGCCGAACGGGGAGGCATAGGTCTTGCCGAACAACGTCGCGGTCTGGTTGCGCCCTGAGACGTCGTTGAGCACGCGCGGCACGAAGCCGTATTCCTCGAGCGCCCTGCGGTTGTCGCGCACTGCCGCGTCGTGCTCGGCGCCGCCGGAGACGTAGCCGTAGAGGAATTTCGGCATGATCCGCCGCGCCGTCGGCTCGAAATCGTCGAGGCAGAGATAGCGCTGCAGGTGGCGCGGCACGGCGCTGGCGGGGCGGGTCATGGTCGGCGAAGGGGACGTCGGCGCAGCGGTCTTGTCGAGCACGTTGTTGTTTTCCGTTCTTTGGCCGCCTCAGCGCCGCGGCGGCGGCGGATTCGACTTGTTGATGGAGGCGCTGAGCTCGTTCAGCATCTTGCGGGTGTCCGATATCAGCGCGCCGGATTTCTTGTGGAAGCTCTCCACCAGTTCGCGGAAGGAGATCACGGTCGGCAGCAGTTCGCCGCCGTATTTGTCGCTGCCGAGCGTCTTCAGGAAGTCGTAGGTCTTGCCGAAGCCGCTGTCGGCGGAGACGACGGCCGCTTCCGCGGAGGCCATCACGCTGGTGATGCGCTCGCTCGAGCCGGCAAGGCTCGTGGTGAAGGATTCGAGGCCGAGCAGCGTGTCCTTCACGGCAGCCTCGTTCTCGACGATGACCTTGTCGACGTTGCGCAGCGCGGCGCGGATCTTCTCCTGCGTGCTGAGCGTGCCTTCCTTGTCGGCGGTGAGGGTGGGGATGCCCCCGGCATCGAGCGGCGGCGGCGCACCGTCGACGCTGCCCCCGGTGAAGGAGATCGCGGCGATGCCGGTCAGGCCCTGGAATTCGAGGCCGACCTGGGTGTCGGCGCGCAGCGGGGTGTTGGGGTCGATCAGCGCCAGCGCGACGACGCGGCGCGGATGGTCGAGTTTCAGCGAGCGTACCTCGCCGACGCGCACGCCGGCAAAGTTCACGCTGGAGCCCCGGCGCACGCCCGAGGCCGATCCCTCGAACACGACGTGGAACGGCACCAGCTGCTTGGTGCGGGCAAAGCGCTGATAGCCGATCGTGCCGCCGAGCGCGGCGCCGACGATCGCCAGCGCGATCGTCCCGATCATCACATTCCTGGAGCGGAACTTCATGGCCTGCCCTGTGAAACCGCTCCAGAAATAGCGGATTTGCTGGTCCAAGTCATGCCGTCTTGGGCGCGTTTTGCGGCTTCCGCGACGCCACGAACACCCCGGTCAGCACCAGCGCGAAGCCGACGAAATGGAACAGCTGCGGGTGCTCGCCGAGGAAGAGGATCGACATGACGGTGCCGAACACCGGCACGAGATGGAAGAACGGCGCGGCGCGGTTGGCGCCGATCAGGGCCACGCCGCGGTTGAAACAGAGATAGGCGAGCGTCGAGGGGAACACCGCGACATAGAACAGCGTCAAGAGGTTCGCCCCGTTCAGCTCCATCACGGGCCGCGTGTACAGCTCGAGGACGAAGAACGGGATCAGGCAGGCGGCGCCGCAGCCGAAGGTGAAGGCGACGAAGGAGAGCGGGTGGATTGCCGGGCGCTTCGCCGTCAGCACCGAATAGAGCCCGAAGATCAGGAGCGCCAGCACGAAGATGAGGTCGCCGCGGTTGAAGTCGATGTCCTTGAGGCTCGTCAGATCGCCGCGCAGCATGATGACGAGCACGCCGGTGAGCGAAAGCAGGATGCCGATCGCCTGCGCCGCCGTCAGCCGCGTACCGAACAGCGCCAGCGACCACATCGCCACGAACAGCGGCGCTGCCGGCTGCAGCAGC
This sequence comes from uncultured Bradyrhizobium sp., assembly GCA_964504705.1. Taxonomy (GTDB): domain Bacteria; phylum Pseudomonadota; class Alphaproteobacteria; order Rhizobiales; family Xanthobacteraceae; genus Bradyrhizobium. The sequence continues at coordinate 105,101 of CAZDEZ010000005.1, forward strand.
AGCGTGTTGATGGCTTGCGTATGCTCCAGCGACCAGTATTGCATGGTGTTGAAGGCGCCGATGCCGGTGACCGACAGCACGACCATGACGCCAAGCCGGCCGGGGATCGCGTTCCAGTCCTGCACCAGGTATTTCCACGACAGCGGCAGCACGATCAGGAAGGCGAAGAACCAGCGCAGGAACGACAGCGTCACCGGCGGAATGTGGCCGGCCGCGAGCTTGCCGACCACGGCATTGCCGGCCCAGCACAGCGCGGTGATGGACAGCAAGAGATACGGCTGGTTGGCGATCCAGCGCAGCGGCGAGCGACGTGCGGCGGTTTCGGAGGCAGACATTCGAAGGCCCGGTTCGTGCGGGCGCGAGCCCGGCCCGGCGGCAGGCCGGGCCGGAATTCTCACCCGGCCCCTGCCAGTGACACGGATTTTTCGGCTCCATCAATGGGGCAGACGCATTGCGTGTATGCGCGGGGCCGTGGCGCCTCGCACGACGAAGGATAAATCGTCGGCAACTACGCCGTCAGCGCATGCGTCACGGCGCCCGCGGCGATCGCGGCGTCGTTCGGATCGATTTCGATCTGCAGGCCGCGCTGGCCGCCGTTGACGAACACGGTGGTGTGGGTCAGCGCCGTCCGGTCGATGGCGACGGGAACCTTCTTCCTTTGCCCGAACGGGCTGATGCCGCCGACATGGTAGCCGGTGATGCGCTCGGCATCGGAGGGCTGCATCATCTTCGCCGCCTTGGCGTCCATGGCGGCCGCAAGCTTCTTCATGCTGACCTCGCTGTCGGCGGGCACCACGACGCAGACCGGGCTGCCGTCCACCTCCACCATCAGCGTCTTGAGCACGCGGTTCGGCTCCACGTCGAGCGCCTCCGCCGCCTGCAGGCCGATATGCTCGGCGGTGGAATCGTAGACATAGGTGTGCAGCTTGAAAGCGATGCCGAGCTTGCGCAGCGCGGTCGTTGCGGGCGTTGTCTTGGGCATCTGCAAAGGCCCCCCACCGGTCGCTGAAATACCGGCCGTCCGGCATGATTCCGCCAATCGGCGGCGCAATCAACGCTTCCGTTGTCGCGCAGTGGCCGCGTTGCGGCGAACCTGCGGTGGGCCGGCCCCCGCCCATGAACGGATTTTCAGGGGATATCAATGGCTTGATGACTATTTGGTAAGCCCCGAATGCCCCGATCCTGCTTGCCTAGACAGCCCGCTTCCTTTATCCGGAGGGATGCCCGCCGACCGCCCTTTTGGGGACGCGCTCCGGCCGGGTGCGCGACGCACCTTTCGGACAAGACGGGGACCTCTCGTCCGGCAACCGCGCCCCATTCTCTGAAGCCTGAAGGATTGGACTTTCGCAAATGGCCAATGTTGTCGTCGTCGGCGCCCAGTGGGGCGACGAAGGGAAGGGCAAGATCGTCGACTGGTTATCGGAACAGGCCGACATCGTCGTGCGCTTCCAGGGCGGCCATAACGCCGGCCATACGCTGGTCATCAACGGTGCGACCTACAAGCTCGCGCTGCTGCCCTCCGGCGTGCTGCGGCCGTCCAAGCTTGCCGTGATCGGCAACGGCGTGGTGTTCGATCCCGCCGCGTTCCTCGACGAAGTGAAGCGCCTGAGGGGGCAGGGCGTCGCCGTCAGCCCCGATAATCTGCGCATCGCCGAGAACGTCACGCTGATCCTGCCGCTGCATCGCGAGCTCGACTCGCTGCGCGAGTCCTCCAATTCCGGCACCGCGATCGGCACCACGCGCCGCGGCATCGGCCCGGCCTACGAGGACAAGGTCGGCCGCCGCGCCATTCGCCTGATGGATCTCGCCGACCCGCAGACGCTGCCGCACAAGGTCGATCGCCTGCTGGCGCATCACAACGCGCTGCGCCGCGGCCTCAACCTGCCCGAATTCGATGGCGCTCCGATCGTGCAGGAACTCACCGCGATGGCCCCGCAGCTTCTGCCCTATGCCGATACGGTGTGGCACCTGCTCGACCTCAAGCGCCGCGAAGGCAAACGTATCCTGTTCGAGGGCGCGCAGGGCGCGTTGCTCGACGTCGATCACGGTACCTACCCCTACGTCACCTCGTCCAACACGGTGGCGGCGCAGGCGGCGACCGGCACGGGCCTCGGCCCCGGCGCGGTCGGCTACGTGCTCGGCATCTGCAAGGCCTACACAACGAGGGTCGGCGAGGGTCCGTTCCCGACCGAGCAGGACAACGAGATCGGCCGCAAGATCGGCGAGCGCGGTCGCGAGTTCGGCACCAATACCGGCCGGCCGCGCCGCTGCGGCTGGTTCGATGCGGCGCTGGTGCGCCAGACCGTCCGCACCAGCGGCATCTCCGGATTGGCGCTGACCAAGCTCGACATCCTCGACGGCTTCGACACCATCGAGGTCTGCACCGGCTATCGGCTGGACGGCAAGGAGATCGACCACCTGCCGGCCGGCGAGGGTGCGCAGGCCCGGGTCGAGCCGATCTACGAGACCATCGAGGGCTGGAAGGAGCCGACCGCCAACGCCCGTTCCTGGGCGGATTTGCCGGCCCAGGCCATTAAATATGTTCGCAGGGTCGAGGAATTGGTGGGATGCCCGATTGCTCTGCTTTCCACCAGCCCCGAACGCGAGGATACTATCCTGGTCCAGAACCCCTTTGAGGCTTAACGGGATGTTACCGGAAAGCCCGCATTGAAGAGAGTATGGCTGACTACTACCCGCTGATCGCTCGCGCTATTGCCGGCCTGGACCCCAGCGCTCCCGGCGAGAGCCGCCGTGCGCTCTACGAGCGGGCCCGCGCCGCGCTGATCCAGCAGCTGCGCAGCGTCGATCCTCCCTTGAGCGAGTCCGAGATCACCCGCGAGCGGCTGTCGCTGGAGGAAGCCGTCCGCAAGGTCGAATCGGAAGCCGCCCAGCGTGCCCGCGACGCCCGCGGCGGCGGTTCCAGCGCCCGCGACAGCTTCCGGCGCGCCAATGCCCGTCCCGCCGATTCGGCGGCGCCCGCCGCCGGCCCCGCAGTGCGCCCC
>CAZDEZ010000006.1:0-101722 GCA_964504705.1 uncultured Bradyrhizobium sp.
CTTCGTCGGCGATCCCGAGAAGGTGGACCTGACGCTGCTCAACCAGCTGATCGGCCATGAGCTGATCCCCGTGCTGGCGCCGCTGGCGACTTCGGCCGACGGGCAGACGCTCAACGTCAATGCCGACACCTTTGCCGGTGCGGTCGCCGGCGCGCTCAAGGCCAAGCGCCTGCTGCTGCTCACCGACGTGCCCGGCGTGCTCGACAAGTCGAAGAAGCTGATCCCCGAACTTTCGGTCAAGGACGCGCGAAAACTTATCGCCGACGGCACCATTTCCGGCGGCATGATCCCGAAGGTCGAGACCTGCATCTATGCGCTGGAGCAGGGCGTGCAGGGCGTCGTCATCATCGACGGCAAGACGCAACATGCGGTATTGCTGGAGCTGTTCACGAATCAGGGCACCGGCACGCTGATCCACAAGTGACAGGCTCGACGAAAGCCCCCATCGACAGGCGCAGCTTTCGCGCCCGGATGCGCCGTTACGCGCGGCGCACCGTGCTTTCGTTGCCGGCGGCGGTCATCTCCGTCGTCGTCTCGTCCGCGCCCGCACATGCCGACCTGAAGCTCTGCAACCGCATGAGCTATGTGGTCGAGGTCGCCCTCGGCATCGACCATCAATCGGCGACCGCCACGCGCGGCTGGTTCCGGATCGATCCCGCCGGCTGCCGGGTGGTGGCGCAGGGCACGCTGACCGCAGACCGCATCCTGCTGCATGCACGAGCCCTCGGATTGTACGGCTCTTCACCGGCCCCGCAGGGCGGCGCCGACACGCTCTGCATCGCCGAGCAGAACTTCGTCATCGCGGCGGCGCGGCAATGCCGCACCGGGCAGACGCCTGCGCCGTTCACGCAGGTTCATCCGACGCAGGGCGACGACGGCCATCTCATCGCCTATCTGGCTGAGGACGCCGAATATGACGATGAACAGGCGCGGCTGGCCGGCATCCAGCGGCTCTTGGTCGTCGCCGGCTACGACGCCTCCCCGATCGACGGCACCGACGGGCCGAAGACGCAAGCCGCACTCAATGCGTTCCTGAAGAGCCGCGGGCTCAATGCGGACGCGGTGCAGCAGCCGAACTTCTTCACCAGGCTGATCGAGGCGGTGCAGTCGCCTTCCGCCACGGGGCTTACCTGGTGCAACGATACGCCGCACAAGATCATGGCGGCGGTGGCGACCGATGACGGCAAGACCGTCACCAGCCGCGGCTGGTATCGCATCGACCCCGGCAAATGCCTGCATCCCGACGTAACCGGCCAGCCGAAACAGATCTTCAGCTTTGCCGAGGCGGTCGACAACGACAATCGCGCGGTGAAGCACAAGGACAAGGCGCTGAACTGGGGCGGCACCACGCAGCTCTGCACCCGCGAAACCAAGTTCGAGATCAACGAACAGGGCGATTGCGGCACGCGCGGGCTTTCCGCCGCGGGCTTTGCCGCGGTCGACATGAGCGCCGGCGGCAAGACGCTGCGCTTTGCGATGCCATGAATATTCGTCGCCCCGGCGAAGGCCGGGGCCCATAACCACAGGATGAAGGTATTGGCTTCGGTTTCACCACAAGCAAAGGCAACTCCGCGCGTGCACTCCGACATCTGCCGCGGCGTATGGGTACCGGCTTGCGCCGGGACGACAGAATGACTAGCCGCGGCTTCGACCATGTCGACACCTGGGTGTTCGACCTCGACAACACGCTGTATCCGCACCACGTCAATCTGTGGCAGCAGGTCGATGCGCGGATCGGCGAGTTCGTGGCCGATTTCCTCAAGGTGTCGGCGGAAGAAGCGCGCCGTATCCAGAAGGACTACTACCGCCGCTACGGCACCACCATGCGCGGCATGATGACCGAGCACGGCATCAGCGCCGACGACTTTCTGGCCTACGTGCACAGGATCGACCACTCGCCGCTGGAGCCCAATCCGGTTATGGGCGCCGCGATCGCCAGGCTGCCCGGCAGGAAGCTCATCCTCACCAACGGATCGGTCGACCATGTCGATGCGGTGCTGGATCGCCTCGGGCTGACGGGGCATTTCGACGCGGTGTTCGACATCATCGCCGCCGAGCTCGAACCAAAGCCGGCGCCGCAGACCTATCAGCGATTCCTCGGCCTGCACGGCGTCGATCCGTCGCGGTCGGCGATGTTCGAGGATCTCGCGCGCAATCTCGAGGTGCCGCACCGGCTCGGCATGACCACCGTGCTGGTGGTGCCCGACGGCACCAGGGAAGTGGTTCGCGAGGACTGGGAGCTGGAAGGCCACGATGCCGGCCACGTCGATCACGTTACCGACGATCTGACCGGGTTCTTGCAGCGGCTGATCTAGCTCTCCGCGGTCGTCCCTGCGAAAGCAGGGACCCATAACCACAGGGGCATATTGTTGGAATGAGTTGGAGCTTCAGCCTTCGCAAGACTACTCCCTGTGGTTATGGTTCCCCGCGTACGCGGGGACGACAGTTGAGAATGACGCACTTGCCGTCACACGCCTTGACTCCTTACTGCCATTTCCCGAAAAAGCCCTCGAACCCGCCCGCTGCACCCCAGGAAACACCCATGTCCCTCGCCGCCCTCGAAACCACCGTCAACGCCGCGTTCGACGCCCGCGAGGGCATTTCGACCGCGACCAAGGGCGAGGTCCGCGACGCCGTCGATTCGGCGCTGGAGTTGCTCGACAAGGGCGAGGCGCGCGTCGCCGTGCGCGAAACGAGCGGCAAGTGGAAGGTCAACCAGTGGCTGAAGAAGGCGGTGCTGCTGTCGTTCCGTCTCAACGACATGGGCCAGATCGCCGGCGGTCCCGGCAAGGCGTCGTGGTGGGACAAGGTGCCGTCGAAGTTCGAGGGCTGGGGCGAGAACCGTTTTCGCGACGCGGGGTTTCGCGCCGTGCCCGGCGCGATCGTGCGTCGCTCGGCCTTCATCGCCCGCAACGTCGTGCTGATGCCGTCCTTCGTCAATCTCGGCGCCTATGTCGATGAAGCGACCATGATCGACACCTGGTCCACGGTCGGCTCCTGCGCGCAGATCGGCAAGCGCGTGCACATTTCCGGCGGCGTCGGCATCGGCGGCGTACTCGAGCCGCTGCAGGCCGAGCCCGTGATCGTCGAGGACGATTGCTTCATCGGCGCGCGCAGCGAAGTTGCCGAAGGCGTGATCGTGCGCAAGGGCGCGGTGCTGGCGATGGGCGTGTTCCTCGGCGCCTCCACCAAGATCGTCGACCGCGAGACCGGCGAAACCTTCATCGGCGAGGTGCCGGAATACTCGGTCGTGGTGCCCGGCACCCTGCCCGCCAAACCACTGAAGAACGGCCAGCCGGGCCCTGCTACCGCCTGCGCCGTGATCGTCAAGCGCGTCGACGAGCGCACCCGCGCCAAGACCAGCATCAATGAGCTGCTGCGCGACTGATCGAACCCCGCGCCGGTTCCATCCGACCAAGGACCGGGCGGCCACCGCCGCCCGGAGCGATCCGTCATGGACTGGACCTGGTACCTGTTCGGCTTCAAGGGCCGCATCAACCGCGCCAAATACTGGCTGGCGGGGCCGGCCATCCTGGCCTTCATGATGGTCTTCGTGGGGCTCGTCTATCTCGCCCTGAAGATCGACTTCGTGGCGCATGCCATGGGCGTCGCTGCCGACAGCGGCAAGCTCTCGCTTTCCTTCGATCTCGATGACATCTTCATCGTATTCGATCCGGATGCCTGGCAGGCACTATCTCATGCCGAGCTGCCGATGCTGCTGGTCAGGGCCATCGGCCTGGTGCTGCTCGTCTGGATATTCCTCGCAACCTCGATCAAGCGGCTGCACGACCGCGACAAGAGCGCCTGGTGGATGCTGCCGTTCTTTGCCTCTCCCCAGCTCTTCAACCATTTCTCGGATCAACTTCCCGACTCGTATTTCATGATGATCCCCGGCGTGATCGTGCTCCTGCTCATGCTCTGGGGCTTCGTCGAACTGTATTTCCTGCGCGGCACGAAATGGTCCAACCGATACGGCCCCGATCCGCTCGGCAAGGAACAGATGCGCCTTCGCTCCGAGCGGGCCCGGCTGCGCGCGACGACGCCGTGGAGCCAGGACAGCGAGATCGAAATGGTTCCGCACACAGCTAGCCCACCGCCGGCCATGCGTGTTAAGCGGATGACATGACCGATGCCCTCTCGATTGCCCAATCCCTTCTTCGCTGCCCATCCGTAACCCCGGCCGACGCCGGAGCGCTGGGCGTTCTCGAAACTGTTCTGAAAGAGGCCGGCTTCGAGACGCATCGCGTCACCTTTGGCGAGCCCGGCACCGCCGACATCGACAATCTCTATGCGCGGATCGGCAGCGAGGCGCCGCACATCACCTTTGCCGGCCATACCGACGTGGTGCCGGCCGGCGACGAGAGCGCGTGGACGCATGGCGCGTTCGCGGGCGAGGTGAAGGACGGCGTGCTGTACGGCCGCGGCGCGGTTGACATGAAGGGCGGCATTGCCTGCAGCGTCGCGGCGGTGCTGCAATTTCTGCGCGACAACGGCGGCAAGCCGCAAAAAGACGGAAGGGGATCGATCTCCTTCCTGATCACCGGCGACGAGGAGGACATCTCCGTCAACGGCACCATCAAGCTGCTGCAATGGGTGGCCGCACGCGGCGAAAAATTCGACCATTGCGTGCTCGGCGAGCCCTCCAACGTCGAGGTGCTCGGCGACTGCATCAAGGTCGGCCGCCGCGGCTCGCAATCCGGCACTCTTTATGTCGACGGCGTGCAGGGCCATGTCGCCTATCCGCATCGCGCTTCCAACCCGGTGCCGGATATTTCGCGGCTGATCGTGGCGCTCTCCGACGAGCCGCTCGATCATGGCAGCGCCCAGTTCCAGGCTTCCAACCTGGAATTCACCTCCGTGGACGTCGGCAATACTGCTGGCAATGTCATCCCCGGCCATGCGCGGGCAAAATTCAACATCCGCTACAACGACCTGCACACGCAACAGAGCCTGCGCGACCTCGTCGACGCCCGGCTGGCGAAAGCCTGCGGCAACCGCATCAAGGCCCGCATCGTCTGGGAGCCGTCGAACTCGAACGTGTTCGTGACCAAGCCCGGACCGTTCACCGACCTCGCGGTGGCCGCCATCGAGGAAGTGACGGGGCGCAAGCCCGAGCTCTCCACCAGCGGCGGCACCTCGGATGCGCGGTTCATCTCCAGCTACTGCCCCGTGATCGAGTTCGGCCTGGTCGGCCAGACCATGCATCAGGTCGACGAACGGACGCCGGTGGCCGATCTGGAAAAGCTGACGAAAGTTTATCGCGGGATACTCGACCGCTACTTCGCCTCGTAATCCACCCGCACCAGGTACAGCCCTTCCGGCGGCGCGACCGGCCCGCAGGCGGCGCGACTCCGGGCGGCGAGCGCGGCGGCCAGGTCGTCGGCGCTCCAGCGGCCTTCGCCGACCCAGACCAGCGAGCCCACCATCGAGCGCACCTGGCTGTGCAGGAACGAGCGCGCCGAGGTGACGATCCTGATCTCGGCACCGTCGCGGATCACGTCGAGCTGGTCGAGCGTCTTCTCCGGCGATTTCGCCTGGCATTCGGTGTCGCGAAAAGTCGTGAAATCGTGTTTGCCGAGCAGGCGCTGCGCGGCCGCATGCATGGCGTCGCTGTCGAGCTGCCGCGGCACGCGCCAGATCCGCCCGACATCGAGTGCGAGGTTGGCGCGCGTATTGGCGATGCGATAGAGGTAGTGGCGCCTGATCGCGGAAAACCGAGCCTCGAAATCGCCGGGCACGATTTCCGCCGAAAGCACGGCCACCGGATGCGGGCGCAGATGCGCATTGAGCGCATCGCGCAGCCGGCTTGCCGTGAACGGTTTTGCGATGTCGCAATGCGCGACCTGGCCGAGCGCATGCACCCCGGCATCGGTGCGACCGGAGCCGTGAACGCGCACCTCCTCGCCGCAGGTCGCCTTGACCGCGGCTTCCAGCGCGCCCTGTACCGTTGGGTGATCGGGCTGCAGCTGCCATCCCGCAAACGGCGCGCCGTCATACTCGATGGTGAGCTTGTAGCGGGGCATCAGGAGAATCGCAGCCCGGGCTTCAGCGGCGTGCCGCGCAGGAACTCCGCCGCCTTCATCGGCGCCTTGCCGGCGCGCTGCAACTCGACGATGCGGATCGCGCCGTCGCCGCAGGCGATGGTGAGTTGGTCGTCGAGCAACATGCCGGGCGCGCCCGAACCCCTGGCAGGTTCGCAGCGCAGGACCTTGACGCGCACCGCCTCGCCATCGACCGTCACCTCGCTCCATGCGCCGGGGAACGGCGACAGGCCGTGAATGTGCCGCAGCACCGCGGGCGCCGGCTTGCTCCAGTCGATCTTCGCCTCGGCCTTGTCGATCTTGGCGGCGTAGGTGACGCCAAGCTCGGCCTGCTTCGTCAACTGCAGCGCACCGCGCTCCAGCGCGGCCATCGCGCGCACCATCAGGTCGGCACCGAGCCGCGCCAGCGCGTCGTGCACGTCGGAGGCGGTCATTTTGTCGGTGATGGCCAGCCGCTCGGCCATGGCGACGTCGCCGGTGTCGAGGCCGACATCCATCTTCATCACCATCACGCCGGTCTCGGCATCGCCGGACATCACAGCGCGGTTGATGGGCGCGGCGCCCCGCCAGCGCGGCAGCAGCGAGCCGTGCAGGTTGAAGCAGCCGAGTTTCGGCGCGTCGAGGATGGCCTGCGGCAAGATCATGCCGTAGGCGACGACCACGGCGGCATCGGCGTCGTGTGCGCGGAATTCCGCCTGCGCCTCTTCCGTCTTCAGCGTGGCCGGCGTCAGCACGGGAATACCGAGCCGGCGCGCCTCCTGCTCGACGGGGCTCGCCTGCAATTTCATGCCGCGCCCCGCCGGCTTCGGCGCGCGGGTGTAGACGGCTGATATCTCGTGGCCATGGGCGACGAGTTCGAGCAGCGTCGGCACCGCGAAATCGGGCGTGCCCATGAAGATCAGGCGAAGCGGCATGCGTTGGAGATGTCCTGCAACAGCTCTAAATTACTCGTCATGTCCGGGCTTGTCCCGGCTATCCACGTCTTGGCCCCGCGATGAAGTCGTGGATGCCCGGGTCATTTGGCGCAAAGACGCGCTTCGCGCTTTTGCCCGGCCATGAGGGAGATTCTACTCCCCCGCCCGCTTCGCCGCCTTGGTGAACTTCTTCAGCACGCGGTCGCGCTTGAGCTTGGAGAGATAATCGACGAACAGCACGCCGTTGAGGTGATCGATCTCGTGCTGGATGCAGGTGGCGTAGAGTCCTTCGGCGTCCTCCTCGAGCACCTTGCCGTCGAGATCGGTGAAGCGCACCCGCACCCGCGCGGGGCGCTCGACCTCCTCGTAATATTCGGGGATCGAGAGACAACCCTCCTCGTAAACCGACAACTCCTCGGAACGCGCAACGATCTCCGGATTGATGAAGACGCGCGGCCTCGGCGTGCTCTCGCCGTTCTCGTCGCGCTTGGCCAGATCCATGGTGATCAGCCGCAAGGGCTGCGCGACCTGGATCGCGGCGAGGCCGATGCCGGGCGCGTCGTACATGGTCTCGAGCATGTCGTCGGCGAGCTTGCGGATTTCCGCGGTCACCTTCTCGACCGGCTTCGACACCAGCCGCAACTGCTTGTCCGGCAGGATGATGATCTCTCTGATGGCCATGACGGGCGATTTAAGCGCTTGATTTGCCGGGGTCAATGCGAGCGGGAACGCGTTAACGCGCTGCTAACCATGATTTTTGGGGCGGCGTTAACCACGAAAATCAGCCCGCTGTTAACTATATATGTTCCCTCTTCGTTCGCGCCAGCCCGCGAATCGGGTTACATAGCGGCATGAACGAGATTCTCTTCCTGATCGGCGACTGGCCGGTCCGCGTCGCTGACGGCCTGATCGGCATCAGCGCGCTCGCGCTTGTCCTGCTGACGATGCTGGTGATCGTGGTCGCGAAGTCAGGCCGGCGCGGCGCGGAACTGGCGATGGCGCAGGCGATCCGCGCGGACGAACTGGAAGAGCGGCTTTCCGACATCCTGCGGGCGCAGAGCGAGCAGACCGGCCGGGCCGACGCCATGGCGCAGGCGCTGGCAGGCCGTCAGGCCGAGATGGCGCGCGCCGTCAACGAGCGGCTCGACTCCGTGACCCACCGCGTCGGCCAGTCGATGGAAGCGACCACACGCAACACGATGGACTCACTCCGCAAGCTGCATGAGCGGCTCGGCATCATCGACAATGCCCACAGGAACCTCACCGACCTGACGACGCAGGTGACGACCTTGCGTGACGTGCTCGCCAACAAGCAGTCGCGCGGCGCCTTCGGGCAGGCGCGGATGGAGGCGATCGTCCAGGACGGCATGCCGAAGGGGTCGTACGAATTCCAGTTCACGCTCACCACCGGAAAACGGCCGGACTGCGTGGTGTTCCTGCCCGACCAGCGTCCGCTGTGTATCGACGCAAAATTTCCGCTGGAAGCGATGACCGCGCTGCACGATGCGCGCTCCGACGAAGAGCGCCGCGTGGCCGCGCAACGGCTGCGCGGAGACATCATGAAGCACGTCGGCGACATCGCGGAGAAGTATCTGGTTCCCGGCGAAACGCAGGACACCGCCCTGATGTTCGTGCCGTCGGAATCGGTCTATGCCGAAATCCACGACGGATTCGACGACGTCATCCAGAAAGCCTATCGCGCCCGCGTCGTGCTGGTGTCGCCCTCGCTGCTGATGCTGGCGATCCAGGTGATGCAGCAGATCCTGAAGGACGCCCGCATTCGCGACGCCGCCGACCAGATCCGCAACGAGGTGATGCATCTCGGCGACGATCTCGGCCGCCTGCGCGATCGCGTGATGAAGCTGCAGAAGCATTTCGGCGACGTCAACGAGGACGTCCGCCAGATCCTGATCTCCGCCGACAAGATCGAAAAGCGCGCCGGGCGGATCGAGGAACTGGATTTTTCCAAGGAGCCGGCCGAGACGCCGCGGCTGGTGAAGGGCGCGGCGGAGCTGTTTCCGCTGCCCTCGCGGAAATTGCAGGCGGGGGAGTAGGCTTGGCGCCGCAGGATGCGTAGAGCGAAGCGAAACCCATCATTTCCCGGCAAGGTGATGGGTTTCGCTTCGCTCTACCCATCCTACGATTCCTCAGAGAATCTGCTACCAACGGTCCCATGACCACCCCTGAAGCCACCTCCCCCGCCTCCACCTCCTGGCGCGAAAGCCTCACCGTCTACCTGCAGCCGCGGGTGCTGATCGTGCTGCTGCTCGGCTTTTCCTCCGGGTTGCCGCTGGCGCTGTCGGGTTCGACGCTGCTGGTGTGGATGCGGGAAGCCGGCGTCGACCTCGGCACCATCGGCCTGTTCGCGCTGGTCGGCACGCCCTACACGCTGAAATTCATCTGGGCGCCGCTGGTGGACGCGTTGCACGTACCGTTTTTCACGCGCGCCTTCGGGAGACGCCGCGGCTGGCTTGTATTCTCGCAATTGCTGCTGATCGGCGCGATCCTGCTGCTGGCGCTGACCGACCCGGCGCGCTCGCCGCTGTTCGTGGCGCTCGGCGCGCTGCTGGTCGCGATGATGTCGGCGACGCAGGACATCGTGGTCGACGCCTTCCGCGTCGAAAGCCTGCCGGAGAACGAGCAGGCCGCGGGGATGGCGTCCTATGTCGCGGCCTACCGGATCGGCATGCTGGTCTCGACCGCCGGCGTGCTGTTCCTGGTGACCGCGTTCGAATCCACCGGCATCGGACGCACCTCGGCGTGGATGTGGGGCTATATGACCATGGCCGCGCTGGTGCTGATCGGCACCATCACCGCCCTCGCCGCCACCGAGCCCGAGCAATCCGTCCGCGCGGAAGCTGCGACCCGTTCGGAGAGTGCTTTCTCCCGCGTCCTGCACGCGGCCATCGGCGCCTTCTCGGAGTTCCTGACCCGAAAGGATGCGCTGACGGCGCTCGCCTTCGTGGTGCTCTACAAGTTCACCGATGCGTTCTCCGGCACCATGACCGCGCCGTTCGTGATCGACCTCGGCTTCACCCGCAACGACTACGCCGCCATCGTCAAGGGCGTCGGGCTTGCCGCGACCCTGATCGGCGGCTTCGCCGGCGGCTATGTGGCGCGGCGTTATTCGCTGGTCGCGAGTCTGTGGATCGGCGGCGCGTTGCAGGCGATCTCCAACCTGGCGTTCGCCTGGCTCGCCCATGTCGGGGTCAATCAATGGGCGCTGGCGCTCGCGATCTCCGTGGAGAATTTCACCGGCGCGATCGGCACCGTGATCTTCGTCGCCTACCTCTCGGCGCTGTGCCAGAACCCGCTGCACACGGCGACGCAGTACGCGCTCCTCACCGCGCTGTCGGCGGTCGGGCGCACCTATCTTTCCTCGGGCGCGGGCTATGTGGCGGCGGCAACCGGCTGGCCGCTGTTCTTCCTCATCTCGGTCCTGGTCGCGCTGCCCAGCCTGCTGCTGCTGGCCTGGTTGCAGAAGCGCGGACATTACGAAGCGCTAGGACCGGTGAAGGTCTAACTCCCTGTCGTCCCGGCCAAGCGAAGCGCGAGCCGGGACCCATAACCACAGGCGACTGTTGTTGAGCGTGTTGGAGCAACGGCCCGGCACAAAACGAACAACTATGGTTATGGGTCCCTGCGTTCGCAGGGACGACAGGGAATACTACTTCACCACGCTCCATTTGGTGACGATGGCCTCGGTCATTTGTCCCGCGGCCTGGGCGCAGGACACTTCGTCCACCTTCACGGAGATGGACTTGCCGATGAATCCCTTCAGCTGCGCCGCCTGCGCGTCGCTGGTGGTGACGAGCTGGAAGGTTTCGGGGCCGGTCTCGAGATTGCACAGCCCGTTCGGCGGCGGCAGCCGCCGCGGCTCCGAGGTGATCTGGTAGGTCGCCGCCTTGCCGCGCCTGCGCGACTTGATGGTGGTGAGCTCGCCGGAAAGGACGTCGCCGGCATTGATCAACTTGCCTGGCTTTGCCGGCGCAGGCTCCGCCTGCTGGGCGGACTGGGCCGAAGCGGCAGGCGCCGCGAACGCCACCGCAAGAATCATCGCAAAACCCAAACGCTCGGCGAATCGTCGTTTCGTCATTTCCAGTTCCGTGTATGTGAAGAATCAGAACAGCGTTCGCTGCCGCATGGCAGCCGATAGCGTACCTTCGTCGAGATAATCAAGCTCCCCGCCGACCGGCACGCCATGGGCGAGCCGCGTCACCCGCACATTGGCATCCTGCAGGAGATCGGTGATGTAATGCGCGGTGGTCTGGCCGTCGACGGTGGCGTTCAGCGCCAGCACGACCTCCTTGACCTCGTCCGCATGTGCGTGGGCCACCAGCGCGTCGATGGAGAGATCCTGCGGGCCGACGCCGTCGAGCGGCGACAGCGTGCCGCCGAGCACGTGATAGCGGCCGCTCGTGGCATTGGCGCGCTCCAGCGCCCAGAGATCGGCGACGTCGGCGATGACGACGATGATCGAGGGATCGCGGCGCGGATCGGTACAGACCGTGCAGGGATTTTGCGTGTCGATATTGCCGCAGGTCTTGCAGACCTGGATCTTTTCGATCGCAACCTGCAGGGCGGAGGCGAGCGGCGTCATCAGCGCCTCGCGCTTCTTGATCAGGTGCAGCGCCGCACGCCGTGCCGAACGGGGACCAAGCCCCGGCAGGCGCGCAAGCAGCTGGATCAGGCGTTCGATCTCGGGACCGGCGACCGCGGGCATGGGTCAGGAACCAAGACCCCCGAGCATCCCCGGCGGCAGGCCGAGCCCGCCTGCCAGCGACTGCATCTTCTCCTGCATCGCCGATTCCGCCTTGCGCCTGGCATCGTTGATCGCGGTAACCACCAGGTCCTCGACGATCTCGCGCTCCTCCGCCTTCAGCAGCGACGGATCGATCTTCACCGCCTTCACTTCCATTTTCGCGGTCATGCGCACCGACACCATCCCGCCGCCGGAAATGCCCTCGACCTCGATATTGCCGAGCTCGTCCTGCATCGCCTGCATCTTCGACTGCAGCTGCGCGGCCTGCTTCACCATGCCGAGAAAATCAGCCATTGCTCTTTCCTTGTCAGATCAATCGTCGTCGCCGTCTGGCATTTCCGCGGAATCATCAGCAATAAGATCGGATTCCGGCGGCTCCGCGGCAAGGCGGCGGACTTCAACGACCTTGGTGCCGGGAAAGCGCGCAAGCACCTCCTGCACGCGCGGATCGGCTTCAGCCGCGCGCTCGCGCGCGCTCTTCTCGGCAAGATTTTGCGAGCGCACGGTCGGCTGGCCCGCTTCATTCGAAACGATCACGGTCCAGCGCCGGCCGGTCCATAGCTCGAGCTTGCGCGACAGATCGTTGACGAGGCCGCGCGAGGCGTTGGGCTCCAGCGCGATCTCGAGACGACCATCCTCGATGCGCACCAGCCGCATGTCGGCTTCCAGCGCGGCCTTGGTCAGGAGATCGCGCTTCTCGCCGGCGAGCGCAATCAGTTGCGGAAAACTGGAGATGCGCAGTGCGGGTGCGGATTGCGGCTCGCCGCTCGCCATCGGCTGCGTGCGGGCTTCCGCACTCGCCCGCGGTGCGGACACCGGCGCACGGACCGGCGCAGACGGCATCGCCGACACCGTCGAGGCCGGCGCCCCGCGCGGCGCGCTGTTACCCGACACCACCGGCGCCGCTCCGCCGCCCTGCTCGATCATGCGGATCGCCTCGTCCGGCGTCGGCAGGTCGGCGACATAGGCGATGCGCACCAGCACCATTTCGGCGGCGGCGGCCGGACGCGTCGCCGTCTGCACTTCGGCGATGCCCTTGAGCAGCATCTGCCACATCCGCGACAGCACGCGCATCGACAGCTTCGCCGCGAATTCGCGCGCCCGCACGCGCTCGGTCTCGCCGAATGCGACGTTGTCGGCGGTGCCCGGCACGACCTTGACGCGGGTGACGAAGTTGACGAATTCGGCGAGGTCGGACAGCACCACGATCGGGTCGGCTCCGACATCGTACTGCTCGCGAAATTCCTTGAAGGCGCTGACGATATCGCCGCTGGCGAGTTTCTCGAACAGATCAATGACACGGGTGCGGTCGGCAAGTCCGAGCATTTGCCGCACGGCATCGGCGCGCACGGCCCCGGCCGCGTGCGCAATCGCTTGGTCGAACAGCGAGAGCGAGTCGCGCACCGAGCCTTCGGCGGCGCGGGCGATGATGCCGAGCGCTTCCTGCTCGACCTCGACGCCCTCCTTCTTCGCGATGTTGGACAGATGCCCCATCAGCACATCGGCCTCGACGCGGCGCAGGTCGAAGCGCTGGCAGCGCGACAGCACCGTGACCGGCACCTTGCGGATTTCCGTGGTGGCGAACACGAACTTGGCGTGCTCGGGCGGCTCCTCCAGCGTCTTCAGGAAGGCGTTGAACGCCGCCGTCGAGAGCATGTGGACTTCGTCGATGATGTAGACCTTGTAGCGCGCGCTCGCCGGCGCATAGCGCACGCTGTCGTTGATCTGGCGCACGTCGTCGACGCCGGTGTGCGAGGCCGCGTCCATCTCCAGCACGTCCATGTGCCGGCTTTCCATGATCGCCTGGCAATGTACGCCGAGTTTGGGCATGGCGATGGTCGGGCCCTTCACCGAGCCGTCGGGTAATTCGTAGTTCAGTGCGCGGGCGAGAATGCGGGCGGTGGTGGTCTTGCCGACGCCGCGCACGCCCGTGAGAATCCAGGCCTGCGGAATGCGCCCGGTCTCGAACGCATTCGAGACGGTGCGGACCATCGCCTCCTGGCCGATCAGATCGTCGAAATTCGAGGGGCGGTATTTGCGCGCCAGCACGCGATAGGGTTTGGCCGCGTCAGGCGCGCCGCCGAGGTCGAAGCCGCCCTGATCCTCGGGAGGGGGAGCACCAGCATCGGTCATCGGTCGATCCGCAATTGAAAATCTCTCGAACGGCCTGATTGCGGAAAGGCGCGCGCAGGACGGGCATCGGGCCCACTTCCCGCGCGATTCGCTTGGAAAAACAGGTAGGAGACTGACGAGCGACCCGATCCGGACCTCGTTAGGGCTGCTTCCTTCCGGACCTGACCCGGTTGGCGAGTGGCTCGTCCACCGCCAATCTCCCGGTCCCTATTTGGGGCCAAAAGGTCGGGAAAGCAAGCGGGATAGCGGCCCTATCCCGACCACCCGCGGCCATGCAAAAAGGCGTGGATGCCCGGCCCAAAGCCGGGCATGACGGGGTGTTGTTCGCGGGGCTCGTCTCTGCGACCCTTGAGGGAACCCAACGAGAAACAAGAATGCCCGCCGCCTGGTCGCTGCACCAAAAACTCACCCAGGACACCATCGACATCGGCGACTTGCCGCTGTGCCGCGTGCTCGTGATCAAGGATGCCAATTACCCCTGGCTGCTGCTGGTGCCGCGCCGCGAAGGTGCGGTGGAGATCATCGACCTCGACGAGGTCTCGCAGGCACAGCTGATGACCGAAGTCTCGCGCGTCGCACGCGCCCTGAAAGAGATCACCAAATGCGACAAGCTCAACATTGCCGCCCTCGGCAATGTGGTGCCGCAGCTCCATGTCCACGTCATTGCCCGCCGCAGGAACGATGCGGCCTGGCCGCGCCCGGTCTGGGGCGTGGTGCCGCCGCTCGCCCATGACGCGGCGGAAGTACAGAATTTCATCAGCGCGATCCGGCGCAAAATCTGGCTAGGTTGAGAACAAGAAAATGTCTGCATTCGACAAATATCCGCTCGGCAAGCCTGCTTTCGTCACCCACGTGCTCGACCGGGCCGCGCATTTGCGCATGAACGACGAGAAACTGTTCGCGATGGAAGGCCAGAACAATGCCCGGGCCTACGTCGTCTATCGCGACTCGCTGGTCACGAAGCAGGAGGACAGCGGCCCGCGCGCGCTGCTCTCGATCAAGGAGGCGCTGGACTATGGCGCCAATCCCGGCACGATCTTCCTCGGCTTGCGCGACGGTGCGCCGGTGTTCGGCATGGGCATTGCGCCAGCCGCGGCGGAGAAGCTGGTCGGACGCAATGATGTTGCAGTGACAGAATTGCGCGGCATGGCGATGCAGGGCCTGGTGCCGCTGGAGCAATTGTCGGCGATCGCGATGGCGAAATCGCTGGTCACCTGGCATCAGCGCCATGGCTTTTGCGCCAATTGCGGACAGCGCACCTCGATGAAGGAAGGCGGCTGGAAGCGCGAATGCGCGAGCTGCAAGGCCGAGCACTTTCCGCGCACCGATCCGGTCGTGATCATGTTCGTCAGTTCCGGCGACAAGGCGCTGCTCGGCCGGCAGAAGCAGTTCATGCCAGGCATGTATTCGTGCCTCGCCGGCTTCGTCGAAGCGGCTGAAACCATCGAGGACGCCGTGGCCCGCGAGATTTTCGAGGAATCCGGTATCCGCGTTACCGACGTGAACTATTACATGACGCAGCCATGGCCCTATCCGTCGTCGCTGATGATCGGCTGCACCGCGCGCGCACTCAATGAGGATATTGTCGTCGATCGCAACGAGCTCGAGGAGGCGCGCTGGTTCAACCGTGCCGAACTGGAATTGATGCACAAGCGCAAGCATCCCGACGGCCTGTTTGCCGCGCATCCCTTTGCGATCGCACATCATCTGATCGGGCAATGGCTGCATGGCGGAACCGGCCGCAGCGCATAGCGGGAACCGCACGATACCTTGCGTCATTGACTGAGGACTCGAGCGGACATGACGGATCCACGCATGAACTTTCAGTCCAAGGCGCCGAGGACACCGCCGCGCATCCTATGCATCGGCATGCCGGTACGCGATCTCACCTTTCATACGCCCGCTGTTCCCGGCCGCGGTTCCAAGGAGAACGCGACCGCTTTCGGCGAAATCTGCGGCGGCAATGCGCTCAATGCCGCGATCGGCATCGTGCGGCTCGGCGGGCGCGCGACGATCTGCGGTCCCATGGGCGATGCCAAGGAAGCCTCGAGCCGCTTCATTTTCGAACAGATGAAGCACGAGGGCATCGAGACCGAACATCTCATCCACATGCCGGGGCTGGTGACGCCGATCTCGGCGGTCATGATCGACCCCTCCGGCGAGCGTACCATCGTCACCTTCCGCGATCCGAAACTGTGGCATGTGAAGCTGCCGGATTCCGACACGCTGCTGGAGGACTGCCAGGCCATTCTGACCGAAAGCCGCTGCGCCGAGTTCTGCACCGAGCTCTGCGCGGAAGCGGTCCGGCGCGGCATTCCCGTCATCGTCGATGTCGACCGCGCGATGTCGCTGCGCGAGGGACTGCTCAATGCCTCCACGCATCTGGTGTTCTCGAGCGAGCCGTTGCAGGAAACGGCCGACGTCAGCGACGACGGCCAGGCGCTGCACAAGATTGCCAAATTGACGAAGTCGTTCCTGGCGGGCACGCGCGGGCCGCGCGGCACAATCTGGCTGGACGAGAAAGGCCAGTTGCAGGAGACGCCGGCATTCCCCGTTCACACCGTCGACACCCTGGGCGCCGGCGACGTGTTCCACGGGGCCTTTGCGCTGGCCATCACTGAAGGCCAGGAGCTGCGGGAGGCGCTCCGCTTTGCCTCGGCAGCCGCGGCGCTGAAATGCACGAGCTTTGGGGGCGCTTTTGCGGCCCCGCAACGTGCTGAAGTCATTGCCCTTTTGGGACAAGGCCAGACGGCGCGGAACGCCTGAGCGCGGCCTAAACGGGCCTTGCGTGAGAAGATTTTTCTCTATATGAGGTCTATTGACCCCTCATATGGAACATTCTTCTCATGACTGACCTGGCCGCCGCCGTCCCGCTGCAGGAGCCCAACCGACGGCTCGACGCCATCGACCGCAAGATCCTGACCGTGCTGCAGGAGGACGCCTCGCTGTCCGTCGCCGAGATCGGCGACCGGGTCGGCCTGTCCTCGACCCCCTGCTGGAAGCGCATTCAGCGGCTGGAAGCCGACGGCGTGATCCTGCGCCGGGTGGCGCTGGTGGACCAGAACAAGATCGGGCTTGGGATTTCCGTGTTCGTCTCGGTCGAGAGTTCCGACCATTCCGAAGCCTGGCTGCGCAAGTTCGCCGACGCCGTCAGCGCCATGCCGGAGGTAATGGAATTCTATCGCATGGCCGGCGACGTCGATTACATGCTGCGCGTCGTGGTGGCGGACATGCCGAGCTACGACGTGTTCTACAAGAAGCTGATCAGCGCCGTGCCGCTGAAGAACGTCACCTCGCGCTTTGCGATGGAGAAGATCAAGTCGGTGACCGCGCTGCCGGTGCCGGCGGCGTAGGCCGAGCGGAAGCGCGTTTGTATGAGCGGGCCGCGCCAGTCGCGGCCCGCTTTCGTTCTGCAGGGCGCTAACCTTTCGTTAACCCCGTCATTTACGTGCAGTTAGCTCCCTCCCACTACTGTCCTGCGCAATGGACGGGAACACGACCATTTCAGCTTCGCGATGGCCTGCCTGGCTGAACGCCACGGCGTTGCTGATCGTGAGCTGGGTGGCAATTGCAGCGCTCGCGTTTCAGGCCCGTCCAGGTGCCGAGATTGTCGCCGTGGCCTTCCCGCCCTGGTGGAGTGCCCAGGAAGTTCTGTCCGCCGCCGCTTCCGCCGATGCAGCAATCGTAAGAACGACCGCGATCTCCGCCATCCTGGTGGTGCGGCCGAATGACCATGACGGCCTGGCCCGGCTGCATACCGCCGGCGCCTGGCTTGCGATCGATCCGCAAGCGATTGCCGCCTGCTTCAAGACGTGAAGGGTTGGGAATGAACATCGAGACCGACGACCTGGCAAAATTGCGCGAGATCACCAGCAAGGCGCTGCTGGCCGTGCTCTGGCTGCATGTTCTAATCGCCGTCGCCATCGGCATGGCGCGCGGCGAGGGCTGGACGTTGCCGGCCGCGATGATGGTTGCGATGGCGCTGGCCGCTACCGCCTCGTGGCGGATGAGCGGCAACGGGCTCTCGACCCGGCTGATCTTCGCGGTGGCACTGATGGGCGGCGTGTCCGTGTTCGCCTACCAGCTCGCCGGACATGCCTGGCAGATCGACCTGCACATGTACTTCTTCGCCGCGCTCGCCTGCCTCGTCGCCTATTGCGACTACCGGCCGATTCTGGCGGGTACGGTCGCCGTCGCGCTGCATCATCTGGTCCTGAATTTCGTGCTGCCCGCGGCGGTCTATCCCGGCGGGGCCGACTTCGGCCGCGTGGTCTTGCACGCCGTCATCCTGCTGATCGAGGCCGGTGTGCTGGGCTGGCTCGCGCTGACGCTGTCGCATTTGTTCGAGACTACCGCGCAGAAGACCGCAGAAGCGGAAACAGCCAGCGCCGCCGAGGCGCGCGCCAATGCCGAACGCAATGAGGCCGAGCGGAACGCCAAAAGGGATCGCGATGCCGCGCGCGGCGACCTGGCTGCCGGATTCGAACGCAAGATCGGCAGCATCGTCGAGGCTGTCGCGGTTGCCGCGGGTCAGATGCAGGAACTCTCCTCGTCGATGAGCCGCAGCAATGCGGAGACCGCAAACATGACCGCCGCCGCGGCAGCTGCGTCGAGCCAGGCCTCCACCAACGTAGGCACGGTCGCTTCCGCTACCGAAGAGCTTACCGCGTCGATCGGCAGCATTGCGCAGCAAGTGACGCGTTCCGCCGAGATCGCCGGCAAGGCCGCCGATGAGGCACGCCGCACCAACACCGTTGTGGAAGGGCTCGCCAGCGGCACCCACAAGATCGGCGAGGTCGTGACGCTCATCCAGAACATCGCGAGCCAGACAAACCTGCTGGCACTCAACGCCACCATCGAGGCTGCGCGCGCCGGCGAGCACGGCCGCGGCTTTGCGGTGGTCGCCAGCGAAGTAAAGGCGTTGGCCAACCAGACCGCGAAAGCGACCGAGGAAATCTCGGCGCAGGTTCAGAGCATCCAGAACGCGACCGGCGACGCCGTGGCCGCGATCCAGGCAATCGGAACCACCATCGCCGAGATCGACGGCATCTCCAGCGAGATTGCCGCGGCCGTCGACCAGCAAGGCGCCGCCACCCGCGAAATCGCCGGCAGTGTCCAGCAAGCCGCCGACGGCACCCGCGTGGTCAATACAAACATCGTGAGCGTGAGCCAGGCTTCCGACCAAGCCGGAAAGGACGCCACGAAATTGCTTGACGCTGCCAACGGCCTGTCGTCGCAGTCAGATCGGTTGAGGGCGGAAGTTGAAAGCTTCCTGCGCTCGCTGCGCGCGGCCTAACGATCGGCGCCGCCGTCCGCAATCGCGGACGGCGGCGCCATCACTCAAATCTTCTGATTGTATTCGCCCACTTCCGGATGCGTGCGCAGCACCGAATCCATCGCCTCGAACATGTCGCGCATGCGCTTTTCGCTGACGGGGCTTTCCACCACCACCACCAGCTCCGGCTTGTTGGATGACGCCCGGATCAGACCCCAGCTGCCGTCTTCCGAGGTGACCCGCACGCCGTTGACGGTGACGAGGTCGCGGATCGCCTGGCCCGCGACCTTGTCGCCCCTGGCCTTCGCCGCCTCGAAATGCTTCACGACCTGGTCAACGATGCCGTATTTGGCTTCGTCCGCGCAGTGCGGCGACATGGTCGGCGACGACCAGGTCTTCGGCAGCGCGTCCTTCAAGTCCGCCATCGACTTTCCGGGCGCGCGGTCGAGCATGTCGCAGATCGCGATCGCCGAGACGAGGCCGTCGTCATAGCCGCGGCCGAACGGCTTGTTGAAGAAGAAATGGCCGGACTTCTCGAAGCCGGCGAGCGCGCCGACTTCGTGGGTACGGCGCTTCATGTAGGAATGGCCGGTCTTCCAATAGGTCGCCTTTGCGCCCTGCTTCTGCAGCACGGGGTCGGTCACAAACAGCCCGGTGGACTTCACGTCGACCACGAACTGCGCATCCCTGTGGATCGCCGACATGTCGCGCGCCAGCATGACACCGACCTTGTCGGCAAAGATCTCCTCGCCGGTATTGTCGACGACGCCGCAGCGGTCGCCGTCGCCGTCGAAGCCGAGGCCGACATCGGCCTTGTGCTGCAGCACCGCGTCGCGGATGGCGTGCAGCATTTCCATGTCTTCCGGATTCGGATTGTATTTCGGGAAGGTGTGGTCGAGTTCGGTGTCGAGCGGGATCACCTCGCAGCCGATCGCTTCCATCACCTGCGGCGCGAAGGCACCGGCGGTGCCGTTGCCGCAGGCCACCACGACCTTCAGCTTGCGCTTCAGCTTCGGGCGATTGGTGAGGTCGGCGATATAGCGCGCCGGGAAGTTTTCGTGAAACTGGTAGGAGCCGCCGACCTTGTTCTTGAACCGCGCGTTGAGCACGATCTCCTTCAACCGCGTCATCTCGTCGGGACCGAAGGTGAGCGGGCGGTTGGCACCCATCTTCACACCGGTCCAGCCATTGTCGTTGTGCGAGGCCGTCACCATGGCGACGCAGGGCACGTCGAGGTCGAACTGCGCGAAATAGGCCATCGGCGTCACGCACAGACCGATGTCATGCACCTTGCAGCCGGAGGCGAGCAGGCCGGAGATCAGCGCGTATTTGATCGAGGCGGAGTAGCCGCGGAAATCATGGCCAGTGACGATCTCCTGTTTGGCGCCGAGCTCGGCGATGAGCGCGCCCAGGCCCATCCCGAGGGCCTGAATCCCCATCAGGTTGATCTCCTTGCCGAATAGCCAGCGGGCGTCGTATTCGCGAAAGCCGGTCGCCTTCACCATCGGCTCGGATTCATAGGCATAGGTATTGGGGACCAGCGCGGGCTTCGGCTTGGGAAACATCAGGAAAGGCCTCGGAAATGGCTGAAGGGACCGCGCAGCCATAGCGAATGCACGGCCGCAGCGGAAGGCGGGAAGCGGGCTTTTGGCGATCAATTAAGGCGGATTTGGCCGAGCTAGGAGCCCGCTCCTCGGCAACCGCAACCCCGTCAGGTTAGTTCCTGAGCTCCCCAATCATGCGCTGCACGACCGATCCAAGCGCGGGTAGATGGACCGTGGCGATCTCCCACAGGCGCTTGTCGTCAAGCCGCTGGTATTCGTGCCGCAGTACATTTCCAATACCGACGATGGATTTCCAGGAGCGTCAGGGTACCGGGCGATGAGTTCGGGCGGCAATGCGCCGGCTGCTTCGGAGACGATCTGGACGGCACGTTCAACCGCACGGCGATGAAGATAGCTGTCTCCATAATCCGCGAATGAGAGTCCCCTGATCACGGCAGCAACGCCATCGATCTCATCACGAATATGCATCAACCGCGCGCGCGGATTCTTGCTGGCCGCCATCAAAAGACCCGCACGGCCTCGCGCTCCACATCCTTTCGGATATAGGGCGACAGTCCCTCACGGGTCGAGTAACCGATGTCCACCCGGCGATCGAAGGCTTGCCGGAGCGCGTCATATGCGTCCATGAACGGAAGAAAGCCGAATTCCTTGCCGGGTGCCGGATCGACAAAGACGTCAACGTCCGACTGCGGCCCCGCCTCGTCGCGGGCATGCGATCCGAACAGGTAGAGCGCCCCCACACCGAAAGCCCGCAAGGCAGGCTCGGTCTCCTTCAATCGGGCTATGACGTCATCGCGGCGCATAACGCCAATCTAGTGCGGAAATGTCACATTTTCCAGCCGGTCGGACGCCGGCCGGGTGCCTACTGCTCCATCACCAGCCGGCCGTTGGCGTATTCGAAGCGCTTCAGCTTGGACAGGAAGGACAGCCCGAGCAAATTCTCCGACAACGCCTCGTCGGGCAGCACCATGGCCTCGACGTCACGGACGACCAGCCCGCCGACGTCCATCATGGCGATGCGGGCACGAGCCGCCTTCAGCGTGCCGTTGGCGGTGGCGACGGTGGCGTTGTATTCGCCCCGGGAGGGACGCAAGCCGAAGCGCGCGGCGGATTTTTCGTTCAGCGCAACGACGGAAGCGCCGGTGTCGACCATGAAGTCGATGCGCTGGCCGTCGATGCGGGCGTCGGTCTGGAAATGGCCGCGGGCATCGCGCGGAATCGAGACGCTGCGACCGCCGGCCGGCACCGCGGCAGCGCCAACGGTCGTCTGCTTGCGCGGCGCATTGGCGTGCGCGGGCGCCGTCGCCATGCGGTCCGCCATCTGGGCCATGAAGACGCCGGCGGCAGCAATCGCTGCGGCAGCAAACAGGATGTTACGCATCAGCCACTCACGCGAGGTTCGAAGGACCGCCGATCTCACCACGGCGGTCGCCAAACCGCGACTAATCGACAAAGTCGGAGGCCGCCATTTTGGCGAAAAGGATGAGCGAAGGGTTAACGAATTGCCTTCAAGTGCCGCGCGGCTTCACCCGTCGGGTCGGCATCGCATTGGCCGGATCCTCGGGCCAGGGATGCCGGGGATAGCGGCCGCGCAGGTCGGAACGCACGGCCGCATAGCTGCCGCGCCAGAAGCCGGGCAAATCGCGCGTCACCTGCACCGGCCGTTGCGCTGGCGACAGCAGTTCCAGCACCAGTGGAACCGCACCCTTGGCAATCGAGGGATGCGTGTTGAGACCGAAAAGTTCCTGCAGGCGCACGGCGATGGTTGGGCCCTGCTCGGCCTCGTAATCGATGGCGAGCATGGTCCCGGTCGGCGCCTCGAAATGGGTCGGCGCCTCCCGGTCGAGCCTCGCGCGCAACTCCCAGGGCAGCAAGTTCATCACCGCATCGGATAGATCGCCGGCGGAAAACTCCTTCAGCGACGTCTTGTCGTAGAGCGCGGGCGCCAGCCATGCGTCGCCGATTGCAGCGAGCGCTGCATCCGACAGGTCGGGCCAGTTCTCGCCCTCGGCCTTGCGCAGGAACATCACGCGGTCGCGCCATTGCTTGAGCGCTTTCGACCACGGCAATCTGTCGAGGCCGGCCGCGACCAGACCGGCGGCGAAGACCTTTGCGGTTTCGGCCGAAGGCGATAGCGACATGGGGGCCTCCGACAACGTCACGGCATGCAGCGTTCGCTTGCGGCGCGCGCGCAACGCCATCGCGTTGCGATCGAAGCTGACTTCCTCGCTGCTTTCGATCTGGTCCGCGAAATGACGCTCGATCTCGTCCTGCGCGATCGGCGCCGCCAGCAGAATGCGCCCGCTGGCGGCCGTGCCGGTGAGTTCTCCGACGGCGATGTAAGGCGCGCGGACCAGCGACGAGGTCTGCTCCACGGCGGCGCCGCGGCCGTTGGCCAGCACGAAGCTGCCATTGCCGCGGTTGCGCGCGACGCGGTCGGGGAAAGCAAACGCAAGCATCACGCCGGTGGAGAGATCGCCCTCGCCTTTCGGTTTCTCGGCGGATGCCACTTGTTGCGCCCAGCGCCGCGCCAGATCGCGGGCGCTCGAAGCGCGTGGCGAACGGTCGCGGCGAAACTGATCGAGACGGGCATCGAGATCGGCGCTGTCGCCGCCAAGCCCGCGCTCGGTGAGGACGGCGGCGATTTCGGCGGCCTCCTGCCCCGAGCCGAAGCGGTTGGAATCCACGATCATGCGCGCAAGGCGCGGCGGCAACGCCAGCGCGCGCAGGCTACTGCCTTCCGCCGTGATACGGCCGTCGGCGTCGAGCGCGCCGAGTTCGTTCAGCAGGCTCCTGGCTTCCTTCAGCGCCGGCGCCGGCGGTGGATCGAGGAAGGCAAGCTGGTTGGGATCGGCCACACCCCATTGTGCGAGATCGAGCACCAGCGTGGACAGGTCGGCAGAGAGGATTTCCGGCTGGGTGTAGGCGGCAAGCGAGGCGGTCTGCGGCTCGTCCCACAGGCGGTAGCAGATTCCGGGCTCGGTGCGGCCGGCGCGGCCGCGGCGCTGGTCAACGGCCGCGCGCGAGGCGCGCACGGTCTCCAGCCGGGTCAGGCCGATGTCGGGCTCGTAGCGCGGCACCCGCGCCACCCCGGAATCGACGACGATGCGAACGCCCTCGATGGTCAGCGAGGTCTCCGCAATCGAGGTTGCCAGCACGACCTTGCGCGTGCCTTTCGGCGCGGGCGCGATGGCGCGATCCTGCACGGCGGCATCGAGCGCGCCGAACAGCGGCACGATTTCAACCGAGGCGTCGTGCACGCGCTCTCTCAGGAAGGTCTCGGTGCGGCGAATTTCGGCCGCGCCGGGCAAGAAGGCCAGAACTGAGCCCGGATCGGCACGCAGCGCAGCCGCGATGGCGTCGGCCATCTGCCGCTCCAGAGGCGCATCCGGCTTGCGGCCGAGATAGCGCGTCTCGACCGGAAAGGCGCGCCCTTCGCTGGCAACGACGGGAGCATCGCCAAGCAGTTTTCCGATCCGCGCACCGTCGAGCGTCGCCGACATCACGAGGATACGCAAGTCCTCGCGCAGGCCGGTCTGCGCGTCGCGCGCCAGGGCGAGGCCGAGGTCGGCATCCAGCGAACGTTCGTGGAATTCGTCGAACAGGACGGCGGCGACGCCGTTCAGCTCGGGATCGTCAAGGATCCGGCGGGAGAAGATGCCTTCGGTAACGACCTCGATGCGCGTGGCGCGCGACACCTTGGAGCCGAAGCGGACGCGATAGCCGACGGTTTCCCCGGCGCGCTCGCCGAGCGTCTTAGCCATCCGCTCGGCGCTGGCGCGCGCTGCGATGCGCCGCGGCTCCAGCACGATGATCTTCTTGCCTTTCGTCCAGGGCTCGTCGAGCAGCGCCAGCGGCACGCGCGTGGTCTTGCCGGCGCCCGGCGGCGCCACCAGCACGGCGGTGTTGCGGGCAGCGAGCGTGCGCGACAATTCGTCGAGCACAGCGTCGATCGGCAGGGGCGTGTCGAAGGTTCGGGGCAAGAGTTTGGTCCGGTGTCGCTCCCTCTCCCCGCCCTTGCGGGGAGAGGGTTGGGGTGAGGGGCTTCTATCCCGGAATTCGATGGTCGCAAAATGCCGCGCCGGCCCCTCACCCGGTTCATCGCTCCGCGATGAACCGACCTCTCCCCGCAAGCGCGGGGCGAGGTAAGAAAACATCACACCTTCGGTTCGGGTGCGCGGCCGACGCTCTCGTAGGTGAAGCCGTGCGCTTCCATGTCGGATTGGCGGTAGATGTTGCGCAGGTCGATCACGACCGGCTGCGCCATCTCGCCCTTGAGTCGCTCGAGGTCAAGAGTGCGGTACTGCACCCATTCCGTGACCACGACCATGGCGTCGGCGCCCCTCACGCAGTCATAGGGATCGTCGCAATACTCGATCTCGGGCAATTCCTTGCGCGCCTGCTCCATGCCGACCGGATCGTGAGCGCGCACCTTGGCGCCCATGTCGAGCAAGCCCGTCACCAGCGGAATCGAGGGTGCCTCGCGCATGTCGTCGGTGTCGGGCTTGAAGGTCAGGCCCAGCACCGCGACGGTCTTGCCGCGCAGATTGCCCGCGGCGTTCGCCACCTTGCGCGCCATCGCGCGCTTGCGGTTGTCGTTGACGCCGAGCACCGCCTCGATGACGCGCAGCTGCACGTCGTGGTCCTGCGCGATCTGGACCAGCGCACGGGTGTCCTTGGGAAAGCACGAGCCGCCGAAGCCGGGGCCGGCATGCAGGAATTTCGAACCGATGCGGTTGTCCAGCCCGATACCGCGCGCGACCTCCTGAACGTCGGCGCCGACCTTTTCCGAAAGATCGGCGATCTCGTTGATGAAGGTGATCTTGGTGGCCAGGAAGGCGTTGGCCGCGTACTTGATCAGCTCCGCCGTGCGCCGCGCCGTGAACATCAGTGGCGCCTGATTCAGCGACAGCGGCCGGTAGACGTCGCCGAGGACCTTTCGCGCGCGCTCGTCGGAAGTCCCCACGACGATGCGATCGGGGAATTTGAAGTCGCGGATCGCCGCGCCCTCGCGCAGGAATTCCGGGTTGGAGGCGACGACGAAATCCGCCTTCGGATTGGCCTCGCGGATGCGCCGCTCGACCTCGTCGCCGGTGCCGACCGGCACCGTGGACTTGGTGACGACGACGGTGAAACCTTCGAGCGCCTCTGCGATCTCGCGCGCGGCGGCGTAAACATAGGTCAGGTCGGCATGGCCGTCGCCGCGGCGCGACGGCGTGCCGACCGCGATGAACACGGCATCGGCCTCCGCGACCGGCGCTTTCAGGTCGGTGGCGAAGTCGAGACGTTTCGCCTTCACATTGGAGGCCACCAGCGCATCGAGCCCGGGCTCGAAGATCGGGATCTCGCCGCGACGGAGCGCGGCGATCTTGCCCTCGTCCCTGTCGACGCAGGTGACCTGGTGGCCGAAATCCGCAAAGCAGGCGCCGGAAACCAGTCCCACATAGCCCGTGCCGATCATGGCAATCCGCATGGAAAGAACCTGCTTTTCGATGGTTAACGCGGTCCGGTCTTTAGAAAATTCGGGGGCCGATGGGAAGGCCCCGGTTCCTCAAAAAGCGGCATGTCATTTGTATGAATAAAGGAGAAAGAAACCGATCCGGCGGAAGATGCGCCCTTGCCGCGCCGAAACAGGACAGCCATGACTCCAAACGGCACATCCGCCGCACCCAACCGTCCCGCCAGCTCCCGCGTGGACTGGGTCGACTATGCCAAGGGCATCTGCATCGTCATGGTCGTGATGATGCATTCGGTGCTGGGGGTCGAGAAGGCCGCCGGCGAGACCGGCTTCATGCATACGCTGGTGACGTTCGCAACACCGTTCCGGATGCCGGATTTCTTCCTGATTTCCGGCCTTTTCCTGTCGGTCGTGATCGACCGCGACTGGCGCACCTATCTCGACCGCAAGGTCGTGCACTTTGCCTATTTCTACGTGCTGTGGGCGGCGATCCAGTTCGGCTTCAAGGCCCCCGGCCTGGCCGCTGAATCGAGCTGGGCGCATGTCGGCTACCTTTATCTGGAGTCCTTCATCGAACCGTTCGGCACCTTGTGGTTCATCTATCTGCTGCCGGTCTTCTTCGTTGTCACGAAACTGACACGTCGAGTGCCGCCGCTTGCGATCTTCGTCCTGGCCGCGCTGCTGGAGGGCGCGCATGTCGCGACCGGCTGGACCGTGATCAACGAGTTCTGCGCGCGGTTCGTCTATTTCTTTGCCGGCTACTGGCTGGCCTCGTACGTGTTCGCGCTGTCGGACCGGGCGCGGCGCAATCCCGCGCTTGCGGCCGTCGCGCTCGTGCTGTGGGCGCTGATCAACGGCGTGCTGGTCGAATATGGCTACAGCGAGCGGCCCGCGATCTCGCTGGCGCTGGGACTGGCCGGCGCCTCCGCCATCATCGTCGCCGCCACGCTGCTCGCGCGCATGCGCTGGCTCGAGTTCCTGCGCTATTGCGGCGAGCATTCGATCGTCGTCTATCTCGCCTTCTTCCTGCCGATGGCGGCCACGCGGACGCTCCTGCTCAAGACCGGCGCGATCGCCGATATCGGCACCGTCTCGCTGATCGTTACCATCGCAGGCATCGGCGGCGCGCTGCTGATCTGGCGCGCGGTGCTGGCCGCGCACGCCAACTTCCTGTTCGAACGGCCCGATACGTTCTGGATCGCGCCGAAGAAGCCGGCCGCCGTATTGCAGGCGGCGGAGTAGCGCTGCGTTCGTCGCTGGCCACCTCGGCGCCAGCGATCGTTCCGAAATATCAAGCGCCCTCGACCTTCACGCCATCCTTCAACTGCGCGAGCTTGGCACGATACCCCTCGGCATCGCCGAAATCGGCGAAGCCATGATAATGGGGGTGCGGGCCCAGGACACGGCGGGCATGCTTGATCGGACACCAGTAGATTTCGGTACGAGACGCCACCTCGCGCATGAATGCGACCGCGCCATTGGCATAGGAACAGTAGGCGCAATTGATCTTTTCGAGAGCATTGAGATAGGCAAGGTGGTGGCGGTCGAACACCAGATAGTCGCGGCGGCTCACCTTCGGGATTCCATAGGCCGGGAAGCAGATGGCCTGATAGGCCATGACGGCGACATCCAGCAGGACGATCGGAACGATCATCGAGTAGATCACCGGCGCCGTCAGCACCACCAGCGGCTTGGCCTCGCGGATATAGCGCGCCAGGCCAACCTTGATTTCCCGATGCAGCCGCAGCACCTCCGTTTCGAAGACGATCCGGCGGTTTTCGAGATGGAAACGCAGCTCTTCGCGCCGCCTGGCCAGTTCGACCTCGATTTCGGCCTGAACGTCGCGCAGCTTCTCCATGAGCATGTCGAGTTGCGGTGTCATGTGCTTCCTTTCGGTGCGTCGCGGCCCAAGGGGACATGAAACAACAGCCGGTGCAACCCGCCCGGAATCGAGCTCCCGGACAGGCAAAAAACCCGGTCACAACCCGTACCCGGAGGCTGTCATTCCACGGAAAAATCCTTAACTTCCGGCCATGCCGAAGACAGCCCCCAAAGCCGCCGCAAAACCCGTCGCCAAACCCGTCGCTGCAAGATCGCTTGCCAAAGGCGACCATTTGTTCCTGGTGGACGGCTCCTCCTACATTTTCCGCGCCTACCACGCGCTGCCGCCGCTGAACCGCAAGTCCGACGGGTTGCAGGTCAACGCCGTGCTCGGCTTCTGCAACATGCTGTGGAAGCTGCTCCGGGACATGCCGCCGGACAACCGGCCGACCCATCTGGCCATCGTGTTCGACAAGTCCGAGATCACCTTCCGCAACAAGCTCTACCCGGACTACAAGGCGCATCGGCCGCCAGCCCCGGACGACCTGATCCCGCAATTCGGCCTGATCCGCGACGCCGTGCGCGCCTTTGACCTGCCATGCCTGGAACAGGCCGGCTTCGAGGCCGACGATCTGATCGCGACCTATGCGCGGCAGGCCAGCCAGCGCGGCGCGACCACGACCATCGTGTCGTCCGACAAGGACCTGATGCAGCTCGTGACCGACAAGGTCGTGATGTACGACACCATGAAGGACCGCCGAATCGGTATCCCCGAGGTCATCGAAAAATTCGGCGTGCCGCCGGAGAAGGTGGTGGAAGTGCAGGCGCTGGCCGGCGATTCCACCGACAACGTGCCCGGCGTGCCCGGCATCGGCATCAAGACTGCGGCGCAGCTGATCGTCGAGTACGGCGACCTGGAGCAGCTGCTGTTCCGTGCCGGCGAAATCAAGCAGCCGAAGCGGCGCGAGGCACTGCTCGAGAACGCCGAGAAGGCGCGCATCTCGCGCCAGCTCGTGCTGCTCGACGACAAGGTCGATCTCGAAGTGCCGCTCGACGAGCTCGCCGTGCACGAGCCCGACGCCCGCAAGTTGATTGCGTTCCTGAAGGCGATGGAATTTTCCACCCTCACCCGCCGCGTCGCGGAGTATTCGCAGATCGACCCGTCCGATGTCGAGGCGAACGCCGGCAACAAGGGCGAAGCCGCGGCCGCGCCCGCCAAGGCAACGTCCGCCGACACCACCGGCGATCTCTTTCCTGGCGACAAGCCGCTCCCTTCGGCGAAGAAATCCGGCGACCGGCAGGACAAATCCGCGAGCCTCAAGGGCACGCCGGTGTCACTCGCCGAAGCGCGCGCCGAGGCCATCAAGAAGCTTCCGGTCGACCGCAAGAAGTACGAGACCATCCGCAGCATCGATGCGCTGAAAGCCTGGAGCGCGCGCGCGGCCGACGCCGGCCATTTCGTCGTCGACGCCATGTCGGATTCCATCGATCCGATGCAGGCGGAGATTTCCGGCTTCGCGCTGGCGCTGGCGCCGAACGACGCCGCCTATGTGCCGCTCGGGCACAAGCAGTCCGGCGGCGGCGCCGGACTGTTCGACGCCGGGCTTGCGCCGGACCAGATCAAGGCGACGGATGCGCTCGCCGCGCTGAGGCCGCTGCTGGAATCCGCCGGCATCCTCAAGGTCGGCTTCAACATCAAGTTCACGGCCGTGGTGCTGGCGCAGCACGGCATTACGCTGCGCAACCACGATGACATCCAGCTGATGGCTTATGCGCTCGATGCCGGGCGCGGCTCGAATGCGCTGGGCCCGCTCGCCGAACGTTGGCTCGGGCACGCCGTGATCGATTACGGCGCGCTGGTCGGCAGCGGCAAAGGCAAGCTCAGCTTCGACCAGGTCGCGATCGACAGGGCCGCGGAGTATTCCGCCGAATATGCCGACATGATCGAGCGCCTCTGGCGCGTGCTGAAGCCGCGGCTGGCCGCCGAGCACATGACCGCGGTGTACGAGACGCTGGAGCGTCCGCTGGTGAGCGTGCTGGCGCGGATGGAGCGGCGCGGCATCTCGATCGACCGCCAGGTGCTATCGCGGCTGTCGGGCGACTTCGCCCAGACCGCGGCGCGGGTCGAAGCCGAGATCCAGGAGCTCGCGGGCGAACCGATCAATGTCGGCAGCCCCAAGCAACTCGGCGACGTCATCTTCGGCAAGATGGGCTTGCCCGGCGGCACCAAGACCAAGACCGGCGCGTGGTCGACCTCGGCGCAGGTGCTCGACGATCTCGCCGAGCAGGGCCACGAATTCCCGAAGAAGATCCTTGAATGGCGGCAGGTCTCCAAGCTGAAATCGACCTACACCGACGCGCTGCCGAACTACGTGCATCCGCAGACCCATCGCGTGCACACGACCTACGCGCTGGCGGCGACCACGACGGGACGGCTGTCGTCGAACGAGCCCAACCTGCAGAACATTCCGGTGCGTACCGAGGACGGGCGAAAAATCCGCCGCGCCTTCGTCGCCTCGCCCGGCCACAAGCTGGTATCGGCCGACTATTCGCAGATCGAACTGCGGCTGCTGGCCGAGATCGCCGAGATTCCGCAACTGAGACAGGCGTTCAAGGACGGCCACGACATTCACGCCATGACGGCCTCCGAAATGTTCGGGGTGCCGATCAAGGACATGCCGGGCGAGGTGCGCCGGCGCGCGAAAGCGATCAATTTCGGCATCATCTACGGCATCTCGGCGTTCGGCCTCGCCAACCAGCTCGGCATCGCGCGCGAGGAAGCATCCGCCTACATCAAGAAATATTTCGAGCGCTTCCCCGGCATCCGCGACTACATGGACTCAACGAAGGAGTTCTGCCGCAAGCACGGCTATGTCGAGACGCTGTTCGGCCGCAAGTGCCACTACCCGGAGATCAAGGCGTCCAACGCCTCGGTCCGCGCCTTCAACGAGCGCGCCGCGATCAACGCCCGCCTGCAGGGCACCGCCGCCGACATCATCCGCCGCGCCATGACCCGCATCGAGGACGCGCTCGCCGAGAAGAAGCTGACGGCGCAGATGCTGCTGCAGGTGCACGACGAGCTGATCTTCGAGGTGCCGGACAGCGAGGTCGCAGCCACGTTGCCGGTCGTCAAGCACGTCATGCAGGACGCGCCTTTCCCGGCCGTGATGCTATCGGTGCCGCTGCAGGTCGACGCGCGCGCGGCGAACAATTGGGACGAGGCGCATTGATAGGCGGGCCTTCTTCCTTCTCCCCTCGTGGGAGAAGGTGGCGCGCATCGTCAGATGCGCGACGGATGAGGGGTTTGTGTCCGCGGGGACAGACCCCTCACCCCGCTTCGCGTTCCGCGAAGCGACCCTCTCCCACAAGGGGAGAAGGTGAAATCAATCCAGCTTCGCTTCCATACCGCGCTTGGTCGCCGGGCGAGCCATCAGCTGGTTGTACCAGCGCTCGACATTGGGAAAGTCCTTCAGCTCGACCTTGTGGCGCGGGTGGCGCCAGGCCCAGCCGAGGATGGCGAAGTCGGCAACCGACAGGGGGCCAGCGACGAACTCGCGGCCCGCGAGGCGCTTGTCGAGCACGCCATATAGGCGGCGTGTCTCGGCCATGTAGCGCTTCAGGCCGTAGGCGCGGTCCTGCTCGTTCTCCAGCGCGATGAAATGGTGCACCTGGCCGGGCATCGGACCGAAGCCGCCCATCTGCCACATCAGCCATTCATAAACCGGAATGCGCTCGGCGAGCGGCTTGGGCAGGAATTTGCCGGTCTTCTCGCCAAGGTAAAGCAGGATCGCGCCGGATTCGAACACGCTGACCGGCTTTCCCTCGGGTCCGTCGGGGTCGACGATGGCCGGAATCTTGTTGTTCGGGCTGATCGCCAGGAAGGACGGCGCCATCTGCTCGCCCTTGCTGATGTTCACCGGGATCACCTTGTAGGGCAGCCCCATCTCCTCCAGCGCGACCGAGATCTTGCGGCCGTTCGGCGTGTTCCAGGTGTGGAGCTCGATGGTCATTCCGGTTTCCCCCAAGATGTCCTTTTGCCTCCCCTAGCCCGGAACCGGCAGGGCTTACAAGGCACGGTCCGCGCAGGGGTCCGTTGCGCCAACTACCCGCGTCGTGCCGCCGCTGTTGATGGGACCCATTCGGGCTGGAATGTGCAGGAGAGCGCCGATAGATTGCGCCACCCTGGAAACAGCCGGAAAACATCGTGTCCAAATCAGCTTCCCGCGCCCGCCTCGCCGAAGTCATCCGCAAGCGTTCCTTCGGGCGCGGCGAGATCACGCTGGCCTCGGGCCGCAAGAGCGATTTCTATTTCAACCTGAAGCCGACCATGCTCGACCCCGAGGGGGCCGCGCTGCTGGCCGAGCTGACCTACGAGGCGCTGAAGGACGACAAGCTCGACTTCGTCGGCGGACTCGAGATGGGCGCCGTCCCACTGGCGGGCGCCATCGCGCAGCTCTCCTGGCTGAAGGGCTATCCGATCGCGGCCTTCTTCGTGCGCAAGAAGCCGAAGGAGCACGGTGCGAGGCTGGCGGTCGAGGGACTTGCCAAGGGCGAAACGTTGCAGGGCAAACGCATCGTCATCGTCGAGGACGTCACCACGACCGGCGGCTCGGCACTGAAGGCGGTCGAAGCGGTGCGCGAGGCCGGCGGCGACGTAGTCCTGGTGTTCACCATGGTCGACCGCGAGGAAGGCGCGACGGAAGCGTTCGCGGAAGCCGGTCTGCCGTTCCGTGCGCTGTACAAGGCGGGCGAATTCCTGAAGGGGTAGCTCTCGCGTCCCGGACGCGGTGCAGCCTGCAACGCTGCTCCGCAGAGGCGGGACCCACGTCAGGCATAGGCCCCGGCTCAGCAGCGCACCACCATAGCGCGTCGAAGACGCGCGTAATCGCGCTTATGGCGCTGCGCTGCGTCCGGGGGCACGAGACCTAGTACGCCGGACGGGCGCAATTCTCTTCGCCGCCGCGCCGTCCGCTCACCAAGCATTTACCATCCCCCCTTATGGTGAATCGTTGCCGAAGGTGCGTATTGGTCTCGGCTGTTGAGTTGCGTGGTGGAGTAAGCGTTGCGTACAGAGTTGATCTTTCGGCCCTCGCTGCGCCGGGCGCTGCTGGCTGCCGCCGTGCTTGCCGGCGCCGTCCTGACCGTGCCGGATGCCGCTCTTGCCGAGGGCCTGTTCGACTTCTTTTTCGGTCAGAAGCAACAGACCCGCGCGGCGCCGCCGCCGCAGGCCAACTTCTTTGCCGATCCCTTCGGTACCCAGCAGGCTGCGCCGGCGCCTGCCGCACGCGTCGCCGGCTCCGGGCCCGCCTTCTGCGTGCGCGGCTGCGACGGCAAGTATTTTCCGATTCATGCGCGCGGCACCGCCACGCCCGCTCAGCTATGCCAGGCCTTCTGCCCGGCGAGCGCGACGAAGGTCTTCTTCGGCGGCAATATCGACTACGCCACCTCGGCGACCGGCGAGCGCTACGCCAGCAGCGAAAACGCCTTCGCCTATCGCAAGGCGCTGCGCGCGGACTGCACCTGCAACGGCAAGGATCCCGGCGGGCTCGCACCGATCGACATTTCGCTGGACGGCTCGCTGCGGCCGGGCGACGTGCTGGCGACCACGAGCGGGCTGGTCGCCTATTCCGGCATCCGCGTCGGCAACGAGCAGACCGCGGAGTTCACGCCGGTGTCGTCCTATCCGGGATTGACCGCGGAAGTGCGCGCCCGCCTTGGCGAGATCAAGGTGGCGCCGGTCAACGCCGAGGTGATTGGCGAGGCCCCCGTGCCGCAACTGCGTGACGATCCGCCGGCCGTCGGCAGCGTGCCGAAGACAACGGCGCCTTCGGCAAAGGCCAAGCGGGCGGAGTTGAACTAACCCTAACTGTCATTGCGAGGAACGAAGCGACGAAGCAATCCAGCTTCTTGGCGCGGCAAAGCTGGATTGCTTCGCTCCGCTCGCAATGACGGAAGCGTCACCGCCCCACGATCACGCCAATCACATTCGGCGCGGCGAGGTATTTCTCCTCGATCGCCGCGCGCGCGGCAGCGCGGTTCTCCGCCGTCAGCAGGCCACGCTTCTCCGCCAGGATCATCCAGCAAAAACCCCACCAGTCCGTCAGCATGCCCAGGTCGTCGACGAGGTCGTAGCCCTGTCCGGCCGCGAACAGGCGTGCCTGCGCTTCGTCCAGCGAATCCAGGAAAGCGTGATCCTCGGTGGAGAAGAGCTCGTCCGAGACGTCGTCGGTCGTGTAGCCCCAGACCGACATGCAGACCGCGTTGAATTCGCGGTCGATCTGGTCGTCGTCAATGGCCTGCCGGCGCGAGGCCTGGTGCAGCCGCGACAGCGTGCGGGCGAAGTCGGCAATGCGCGTCAGCGCGAACTGATCGAAGGCGATGGTGGACATGTAGTCCTCCCGTAGGCGGATAGACCATAGATATTGTGTCGGCAACGCGCCGAATCACTATGATATATCAAAGACTTGCTAAAGTGTTCTTAATTCGTTCTGACGCTCGGTATTGTCGCCCCGACGAGGGCCGGC
This sequence comes from uncultured Bradyrhizobium sp., assembly GCA_964504705.1. Taxonomy (GTDB): domain Bacteria; phylum Pseudomonadota; class Alphaproteobacteria; order Rhizobiales; family Xanthobacteraceae; genus Bradyrhizobium. The sequence continues at coordinate 34,494 of CAZDEZ010000006.1, forward strand.
GCGACATTTGGTTCGACGAGGCGCTGACTGATTGATGGCAACGGCGTCACAGCGGCGGCCGACCCGCGATCGACCGCGCGTCAGTTGACCACGCTCACATTGAAGAGGAGATTTGCGCAGCCTTCGAGCCCGCCGTCCTTGGTGCCGCACAGCCGCAATGTGAAGGAATCTTTCCCGACATAGCCGCGCGTGGATGCATATTGGTACCCGCCCGGAGCCTGCAACGTCACCTTTCCATGTTGCGGCGATGCCACCAGATACAGCCGCTTCGGCACCATGGTCGTGAATGTCCAGCGCCGGCTTCCGCAGCTTTGTCCCGATTTGACGGTCATGAACGCAGGCCACGGCCCTTCGCTCGCGATGTTGAAGCCGAAATTGGGAATGACGCAGTCTGCGGCGCGCGCTTCGGGTGCGACCAGCACGCATAGGAGGCCAAGCAGCCGGAGCAACCGAAACGGAGCCATCAGCCCGCCGACAGCATCTTGTCGCCGCAATAGTTCGCGTAGAACTTGCCGCCGCATTGCCGTTTGATGGCGGCGCAGCGCGCGGCCGGCGAAGCGCCCTTGGCGACGCTGAAGGAACAGGTCAGGCCGTCAGCGGTTGGGCCTGCGAAGGCGGCGCTGGTCACGCTGATGCAGACGATCAGGAGCGCTGCGGCAGCGATTTCGATCAATAGTTTCATGGCCAAACACCCTCCTCGATCCCGGGTTCAGTTCCGATCGTAGCATCAAAATCAGGTCACGCGGAGACCGCTGGATCGGCCCGTTCCTTGCATAAATTGATTGCGAGTTCCATGCACGGCCAAGGCCCGGCGGTTTCGGCGGCGGCACAAGGCGCGTATCTTCTTGCGCGATTCCAACCACGGGGAAGCAAGGCTTGTCTGACCAACCCCTACAGCCCTATCCGGCCCCCGGCCAGCCGATCGACGAGCTGCAGCTGGCCGAGATCAAGGGCGCGATCCTCGCCAAGCTCCGCCTCGCCATCGGCAAGGATGCGGGCATGGCGACCAAGCGCGACTGGTACATGGCCGCCGCGCTCGCGCTGCGCGACCGCATCGTGCACCGCTGGCTGATGGTGGACAAGCAGAGCTACGACGCCGGCCGCAAGCGGGTCTATTATTTCAGCCTCGAGTTCCTGATCGGCCGTCTCTTCACCGACGGGCTGAACAATATGGGACTGCTGCCGGTGTTCGAGACCGCGCTCGGCGATCTCGGCGTGGGCCTTCCTGAACTGCGCAAGCTGGAGCCGGACGCTGCACTCGGCAATGGCGGCCTCGGGCGCCTTGCGGCCTGCTTCATGGAGAGCATGGCAACGCTCGCCATCCCTGCCGTCGGCTATGGAATCCGCTACGATTTCGGCCTGTTCCGCCAGTTCATCTCGCACGGCTGGCAGCAGGAATATCCTGACGAATGGCTGTCGTTCGGCAACCCTTGGGAATTCCAGCGGCCGGAAGTGGTCTATCACGTCCATTTCGGCGGCCATGTCGAACACAACGAAGAGCGCGGCCGCGACCGCGCCGTCTGGTGCCCGACGGAGACGGTGGAGGCGATCGCCTACGACACGCCGATCGTCGGCTGGCGCGGCCAGCACGTCAACGCGCTGCGGCTATGGTCGGCGCGCGCCCCCGACCCGCTCAATCTCGACGTCTTCAATACCGGCGACTACATCTCAGCCAATGCCGAGCAGTCGCGCGCTGAGGCGATCTGCAAATTCCTCTATCCCAACGACGAGAGCGCTGCGGGCCGCGAGCTCAGGCTGCGCCAGGAATACTTCTTCGTTTCGGCGTCCCTGCAGGACCTGGTGAAACGGCACCTTGGCGCCGACGGTCAGCTGCGCAGTCTCGCGAACAGGGTGGCCGTCCAGCTCAACGACACCCATCCGAGCCTTGCGGTCGCCGAGCTGATGCGCATTCTCGTCGACCTCCATAATTTCCGCTGGGAGGAGGCCTGGAAGATCACGGTCGCGACCTTCTCCTACACCAACCACACGCTGCTGCCGGAGGCGCTGGAGACCTGGCCGGTGGAGCTGTTCGAACGGCTGCTGCCGCGGCACCTCGAGATTATCTACCGCATCAACGTGCATCACCTCGCGCAGGCAGAAGCCCGCTGCCCCGGCGACACAGATTTCCGGGCCGCGGTGTCGCTGATCGATGAGCGCGACGGCCGCAAGGTGCGGATGGGGCAACTCGCCTTCGTCGGCTCCCATCGCATCAACGGCGTCTCGGCGATGCATTCCGACCTGATGAAGGAGACCGTGTTCCACGATCTCAACCACCTCTATCCCTCGCGCATCACCAACAAGACCAACGGCATTACCTTCCGCCGCTGGCTGATGCTGGCCAATCCAAAGCTGACGTCGCTGTTGCGCGAAACCTGCGGCGAGAGCGTGCTCGACGATTTCTCGCTGCTTGCGAGCCTCGAGGATCACGCCGGCGACAATGCCTTCCAGCAGCGCTTCCGCGACGTCAAGTTCCACAACAAGCTGGCGCTGGCGCGCACGATATTCGAGCGGCTCAACATCAAGGTCGATCCGTCTGCCCTGTTCGACGTGCAGATCAAGCGCATCCACGAATACAAGAGGCAGCTGCTCAACATCGTCGAAGCCGTCGCGCTGTACCAGGCGATGAAGGACGAGCCTGACCGAAACTGGGTGCCGCGGGTGAAAATCTTCGCCGGCAAGGCGGCAGCGAGCTATCACTACGCCAAGCTGATCATCAAGCTGATCAATGACGTCGCCGACACCGTCAACCACGATCCGGACTTGCGGGGCCGGCTCAAGATCGCATTCCTGCCGGACTACAATGTGAGTCTCGCGGAAGTCATCATCCCCGCCGCCGATCTCTCCGAACAGATTTCCACCGCCGGCATGGAAGCCTCCGGCACCGGCAACATGAAGCTGGCGCTCAACGGCGCGCTGACCATCGGCACGCTCGACGGCGCCAACATCGAGATCCGCGACCATGTCGGGTCTGAGAACATCGCGATCTTCGGCATGGAGGCCGGCGACGTCATGGTCCGCCGCAAGCAGGGCCTGGATGCGACCGACGTGATCGGCCGCTCGGCGCGGCTCACCCGCGCCATTGCCGCCATCGAGAACGGCGAATTCTCGCCGGAAGAGCCGCACCGCTTTGCCCGCGTCGCGAACGCGCTGCGCTTCCACGACCCCTACATGGTCGCCGCCGACTTCGATTCCTATTACGAGGCGCAGCGCTCCGTCGATGCGCGCTGGCAGGTGATGCCGGCATGGACCCGCGCTAGCATCCTCAACGTCGCCCGCATGGCGTGGTTCTCCTCGGACCGCACCATCCGCGAATATGCCGAAGACATCTGGCACGTGCCGGTGCGGCCGTCGCCGACCGCGCAACCGCAGCGGGGCAAGAAACGCGGCGCGGGCGGCTAGAATTCCGGCCCGTGAAATCGCCGGCCGTCTTTCCCGGAAAAGCACTTACCTTCGACGTCATTGAAACTCGCGCTGTGAACCGCGATATTGGCCAAGAGCGTCATTGCGAGGAGCGAAGCGACGAAGCAATCCAGACTTGCTTCCCGGCTTCTGGATTGCTTCGCTTCGCTCGCAATGACGGAAGGCAGCATGCTCACCAAGACCCCCCACCTCTTCGACGATGCGACAAAGGTCACGCCCGGCGACAGCCGCTGGCAGGGACACACCAGCGACGACTACTGGGCCTTCGTCGGCCCGTTCGGCGGCTGTACGGCGGCAACGATGCTGCGCGCGGTGATGGACCACCCGCAGCGCGCAGGCGATCCGACGGCGATGACGGTGAATTACTGCGCGCCGATCGCCCAAGGGCCCTTCGATCTCGACGTGCGGCTCGTCAAGGCCAACCGCTCCAGTCAACACTGGTGCGTGGAACTGACGCAGGGCAGCGGCGAAGTTTCCACGCTCGCCACCGTGGTGCTCGCGGAACGCCGACCGTCCTGGTCGCATCAGCAGGCAACCTATCCCGGCGTCGGGGCGCTCGAGGGGACGTTGCCCTACCCGCTCGTCGCGGCGCCTTGGGTCAAGCAGTACGACTTCCGCTTCGTCGAGGGCGAGCCGAAGCGCGGCGGGTCGGCGGGGCCGATCGAGACCTTCTCGAAACTGTGGATCGGCGACCGCGTGCCGCGGAAGATCGACGCGCTCTCCCTGCTGTCGATGTCGGACGCGTTCTTTGCACGTATTTTCCACGCCAAGCGGGGGATGGTTCCGTTCGGCACGGTGTCGCTGACGACCTATTTCCACGCCGACGCCGCCGATCTCGCGGCCGAGGACACTACCCGCGTGCTCGGCGTGGCCGACGCCAAGATTTTCCACAAGAGCTACGGCGACCAGAACGGCGAATTGTGGTCGCCGGGTGGCCGGCTGCTGGCAACCACGACCCAGATCGCTTACTTCAAGGCGTAGGGAGTCGCGTCGGTCGATTCCCGCAAAGGACCGCCCGATGTCCGACGCCATCAACGAACGACGTATTGCGCTGCTCGGCGTGCCCATCGAGATCGGCGCCGCGCAGCCCGGTACGCTGATGGGCCCGGCGGCGCTGCGCACGGCCGGCATCGCGCGACTGCTCGAAGAGCTCGAATTCGCCGTCGAGGATCATGGCGATCTGGCGCGGCCGAATGTCGTGGCCGACGGACCGCCGCCGGCCAACGCCAAATATTACGACGAGGTGAAGAGCTGGATCCGCGTGCTCAGCGAGCACGCCTATGCGCTGGCGCGAACCGGTGCGATCCCGATCTTCATGGGCGGCGACCACTCGCTGTCGATGGGATCGGTCAACGGCGTCGCACGCTACTGGCGGGAGATGAACCGGCCGCTTTTCGTGATGTGGCTCGATGCTCATGCCGACTACAATACGCCCGACACCACCATCACCGGAAACATGCATGGCATGTCGGCGGCCTTCCTGTGCGGCGAGCCCGGGCTCGACCAGCTGCTCGGCAATCAAGCGCGCGCCTCCATCCCTCCTGACCAGCTCGATCTGTTCGGCATCCGCTCCATCGACCCGCTGGAGAAGAAGCTGGTCCACGAGCGGCGCATCGCGATCGCCGACATGCGCGCGATCGACGAGCACGGCGTCGCCGTATTGATCCGTCGCGTCATCGACCGCGTGAAGGCGAAGAACGGCGTACTGCATCTGTCCTTCGACGTCGACTTCCTCGATCCCGCCGTGGGGCCCGGCGTCGGCACCACTGTGCCGGGCGGCGCCACCTATCGCGAGGCGCATCTGATCATGGAGCTGCTGCACGATTCCGGCATCGTGCACTCGGTCGACGTCGTCGAGCTCAACCCCTTCCTCGACGAGCGCGGCCGTACCGCCCGCGCCATGGTGGAGCTGCTCGGCAGCCTGTTCGGCCTGCAGATCACCGACCGCCGCACGCCGACCAATGCGATGCTGCAGGGACGTTGAAAAGCAAAACGGCGGCCCGAGAGCCGCCGTTCGCATACCAGCCGAATTCGTTCAGATCACTCAGCCGCGAGCTTCACTTCCGGTGCGGCGGCGCGGACGTCGGCGTCGACCTGGGCCTCGAACTTGGCAAAGTTCTTCTGGAACATGCCGACCAGCGCGCGGGCGGTCTTGTCGAACTCGGCCTTGTCCTTCCAGGTGTTGACGGGATCGAGGATCTCATGCGGCACACCCGGCAGCGCAGTCGGCACTGCGAAGCCGAAATACTTGTCGGTGCGGAATTCGACGTTGCGCAGGCTGCCGTCGAGCGCGGCGGTGAGCAGCGCGCGCGTCACCTTGATCGGCATGCGCGAGCCGACACCGTATTTTCCACCGGTCCAGCCGGTGTTGACCAGCCAGCAGTCGACGCCGTGCTTCGCGATCAACTCGCGCAGCATGTTGCCGTAAACGGATGGATCGAGCGGCAGGAAGGGCGAGCCGAAGCAGGTGGAGAATTCGGGCTGCGGCTCGTTGCCGAGACCGCGCTCGGTACCCGCGACCTTGGCGGTATAGCCGGACAGGAAGTGGTACATCGCCTGCGCGGGCGAAAGCTTGGCGATCGGCGGCAGGACGCCGAACGCGTCGGCGGCCAGCATCACAACGTTCTTCGGTTGCGGCGCACGGCCGGTGCGCGAGGCATTGGGGATGAAATCGAGCGGGTAGGCCGAGCGGGTGTTTTCGGTCTTCGAGCCGTCGTCGAAATCGACGACCCGCGTGTCTTCGTCGAGCACGCAGTTCTCGAGCACCGCGCCGAAGCGCGTGCTCGCAGCAAAGATCTCAGGCTCGGCTTCCTTCGACAGCTTGATGCACTTGGCGTAGCAGCCGCCCTCGAAATTGAAGACGCCGTTCGGTCCCCAGCCGTGCTCGTCGTCGCCGATCAGCGTGCGGTTGGGATCGGCCGACAGCGTGGTCTTGCCGGTGCCCGACAGGCCGAAGAAGACCGCGGCGTCGCCCTTGGGGCCGACGTTGGCCGAGCAGTGCATCGGCATCACGCCCTTCTCGGGTAGATAATAGTTCAGCGTGGTGAAGACGGACTTCTTCATCTCACCAGCATAATAGGACCCGCCGATCAGGACGATCTTGCGGGCGAAATCGATCGCGACCACGTTCTCCGAGCGCACGCCGTGACGTTTGGGGTCGGCGCGGAAGCTCGGCATGTCGATGATGGTCAGCTCCGGCACGAACGACGACAGCTCGACCGCCTCGGGGCGGATCAGCAGCGTGCGGATGAACAGCGAGTGCCAGGCGAGCTCGGTGAAGACGCGCGTCTTGATGCGGTAAGCCGGATCGGCGCCGCCGTAGAGATCCTGCGCGAACAGCGTCTTGCCTTCGGCGTGCTTGAGGAAATCGGCATAGAGCGCCGAGAACTGCTCCGACGTGATCGACTGGTTGCCGCCCCACCACATCTTCTTGTCGGTGGTGGCATCGCGCACGGTGAACTTGTCCTTGGGGCTGCGGCCGGTGAACTCACCGGTATCGGCGCAGAGCGCCCCGTCGGCCGACAGCACCGCCTCGCCCGCCGCGAGCGAATACTGGTAGAGCTGGGGCGCGCCCAGATTCCAATGCACGGTCTTGAGATTCTTTAAGCCGAATTTGTCGGCGCCAAAGGCACCGTTGCGCACGCCCGTCTCTTGCAACGAAGGATCCTCCTCGAAACCGCGTATTTCTGGCGCGCTTGCCGCCAAGGGCGCCGCTCGCGGTGACCTCCTAAATATAGCCGTCCGGCTTCGGTCCGCGACCTATTACTCGGCAACGCCCGGCTTGCCAAGCCGATCCCGTCAGATTTGGTTTATTCGATGGCTAAGCCGATGTGTCACGCATCTTCATCGCAGAACGAGCCTTTTTGAGCAGGTAGAACCACGCAGAGGACCCCGCCATTCGACGCGGCGAAGCGTCGCGCCGGGGAGAATTTTCTTCTTCGTTTTGCAGTGCAAAATGCCGACCTGAAATAAATCTCCGGCTCAGCGGCCGACGCCCTCGCCGATCAGGGCGAACGGACCCCAGAACGCCGGATAGGCATTGCGCGGAGAAGAGGCGTCGTTGAGATAGGCCAGCATCGCCTGGCGCAGGGCCTCGGCGCGGCCGATGCCAGGATTGGCCTTGAGGCGATCGAAGGTCGAGGTGGTCAGCCGCGTTGCAGCCGCGGAATCCACCGCCCAATGCGTCACCAGCAGCGCCCGCGCGCCGGCATAAAAGAACGAGCGCGCCAATCCCGAGAGCGCTTCGGCCCCGGGCCTGTCGCCGGCAATGGTATTGCAGGCCGACAGCACGACCCAGTCGGCATTGAGTTTGAGCTGCGCGACTTCGCTCGCGGTCAGCAGCCCGTCGTCGAACTCGCTGGGCTGCGCGGGGATGCTGAGCGCGAGCGACGGCTCGGCTAGGCCCTTGACGTCGCCGGCGACAAGGCCGTGGGTGGCGAAATAGACGATCGAGTAGTCCGCGAGCCGCGTGCGCTTCAGCGTGGTCTCGCTGGCATCTACGCCGAGATGGATGTCGCTTTCGGCGACGCCGAGATCCCTAGCCACTGCAATGAGCTCGTCCGCGGTATCGGGCAGCTGCGCAAGTGCCTCCGCCAGCCGTGAGCGATCGACGCCGGCGCCGGACCAGAATTCGGTGTAGGCGAGGCTTGCGACGCTGCGCGCGGCTGTCTTCTGTGCGGCGCGCTTGTCGCCGCCCTGCGCCGGATTGAACAGCGGATCGCCGAATCCGGTCATCGGCTTGATGTTCTGGTCACGTCGCGCGAAGGCCCGTAGCGCCTTCAGGCTCGTGACCGACGGCAGCACCGATACCGCATGCCGCTTCAGCAGCCACGCGGCATTGCGATAGCCATCGAACGTATCGGGGATCGCCATAGCCGGCTTCTCTGTCACCAGCAGATGGAACGGCAGAGCAGTGAGCGCGCCGGAGGGCACGACGAGAAGGCTGCGCTTGCCCTTGACCACCGTCTCGACCGGCGCAAGCAGCGCGGCATAGAGCTCGTTGGCGATCGCAAGATCGAACAGCCCGGCCTTGCCGGAGGCATCGCTCGCCTTGGCGATATCGAGCCCGCGCCGGAATGCGGCGATCTTGATCGACAGCGCGTCGGCGCCGAGCGGGATCGGCTTCCAATCGAAACCGTCGCGCGTCAGCGCGAAGACGTGGCTTTCCTTTTCGGAGACCGCAAGCAGCACCATCGCCTCGTCGTCCGAGAGCAACGCCTGGATTTCCTTTGTCGCCAGCGGCAGCGGGTTCGAGAGGGCGGAATATTCCGGGAATTCGGCGGAGAGCGCCTTCTGCAGCTTGGCGCGCTCGCCGGCGATGGCGGAAATCCGCTCGCGGGCACGCTGCTCGACCACAGGATCACGCCTGGCGCGGTCCTTCGACACTGCAGCCAGGATCGATTTGTCGAGGGAATCGGCCTCCGACCCCAGATCCTGGTCGCGCCGAACCAGTTCGGCCAGACGATCGTTGCCGGCAGCAAGGCGCACCGCCAGCTTGTTGACGGCGGAAGCCGCGGTAGATTGCGCGCCGCGCTGGATCACGTTGAGCGCATCGTCCAGCGCCGTACCCGACGCCACCAGTTGCTGCCGCTGCGCCTCGTACAGCACGGGCAGCGCGACACGCATCTGCGCCCGGCCGGTGACGATCAATCGCGCCAGCAGCGGCAGGGCATCGTTCGCGCGGCCGTCCAGGCGCAGCAGATTGGCGAGGTTATTGGTCGAGGTCGCCGTGTCCGGATGATCGACGCCGACGGAGCGTTCCCGGATCGAGAGCGCGCGCCGGTAGAGCGGCTCGGCGTCAGCGTAGCGATTCTGGCGTTCGTGGAGATCGGCCATGTTGTTGAGCGAGCGCGCCACGTCCGGATGATCCGGCCCCAGAACCTTCTCCCGGATCGCCAGCGATCGCTTGATCTGCGCCTCGGCCTCGGTGTATCGGCCCGTCACCTTGGCGACCTGGCCGAGATTGTTGAGGAGCGTGGCGACCGCCGGATGCTCGGGCCCACCCGCCTTTTCGTAGATCGCCAGCGCCCGCCGGAACAACGGTTCGGAATCGCCGTGCCGTCCGAGCTTTTCATGCAGCGTGGCGAGATTGTTCAGGGATCGGCCGGTGTCGGGATGGCCCGGACCGTGCGATCTTTCGCTGATGGCAAGCGCGCGCCGGAACAGCGGCTCGGCATCGGCCAAGCGATCCTGTCGCTGATAGAGAGCCGCGAGATTGTTCAGCGTTGGCGACACATCGGCCGAATCCAGACCGCCGACCTTTTCGAAGATCGCCAGCGACCGCTTGTAGAGCGGTTCGGCCTCACCGTCCTGTCCGAGGCTGGCATGGACATGGCCTAGATTGTTGAGCGCCGCTGCGACGTCGCGATGCGCCGGGCCACGCGCCTTCTCGGCATCGGCGAGCGTCTTCTGCGCGAGCGCCAGCGCCTCGGAGAATCTTCCAGCGCGTTCGAGTTCGATGATCTTTGTGGTCTGGGCGCTGACGTTCTGCGCCAGCGCCGGTGTGGCCAGGGCGGCGCTGGCGGCCAGCGTCAGCCCCAGCAGCAATTGCAGGTGTCTGCCCGATTTCATGCAGCATGGGTCGCGCCAGGCAGGAAGCGCGTTCAAGGCTATGGCGGGCTTATTGTTTGGCCCGCGCTTCGCCGGCCAGCCGCACCAGCATTTTGCGCAGTTCTGTGCCGGTTCGCACCCGTTCCGGGAATACCAGCCGCAGCGTGCGCCCGTCAGCCTGCATATCCATCCCCTCCGGGTCGCAGCCCGTGCAGCGCCATTCGGCAGCTTCCGCCCCGAGCAGCCTGGTCGCATACAGGGTCATCGCCTCGCGATGATCCTCGTTCATGTGCTCGACGGCGCTCGCTTCGGCTGCGAGCAGGTCGGCGGCATCGGAAACGTCGGTCAGGAATTGCGCCGGCTTGAGGTCGATGATGCGGCCGAAACCGGCAACGAGATGCAGGCCCGACGGCACGATCCCGAAGAAGGCAAAATCCTTGAAATCGACGAATCCTTCGGCGGAAGGATGCGCGGCGAGATAGCGGCGCCGTGCCAGCGCGCCCGCGTCGCCGGTAAGCTCCTCCGCCCGCCCGGCCACCATGATGCGGGCGCCCTCCAGTGGATCGCCCGCGACACGCTCGTCCAACATCAAGGAGACCCTGGCGTCGGCGAGGACGTTCTTCGTATGCACGGCCAGCCGTGAGATCAGAAGGATCGGCTTGGCGTCGGGACCAGCGGCGACGTTAACCAGGGAGCAATAGGGATCGCCACTGCCGGACATCAGGGTAGCAAGCGCCCCCTGACGGCTCCGGCGCAGCAGCGATTTAGCCAGTCCAGAAGGGTTAAAATCGGGGGTCGGCTGCATCAGGAATTTCCCGGCATGTTATTGCAATTGGTCTCTTTTTCGGGCTAAACGGAGCCCCATATGGGTTGGAACGCAGTTCCCTCGGGACGCGTTTTAACGGAACTCGGTCACACTTCAGCCCAGCTTGCATTGCTCGTTTGACCGAGTTCGGCCCATTTACGCGGCGGATCGCTGGATTGCGCGCCGTTTAGCCACTCTCATTACTGAAAGCAGGCTCATGCCCACAATCGCCCTGGTCGATGACGACCGCAACATTCTGACATCCGTGTCGATCGCGCTCGAAGCCGAGGGCTATCGCATCATGACCTATACGGATGGCGCATCGGCGCTTGACGGTTTCCGCACCAGCCAGCCGGACCTCGCCATCCTCGACATCAAGATGCCGCGCATGGACGGCATGGAGACGCTGCGGCGGCTCCGCCAGAAGTCCGACCTGCCGGTAATCTTCCTGACCTCCAAGGATGAAGAGATCGACGAATTGTTCGGCCTCAAGATGGGCGCCGACGATTTCATCCGCAAGCCGTTCTCGCAGCGCCTTTTGGTGGAGCGGGTCAAGGCCGTGCTGCGCCGCTCGCAGCCGAAGGACCCGACTGCAGCCCCCAAGGAGCCGGATGCCCGCGCGCTCGACCGCGGCCTGCTTCGCATGGACCCGGAGCGCCACACCTGCACCTGGAAGAACGAGCCGGTGACGCTGACGGTGACCGAATTCCTGATCCTGCAGGCGCTCGCCACCCGCCCGGGCGTGGTGAAGAGCCGCAATGCGCTGATGGACGCGGCCTATGACGACCAGGTCTATGTCGACGACCGCACCATCGACAGCCACATCAAGCGGCTGCGCAAGAAGTTCAAGATGGTCGACGACGACTTCGAGATGATCGAGACGCTGTACGGGGTCGGCTATCGTTTCAAGGAAACCTGACGCGCGTCGGGCGCGTGCTTGTATGACTGACGTCGGCCGCGCATCCGGGGTAAGGTGCGCCGGCCAATTGCATCACGGGACCCGTACAATAACCGGCAGTTTTGCCTGTGCTTGACCGAACGCCGCCCCCTCCGGGACTGCAAGCCGAGGACGCCGCGCCGTCGCTCGATCAACACGAGTCTGCCGTGCAGACCCCGCCGGCGCAGGGCTGGCGGCCGCTGGGCTGGCTGAGCCGCGCCTGGCAATTCTTCTTTGCACTGTCCTTCTCGAGCCTCACCCGGCGCATCGTCTCGCTGAACCTCGCGGGCCTCGTCGCCCTGGTGGCGAGCATTCTCTACCTTTCGCAGTTCCGCGCCGGCCTGATCGAGGCCCGCGCGCAGAGCCTTCTGGTGCAGGCCGAGATTATCGCGGTGGCGATTGCGGCTTCTGCGACCGTCGAGACCAACTCCCCTACCGTCGACGTCGACAAGCTGCTCGACCTCAAGCCCGGCGAGAGTTACGGCATCCCCGACGAGTACTCCGACTTCCCGATCAATCCCGAGCGCGTCGCGCCGATCCTGCGCCGGCTGATCTCGCCCACCAAGACCCGCGCCCGAATCTACGACCGCGACGGCGGGCCGATCATCGACAGCCGCAACCTGTTCGGCCGCGGCGACGTCATGCGCATCGAGCTCGGGCCGCCGTCCAGGGACAAGCCCAACGTGTTCGAGCGCAGCCTGGTCGCGGTCCGCACCTGGCTCAACCGCGGCGACCTGCCGACTTATCGCGAACTCGACAACGGCAAGGGCTATTCGGAGGTGGCCCATTCGCTGGAGGGCCAGAAGAGCAGCGCGGTGCGCGTCACCGAACGCGGCGCAGTCATCGTCTCCGTCGCGGTGCCGGTGCAGCGCTTCCGCGCGGTGCACGGCGCGCTGCTGCTGTCCACCCAGGGCGACGACATCGACCAGATGGTCACCAACGAGCGGCTCGCGATCCTGAAGGTGGGCGGCGTCGCCTCCGCCGTCATGATCATGCTCTCGCTGCTTCTGGCCAGCACCATCGCCGGCCCGGTGCGGCGGCTCGCCGACAGCGCCGAGCGCGTCCGCCGCCGCATCCGCACCCGCGTCGAAATCCCCGACTTCACCCGCCGCCGCGACGAGATCGGCCATCTGTCCGGCGCGCTGCGCGACATGACGGATGCGCTCTACAATCGGATCGAGGCGATCGAGATGTTCGCCGCAGACGTTGCCCACGAGTTGAAGAACCCGCTGACCTCGATGCGCTCGGCGGTCGAAACGCTGCCGCTGGCCCGCAGCGAAGCCAGCCGCGCCCGGCTGCTCGAAGTGATCGAGCACGACGTCAAGCGGCTCGACCGGTTGATTTCCGACATCTCCGACGCCAGCCGCCTCGACGCCGAATTGCAGCGCCAGGACATGACGCTGGTCGACATGCGCCGCCTGTTGACCACGCTTGCTTCCGTCGCCAACGAGACCCGGCTCGGACACGACGTCGCCGTCGAGGTCCGCTTCGAGGGCCGCGGCACCTCCGACACCTTTGCCGTGCCCGGCCACGATTCGCGGCTGGGCCAGGTAATTTCGAACCTGCTCTCCAATGCCCAATCGTTCTCGGAAGCCGGCAAGAAGGTGCGCATCAACTGCCGCCGCGTCCGTTCCGAGATCGAGATCGTGGTCGACGACGACGGTCCCGGCATCCGCGAGGACGCGCTGGAGCGCATCTTCGAGCGCTTCTATACCGACCGGCCGCATCAGGGCTTCGGACAGAACTCGGGGCTTGGGCTCTCGATCTCCAAGCAGATCATCGAGGCGCATGGCGGACGCATCTGGGCGGAGAACCGCGCAGGTCCGGCCGACGAGGACGGCCAGCCGACGGTCGCCGGCGCGCGCTTCGTCGTCAGGCTGCCGGCGCAATGAGCGGGCCATCCGTGCACGCCTCCGCCGTGCTGGTGGGTACTCACGCCGTCCTGATTCGCGGCCCCTCCGGTTCCGGAAAATCGCGCCTTGCCTTCGAGCTGATTCTCGCCGGCCGTGCCGGGCAGGTTCCGCCGGCGATCCTGGTCGGCGATGACCGTGTCTACCTCGACACAAGCGGCGGAAAACTGATTGTACGGTCGGTGGCAGAACTGGCCGGCCTGATCGAAATCCGGGGGCTCGGGGTTCGCCGGATCGAGCATGTGGGCGAGGCGCCGGTCGGCCTGGTCGTCGATCTCGGCGCAGAGGAGGCGCAGCGGATGCCTGCGGCGGAAGCGCTCACCACCTGGATCGATGGTGTTGAAATACCTCGAATCCCCGTAGATTTACGGTATCCTCCATTGCCACTGATTGTGGCTGCCCTGACGACAACCGATGGTGCGTACGCCGCCCGACCTTCGGCTGATTGCCCGAAAGGGATTGCTAACCATATAAGCCCCACTATCGCGACGGAATAACACCGGCGCGTCCTCCCGAAGCGGCCCCATTTCTCCGGGACCAATCGCGACGAACCCCTCTTGCGCCGGGGCTCGGGATGGTCAAAGTGGCGCGTTCGTGCGGTGCACCAAGAGCACCCGCGAGGAGTTTCCGGATGATTGGTCTAGTGCTTGTGACCCATGGGCGCCTTGCCGACGAGTTCAGGGCAGCGCTGGAACACGTGATGGGTCCGCAAAAGCAAATCGAAGCCGTGACGATCGGCGCCGACGACGATTCCGATCTGTGCCGGAACGACATCATCGAGGCGGTGAATCGCGTCGACAGCGGTGATGGCGTTGCCATCCTGACCGACATGTTCGGCGGCACGCCCTCCAACCTCGCCATCTCCTGTATGAGCCGCCCCAAGGTGGAAGTGCTCGCCGGCATCAATCTTCCCATGCTGGTCAAGCTCGCCAAGGTGCGCGAGGAGCGTTCGCTGCCCGACGCGATCGCGATGGCCCAGGAAGCCGGCCGCAAATACGTGACCATCGCCAGCCGGGTGCTTGCCGGCAAATGAGCGACGACGCGGCCCCCGCCAACAATGCCGGGGCGGCCGTGCCGCCGGATGCGCTTTCCCGGGAACTTCCGATCATCAACAAGCGCGGCCTGCACGCGCGTGCGTCGGCCAAATTCGTCCAGCTGGTCGAGAAGTTCGAAGCCGAAGTCTGGGTCACCCGCGGCGGCGAGACCGTCGGCGGCACCTCGATCATGGGCCTGATGATGCTTTCGGCGGCGCCCGGCACCACAATCCTCGTTTCCGCCAAGGGTCCGGAGGCGCAGGCCGCACTCGACGCGATCGCCGCGCTGGTCGCCGACAAATTCAACGAAGAAGGTATCTAGGCTCGCGTCAAAACGGATTCGTCACGATGCCGCCGTCGACGCGCAGCGCGGCGCCGTTGGTGGCGCTCGAGGCCTTCGAGCAGAGATAGCAGATCAGGTTCGCAACCTCCTCCGGCTTGGCATAGCGCTGCAGCAGCGAGGCCGGCCGTCGCTCGCTGAAGGTGCGCGCAACGAGGTCCTCGACCGTCGTGTCCATGCTCTTGGCGCGCGCGGCGAGGCGCGTCGGCGCCATCTCGACCCAGGTCGGGCCCGGCAACACCGAATTCACGGTGACGTGGCTGCCCTTGGTCATCTCGGCGGCGCCGCGCGCGATGAAGAGCTGCGCGGCCTTGGAGAAGCCGTAGTGCACCATCTCCTTCGGCACGAAGATGGCGGACTCGCTGGAAACGAAGACGACGCGGCCCCAATCTTTCTTGTCCAGCATCCGCTTCAGATAATGCCGCGTCAGCCGCACGCCGCTCATGACGTTGACCTCGAACATTTTCGACCAGTCGGCATCCTCGATCTCGAAGAACGGCTTCGGCTCGTAGATGCCGAGATTGTTGACGAGGATGTCGACCTCGCCGAATTGCTCGACGGTGTCGGCGCAGCCCTGCGCGTTGCCGAGGTCAAAAGGCGCCGGATAGAGCTTTGCCTTCGGCGCGACCCGCGCGATCTGCGTGATCGCGTCAAACACGGCGGAACGCTCGCGGCCGTTGACGATGACCTCGGCGCCCATCTCCGCAAGGCCCTTGGCAGCGGCGAGCCCGATGCCGCGCGTGGAGCCGGTGACGAGTGCGAGCTTGCCTGAGAGATCGAGATCCATGACTACCCTCCCCAAAAGCCCCGGCGTTATTTCGCCGGTGGCACGACAAAGACCTTCCAGCCGATCGACGGACCGGGTTGGCCGCGATGGAAACGCTGCGTCGTCATCAGCAGCCGCTCGGCATCGGGAAAATTGTTCGCAAACCATGCCTCGCATGTCGGCAGGCGGCCGTCAGTGGTGTCGCAAACCCCGATGAAGCCGAGCTTCTTCGCCTCCTCCAGCGAGGTCAGGCCCGACGACCAGACCTCGCCCGGCGTGAATGGCGCCGGATGGTCGGGGCTATAGAACACGAGCGGCTCCGCCATTTCCGTCGTGCCGGCGACCACCGCCCAGCGCGTGCCGAAGCGCGAGCGCCAGACTTGCGTCAGCTCGCGCGCCAATTCCGACCGCGCCCCATAGGTCGCAGCGCCGTTTGGATTGCGCTCCAGCTCCTTTGCCGCGATCCACGGCGAGGCGGCGAGCACGGCAAGCGTGATCGCAAGCCAGATCGCGACGATGTTGAACAGCGCGACGCGCGGCAGGCGCAGCGCCGGAATCGCCGCCAGCGCCAGCGGCGTCAGAAAGAACAGCGAGATTCCCCAATCGGTCTTCATGTAGACCGTGAACAACAGGCCGCCGAGCGGTGGGCCGACGGCGACGATGATCTGGATCATCCAGACGTTCAGCGCCTGCGAAAGATTTACCCCGTCGTTGCGACCGCGCGACCATGTGGACGCGATGACCCTGGCGAAGGAAAACCACGGCGGCCTCAAGGCCAACGCAAGCAAGGCCAGCGCGACCGGTACGGCGCACAGCGCGAAATTGTGCAGGACATAGCCGATCACGAGTCTCCTGCTCATCTCCGGAGTGATGTAGCCATAGACGTCGCCCGCATAGGTGAACGGCACGAAATCGACCTGCTTCAGCCAGACAATGTGCGGGATCATCGCAACGACGAGTGTTGCGATCGCAACCCACGGCGCAGGAGAGCCGAGGAAGCGCAGCCTCTCGGGATGAAAAAGCGCGGCAAGCCCGATGGCGCCGATCATGGTCACCACCCAGTATTTGGTCATCAGCGCCAGCGCCCCAGCTAGCCCAAGCCAGACGCCAGACCTGACGTCGCGCTTCTCGAACGCATTGAGATAGGCCAGCATCACGAGCGGCAGGGTGACGAGTTGCAGCAGGTCCGGATTGTACTTGAAGCCCTTGAAGTTGAAGATCGGATAGAGCGCGAGCATCACCACGACGAAGAACGCGCGCCGCCGGTCCACCACCCGCAGCGCCGTGAACCAGGAGATCACAATGCCCGTCGCCAGCACCGTCATTGCGAGCGCATAGGTCGGCCAGTCCCTGACCGGGAACAGCTTGAACCAGAGCCCGGCGATCCAGCCGGACAGCGGCGGATGCTTGCCATATCCGAACTGGAATTGCTGGCCCCAGGCAAACGCCTCCGCGACGTCCATGTGGACGTCCTGCGCGGCCTTCAGGTTGACCAGGATCAGCGTCCACAGCACGGCATGGGCAGCGGCAAAGCCGATCACGAACCGCGCCCCGCCCTTTGGATCGACCGCGCGCACGTAAAGCCACGCCGCCAGCCGGCGCAGCGAAAGCCCTGGCCTGGCGTGCGCTGCCGCGGGCGAAAGTGAGGCAGTGGACATTGCCCCTGCGTAGCGGTTTTTTCGCTGTTGTGAAATGAGCTTGCCGTGAACATAGGCGTTTGAAATCGGCCCATAATGGTTGCCCGGCCAAGGTGCGGATGCTATCCCGCGCCCCATGACGACCGCCCCCATTTCCAACATCCGTAACTTCTCCATCGTCGCCCATATCGACCATGGCAAATCAACGCTGGCCGACCGCCTGATCCAGATGACGGGCGGGCTGACGGAGCGCGAAATGGCGGGCAAGGAACAGGTGCTCGATTCCATGGATATCGAGCGCGAGCGCGGCATCACCATCAAGGCGCAGACGGTGCGGCTGAACTACCGCGCCAAGGACGGCAAGGATTACATCTTCAACCTGATGGACACGCCCGGCCACGTCGACTTCGCCTACGAAGTCTCGCGGTCGCTAGCGGCCTGCGAAGGTTCCCTGCTGGTGGTGGACGCCAGCCAGGGCGTCGAAGCGCAGACGCTCGCCAACGTCTATGCGGCGCTCGACAACAATCACGAGATCGTTCCGGTCCTCAACAAGGTCGACCTGCCCGCCGCCGAGCCCGAGAAGGTTAAGCAGCAGATCGAGGACGTGATCGGCATCGATGCGTCGGACGCGGTGATGATCTCGGCCAAGACCGGCCAGGGCGTTGGCGACGTGCTGGAAGCCATCGTCACCCGCCTGCCGCCGCCGAAGGGCGACCGCGATGCGACCTTGAAGGCGCTGCTGGTGGACAGCTGGTACGACGTCTATCTCGGCGTCGTCGTGCTGGTGCGCATCGTCGACGGCACCATGAAGAAGGGCCAGCGCATCCGCATGATGGGCACCAATGCGGCCTATGACGTCGAGCGCGTCGGCTTCTTCACGCCGAAGATGGAGCAGGTGGAAGAACTCGGCCCCGGCGAGATCGGCTTCATCACCGCGGCGATCAAGGAAGTGGCCGATACCCGCGTCGGCGACACCATCACCGACGACAGGAAGCCGGTCAGCGAGATGCTGTCGGGCTTCAAGCCGGCGATCCCCGTGGTGTTCTGCGGCCTGTTCCCGGCCGACGCCAACGACTTCGAGACGCTGCGTGCGGCGATGGGCAAGCTGCGGCTCAACGACGCCAGCTTCTCCTACGAGATGGAAACCTCTGCCGCGCTCGGCTTCGGCTTCCGCTGCGGCTTCCTGGGCCTCCTGCACCTCGAAATCATCCAGGAGCGGCTGTCGCGCGAGTTCGACCTCAATTTGATCGCGACCGCGCCGAGCGTGATCTACAAGATGAAGCTCACCGACGGCCAGGAGATCTCGATCCACAACCCCGTCGACATGCCCGACGTGGTGAAGATCGCCGAGATCGAGGAGCCGTGGATCGAGGCGACGATCCTCACGCCGGACGAATATCTCGGCAGCGTGCTGAAGCTGTGCCAGGACCGCCGCGGCGCGCAGAAGGAGCTGACCTATGTCGGCTCCCGCGCGATGGTGAAATACGACCTGCCGCTCAACGAAGTCGTGTTCGACTTCTACGACCGCCTGAAGTCAGTGTCGAAGGGCTACGCCTCGTTCGATTATCACCTGACCGACTACAAGCCCGCCGATCTCGTCAAGATGCAGATCCTCGTCAACGGCGAGCCGGTCGACGCGCTCGCCATGCTCGTCCACCGCACCCGGGCCGAAGGCCGCGGCCGCGCCATGGTCGAGAAGATGAAGGAGCTGATCCCGCCGCACATGTTCCAGATTCCGATCCAGGCGGCGATCGGCGGCAAGGTGATCGCGCGCGAGACGGTGCGCGCGCTGCGCAAGGACGTCACCGCGAAGTGCTACGGCGGCGATGTCAGCCGCAAGAGAAAACTTCTGGAGAAGCAGAAGGAAGGCAAGAAGAAGATGCGGCAGTTCGGCAAGGTCGACATCCCGCAGGAAGCTTTCATTGCCGCGCTGAAGGTGGACAGCTGAGGCTGCGCACCCGGCCGACCTTGGCAGGACGAGATCGGGGCCGGCCGGACGTTCCCGGCACCTGCCAACAAAAAACTCGAAAACAACCCCATGCACAGTAGCCGGGGCTCAGTCCCCGCGCCGTCTTTTTTTAGAAATTGATTTGACGGGTCGGGCAAATCAGCGCTGCGTCGCCAGCATTGTGCAAGCTCCCTGCCGAAGGCGTTTCCACATCGTCATGGCCGGGCTTGTCCCGGCCATCCACGACCTTTCTCGCGACACAAAGAACGTGGATGCCCGGGACCAGCCCGGGCATGGCGAGTTTGTAGCAGGCATGCCCGCATGAGAGGGATGCTGTCGGTCATATTGCTTCCGGGCGGCGGTTAGGCCACGATCCCATCGCGCACGAAAAGAATACCAACAGCGCAGGGGAAATGCATGAGCCAGGCCCTCTCACCTGCCACCAGAACCTCCCGATTCGATTACGGCTGGGTCATCGTCGCGGCCGGTGCGCTGATGACCTGCGTCGGCTTCGGCACCATGCTGTCGCTGGCGGTTTTCCTGCAGCCGATTTCGAAGGCGATGGGCTGGTCGACCGCGGGCGTCTCGGCGGCGGCGACGCTGGATTTCCTGTTCATGGGCGTTGCCGCGTTCGTCTGGGGCACGCTGTCCGACCGTTACGGCACGCGCATTGTGGTGCTCGCAGGCAGCCTGCTGCTCGGCCTCGGGCTGGTCACCGCGAGCCAGGCGCAGGAGCTGTGGCAGTTCCAGCTTTGCTTCGGCGTCATTATCGGCATCGCGGCCGGCAGCTTCTATGCGCCGATGATGGCGCTGGCGAGCGGCTGGATCGACAAGCATCGCTCGCTCGCCGTGGCGCTGGTCTCGGCCGGCATGGGCGTAGCCCCGGTGACGATCGCGCCTTCAGCCAGCATGCTGATCACGGCCTATGACTGGCGCACGGCGATGCTCGTCATCGGCATCGCGGCGTGGGCGCTGCTGATTCCGGCCTGCTTCCTGATACGCCCCGCGCCGCAAGCCGCGGGCACGACGGCCGCAAATGCCAACGACGAACCCGCGACCGAATGGACCGCGGCGCAGGCGCTGCGCACGCCGCAATTCATCACGCTGGCGCTGGCGCATTTCGCCTGCTGCGCGGCGCATTCCGGGCCGATCTTCCACATGGTGAGCTACGCCATGGTCTGCGGCATCGCGCCGCTCACCGCGGTGACCGTGTACAGCGTGGCCGGCTTCTCCGGGCTCGGCGGGCGGCTGCTGCTGGGCGCGCTCGCCGACCGAATCGGGGCGAAGCCGGTGCTGGTCGCTGGCCTCCTGGTGCAGGCGCTGTGCATCGCGACCTATCTCGCCGTGTTCCGGCTCGGCGAGTTCTATACGCTCTCGGTCGTGTTCGGCCTCGCCTATGGCGGGGTGATGCCGCTCTATGCCGTGCTGGTGCGCGAGTTCTTCGGCGCAAAAATCATGGGCACCGTGTTCGGCGCGGTCTCGGCCTTCGCCAGCCTCGGCATGGCGCTGGGTCCGTGGGCCGGGGGCCTCGTCTACGACAGCACCCAGACCTACACGTGGCTGCATGCCGGTTCCTTCGCCATCGGCCTTGCCGCGGTCGCGGTCGCGCTCAGTTTCCCGTCGAAACGCAGGCAAAGCCTCGATCTCGGCCGCGCCGCGGCGTGAGGCGCTTCCGCCCGGCTTGATCGTCGCAGGCGGATTTGTCACCATCGGCTCGCCCGCCAAACAGTCAACAAGAAGGGCCCGGGGAAACGCATGAACAAGGCCACCGCCATCGACCTCGTCGAACGCGCGCGGGCGCTGGCGCCCTTGATCCGACAGGAAGCCGACGAGATCGAGCGGACGCGGCGGCTGACGGAACCCGTCGTCACCGCGCTGGTCGAGAACGGCATGTACCGCGCGCTGCTGCCGAAAAGCCTCGGCGGCGCCGAGGTGCCGCTCGTCACCTTCATGCAGATGCAGGAGGAGATCGCCAGCGCCGACGCTTCCACCGCCTGGTGCCTCGGCCAGTGCAGCGTCTGCGCGGTGATCTCGGCCTATATCGACCGCGACGCCGCCGACGAAATCTTCAACACCGGGCGCGGCATCCTTGCTTGGGGCGCGATCAACCACGACGTCCGCGCCGAGCCCGGCGGCTACCGCGCCAACGCGCGATGGGATTTCGCGTCGGGGATTCGCCAGGCGAGCTGGCTAGGCGCCCATGTGCGCATCACCGAGGCCGACGGCACGCCGCGCAAGCGCCCGGACGGCTCGCCGGAAATCCGCACCATCCTGTTCCCGCTGTCGAGCGCCACGCTCTACGACGTCTGGGACGTGATCGGGCTCAAGGGCACCGGCACCGACTCCTATTCGGTGGACAATCTCTTCATCCCCGAAAAATTCGCAGCGCTGCGCGACGAGCCCTCGGCGCTGCGCGAGAAGGGACCGCTCTACAAGATCCCGACCAACGCGATCTACAGCATGGGTTTTGCCGCGACGTCGCTGGGGGTCGCCCGGGCGCAGTTCGACGCGGCTGTCGAGCTGTCGCGCAAGAAGACGCCGCAAGGGCTGTCGGCGATGAAGGACAACAGCGCCGTGCAGGGCCTGATCGGCCTCACCGAGGCCAAGCTGCGTCGCGCCCGCGCCTATCTGTTCGCGACGGCCACCGAAGTGTGGGACGACCTCGTGCGCGGCGCGGCCTTAAGCGAAGGCCATCGCGTCGCGCTGCGCCTCGCGTCAACCTCGACCATTCATCAATCGACCGAGATCGTCGACACCGCCTATCACATGGCCGGCGCCACCGCCGTGTTCCGCGCCAACGGTTTCGAGCGCCGCCTGCGCGACATGCATGCGATCAACCAGCAGCTCCAGGCCCGCGACACGCATTACGAGGAGATCGGCAAGGCGATCCTGTCCGGCAATCTGGCGGGGCCGCCGACGGCGAGGTGAGTCGGGGAGCGAGTTTCGGATTCGGGACTTCAAACAGCCCGCTGCTCTCGTGCCCCGGATGCAGCGCAGCGCGATGCTCTTGCATCGCGGTGCGCTGCTAAGCCGGGGCCCATAAGCCACCGGTGAGGAAAGAACTGGGTCCCGGCTCTGCGATGCACCGCTGCGCGCTGCACCGCGTCCGGGACACGAGAAATGAAACACGCGCGGGCCCCTTCCGCCGCTGCGGGAACTGCCCTAATCTGTCCGGGTTTCTCAGTTACCGAATCTTTTGCACCCATTGACGGGAACAGTCGAATGAGGCGGCGGGAAATCATCGCTGCGCTTGCACTGGTTACGCTGCTGCTGACGGCTGCCTGTTCTCCTACTCCGTCGGCGGATTCAATCTCAAAATGCATCGCCAGCAACTTTCCCTCCTACAACTCAAAGGATCGCGAACAGTGCATCGCCGCCTGCATCAAATGCGAAAAGGGCGTGACGACGACGTGCGCGACGTCGTGCAGCCTGAAGGGCGCGCGCTGAAGCGGGGGATCCAGTGAAATCGACGAAGAAGCGCACGGCGGCCGGGCGCGTTGCGAGGCCCGGCCGGGCGGTCGATGCCGTGTTCGAGGCCAGCCCCAAACCATTGAAGGCAAAGCTGCTCGCGCTGCGGGGGCTCATCCTCGATACCGCGAAAGCGACGAAGGGGGTCGGCGCGATCGAGGAAACGCTGAAATGGGGACAGCCGAGCTACCTGACGGCAGAGACCGGCAGCGGCAGCACGATCCGCATCGACCGGGTGAAGTCGGCCGACAACCAGGTCGCGATGTTCTTCCACTGCCAGACTGACCTCGTGGCGACGTTTCGCGAGCTCTACCCGCAACTCCGCTACAGCGGCAACCGCGCGATCCTGCTCGATGCCGACCAGAAGCTGCCGGTCGCCGAACTGCGCCACTGCGTGGCGCTGGCGCTGACGTATCATTTGAGGAAGAGAAAGTGACGGCTACGCCGGCAGCGCGAGCGGCCCTGCTCAGGCCGCGCGCACGGTGTCGAGGAACCTGTCGACCTCGAGCTTGAGGCGGTTGCTCTCGCCCGACAGCGACTGCGCCGAAGCAAGAACCCGCGCCGACGCCGAGCCGGTGTCGCGGGCGCCGTTGTTGACATTGAGGATGTTGTCCGCGACTTGCGAGGTGCCGTGCGCCGCCTGGTCGACGTTTCGGGCGATCTCCTGCGTCGCCGCACCCTGCTGGTCCACGGACGACGCGATCGTGGCTGCGATCTCCGAGATGCGGCCGATCGTGCCCCCGATCTGCTTGATCGCCTGCACCGAATCCTGGGTGGCGACCTGCATGCCGGCGATCTGGCTGCCGATCTCACTGGTCGCCTTCGCGGTCTGCGCGGCGAGCGCCTTCACCTCCTGCGCCACCACCGCAAAGCCGCGCCCGGCATCGCCGGCGCGCGCCGCCTCGATGGTCGCATTGAGGGCCAGGAGGTTGGTCTGCTCCGCGATCGTGGTGATCAGGTCGACCACATCGCCGATCCGCATCGCCGCCTGCGACAGCTCGTTGATGCGGGCATCGGTAGCGCCGGCCTGCTCCACCGCCTCGCGGGCGATCCGGTTCGATTCCTGCACCTGGCGGCTGATCTCGGCGATGGAGGCCGTCATCTCGTCGGTCGCCGCGGCAACCGAGCGGACGTTGTCGGAGGCCTCGCCCGAGGCAGCCTTGACCGTTTCGGACAGCTGCTGGGTCTCCTCTGCGGTCCTGCTCAGCATCGTCGCCGACGTCTCCAGCTCCGACGAGGCGGAAGACACGGTTTGCACGATCTCGCCGACGGCGGCCTCGAACCGGTCCGCAAGCTTGCGCATTTCGGCCCGCCGCTCGGCGTGGGCCTGCTTCTCCGCATCGGCGCGTTCGGCGCGCATGCGATTGGATTCCACCATGTTGTCCTTGAAGACCTGCAGCGCGGCGGCCATCTCGGCGATTTCGTCGGAGCCGCCGGTCGCGATCTCGGCCCCGAGGTCGCCCGAAGCGATCGACTTCATGCTGACCTGCAGGCGCACCAGACGCCGCACCACGCCGCGGCCGACATAGAGCCAGCCGATCGCCAGTGCAGTGGCAAGGCTCGCCAGCGCGAGCGCGATCAGGACGATGCGGCCGTTGCGGATCTCGGCTTCCGAGGCGTGAACGGCGGCGGCAGCGGCCGTCTCGCTGCGCGTCTCGAGCGCGGCGACCTGGCCTTCGAACTCGCGCGCCAGATCCCGGTTCTCGGTGACCACAAGGGCGCCGGTCTTGGCCGCGACCAGTTCCTTCTGCTTGAGCTCGAAGACGTTGCCGGAATCCTTGCCGGTCTTGACGAGTTCGCCGATCAGTTTCGAGGTCTCGGCCTCCTTGAATGCCGCGGCGGCCTTGGTGAGCCGGCCGGCGGTCGCCGTGAAGCGATCCCTGACCGGCGGCAACAGGTCCGCCGAACGGAGGTCGGCCGCCTCGACCACGATGCCCAGCAACATGTTCGATTCGGCGCGCAGGTCCATGATCGCCTGCAACGACACCAGTTCGTTGTCGGCGAGCGCGGCGAGCGCCTTCTGCACGACTTCGAGGTCGTCCTTCTTGTCGGTGGCGCTCTGCAGCCCGAGGGTCAGGGTGAAGCCGGCATCGTCGGCCATCGGCGAGAGCTTCTCGGCAAGCTTCTGGTGCGTCTTGCGCAGGTTGACGACAAGGGTCTGCCTGGCGCCCGCGATGGTCTGTTGCTCGGCGACCGACTGCACGAGCCGGTCGAGATTGGCGAGAATTCGGTCGCCGGTCTTGTTGAGACGGGCGGCGTCTTCGGGCGCCAACGCGCCGATGGTCTGCGTCAGCTCCTGGCGCGCTGCCGCGAGGTTCTTCAGGGCCTGTTCGCGTTCCGCGGGATCGGTCGCGGCCAGCAGCCGCGGGGCGGCCGCCGTCACTTCGCCGGCGGCCTTGACGACCTTGGAGGCCCGCGCGATCTCGGGCAGGCTCTTGTCGGCGATGGCGCCGAGCGACTGCCCGAGATTGCCGTAGGAGACGATGGCGCTGCCGCTCGCCAACACGGTGAGCGCGGCCACGACTCCGAAGGCGGTGAACAATCGACCGCGAAGGCCGAGACGAATCCACGACATCGCGGTCTTCATGGTCATACTCCCGTCAGCAGTGGACCTGGCGCGTCCTTACGATCCCGTCTTTTCGAGGCGGGTGACCGACTTGAAGCTGCCGTCGGACTGAATGACGGTCAGGAACACCTGGTCCGAGCCACGGTTCGAGGTGGAGCTGTAGCCGAGCTTGACGCCACCGAGATCGAAGCTGCCGGCCTTCTGCACGGCCTCCATCAGCGCGGCGCGGGTTAGGTCGCCGTTAACCTTCTCCAGCGCCGAGGCGATGGCGCGGCCGACCAGATAGCCTTCCAGCGAGATGAAGCCGGGCTGAGCGTCGGGAGCGGTCGCCTTGAGCGCGGCCTGGTAGCGCGCGACCACCGGGATCGACGTATCCTTCGGGAACGGCACGACCTGCGTGACCACCACGCCGGCGCCTGCCGGACCGAGTTCCTTGGCCAGCGCGTCGGAGCCGACGAAGGAGATGTTGACGAAGGTGGTATCGAACTTGATCTGGCGGGCGAGCTTGATGAACTCGGCTGCGGGCTTGTACGGGCTGATCATGATGACGGCCTGCGGATCGGCCTTCTTGATGGCGAGCAGCGCCGACTTCACCGCCACCGTGTTGCGCTCGAAGGTGCCTTCGCCAGCGAGCTGCATCTGCCGCTTGTCGAGCGCCCGCTTGACGCCGGCAAGGCCGGCCTGGCCGAAGGCGTCGTCCTGGTACATGATCGCGATCTTGGTCGCACCGAGATCCTTGGTCAGGTGCTCGACCATGGCCTCGGTTTCCTGGAAGTAGCTGGCGCGAACATTCATCACCAGCGGCTTGTACGGCTCGCGCAGCATCTCGGCGCCGGTGAAGGCGCCGATGAAGGGCGCGCCGGCCGCGGTCGCGATCGGCAGCGTGGCGGCCGCGGTGGGCGTGCCGACGGCGCCGGCGATGGCGAATACCTTGTCTTCGTCGAGCAGCTTCTTGACGGCCTCGATGGACTTGGTCGGCTCGTAGCCGTCGTCCACGCTCTTGAGCTCCAGCTTGCGTCCCTTGACGCCGCCCGCCTTGTTGATCTCGGCGAAGGCAGCCTCGAGGCCGGTCTTCATGCCCTGGCCCAGTGCCGAGGCCGGCCCCTCGAGGGCGGTGGCCTGGCCGAACACGACCTTGTCGGCGGTAACGCCGTTCTCGGCGGATGCGGTGACGCCGGTCGCAGCGAGGACTGCAAACACGACGGGAAGCGCTTTGAAGGAGGAAGCTCGCATGTCAGGAAATCCCTTGCGCGGTGTGGCGGGTGGCCGGACCACTCGATCCGGAGAGCAGCAGCGGTCGTCTGCCGGGTAGGCTCCCGGCACGAACTTGCGACTACTGTGATCCGGACAGCTTCAGTTTTCGTTAAGCGGCCACCGCCTGCCGCCTTGCGGGATATCCGTAGTTTAACGGAGTGCGGAAATCCCAAAGCCGGGGCTGGGGGCGGAACCGCGGGGTCAGTAGATCTCGATACGGGTGTTGCCGCGTCCGTTGCGCTCGACCAGCGCGTAGAGCGTCGCCGCATTGGAGGGATGCAGCCGCACGCAGCCATGCGAGGCCGGGCCGCCGAGGCGGCGCAGCTCGGTCGTGCCGTGGATGGCGAAGCCGTGATAGAAGAAGATCGAGTGCGGCATCGGCGAATTGTAATACTTCCGCGAGAACCAGCGCCGCGCCATCATCTGCGGATGGAACACGCCGCTCGGCGTGCCGTAGCCGCTGCGGCCGGTGGACACCGGCCAGGTGTGGCGCGGTTGCCCGTTGACGCTCACCGACATGCGCTGCGAGGCCTTGTCGATCTGCACCACGACGTCGGCCGATGCCGGCAAGGCGGAAAGAGACGACAACAACAACGCAGCCGCAATGGCCGGCCGCCAGCCCGACGACAAACTCATGAAACACCCTGCCCGTTACGCTGTTGGGCACGATCCGCGAGCCGCGGCCATGCCCCTGTTTTCCGGCAATTTGCGGGTTCCCGAAGCCGCTTGTAAAGGGCGCACGCCGTCGCGGCCTGAAGTTAAGCTTAACCCGTCGGCCCTCGCGCCAAATTGAGCGGGGACGATGACGGCGCGCACTGGTCCGGACCGGGCAATTAAGTGTAGTTTTTACCCTGCATGCAGCCCCGCCGATTCCTGATCCCCCTCACGATCGCCATCCTCTTCAGCGCCGCGCCGGCACCGGCGCAGGACAAAGGCACGGTCAGTCCAAAGCCGCTGCCGCCGCTGGCCAATCCCAACGACCCCAGACTCGGCGCCAAGGAATTGTTCGCCCGCAAATATCTGCCTGCGGCCGCGGAGAAGCCGCGCGTGTACGGCTTCTATGCCCATGGCTGCATCGCCGGCGCCGAGGGGCTGCCGATCAACGGCGAGGCCTGGCAGGTGATGCGGCTGTCGCGCAACCGCTACTGGGCACATCCCGACATGGTGGCGCTGGTGAAGCGCGTGGCGATGAAGGCGAAGAAGGAAGCCGGCTGGAACGGCATCCTGGTCGGCGACATGTCGCAGCCGCGCGGCGGGCCGATGCTGACGGGCCACGCCAGCCACCAGGTAGGGCTCGACGCCGACATCTGGCTGACACCGGCGCCGGGACGGCAATTGTCGCGCAACGAGCGCGAGGAAATGTCGGCGACCATGATGGTGCGCGAGGACCGCCTGGATATCGACCCGAGGGTGTTCACGCCGGGCCATCTCATGGTGATCCGTGCCGCGGCGCAGGAGCCGAGCGTGCAACGCATCTTCGTCAATGCAGCGATCAAGAAGGCGCTGTGCCGCGAGGCCACCGGCGACCGCGGCTGGCTTCACAAGGTGCGGCCGATGTGGGGCCACGACTATCACTTCCACATCCGCATCAAATGCCCGCCGGGCGCGGGCGAATGCGAGACCCAGCCCGATCCGGGCGAGGGCGAAGGCTGCAGCAAGGGCGATCTCGCCTTCTGGTTCAAGGACTCGGTGCTGCATCCCAAGCCTCCGAAGGTGCCGCCCAAGCCGAAGCCGCCGATGACCATGGCGCAGTTGCCGCCGGCCTGCCGGGGCGTGCTGAACCTGCCGGATGCGAAACAGTAGATTTCCAGCTTTTCACGGAGAGACGCGATGAAGATGTGGTCAGTCGTTGCAGTTATGATCGTCGGCGTTGCCGCCGCGCATGCTCAGACACCCTATGCCGGCATGCAGGCGCGGCCGATCAAGGCGCTGTCAGAGCAGCAGCTCAGTGACCTAAAGGCCGGCCGCGGCATGGGACTGGCGCTCGCCGCCGAACTGAACGGCTATCCCGGGCCGTCGCACGTACTGGAGCTCGCCGACAAGCTCGGGCTTTCGGCCGCGCAGCGCACCGAAGTGCAGCGCCTGTTCGATTCCATGAAGGCCGAAGCGATGCCGCTCGGCGCGCGGCTGATCGAGCAGGAGGCCGATCTCGACCGCCAGTTCGCCCAGCGCACGGTGACGCCGGAGAGCCTGAAGGCCTCCACCACCGCGGTTGCCGCCACGCAGGGCGATTTGCGCGAGACCCACCTGAAATACCATCTGTCGACGGCGGAGCTGCTCAACCCGGCGCAGATGGTCAAATACGCCGAACTGCGCGGCTATGGCGCAGGCGGCGGCAGCCACGGCGGACACCGGCACCGGCATTAAGCGGAGCGAAAGCCGGGCTTTACCCGGCCGCTCGTCCCTCATATTCTGCGCGAGCGACATCCCGTCCGACTGCGCGTCGGCGAGGGATTGCCGGAACGGCGCTTCCGCCCGTCGCAAGCCTGAAATCACCAACGCCCGATTGCGTGCGCGAAGCCGCGCGCGGATGCGGGCCGGAGCGCCACATGAGACGTCTCGCCGGAATTCTCGCTGCCTTGCTCGTCCTTGCCGGCGCCGCCCTGCCCGCGGCGGCCCGGGACAAGACCATCACCGTGTTCGCGGCGGCCTCGATGAAGAACGCGCTCGACGACATAAATGCAGCCCACACCGCAAAGACGGGCGTCAAGGTCGCAACGAGCTACGGCCCAAGCTCCGGCCTCGCCAGGCAGATCGAGCAGGGCGCGCCGGCCGATGTGTTCATCTCGGCCGACACGGACTGGATGGATTACGCGATCTCCAGGAAGAACATCAACGAGCCATCGCGCGTGAACCTGCTCGGCAACAGCATCGTGCTGATCGCGCCGAAGGATTCGAAGATCGACAACGTAGGTATAGGCCAGGGCTTCGATCTCGCCAAGCTTGCGGGCGACGGCAAGGTCGCGACCGGCGACGTGAGGTCGGTGCCATCAGGCAAATACGCCAAGGCGGCGCTGCAGAAGCTCGGGTCGTGGCAGGCGGCCGAACCGAAATTCGCGATGGCTGACAATGTCCGCGCGGCGCTCTTGCTGGTGGCCCGCAACGAAGCCGCACTCGGCATCGTCTATGCGACCGATGCCAGGGTCGAGCCGGGCGTCAAGATCGTCGGCACCTTCCCCGCCGACTCACATCCGGCCATCGTCTATCCGGTCGCGGCAACGGCGACCGCGAAACGGGAAGCTGCGGACTATCTCGCCTTCCTGCGCTCCACCGCGGCGAAGAACCTTTTCGAGAAGTACGGCTTCAAGTACCTGCTCAGCCCAACCACCTGATGAGCGAGATCACCCCAGCCGAGTGGACCGCGATCCTGCTGTCGCTCCGGGTCGCCATCATCGCAACGCTGGTGGCGACGCCGTTCGGCATCGCACTGGCGTGGCTGCTGGCGCGTTATAACTTCTGGGGCAAGTCGGTGCTGGACGCGCTGGTGCACCTGCCGCTGGTGCTGCCGCCCGTCGTCACCGGCTATCTGCTGCTGCTCGCCTTCGGTCGGCGCGGCCTGGTCGGCGCATGGTTTGCGGACAATCTCGGCATCGTCTTCGCCTTCCGCTGGACCGGCGCGGCACTGGCCTGCGGCATCATGGCGTTTCCGCTGCTGGTGCGGCCGATACGCCTCTCGATCGAGGCGGTCGACCGCCGGCTGGAACAGGCCGCGAGCACGCTGGGCGCGCCGCCCTGGAAGGTGTTTGCGACGATAACGCTGCCGCTGGCACTGCCGGGCATTCTCGCCGGGATGGTGCTCGGCTTTGCCAAGGCGATCGGCGAGTTCGGCGCCACCATCACCTTCGTTTCCAACATCCCCGGCGAGACGCAGACGATCTCGTCGGCGATCTATTCGCTGATCCAGACGCCGGACGGCGATGCCGCGGCGGTGCGGCTGGTGCTGGTCTCCATTGCGATTGCCATGGCCGCACTGATCGGATCGGAATGGTTTGCGCGGCGTGCAACGCGTCGCCTGCACGGGAACTGAACATGTTGCGCGTCGACATAGCGAAGCAGCTCGGGGAGTTCACGCTGGAAGCGGCGTTCACCAGCGAAGGCCGTGTCACCGGCCTGTTCGGCGCTTCCGGCTCCGGCAAGACTTCACTGGTCAACATCATCGCCGGCCTCTTGCGGCCGGACCGCGGCGTCATCGCCCTCGACGACGACATTCTTGACGACACGGCGAAGGGCGTGCACGTGCCGCCGCACCGCCGCCGCATCGGCTACGTGTTCCAGGATGCGCGGCTGTTTCCGCACATGGACGTCGAGCAAAACCTGGACTACGGACGGCGCATGAACGGCATGCCCGCCGATCCTGCGCAAAACAGGCACGTCACCGAACTGCTCGACATCGGTCATCTGCTCGACCGCCGTCCGGGAAGACTTTCCGGCGGCGAGCGCCAGCGCGTCGCGCTCGGCCGCGCGCTATTGTCGAAACCGCGCCTGTTGCTGCTCGACGAGCCACTCGGCTCGCTCGACGAGGGCCGCAAGGTGGAGATCCTGCCGTACCTGGTGCGGCTGCGCGACGAGGCCAACGTGCCGATGGTCTATGTCAGCCACGACGCCGCCGAAATGCGCCAGCTCGCCACGCAGATCGTGATGCTGAAGGGCGGCAAGGTGACCGCGCTCGGCGGCGTGAAGGTGCTGGCGGGAACAACGGCGTAGCGTAGCCCGTTCTCCTCCCGTACGATTGCGACCCCTACTCATCGGAACGGAGGTTTGCCATGTCGCCTGCGACCGGAGCGAAAGATCACATCTACAAGATCCTCGAACTCGTCGGCTCCTCGGAGAAGAGCATCGAGGACGCCATCCAGAACGCGATCACGCGCGCGTCGAAGACGATCCGCGAGATGAAGTGGTTCGAGGTTCTGGAAACGCGCGGCCATATCGAGGGCGGCAAGGTGGCGCACTACCAGGTGACGCTGCGGGTGGGATTTACGCTGGAAGAGTGACCCTACGTAGGGCGGATTAGCGCCAGCGCAATCCGCCGAGGGCCGGAGCGGCGGATTACGCCTTCGGCTAATCCGCCCTACGGTTTCCTACACCCCCGCGACCTGCGACCATATCTCCGCGAGCTTGCGCCGCAACGTCTGCCGGCGCGTCGGGGGCGGCGCCTCGTCTTCCTCCTCGGGCAGGCGCAAGCCGACGACGTTGACGCGGCCGCCGCCGAGGCTGCGGGCAACGAGGACGATGGAATCGAGCGCGAGTTCGGCGCCGAGCTTCGGTGCGTGGTCGAGATGGATGTCGAAATAGTCCGCCAGCGTCAGCTGCCGGTCCGCGTCTTCCACCTTGACGCCGTAGATTTCGGCGAGCTCGGCCAGCGTGTGCTCGCCCGACACCATGAAGTCGCCGAGCAGATGCGGGTCGGGCTCGGCCGACGGCGGCATGTCGATGAAGAAGCGGTCGAGCGCCTCGGCCTTTTCCGGCGGTGCCAGCAGATAGATGTAATCGCCCGGCGCTACCGGATCGGCCTCCGACGGCGTGAGGATGCGCTCGTCGCGGATGATGAGCGTCGGCTTCGACCAGGACGGAACCAGTCCGCGGCGGAAGTACAGGCTCTTCGATCGCACGGGATAGCCGACCAGTTGCTGCTCGAGCTGTCCGGGCAGATCGAGCTCGACACGCCGCGGACCGCGGTCGGCGCGCGGCAGGGCCACGTGCAGCCGACGCGCGGCGGGCGCCAGGGTCCAGCCCTGCAGCAGCAGCGAAATCAGCACGACGACGAAAGCAACGTCGAAATAGAGATAGGCCTTGTTGAGGCCGACCAGCATCGGGATCGAGGCGAGAAAGATCGCGACCGCGCCGCGCAGGCCGGTCCAGGCGATGAAGATCTTCTCGCGCCAGTTGAAGCGGAACGGAATCAGGCACAGGAACACCGCGACCGGCCGCGCCAGGATCATCAGCGCCAGCGCCACGATCACCGCGGGCGCGAGGCTGTCGAACAGCCGCTTCGGCGACACCAGCAGGCCGAGCAGCACGAACATCACGATCTGCGCCAGCCAGGTGGCGGCATCGAGGAAGGTGACGACGGAATTATGCGCCCGTGTCGGCCGGTTGCCGATGATGATGCCGGCGAGATAGACCGCCAGAAAGCCGGAGCCGTCCGCGATCTGCGCCGCCCCGAAGATCACCAGCGCCGCCGTGGTGACGAACGGCGCGTGCAGGCCCTGCGGCAGCGCCACCTTGTTCAGCGCAATCACCACCAGCCGGCCGCCGATCACGCCCGCGACGGTGCCGAGCACCGCTTGCAGGGCGAACTCCGTGACGACATGCGCGGCCGAGCTCTGGCCGATCGAGATGAACTCGACCAGCATCAGGGTGAGGAAGATGGCGATGGGATCGTTGGTGCCGGATTCGGCTTCCAGCGTCGCGCCGACGCGCGGGCGCAGTCGCAGGCCTTGCGTGTGCACCAGGAGGAATACGGCCGCAGCGTCCGTCGAGGCCACCACGGCGCCGATCAGGAGCGCCTCGCTCCAGTAGATGTCCAGCGCATACTTCGCGACCGGAGCGGTGACGAGCGCGGTGAGCAGCACGCCGACGGTGGCGAGCATCATGGAGGGCGCCAGCACCGCGCGGATGCTCGCAAAGCGCGTACGCAGGCCGCCGTCGAACAGGATCAGCGCCAGCGCCACCGAGCCGACCAGATAGGTGGAGCGGACGTCGTCGAATTGCAGCTGGCCGGGACCGGAATCGCCCGCCAGCATGCCGATGAACAGGAAGACCAGCAGCAGCGGGGCGCCGAAACGCAGCGCGAGCAGGCTCGACAGGATGCCGGCCATCACCAGCACGGCGCCCAGAAGGATTGCGATACTGACCGAGTCGAGGGAAGCCATCCGTCCTGTCAAATCATTGCAAATACTCGCAATTGCATCCTTATCGTCGCCACACTTCCGCGCCAACCCCCTTGATGCCACGAGCGGCCATGCGCCCGGTTTTTCCCGGTCAAATCGACATCTTCATTGTGGAGTATCGATGGTCCGCATGCCCCGCTTGTGAGAATCTGCCGGATAAACCGAATCAGGCCCCCCGCCAGCCGTATACCGCCCGAGACCCTGCCGATGGATGTGAACGAAATCGTGGAATCCGTCCTGACCGCCCTGCGGTCCGTGGGCGCGGAGGTCGCCTCGCCCTGGTTTTACTTGCAGTTCGGCCTGATCCTGGCAGCCGCCGGGATCGCCTGGGCGGCGGACGCCGCGATCCGCGCGCGCGTCGACATGTCCTCGCTGGCGATGCGCTGGCCGCTGCCGCTGCGGCACTTCGTCCGCGTGATGGTGTTCAGCGCCTCCACCGCGATCTTCGCCGTCCTGATGATCGCCTCGCGCGTGGCGATGTATCACATCACCTGGCCGAGCCGCAGCTATCTGATCGAGGTTTCGGCCAAGCTGGCGCTGGCCTGGCTCGCGGTCCGGCTCATCACCTCCGTCATCCGCAACGCCTTCATCGTCAAGGTGGTGTCGCTGTCGGCATGGACGGTGGCCGCGCTCTCCATCATCGGTCAGCTCGGACCCGCCGTCGACGTGCTCGACTCCTGGGCCGTCGTGATCGGCGACCTCCGCCTGACGCCGCTGCTGCTGATCAAGGCCGGCGCGCTGCTGATCTTCGCGCTGTGGCTGACCAACATCGCCAGCAACTTCGCCGAAAGCCGCATCAACCGCTCCAGCGACCTGACGCCGTCGATCCAGGTGCTGCTGGTCAAGATGATCCGCATGGGCCTGCTGGTGCTTGCGGTCGCCATCGCGCTCGGCGCAGTCGGCATCAACCTCTCGGCGCTTGCGGTATTCACCGGCGCGGCGGGCGTCGGCATCGGCCTCGGCTTGCAGAAGATCGTTGCCAACTTCATCTCCGGCCTGATCCTGCTGGTCGACAAGTCGGTGAAGCCCGGCGACCTCGTCACCATCGGCGACAATACCGGCCGCATCAGCACCATGAAGACGCGCTATATCTCGGTCGCCGCAGGCGACGGCCGCGAATTCCTGATCCCGAACGAGGATCTGGTGACGCAAAAAGTCGTCAACTGGACCTATACCGACAAGAACACGCTGGTGAAGATCGCCTTCGGCGCCAATTACGACGCCGATCCGCGCCTGGTGTGCAAGCTCGCCGCCGAGATCGCCGGCGCCCATCCGCGCGCCACCAGGGGCAAGACGCCGAACTGCATCCTCACCGAATTCGCCGAACACGGCATGAAGTTCTCGCTCACCTTCTGGATTGCCGATCCCGACGGCATGGACGGCGTCAAGAGCGACGTGATGCTGTCGCTGTGGGACGCGTTCAAGCGCGAGGGCATCCGCGTGCCCTATCCGGTGCGCGAAATCCGGGTCCGCGGCGGCGCCCTGCCGGTGGAGACCGTCGTGGAGGTTCCGAATTGAATTTTTCGAGCGATTCCCCGCGATTTGCCCGGCTTGCGCTGCGCCTGCCGATCATTAAATTAGACGATTAATCCCGAACTCCCGCCTACAAAGCCGCCCCGCCCATGAATTATGTCGAAGCTACCGATACCTCGCTGCGCAAGACCGGCCAGATCAAGCTGCACGGGCCGGCGGCGTTCGCCGGCATGCGCAAGGCGGGCGCGCTGGTCTCGAAATGCCTGGACGAACTGACCGACATCGTGAAGGCGGGCCTGCCGACCTCTGATATCGACGACTTCGTGCGCGACTTCGCTTTCAGCCACGGCGCCTATCCGGCCACGCTGATGTATCGCGGCTACCGCTACTCGACCTGCACCTCGATCAACCACGTGGTCTGCCACGGCATGCCCGGCGACCGCGGCTTGAAGGAAGGCGACATCGTCAATATCGACGTCACCTTCATCGTCGACGGCTGGTATGGCGATTCCAGCCGCATGTACGCGATCCAGCCGATCGCGCGCAAGGCCGAGCGGCTCATCGAGGTGACCTACGAGGCGATGATGCGCGGCATCGCCGCGGTGAAGCCCGGCGCCACCACCGGCGACATCGGCCACGCCATCCAGAGTTTCGTCGAGCCGCAGGGCATGAGCGTGGTGCGCGATTTCTGCGGCCACGGCCTCGGCCGGCTGTTCCACGACGAACCCAACATCATCCATATCGGCCGCCCCGGCGAGGGCGTGCCGCTGAAGCCCGGCATGTTCTTCACCATCGAGCCGATGATCAATCTCGGCAAGCCGCATGTGAAGATCCTGTCCGACGGCTGGACCGCGGTGACCCGCGACCGCTCGCTGTCGGCGCAGTTCGAGCATTCGGTCGGCGTGACCAAGGACGGCGTCGAGATTTTCACGCTGTCGGAGCGGACGGCCGAGAAGCCGTGGGTGAAGGTGTAAGGGCGCCCGTCACGGCCCCGCAACAGCCTCTCCAGAGAGCCGCACTTCCGCAAGTTGCAACTCATTCTCAACATCGGTCTTTTGCGACAACATTGTTGTCGCCTGCCCGGAATATCGGCGGAATACCCCGCACCCTGCGGTGTACAACACCGCGGGCGCTCTTGCCGGACGCGAGGGCCCCTCAGGGGCCGGAAACAACAAAGGGAGCACGGCACATGTTCGAGATTTCACGTCGCGATCTGGTTCTCGGCAGCGCGGGGGCAGCGCTGGTCTTCGGACTGAAGGGTCCGGTTTCGTTCATCGGCGCAGCACAGGCGCAGCGCGCCGCCGACAGCCTCAAATACAAGGTCGGCGACATCGAGGTGTTCAGCCTGCATGACGGCATCATCGAGCGCCCGGTCACCGAAGGCATGGTCAAGAATGCCTCCCTTGACGAGGTGAAGAAGGCGCTGACTGCGGCCGGGATCGGGCCTGACAAGATCGAAAATCCCTTCACCGTCACCGCCATCCGGACCGGCGGCAAGATCATCCTGTTCGACACCGGCTTCGGCGCCAACGGACCGGGGACGGTCGGCAAGATGGCCGACAACATGAAGGCGGCCGGTCTCGACATCGCGGCTGTCTCCACCGTCGTGATCTCGCATTTCCATCCCGACCACGTCTCGGGCCTGTGGGTGAAGGAGACCAGCGCACCGGTATTCCCGAACGCGGAAATCCTGATGCCCGAGGTGGAGTTCAAGTTCGCGACCGATCCGGCACTGGTGGAGAAGGTACCGGAGGCCAACCGCCCGTTCATCAAGCGAATCCAGTCGACCTTCCCGACCTGGAAGAACGTCAAGCAGTATGCCGACGGCGCCGATGTCGCGCCCGGAGTCAAGGCGATCGCAACGCCCGGCCATACCGTGGGGCACATGTCCTTCCTGGTCGCCTCGGGCGGACAGCAGCTGTTCATCCAGGGCGACGTCAGCGGCATCCACCAGCTGTTCGTGAAGAATCCCGGCATGTTCTCCGGATTCGACGCCGACGGACCGAAGGCCGAAGCGACGCGACGCGCCTTCTACGACCGCGTCATCGCGGAAAAGGCCATGATCGCCGGCTATCATTTCGGCTTCCCGAATGTCGGAACGCTGACCAAAGACGGCAACGGTTATGCCTTTGCGGCCGTGAAGGCCTGATCGCAGATCGATCCGATCGAGGGCGCCGCGGCCAGCGCGGCGCCCTTTTTCTTTCTTGCCGATTGCGCGACCTGCCGGGCAATTCAGAGTTGAAAAAGCTGCCCGGCGCGGCATGCTCGCGGGGCCCATGTCCCGCAAGCCTGCCCCAACCGACGACACGCCCGCCGACGAGCCGCATTATCACGGCCACCGCGAGCGGCTGCGCGAGCGCTTCTTCGCCGCCGGCGCCGACGCGCTGAGCGACTACGAGCTGCTGGAGCTGGCGCTGTTCGCCGCGATCCCGCGGCGCGACACCAAGCCGCTGGCCAAGGAGCTGCTGAGGAAGTTCGGCTCATTCACCGAGGTGATCCACGCCCCCGTGGCGCGGCTGCGTGAGGTCAAGGGCATTGGCGACGCCTCGATCAGCCAGCTGAAGCTGCTCGCCGCCGCCTCAGGCCGCGCCGCGAGGCGCGAGGTCGAACGCAAGCTCGCGCTGTCGTCCTGGAACGAGGTGATCGACTATTGCCGCAGCGGCATGGCGTTTTCAGACAAGGAGCAGTTCCGCCTGCTCTTCCTCGACAAGAAGAACCAGCTGATCGCGGACGAGATCCAGCAGACCGGTACCGTCGACCACACCCCGGTCTATCCGCGCGAGGTGATCAAGCGCGCACTCGAACTGTCGGCCACCGCGCTGATCCTGGTGCACAACCATCCCACTCAACCTATTTCCATCACGCTCGATCACGCTCCTAACCGTTGAATCACTTGAACTTTTAGGCTTGTCGTAGCGCAGGACGTTGTGGCATATTGGGGTCGGTTTTGAGGGGGATCGATCGCCCTTGTGACCCCAGTCGCCGACCCCTGCTAGCCGTCTGGCGACCCCACTTGAAAGCCAATGGGAGAGCCCAGTGCCAAGCCTTACCGATGGAGAAATTCGCCGCGCGCTGAAGCAGGTGGAGCAGACCGGCAAACAGCTAA
This sequence comes from uncultured Bradyrhizobium sp., assembly GCA_964504705.1. Classification (GTDB taxonomy): domain Bacteria; phylum Pseudomonadota; class Alphaproteobacteria; order Rhizobiales; family Xanthobacteraceae; genus Bradyrhizobium. The sequence goes on from CAZDEZ010000006.1 coordinate 72,597, forward strand.
GCCTGGTCGATGGCGAAGGACATGGCACCGGTCGCCTTGTCCTGGTCATGAAGCCCATGCCCACGCGCGTCACCGCCGATTGGATGGCGCAGCAGTGGCGCGATCAGAAGCGCTTCAAGAAGAAACTGGGCTCATACCCATCCATGTCGCTCAGCAAAGCGCGCGAAGTTTTCACACGCGATTTCGCCGACATGATCCAGAAGGGCCGCAGCATCAAGATCGCCGGCGACACGCGTCCCGGCACCGTGGCCGATCTCTTCGAAGCCTATGTCGCTCACCTGAAGGCATCCGAAAAGTCATCTTGGAAAGAGGCTGAGAAAGGCCTCAACAAGATCGCCGACACCCTCGGCCGCAATCGGCCCGCTCGCGACATCGAGCCCGACGAAATCACCGATCTCATCCGACCGATCTATGACCGCGGTAAGCGCTCCATGGCAGATCACGTCCGCAGTTACATCCGATCCGCATATAGCTGGGGTCTGAAATCGGAACACGACTACCGCAACGCGTCGCAGCGGCGTTTCCGGCTGGTCTACAATCCCGCCGCCGGCATCCCCACAGAGCCCAAGAAAGTCGGCACTCGCTGGCTTGATGAAGAAGAATTCCTACGCCTGTACCGTTGGCTTGAATGTCCGGACGCGCCCGTGCATCCGCCTTACACACGGGCCGTTCGCATTCTCATGCTCACGGGGCAGCGCGTGGAGGAAATCGCCCGCCTGCATGTCGATCAGTGGGACGCGAAGGAGCGGATCATCGACTGGTCAAAGACCAAGAATGGCAAGCCACACGCCATTCCGGTCCCGGAAGTGGCGGCGGAGTTAATCGAATCGATCAAGCCCAACGCACACGGCTGGTTTTTCCCCTCCGCGACCGACCCAACCAAGCCCGTCAGCCACGGCACGCTGTACTCTTTCATGTGGCGTCAGCGCGAGCGCGAGGTGATCCCTGTCGTGACCAACCGCGATCTGCGCAGAACCTGGAAGACGCTCGCAGGTCAGGCCGGCCTCTCCAAAGAAATTCGCGACCGCATACAGAACCACACGCTCCAGGATGTCAGTTCGAAGAGCTACGATCGTTGGAGTTACATGCCCGAGAAGCGGGCAGCCATGAAGAAGTGGAATGCATTCGTCCGAGCGATGCTAACCAAGAAGCGCCCCAAGCCGGCAAGAGAGACATCTAGACCGAATATCCGTTCGGGCGTTGAAGGCGCCACCCAACATGCAGCCTGAGAGGCGTCCGCAAAATCGCTCTAAGCCGTCAGGTGCTCTATAAGGATTGACAATCCCAGACCGAAAAGCGCGATCCCAGCGACAGCCTCCGCAATGCGGCCGAAGTGCTCGCCGATCAGCCGACCGATAAGCATGCCCCCCGACGACATGAGGAACGTCGCAAGGCCAATCGCGGTCGCAACCACAACAATGTTGACGTTCAGAAAGGCCAAAGAGACGCCGACGGCCATTGCATCGAGGCTCGTGCCGATTGCGGTTGCCATCAAGACTGTAAACGATCGGCCCACTGGCTTGGCGTCGGCTTTCTTCCATACGGCCGCATAGAGCATATGAAGACCAACCGCAGCGAGCAGGCCAAAGGCGAGCCAGTGATCAACAGCCTGGACGAAGCTGCTCGCGGCAACGCCGGCAACCCAACCGATAACAGGCGTGATCGCCTCGACTACACCAAAGACCGCACCGCTGCGTAGCGCTTCTGAATATCGCGGGCGGCCAAGGGCTGCGCCTCTACCCACGGAAACCGCAAAGGCATCGACGGACATGCTGAAAGCAAGCAGGACGACTGCAAAAGGGGACATAGCAGGATAACCAAACGGACATTGAACCGGGTGGCCCTCACCTGTCCGACAAAGGCGAGTTTCACCACGGTCTTGCCGGGCCGGTGAAAAACCGGCTGATCACACCACGCGCATGGCGCGAGCCTGTTGGCGTGATCCCGCTGTCTGAGCGGTGGCTACTCCCCGATGCGGAAGAGATAGGAAGCGACATCGGCAAAGTCAAAATCTAAAAGTCGATACCCATCAGATACTTGCGCTTATAATACTCATTTGCAGGTGGAGCCTTGGTCTTCAGGCTTCGGACGGCCCGCCTCCAAGCGGTCTGGTAGGATGACTGCCGCATCCTGCGGCTGGGAGCTAGGAAAATTGTAATCTTCCTGCTACATATCTGCTCAATATGTAGTGTGAAGGTGTCAAATGCCCACTCCCCATAACCCTCCAGCAGCCGTGCGGCGCGCCCTGCGCAAGCTCGGCGCGGACATCCATGACGCTCGCCGTCGCCGCAAGCTGCCCATGGCGGTCGTGGCCGAGCGGGCTTTCACGTCGCGCTCGACCCTGCAGAAGGTCGAGGCAGGCGACACCAACGTTAGCGTCGGCATTTATGCCGGCGTGCTTCAAGCCCTCGGCCTGCTCGACGGTCTGACCCGGATCGCCGACATCAGCAACGACAGCGTCGGCCAGGCGCTCGCCAGCGCCGAGCTGCCCAAGCACATCCACTTGAAGCGGTCGGCGGGATCGTCCCGCGATGGCTGACTTCGAGGTTCATATCGACCTTAACGGCCGCACCCGCCTGATCGGATTGGCGAGAAGCAATCGTGTGCGAGGCGCCGAGACCATCCTCTTTGAGTATGAAGGTGCTTGGCTGGAAGACCCGGAGCGCTTCTCGTTGGAGCCCGCTCTGGCGCTGACCCGCGGCGCCTTCGCGCCGCCAGCCGGCCTTGCCACCTTCGGCTCGATAGGCGATTCCGCACCCGACACATGGGGACGCCGCCTCATGCAGCGCGCTGAGCGCCGCCTTGCTGATCGCGAAGGCCGTGCCGTCCGCACTCTTGTCGAAAGCGATTATTTGCTCGGTGTCGCCGACGAAACCCGGCTCGGCGCGCTTCGCTTCCGCTGGGTCGGCGAAGACGCGTTCCAGGCGCCAATCCGCGCCGGCGTTCCAGCTTTGATCGAACTTGGCCGACTTCTCCAGATCACCGAGCGCATCCTGCGCGACGAGGAGACGGACGAAGATCTCCAGCTCATCTTCGCTCCCGGCTCCTCCCTCGGCGGCGCACGCCCCAAAGCATCAGTAATCGACCAGCACGGTCACCTCTCCATCGCCAAATTCCCGAAGGAGACGGACGATTATAGCATGGAGACCTGGGAGGAGATTGCTCTGCGGCTGGCTGGCCGTGCCGGCATCACGACTCCTCAACACGAGCTGATCAGCGTAGCCGGTAAGGCCGTCATGCTTTCGCGACGCTTTGATCGCGAGGGCGCCATCCGAATTCCGTTCCTTTCGGCAATGGCGATGATGGGCGCGAAGGATGGCGAGCGCGGCAGCTACCCGGAGATTGTCGACGCTCTTGCCGAACATGGCGCCCAGGGCAAGACGGATGCCCATGCCCTTTATCGGCGCGTGGTCTTCAACGTCCTGATCTCCAATGTCGACGATCACCTTCGCAATCACGGCTTCCTGTGGCTGGGCAAGGCAGGCTGGTCGCTCTCACCGGCCTACGATCTCAATCCCGTCCCGACCGATCTCAAGGCGCGGGTGCTGACGACGAACATCGATCTCGACGAAGGCACGTGCTCGCTCGAACTGCTGGAGGCCGCCTCCGAGTATTTCGCGCTCACACTGCCGCAGGCGCGCGCGATCATCAAAGAGGTTGCGACCGTGACCGCGACATGGCGGGACACCGCCAAGGCGGTGTGCGCCCGCGCCACCGAGATCACCCGTATGGCCAGCGCCTTCGAGCACGACGACCTCAAGCGGGCGTTGATCCTATGACGCTAGGACGGGTGGCAAGTGGGGGACACAAATGAATAAGCAAGAAGATGATCTTTCGAATGAAGCAACGGCGCTCGCAGACATCCTGAAGTGGTCCGCGGATCTGCCAGCCTGGCAGCGCGACACGCTGCGCCGCCTCTGTAACCAACCTAAACTGGAAGCCACGGATGTCGTGGAGTTGGCCGCGATCTGCAAGGGCCTCGATCAGGGCACCCCACTCGACGCCAGCCATATCCGCGATCCCGCCGCGAGCCATGCCGTGGTGACGCTCGGCGCCCTTTACGGTCTGTCCAACGTCAACGCCCTCGCTCCCGGCGAACGGCTGTCCTTCGGCAAAGCGGGCCTCACCATCATCTACGGCGACAACGGAGCCGGCAAATCCGGCTATGCCCGCGTCCTGAAGCAGCTCTGCCGGGCGCGCTCGCCAAAGGGCGACGCGATCCTGCCAAACATCTACGCCGCCACGAGCGGCGCGCCAGCCGCCAGCGTCGAGTTCTTCATCGGCGCCCAAAAACGCAATGCCGCTTGGACGCAGGGCAGCTCGCCAGACGCCATGCTGTCCGCCGTCAGCGTCTTCGACTCGCGCACGGCCAATATCCATGTCGAGAACACCAACGACCTCGCGTATACGCCGCTGCCGCTACGCATCCTCGCGGGCCTCGCGCAAGTCTGCCAGGACGTGAAGAGCAAGCTGGCCGCCGAAATCAAGGCCCTCCAGGAGCAAACGCCCACCATCCTGACGACGCCGGACTGCAAGCAGAACACTCCGGTCGGCAAGCTGATCGCCGGTCTCTCGGGCAAGACGAAGCCAGAAACCGTCGAGAAACTCGCCGGCCTCACCGCCGAGGACGAGACGCGCCTTCAAACGCTCACCGCCGATTTGTCGAGCGATCCGGCTCGCACAATCCGCCAGCTTCAGGGCCAAGAGACGCGCATCACCGGCATCATAACGCAGCTCGAGCGCCTGGCCGCATCCGCCACGGATGACAATCGCACGGCCCTTCGCGATGCCCACACGAACCTTGCGAATGCGCGCATGGCCGCCGCCGCAGCGTCCGCCAACCTGTTCTCCAAGGAACCGTTGCCGGACATCGGCTCGGATGTCTGGAAGATCCTGTGGGAAGCCGCCCGCGACTATTCGCGCGCGGCGGCCTATCCCAAACAGCCTTTCCCGGTGACCGGTAGCAAAGCGCACTGCGTCCTATGTCAACAGCCGCTCAGCGAGGAGGCCTCGAGACGGCTCAGCAGCTTCGAGGCCTTTGTGCAGGACGAAAGCAAACGTCGCGAGCAGGAGGCGGCGGACTCCTATGACGACGCCCTGCAGGGCGTCTCGGCCGCGGCAGTCTCGATGAAAGATCTCGCTGCAATCGTCTCATTGATACGAGACGATATCGGTCGCGAGGATCTCGCAAGCGCTTTGCGCCGCGACATGCTCCACCTCGCATGGCGGTTGCGAGCAGTCCTGCGCACCCACGTTCTCGCGACACCGCCGGCCCTTCCTCCTGCTGCCGCCCTCTCTCTTGATCCGCTACGCGCAGTGCTGGCCGGCATCGCCGGGCGCATTCAGGCCCTGCAATCCGACGCCAGTTCACCGGAGCGCGCCATGCTCATCACTGAACGTGACGGCCTCAGCGACCGCAAATGGCTCGGCGTTGTGAAGACCGATGTGCTCGCCCAAATCGATCGCCTCAAAGCCATCGAAGCGATCGACAAGGCCAGCAAGGACACGGCGACGAACAAGATCACCACCCAGAGCGCCCGTATTGCCCAGGCGCTCGTTACCAACCGCCTGCGCGGACGGTTCGCAATCGAAGTCGACAAGCTCGGCGTCGCCGGCCTCGCGATCGAGCTTCAGCAAGCCAAGACCACCGCCGGCGTTCCCTTCTTCCAGGTCAGGCTGATCAACAAGCCGAACGAACCAGTGGGAAAGGTCCTCAGCGAAGGCGAGCATCGCTGCGTCGCGCTCGCCGCCTTTCTCGCCGAGCTATCGACCATCGATGCGCAATCGGCGATCGTGTTCGACGATCCGGTGTCGTCACTCGATCACTTGCATCGAGACAAGGTCGCCGCCCGTCTGGCAGAAGCTGGCCAGACTCGCCAGGTGATCGTCTTCACCCACGACATGGCGTTTCTGCTCTTGCTCGACGAAGCCTGCCGGACGACAAAGGATCGAGAAGCGACGCCTGTGGCGTATCGCCTGATCAGCCGCGGCACCGAAAATGCTGGTTACTGCCATCAGGATCCCCCGGCCAACGTCATGCCGCTCGACAAGGTCATTGACGGCATGAGAGCGCACCTCGCAAACGTCAAGATCCACCATGAACGCGGCGACCAGGCGAGATGGCTGCGCGAGGTCACGTCGTTCCAGGATCAACTTCGAACCACGTGGGAGCGCGCCGTCGAGGAGGCCGTCGGGCCGGTGATCCGCCGCTTGTCACGCAAGGTCGACACCACGGGACTGATCAAACTCACCGTACTAACGGATGGCGACTGCACCGCGATGCGGTTAGCGTTTGGGCGTTGTTCCGCCCTTCTTCACAGCCAGCCGGGAGAGCTCAATCCGCGGCTACCCGAACCGACGGCCATCGAAGCTGAGATTGATGCACTGGAGAAGTGGATTGCAGATATCCGGGCCCGGCAGGAGAAAGCCGCATAATTATGCTTCTCGCCAAGCCGGTCGATATCGATCGGTGTGCAAGGGAATGTCGGGCGTCGCCGCGCGCGTGTAGAAGTGATCGCCTACACCGAACCGCCCAGCGCCTTCAGCATTATTGCGGTATCCCAGGCGAAGTTTCGCCACTCAACGGGTTGGTCTGCCGCGATCCGGATCACCTGACACATCGGCATGTCAATCAGCGCTCCGGTCGATCTTGCGGTGGCCCGCATTGTTACGGTGCAGACGACGATATCGTCGCCGCATGTGTGGAAGACGGGGTCTGTCGGTTTGATATCGACCCAAGTCTCGACGAACGAGTCGATCCAGCGCCCGAACTCTTCGCGGCCTCTCCATTGGCCTCCATAGGGCAGGGAATCCGGCTGGTGTAGAACGATGTCGGGATGCAACGTTTCGAGCAGTGCAGCTCTATCGGCTGGCAATCCCGAAGCAGAGTAACGGGCTTCCGCCTCATAGAAACGCATCAGAGCGCGAAGTGCCGGTGTTTGTGCATCCATAATTCTAGCATAGACATTCGCCAGATATCTCGGCCACCCGTTTCCTGCGGTTAAACTCATTCGGCGTCCGATTTCCGCGCGCTTGTGCGCGGCCAAATTCTCGGGATGCAGGAAGTCCGGGGCCGCTATTCGGCGGCCACGGCATAGGTCGCCTCGCCTCGCCGCCCTCCGCTTCGGACGGCTGGGCGCGGCGCCTTGGCGCGGTGATTGTTGAAGATGCTCAAATCGATCTTCCACCCATTCGGTGGGAATCTGGCTGCGCGATCCCCGATGGATGCGTGGTGGCCATCGCCAGTATCAGGGGTGGCAAAAACGAAGTGCCGAGCTCCGCCACGAGCCCTCCTGTAGTGATCGCGCCGTTCGCCAAATCTGATCCACGCGGATCTCACGCGGGTTGATTCTAGCTCAGCGGCTCTGTGCTCAGCCGGAAAGTCTCAATTGCGGCAATACGGAAAGACGGGTTGAGGGGGAATGCCTTCCCCCCGGCCGGCGCCTTGGTCGCCGGCACACCCCCTTCTGCGGGGAGATCCCCGCAACGCCCCCTTTAGAGTAAGAGTGCGGACAGGTTTGCCGTGACGGGTTGAGGGCTGGAGGAGAGGCCTCCGGCGCCCGTCGCGGAGACCCGCGATGTCCAGAAAGACCGCAAGCGCTCGCGCCGGCTCAGACCGGGCGAACCTCTATGACGAGATCACCGACAAAATCGTCGCCGAGCTAGAAGCCGGCCGCGTCCCATGGGTGCAGCCTTGGGGGACGGCGGCGGTAAAGGCGCCGCTCGCCATGCCGAGGAATGCCGCCACCGGCCGGCAATACTCAGGCATCAATGTGCTGATCCTTTGGGGCGCCGTGATCGAACACGGTTATGCCGCACAGACCTGGCTCACCTTCCGCCAGGCGCTCGCACTAGGCGGCAATGTCCGCAAGGGCGAGCACGGCACGACCGTCGTCTACGCTGACCGCTTCGTGCCCGACGATGAAAAACGCCGCGCACGTGAAACCGGCGAGGAAGCCCAGGCGATCCCGTTCCTGAAGCGGTTCACGGTGTTCAACGCCGCCCAGTGCGAAAACCTCGCCGATGACGTTGCCGTTGCTGCGCCGCCTCCGCCGCCCGGATTGATCGAGCCCAGAGTCGAGGCGCTCATCCGCGCAACCGGCATCGACTTCCGTATCGGCGGCAACCGCGCCTTCTACGCGCCGGGGCCCGATTTCGTCATGGTCCCGCCGCCGCAGGCCTATTTCGAACCCATCAACTGGCATCGCACGGCCCTGCACGAACTGGGGCATGCCACAGGTCACGCCTCGCGAGTCGGCCGCGACCTGTCCGGCTCGTATGGCACGAAGAAATACGCGTTCGAAGAACTGGTCGCCGAGATGAACGCTGCCTTCTGTTGCGCATCGCTCGGCATCGTACCGACCGTGCGGCACGCCGATTACATCGGTTCGTGGCTCGAAGTGCTGCGCGAAGACAATCGCGCCATTGTCCGTGCCGCGTCCCAGGCAAGCAAGGCGGCGGATTGGCTGCTCGGTCTAGTGCCGGCCGACAGCACCGAACTGCAGGCGGAGCCTTCGACTGACAGGAGGGCGGCATGATCCTCCTCACGCCCGAGCTGCGCGAGCAACTCCTCGCCAACGGCCGTGATCGCGACGTCGATCACGTTCCTGTCGTCAAGTTTTTCAACCCGCTCGGCGAAGGCGTCTGGCTCGCGACCGAGCTTGACGCGGACGGCGACACCCTGTTCGGCCTCGCCGATCTCGGTGAGCCCGAGCTGGGCTCATTCAGCCTCGCCGAAATGATCGCGGTCAGGCTTCCGCTCGGTCTCGGCATCGAACGCGACATTCTCTTCGAGGGACTGTTTCCGATCTCGGTCTGGGCCGAAACGGCGCGGCGAACCGGCAGCATCCGGGAAGCCGAGCGCGTACTTCACGCCGTCCATCGATCCAAGCAAGAGGACGGCTGATGCTCGTCCGTCACGGGCAACGGCTAACGCTGTACGAGCACGCGCGCGGCCCGCCTCGCAAAAAGCGCCTCGAGCGCGAATGCTCTGGGACCCTTGAAGCGCTTTCGATGGCGAAATGCCATCCTACGTCATAGCCTCTTTCAAGGACTGCCCAAGACTTATCAAATTCCCCTCGCTGTCGTGAAACCAGCAGCCAAGTTCCGCTGATCCCTTGCTGGGATAGTTGCCGGCGACGTGCGCTATGCCATCGATGGTCTTTAGCCGGCCGCTTTCATACTCGAGAAAGTTGACGCCGCGACGCTTGAGCTCATCGACGACGGAGCGGACGTCGTCAACGGTGATCGCGAGCTGTGTAAAGTCTCCGGCCGATCGGCCGCTTGAGAGGAATATCGAAAACTCACTCGCACCGATACAATAGCGCAGGCCACCGGGGCGTTCCTCCGTTGGCCTCACGCCGAGCTTTTCCAGATACCATCGTCGCGCGCGGTCGAGATCCTGTGCCGGGAGGCGCGTTGCTGCGCTGAGGTATTTCTCTTCCACGGCCAACATCATTCCTCCGCCCGATGTACAGGAAGCCCCTCGATTTGCTCCAGCAGCATCGCAATCTTGGCGGGCTCCGTGAGCATCGCGTCATGTCCCGCCGGCCGTGCGTCAATCATCTCAATCCCAAGAGCCATGGCGTGCTCCGCCTGTTCGGGAATGAGATCTGAAGTCCGAATGTACGCCCTTGGCAAACGGTTGAGAGCCCTCGCAGAGAAGTGGAGGGATTGCGCAAACGTGCGCCACGGTTGCCCCACCAAACGACTGGCCAAGATCACTGCCATCTCCCTATCGAACGATCCAAGTTTCTCGATAGGGATCATCGGAGCGATGCGGTCCTCGACGACCAGCGCTTCGATATCATGTATCGGCGCGAGATCGGCGAAGGATCGCCCATTCGCGCCCACAAAGGCGTCGAGATACACGATCCGCTCTATCCTATCCGGCACACGGTCTGCCACCCCTGTAATCACAAGCCCTCCATAGCTGTGGCCCACCAGCGTTACATCGCGAATGTCCTCTCGAATTATGAGATTGTGCACGTCCTCGATATGGGCATCGAGATCGACGTGAGCGCAAGGTTCGTCGATTGCCATGCCGGATAGTGTCGGCGCCCAAGTTCTGTGACCTCGATCGTCAGCAAGTTGTCGAACCGTCGCCCAACACCAACCGCCGTGCCAAGCACCGTGGACAAACACGAACCGCCGAGATCTGCTCGCGTAAGACATCCTCACCACAATAGGTCGACAAGACGCAGCTTCAAATTGGCTTGCCGCGTCTCACCGACGCCTCCATCGCGGCCCACGGCTGCCGCCCGTCAAGAACGCGAGCCTATCCCCGGCCGCGCGGCCCCCTTCGCAAGCAGCGCCGCGATCGATCATTTCTATACCCGGGTATAGTTGCAATATACCCCTATGGGTATGTATGAAACCCGCGGCGCGCATTGAAGACCAGCAATAATTCACGCTCCGGAATCCAGCCCTGCAAAGGCTGGATTTTTCATTGGCACAGCAAGGGATCGCTATGAACCCGCGACCTAGCGGTCAGGCCGACGATTGCGACAGCAGACGCTCGACGTCTGCACTCGTCTATCGCCGGCTCGGCCACGCTCAGGGCGACGACACGATTGTCGAGAGCCGCGCGAACCACTTCGCGCTGCTTTGATGCGTGCCGCCTCCTGAGCCAGGCATCAGGAGGCAGGAATGACCTACCAATTTTTCAGCGCACGCCTGCGCGGCGCCAGCTCATCGGAGATCCGCCCGCGTCTCGCACTGGCGCGCCGGCGTCTCGGGTGCGGGTGGCGCCAACAACCAAGCTGAGCGCTGCGCTCCATGCGGCGGGCGCCACGGTCGCTCGCCGTCGATACCTAACCCCATACATCAACGCCCATTGGGAAGGCGCTCCTCGTGCTGGCAGACCCGGAAAATCAACGCGACAATCACGCGCGCGCCGCAGTGCTCGATGAAGCGCATATCGGCGACATCAAGGGCGCATTCGGCTCGATCCAACGCGGCGACGAACTGCCGCGCGCGAGCCTCAAAGCCCGCCTCACGACCCTACTGGCTATCATTGGGCCGGGTCTGATCGTCATGGTCGGCGACAACGATGCCGGCGCCTTCGGTACCTACACGCAGGCTGGCCAAGTCTATGGCACGCGCCTGTTGTGGGTACTGCTGGTTCTCGTACCTGTGCTCTACGTCAATCAGGAGATGGTGCTGCGGCTCGGCGTGGTGACCGGCGTCGGTCACGCGCGGCTCATTCTCGAACGCTTCGGCAAGTTCTGGGGCGCCTTCAGCGTCATCGACCTCTTCATCCTGAACGCCCTCACCATCGTCACCGAGTTCATCGGCATCAGTCTGGGCATGGATTACCTGGGCATCCCGAAGATGTTCGGCGTGCCGATCTCCGCGGTACTGATTGTCGCCGCAGCCAGCACAGGGTCGTTCAAGCGTTTTGAGCAAGTCTGCATGGCGCTGGTGGCGGGATCGCTCCTGCTCGTGCCGATCTTTGTGATGGCTCACCCAAGCGGCGGACAGATGCTGCACGATTTCGTCGTTCCCGGCCTGCCGAAGGGCTCGGACCTGTCGGCCGTGGTGCTGCTGATCATCGCCATCATCGGCACCACCATCGCGCCTTGGCAGCTCTTCTTCCAGCAGTCCTACCTGATCGACAAGCGCATCACGCCGCGCTTCATGAACTATGAGCGCACCGACCTGTGGATCGGCATCGCCATCGTGATCATAGGCGCTGCGGCGATCATCGCCTTCACCGCCGCGACCTTCGCCGGCCATCCGGAATTCGGCAATTTCACCGACGCCGAAGGGGTCGCCCAGGGGCTGCAGAAGTATGTTGGCCACGTCGCCGGCGTGCTCTTCGCACTGGCCCTGATTGACGCCTCGATCATCGGCGCCGCGGCTGTGGGGCTTGCGACATCTTATGCCCTGGGCGACGTGCTGGGGCTGAAGCACTCGCTGCATCGTAAGATCTCCGATGCAAAGGGCTTCTACGCCGTCTTTGCCGGTATCCTGTTCGTATCGGCGATTGTCGTTCTGGTCCCCGGTAGTCCGCTAGGCCTGCTGACCGTCGGCGTGCAAGTGTTGGCCGGCGTTCTGTTGCCCTCGGCGACAGTGTTCCTGCTGCTCCTCTGCAACGACACCGAGGTGGTGGGTCCGTGGGTGAATGGACTCTTCGCCAACCTCTTCACATCCGCAGTCATCGCCGTCTTGGTCGTGCTGTCCCTGGTGCTGACCGCCAGCGTGCTGTTCCCCGACATCAGCGCCCAAACCATCATCCTGATCCTGGAGATCGGCGCAGCGGTTTCCGCGGTCAGCGCCGCAGCTTTCTTCACCTACCGGCGCCTGCATCCCGCGGCGCCCAAGGTCGCCGTCGACACCAGCCTCCGCGCTACCTGGCGGATGGCCCCGCTGGCGCTCCTTAAGGCGCCGCAGCTCTCCGCCGAGGTGCGGATCGGTCTGACTGTCCTCCGCACCTATCTGTTGATCGCGATGATCCTGGTGATCGTTCGTGTCGTGGAGGTTGCCCTTGGCCACTGACCCTGCCGTCACCAGCCTTCTCGCCAAGGCATTCCACCGGGCTCATCCTGTTGAAGAGGTTTGCCATGACTCCTAACGCCACCGATGCCCCTCATGCGCCCGTCCACGAGACGGTCTCCCTGGTCTCCATGTTCAAGCATGGCGTCGTGGACGCCAACGGCGCCCCGGCCGGCCGCCTGGAAGACGTTGTCGCCGTCTTGCGGGACAATGACTATCCACTGCTGAAAGGCCTCCTGGTCGGCAGCGGCCCGGTATTCGTGCCGATGGCGGACGTCATCGAGATCAAGCCCGATGGCGCTGTGCGGATCGCGGCGGGAGAACGACGACCCTTCTCACAAGAGGCTGGGGAAACGCTGCTGAAGGCCGAGATGCTCGGCCGGCGTCTGGTCGATCTGCCGCGCGGCGTGTTGGTCAAGGCGCACGACGTGCGCTTCGACGCAACCCCGTCGGGTTGGCGCATGGTCAGCGTGGACGTGCACAAGCATAGCTGGCTGCACTTCGGCTCGCATGAGCACCACCCGGCCCGGGACTGGCACGACTTCCTGCCGCTCACCCGCGACGCAGCGCAGGCCAGATCTACATCATCGCTCGGCCGCATCGAGGCGCTGAAGCCGGCTCAGATCGCCGATATTATTGAACGCGCTCCGAGCCAAGAGCAGGATGTCTTGCTGGCTTTGGTGCATACGGATCCCAGCCTGGAAGCCAATGTCTTCGAGGAGTTGGACGATGACAAGCAGGCGCAACTGCTGAAATCGCGCAACGACGACGAGGTGGCCGACGTACTGTCGCGCATGCGCGCCGACGACGCGGCCGACGCGATCATGGAGTTGCCGCAGGAACGCCGACAGAACGTGCTCGATCGTCTCCCGACGGCGACGAAGATGAAGGTCAGCATGCTGCTCGGCTTTAATTCGGCGACGGCGGGCGGCCTGATGGGCGCCGATTTCCTCGCCGTGCCGGAGGATCGCACGATCGGCGATGCGCTTGAGCAACTGCGAACACTGACAACCGTGCAGCCCGAGGCCTTGGTGACGATTCACAGCCTGAATGCGGACGGCGCCTTGGCCGGAACGCTAAGCGTTGTGCGCGCCCTGCAACTTAGTCCCTCGACGTTACTTCGCGACGCAGTCGACGCGCGCGCAATCGTCGCATCGCCTGATGACGACATCATTGCGGTCACCACGCGGATGGCTGACTTCAACTTGTTGAGCTTGCCGGTTGTTGATGCCGAGGGGAAATTGCTGGGGTTGGTGACCGTAGACGACGCGCTGGAAGCCGCCATCCCGCAGGACTGGGCCCGGCGCGAGGGGGCAAGTGGCTCGCCGCAACGCCGACTGGGATGATGTCCGACACCCACGGATTCCAGCCCAACGAGACGACCATCCTCGTCTTCCTCCATGCTGCGGGCCACCGCCCTACATGAATGGCTCATGACCCCCACTGTCGCCCAGGACGTATCCACACGCACCCGCGAACCCCAGCATTGGGCGGCGCTCGGCGCGCTAGGCATCGTCTATGGCGATCTCGGCACCAGCCCGCTCTACACTCTCCAGACCGTCGTCCAAGCAACCGGCGGACATTTCACGACCGCCAGCGCGCTAGGCATCCTGTCGCTGCTCGTCTGGACCCTGATCATCACCATTTCGATCAAATATTGTCTGTTCGTCATGCGCGCCGACAACCATGGGGAAGGCGGAATCCTTGCCCTGATGTCGCTGGTCGGCGCCAACAGATTCAAAGGGACCGCCAAAATCCTGGCCGTCATGGGCCTGCTCGGCGCGGCCTTGCTCTATGGCGACGGCGTCATCACGCCGGCCATCTCGGTGCTCAGCGCGCTCGAAGGTGTCAATGTCGTGACGGGTTCGCTCAAGCCCTTCGTCATGCCGGCGGCCGTCGCCATCCTGATTGTCTTCTTCGCAGCCCAGCGGTTCGGCACGGCTAGAATTGGCGCCGCCTTCGGCCCGATCATGCTGCTCTGGTTTCTTGTTATCGCGGTCCTTGGGCTCACCGGGATCGTTCGCAATCCCAGCGTCCTCACCGCCCTCGATCCGCGTCACGCAATCGGCTTCCTGGCCCATAGCGGAGGAAACGGGATGCTGGTGCTCGGCGGCGTCTTCCTCTGCATCACCGGGGGCGAGGCGCTTTACGCCGACATGGGACACTTCGGGCCCGGCCCCATACGCCTGTCCTGGTACGCGATCGTGCTGCCGTCGCTGCTGCTCAGCTACGCCGGACAGACCGCCTTGCTCATCCAGAAGGGTACGATCGAAGGCAATCCGTTCTTTCAGCTTTGCCCCACATGGGGAGTCTATCCGCTTGTGTTCCTGGCGATGATTGCCACCATCATCGCCAGCCAGTCGATCATCACGGGTTCGTTCTCGATGACACGGCAGGCGATGCAACTCGGCTGGCTGCCCGGCTTTCATATTCGCCAGACGTCCGACAAAGTTTACGGCCAGATCTACGTGCCCGTCGTAAACTGGATGATGATGGTAGCGACCATCGGGATCACCATCGCCTTCGGCAGTTCCGACAGGCTTGCCGGCGCCTACGGCACGGCGGTGTCGACAACGATGCTGCTGACCACCTGCCTGCTCTTCACGGCTATGCGGAAAACATGGCGTTGGCCGCTCGCGGTTTCGATCCTAATCGCCGGACTCTTCCTGATCGTCGATGTCGGGTTCTTTGGCGCCAATCTGCTGAAGATCGCCGAAGGCGGCTGGCTGCCCCTGACCTTCGGCGCGCTCGTCTTCTTCCTGATGCTGACCTGGCGGTCGGGGATCGATGCGGTTCGCGAGAGCCTGGCGCAAGCGTCGGAAGCACCCGAAAGATTTGTCGCTGACTTGGCCGCCGGCAAGGTGCCCCGTGTCCCCGGCACGGCGATCTTCCTGACCCGGACCTATCAGAAAATCCCGCCGCTGCTGATCGACCACGTCAAACACATGGGCGCCCTCCATCAGTCGGTAATCGCCTTGACGATTCTGTTCGAGGAATCGCCGCGCATCGATGATGAGGAGCGCTGTGGCGTAGAAAAGATTGCCGACGGGATCTGGCGCGTGACGATGCGCTTTGGCTTCGTCGAAATACCAGACCTCACCGCCGCTCTGAAGCGGGTTAAGGGTCTCGATCCGTCGATCGATCTCGATCACGCCATTTATTTCGCGACACGCGATATTATCGTTGCAAGGGCCGGAAGCTCGCTGTTTGCGCATTGGCGTCTTCCAGTGTTCGCCTTTCTTTATCGCAATGCCGTAAAGGTGGTTGATCGCTTCAGCTTGCCGCCCGACCGCGTCGTGGAAATCGCGCGGCAGATCGAGTTGTAAGTCATCCCCGTCAAGTGCTCAGACAAGACAGTCCCGCCGTCGATGCAGCGAAGAAGGAGGTGGACACACCTCTATTCTGCTAAGCTTGCGGCATGACACAGTCGCGCTCTCCCCTCTGGCCAGGCGTGCCACTGGCGCTCATATCGGCAGTGCTCTTCGGTGCCTCGGCGCCATTCGCGAAGCTCTTGCTCGGCTCGATGCCGCCGCAGCTCCTCGCCGGACTGCTCTATCTCGGGGCCGGCATCGGTCTGGTGGCCATCATCGCTAGCAGAGCAGCCTTCGGCGCTCCGGCTCCGGAGGCGCCCCTACGGCGCCATGACCTCCCCTGGCTCGCGGCCGTCGTCCTATGCGGCGGGGTAGCCGGACCGCTCCTCTTGATGTTGGGGTTGGCGCGTACGTCCGCCGCCTCCGGGTCCCTACTACTGAACTTGGAAGGGCTCGCGACCATGGCGATCGCGTGGGTCGTGTTCCGGGAAAACGTGGATCGGCGGCTAATGCTGGGCGCCTTCGCCATCCTTGCGGGAGCGGCGATCCTCGCGTGGAATGGAACAGGTGTACGCATCGACGCGGGCGGTGCCTTTATCGCCGTCGCGTGCCTAGCGTGGGGCATCGACAATAATCTGACGCGCAAACTGTCTTTGGCCGATCCGGTGATCACGGCGGCCATCAAGGGTATCGCGGCCGGCAGTACGAACGTCGCCTTGGCGATGGTGCTTGGCGCGCATCTGCCGACGCCGACCACGATCGCGGCCGCGGCCGCCGTCGGCTTCCTCGGCGTCGGTGTAAGCCTCGTTCTTTTCATGCTTGCGCTTCGCAACCTCGGAGCCGCACGCACCGGCGCCTACTTCTCGCTGGCGCCTTTCATTGGGGCGATCATCGCCGTGGTTCTGCTAGGCGAGCCTTTGACGATCCAATTGATCGCCGCCGGAATGCTGATGATGGTGGGGCTCTGGCTTCACCTCGCGGAGCGGCATGAGCATGAGCATCTACACGATGCCCTAGCGCACGAGCATGTGCACGTGCACGACGAGCACCACCAACATGAGCATGATGGTCTGGTAACAGAACCGCATTCGCATTGGCATCGGCACGCACCCTTGCGCCACGGTCACGCCCATTACCCCGACCTGCATCATCGGCATACGCACGTCCAGGCAAAATGACTGTTCCCGACGACAGTCATCGGCGGTGAGACTTGGGTCTGGCCGGGAAGGCTGCGGCGATGTCCGGGGCGAAAACCCATAAGAGGAAGAGGGCTGCGCCGGTCTTCGCGGCGGGTTGAAAGCCGAGAGAGAGTCTTTCGGCGCCCGTCGCGGAGTAAGTCCCGATGGCCAGTGCCGTTCAGAAGATCACCCTGTCGTCCTCGCGCGACATCCCCCTCAACAAGCTCATCCTCTCCCAGTCGAATGTCCGGCGCGTGAAGGCCGGCGTCTCGATCGAGGATCTCGCGGCGGATATCGCCCGTCGCGGCTGCCTGCTCCAGAGCCTCAATGTCCGCCCGGTTCTTGATGAGGAGGGCGTCGAGACAGGTATGTTCGAAGTGCCTGCCGGTGGCCGGCGCTTCCAGGCGTTGCAGCTCCTCGTCAAGCAGAAGCGCCTTACCAAGACCGCGCCCGTGCCCTGCGTAGTCCGCGATCCCTCCACCAAGATCCTCGCCGAGGACGACTCGCTGGCTGAGAACGTCCAGCGCGTGCCGCTACACCCGCTCGATCAATTCCGCGCCTTCCAGACCCTGCGCGACAAGGGCCTATGCGACGAAGACATCGCGGCCGCCTATTTCGTCGGCGTCAATGTCGTCAAGCAGCGCCTGCGCATCGCCGCGGTGTCGGAGAAGCTTCTCGACATCTATGCCGAGGATGGCATGTCGCTCGAGCAGCTCATGGCGTTCACCGTGACAACGGACCATGCGCGCCAGCTCCAGGTCTGGGACGCGCTCCAGCGGTCCTACAGCCAGGAGCCTTATCAGATCCGGCGCATGCTGACGGAGAAAACCGTCCGCGCGTCGGATCGCCGCGTGCTGTTCGTCGGCATCGGCGCCTACGAGAACGCGGGCGGTGTCGTCATGCGCGATCTCTTCCAGCAGGACGACGGTGGCTGGCTTGAAAATATCGGGCTTCTCGAAACCCTTGTCGCCGAAAAACTGAAGACCGACGCGGAACATATCGCCACCGAGGGCTGGAAATGGATCGAGGTCGCAGTGGACTTCCCCTACGGTCACGACCACGGCCTGCGCGAGCTCGACGGCATACCGGCCGATCTCACCGACGACGAACGTGCCACGCGTGAAGCGCTGCGCACCGAGTTCGATCAGCTTCAGGCGCAATACGAAGATGCCGACGAACTGCCCGACGAGGTCGACCAGCGCCTCAGCGAGATCGAAACCGCGCTTGAGGCGTTCGAGTCGCGACCGCACGTCTTCGATCCGGCCGACATCTCCCGGGCCGGGGTGTTTGTCAGCATCGCTCACGACGGCCAGCTCCAGGTCGATCGTGGCTATGTTCGCCCCGAGGATGAAGCTCCAGTCGTCGAGCCCGGTCAGGAAGACCGCGACGATCTCGAGCAGGTTAGGATCGACAACGACACGTCGCCGGTTCAGCGTGTCGTCATCACCATCGGCGGCCAGGCCGAGCCGGAAGACGATGAGGACGACGTCGTTAAGCCGTTGCCGGATCGGCTGCTTAGCGAACTGACCGCGTACCGCACGCTGGCGCTGCGGGATGCCGTGGCGAACAATCCGCATGTCGCGATGACGGCGCTCCTGCACAAACTCTGCCTCGACGCCTTCCAGCACACAGCGACAGGCAACTGTCTCGAAGCGTCGGTGCGGCACGTGTTCTTCTCGATCCAGTCTGCCGACCTCAAGGAAAGCCCGTCCGCCAAGGCGGTCACCGAACGGCACGATGCCTGGAAGGCCGACATGCCGAAGGATGAAGCCGCGCTCTGGGATTGGCTCGCCGCACTGGACGACGCCAGCCGGGCCGCACTGCTGGCGCACTGCGTCTCTTTCGGCGTCAACGCGCTCTACGAGAAAGGCGATCGCTATGGCGGTCCCGGTCTCTCCGTTCACGGCGTCCAACATCGTCTCGCCCAGGCTGACCGCCTCGCACGGGCCGTCGGGCTCGACATGGTCGACGCCGGTTGGCGGCCAACGGTCGAGAATTATCTCGGCCGCGTCACCAAGCCTCGTATCCTCGAAGCGGTGCGCGAGGCGAACGGCGAGCAGTCGGCGCAGCTCATCGACCATCTGAAGAAGGCGGACATGGCGAAGGAGGCCGAACGGCTGCTCAACGGCACCGGCTGGCTGCCCGAGCCGCTCCGGTCTTCCGAAGCGACGACTGCCGACATCGGCGATGCCGACGCCAACGGCGGCGAAGAGGAAGCACTGCCCGCCTTTCTCGCCGACGGTGAAGACACAGCCAGCGAAGACGAGACCGACGCGCCAGTCGTGATCGCCGCCGAGTAACGCCCAGGAGCGGGGCGGCATGAGTCGCCCCGCTTACTTCTCTCCATCGAATTCCCTCCGCCCGGCCATCGCGCTGGGCGATTTCGTTTCAGGAGGCCATCATGGCTGATTTCTTCACGCACTTCTCATGCGTGCTCGATGTCGGCACGCCCGACAACGCGGCGCGCGCGCTCGAACTCTATAATGCGCTGATGGAAGAGAACGCCCGGGAAGACCCGCCCTCGGATGCTTTTCTGCTCTCCATCCAGCCCGAACACGGCGGCGCCGTGCTGTGGATCCGTGATGATGTCACGGGCGATCCGCAAACAGTCATCACCTTCGTCCTTCGTTGTGCGGAGATCTTCGATCTCAAGGGTCGCTGGGGTTTTCAATGGGCCAACACATGCTCCCGGCCCCGCATCGACGCCTTCAGCGGCGGGGCCCATTGTCTCGATCTCGCCACCCGCGAGACGATCGCATGGACCGACACGCGCGGCTGGCTCGCGCGGACTTTGTCGCCGGGCCGCGGAAAGCGCGGTGCGCGATGAGCATTCCCGATCACGCGCGCGCCAACTTTCAGACGCTGCTCCACGCTGCGGCAGACGGCAACCTCGCCCTCATGGAATGTGCCGATGCAGCGACCGGCGAGACCCGTTACGTCATCTGCGCCGTCGGACGCGATGGCGCGGATTTCCTGTTCACGCCCTTTGGCCACCTAGCCGATGGCAATCCCTACGACGCCTATGTGCCGCCGTCTGAGAACCTATCGGACGAATCAGCCTCCTGACACCCCGCGTCGTGACCTGTCTGGACGCGGCGGCCCGTCGGTCAACGGGCAAGCCGTTTCCGCATCGCGCGCGATGCGTGACCGCCAGGCCTTGACCGCATCCCGGTCGCCAGCCCCGTCGCAACGGAGATCAGGAGGCGGTCTACAATGTACAGGGTTCTCAACAAGCATCACGCAGGCGTGCCGGCGAGCGCCGTCTATGTCGGGCGCGGCTCGAAATGGGGCAATCCTTTCCGAATTGGCCCCGACGGCGACCGCGCCGCCGTCATCGCGAAGTACGAGCGCTGGCTCGCAGACCAGCATCATCTCCTGCGCGCGCTCGACGAGCTTCGCGGCTGCGATCTCGTCTGCTTCTGCGCGCCGCGACCATGCCACGGCGATTTCTTGCTGCGGCTCGCGAACGCGACACGCGAAGCGCGGATCGCGTGGTGGCGCGGCGTCAAGGCTGGCGGGATGACGAGAGGGAGAGTGTGGCCGGGACGGGTTTGAGCCGGTGCGGACCAGAGAGAGCGCCGGCCGGCTCGCCCGTGTCCAGCTCTCCCGAGGTCCCTTCCCATGTCGCATCCTTCCGCAGCGGCCGATCCGACGGCCGCGCCAATCCCGTGCACTCCCACGGTAGCTCCTGCGCCACGCCTCGCCGAGGCCGCGCAGCTTCTTCTTCCCCACCTTGAGCAAGGCCGGCGCGTCGACGCCGCCATTTTGCGTGCGGCGATGGAGCAAGCCCTCGGCCGCTCCGACACGTCCGGCGCCTGGGACTGGAAGACGGCCTACGACGCCTGCGAGGCAGCATCCGTCCTGTTTCTGCGCAAATACGGCAAGCCGATTTTCCGTAAAGCCGGTTCTGCGTCGGCAGCGCTGCCGCAGTTCGTGAAGCTCGTGAGCCTTCTTCCCACCCATACGCGGCGGTCAGAGGAGAGCCAGGCGCTCCAGCAATTCTCGACGCCGATCCCGCTCGGCCTCGCCGCGCTCTGTGCCGCCGCCATCACACCTGGCGACCACGTGCTTGAACCATCAGCAGGCACCGGCCTTCTCGCCATTCTGGCGGAAATCGCCGGCGGCGCGCTCGCACTCAACGAGTTGGCCGAGGCCCGCGCCGCGTTGCTCTCCTCCCTCTTTCCGGCCGTCCCCGTGACGCGGTTCGATGCTGCGCAGATCGACGATCATCTTGGCTCCACGATCGATCCGACCGTCGTCCTTATGAACCCGCCATTCTCGGCGATGGCGAATGTCAGTGGCCGGATGGCAGATGCCGCCTACCGCCATGTGGCCTCGGCGTTGGCACGTCTCGCCGACGGCGGGCGGCTTGTCGCGATCACCGGCGCGAACTTCGGCCCGGAAACGCCGGCGTGGCGCGACGCCTTCGTCCGTCTGCAGGAGCGCGGCACTGTCGTCTTCACCGCGGCGGTCGACGGCGCAGTCTACGCGAAGCATGGCACGACAATCGACACGCGGCTGATGGTCATCGACAAGATGCCCGCGTCCGATCCGGCTCAGTTTCCAGCGTCCGCCGGCATCGCGCCGGACATCGCCACGCTGCTCGGCTGGATCACCAAGCATGTTCCCCCGCGCCGCCCGGTCGCCAGATCACTCGCCGCGCCGACCGCCGTCGGCGTCGCCACGCCTCGCAGCGTTCGCGGCTATCTCGCCCGCGCCGCCTCGCGGCAACCGGCCGCCGCGCTTGCGGACCCTGCAGGCGTTGAGCTTTCCTACGAGATCCTCGAATGGGCGCCGCCCGAGGGCGCCCGCCTCACCGATGCGCTTTATGAAGAATACGGATTGCAGTCGATCCGTATTCCCGGCTCGCAGGCGCATCCGACCAAACTCGTGCAATCGGCCGCGATGGCGTCGGTTGCACCGCCGAAGCCCTCCTATAGGCCGCATCTTCCAGTGAACCTCGTCACGGGCGGCCTGCTATCCGACGCGCAGCTCGAGAGCGTCATTTACGCCGGCGAAGCGCACGGCGATTTCCTCGCCGGCGCATGGACCGTGGACGAAACCTTCGATCTCGTCACCGCCGCACGCGACGACGCCGAGACGTCCGTACGCTTCCGTCGCGGCTGGTTCCTCGGCGATGGCACCGGCGCCGGCAAGGGCCGCCAAGTCGCCGGCATCCTGCTCGACAATTGGCTGAAGGGTCGTCGGCGTGCGCTGTGGATCAGCAAGTCCGACAAGCTGATCGAGGATGCGCAGCGCGACTGGTCGGCGCTCGGCATGGAACGTCTGCTCGTCACGCCGCTCTCTCGATTCCGCCAGGGCACGCCGATCCGCCTCGCAGAAGGCATCCTATTTACGACCTACGCGACGCTACGCACCGATGAGCGCGGCGAGAAGCTTTCGCGTGTCCGGCAGATCGTCGAATGGTTGGGGGCCGATTTCGACGGAGTGATCATTTTCGACGAGTCTCATGCCATGCAGAATGCCGCGGGCGGCAAGGGCGAACGCGGCGACCAGGCACCCTCGCAGCAGGGGCGCGCCGGCCTACGGCTGCAGCACGCGCTGCCGAATGCGCGGGTTGTCTACGTCTCCGCGACAGGCGCCACCACCGTTCACAATCTTGCATATGCCCAGCGCCTTGGCCTCTGGGGCGGTGAGGACTTTCCGTTCGCGACACGCGCCGAGTTTGTCGAGGCGATCGAAGACGGTGGTGTCGCGGCGATGGAGGTCCTGGCGCGCGACCTTCGCGCACTCGGCCTCTATGCCGCCCGTTCGCTCTCCTATGAGGGCGTCGAATACGAGTTGATCGAACACGAGCTCACGCCGGAGCAAATCCGCATCTACGATGCCTATGCCGGCGCTTTCTCGATCATCCACAACAACCTCGATGCCGCGATGCAGGCCGCCAACATCACCGGTGACAGCGGCACGCTGAACGCGCAGGCGAAATCCGCCGCGCGCTCGGCGTTCGAGTCGGCCAAGCAGCGCTTCTTCGGCCACCTGCTCACCTCGATGAAAACGCCCTCGCTGGTCCGCTCGATAGAGCGCGATCTCGAGGCCGGCCACGCATCCGTGGTCCAGATCGTCTCGACCGGCGAAGCGCTGATGGAGCGCCGGCTCGCGGAGATCCCGACTGAGGATTGGGGCGACGTCCAGGTCGACATCACACCGCGTGAGTATGTGTTGGACTATCTTGCCCACTCCTTTCCGGTGCAGCTCTACGAGCCCTTCACCGACTCGGAAGGCAATCTCTCGTCGCGGCCGGTCTTTCGCGACGGCCAGCCGGTCGAAAGCCGCGAAGCGGTTACCCGCCGCGACCGGCTGATCGAGAAGCTCGCCTCGTTGCCGCCTGTGCCCGGCGCGCTCGATCAGATCGTGCAGCGCTTTGGCACGGACATGGTCGCCGAAGTGACAGGACGCTCGCGCCGCGTCATCCGCAAGGGCGATCGGCTGATGGTCGAGAACCGCGCGGCTTCGGCGAACCTTGCAGAAACCGCGGCTTTCATGGACGACGCCAAGCGCATTCTGGTGTTCTCCGAGGCCGGCGGCACGGGGCGCTCCTACCACGCCGAACTGTCGGCGCGGAACCACCGGCTGAGGGTTCACTACCTCCTCGAACCCGGATGGAAGGCGGACGCCGCCATCCAAGGCCTGGGTCGCACGAACCGCACCAACCAGGCGCAGCCACCGCTCTTCCGCCCGATCGCGACCAATGTGAAGGCCGAAAAGCGTTTCCTGAGCACGATCGCCCGCCGTCTCGATACGCTCGGAGCGATCACGCGCGGACAGCGTCAGACCGGCGGCCAGAACCTGTTCCGGCCTGAAGACAATCTCGAAAGTCATTACGGCCGCGATGCGCTCCGTCAGCTCTACATGCTGCTGGCGCGTGGCAAGGTCGAAGGCTGCTCGCTTCAGACCTTCGAGGATTCCACGGGTCTGAAGCTGATGGATGCGAACGGCATCAAGGACGAACTGCCGCCGATTACCACCTTCCTCAATCGTCTGCTGGCGCTGACCATCGACCTGCAGAACGTCCTCTTCACCGCGTTCGAACAGTTGCTCACCGCCCGCATCGAAGGGGCGATCGCATCCGGCAGCTATGACGCGGGCCTCGAGACGCTGCGCGCCGAGAGCTTCGTCATCACGGATCGAAGCGTCATTTACAGCCATCCCGCGACCGGCGCCGAGACGCGATTGCTCACCATCACCGAGCGCAGACGCAACCTTCCGGTGACGCTGGCGGAAGCCTTCGATCGTCTCTCCGATCCGCGCGCGGTGCTCTTGATCAACGAGCGATCGGGACGCGCCGCCGTTCAGGTCCCGGCGCCGAGCCTCATGCTCGACGACGGCGAGATTGAACGGCGGGTACGGCTGATCCGGCCGATGGAGCATCACAGCCTTCCGCTGAAGACAATGGCGGAAAGCCATTGGATGGAGGCCAACCGTGAGCGCTTCGCGGAGGCTTGGCACGTCGAACTCGGCGAAGTTTCCGATTTCACCGACAGCACCATCCATGTGGTGGCAGGCTTGCTCCTCCCGATCTGGAAGCGGCTGCCGAACGAGTCGACCCGGGTTTACCGACTCCAGACCGATACGGGTGAGCGCATCATTGGCCGCAAGGTTTCGGCCGCCTGGGCGGCGAACGCGCTGGCGGCCGACACGCCGACCCTGACGCCTGACATGGCGTTCGGCGCACTGATGGAGGGGCGAACCATCCTCGACCTCGCCGAGGGCCTGCAGCTTCGCCGTGTTCGCGTCATGGGCGCCAACCGCATCGAGCTGTCGGGATTCGACGACACGATGCGCGACCGGCTGAAAGCCTATGGCCTCTTCCACGAGATCATTTCCTGGAAGCTGCGCATGTTCGTGCCGACCGATGCGAGCGGCGTCGAAACACTCAATCGCGTGCTCGATCGCTATCCGGTCGAGCGCGTCGGCGAACGGGAGGCCGCGTGATGCCGCGCGACGCTTCCGACCTGGCACGCCGGCTCGCGCGCGACGCGGAGACGGTGTGCCGTCACTATCTTTCCAATGGCCGCCGCGAAGGTCGTTATTGGCAGGTTGGCGATGCCCGCAACACACCCGGTCGATCCATGTTCGTTCGGTTGAAGGAGTCATCGAAAGGACCAGCCGGCAAGTGGACCGATGCCGCAACAGGCGAACATGGCGATCTCCTCGACATCATCCGCGAGAGCTGCGGCCTCGTCGACTTCCACGATGTTGCTGACGAAGCGCGCCGCTTCTTGAACCTGCCGCGCAGCGAACAGGAGCCTTCGCCAAACTCGGCCAGACCACCTGCGCAGACTGGCTCGCCGGAGGCCGCACGGCGGCTCTTTGCGATGTCGCAGCCGATGATGCGCACACTCGCAGAGACGTATCTCCGTAATCGCGGCATTACGCCTTTGCACGAAGCCGGCGCATTGCGATTCCACCCGCGCTGCTACTATCGCCCGGATGATTACTCGCCGACCGAAATTTGGCCAGCGATGATCGCACGTGTGACCGACCTTGATGGGCGCATCACCGGCGCGCACCGCACCTGGCTCAATCCCGCCGGCTTCGATCTCGTCCGTCTCGGCAAGGCGCCGATCGATACGCCACGGCGCGCGATGGGCGATCTTCTCGGCAACGCCGTCCGTTTCGGTGTGGCCACCGATGTGCTCGCGGCCGGCGAAGGCATTGAGACCATGCTGTCGCTGCGCTGCGTGTTGCCGACCTTGCCGATGGCCGCTGCGCTCTCGGCCAATCACCTCGCAGCCTTGTTGCTTCCGCCGACGCTGCGCCGGCTCTATATCGCTCGCGACAACGATGCGGCCGGCGACGGGGCCGCGATCGCGTTGACCGAGCGGGCCCGCTCGGCCGGGGTCGAGGCGATCACCTGGACCCCGAGGCGGGGCGACTTCAACGAGGATCTGCGCGGCATCGGCGTCGACGTGCTGGCAGCAGCCTTGCGGATCGAACTTATCCCGCAGGACGTCGCGCGCTTCATGCACGTTGACGCCGCCGAGACGGGATGAAGGGCGACGGTTCGCGTGTCGCCATGGTTGGTCTGGTGAGGCCCCGCAAGCCGGAAAGAGTCCGCACCCTGGCCTTCTAGAGGGCGATCGGACCAGAAGCGCCCCGGTCCAGCAACCTCAAGGGCCGACTATTTTCCGTCGGCGGCGAAGCCGCCTTTACAGCGCGAGACAAAATAGCCGGCCCCTTCGGTCCTCCGCTGCGCTTCGGCCGCGGCGCGAGGGCGCCGCGGTGCAAGCCCGTTCCGCTCCCGGTCCAGTGATCGCCACGAAGGCCGCGATGGGCGCGGCCGATCCGGCAAAGGACCTCACCATGACGACCGACCATGACGACATCGACTTCGAACCGCCGCACAGCTCATCCCCGACCGATCACGTCCTCAACGAGCTTCAGCTCTACGGCTACCGTCCCTTCCAGGGCGAACCCGACCCGAGGCCGCTTCCCGAAGGCAATGTCGTGGCCGGCGCCGTCGTCGACATCTTCGACGCCCTGATCTCGACTCTGGGTGAAACGCGCCTTGAGCCGGACCTCGAGGATCTGCTCTGGTCAACGGTCAATCTCTTCCACCGCGCCGTCGATCGCATCGAGCGCGAACTCGACGATAACGAACAGGCGCAGCGGCGCAGCCAGCGCGAGCAGAACGGCTCGGAAGTGAAATCGGTCGAGCTCGAACGCCTGACGGCCGAGGGCATCACGCTGATCGAGCGCCGCAACAGCATGGAGCTCTTCCGCGACCAGGCCGCCGAACACTTCGAGACGCACACCGGCACACCCTGGCGTCCCCGGTCAGGATCGCTGATCAATCATCGCGCGCTCACCGCAGCGATGATCGACAGCCGCGACTTTCTGGCTGCGAAGCGTCGGGCCGAGACCGAGGTCATGCTGCCGCCTGGTCCGAAGATCGCGCTCACCGGCGGGCTCGACTTCAACGACCATCGCATGATCTGGGATCGACTCGACAAAGTCCACGCCAAGCATCCCGACATGGTGTTGCTGCATGGCGGGTCGCCGAAAGGCGCGGAGCTCATCGCCGCCAAATGGGCGAGCAATCGCAACGTGCCGCAGATCGCCTTCAAGCCGGACTGGACGAAGCACGCGAAGGCGGCTCCGTTCAAGCGCAACGACGCGATGCTGGCGGTCCTGCCGATCGGCGTCCTGCACTTCCCGGGCACCGGCATCCAGGACAACCTCGCCGACAAGGCACGCAAGCTCGGCATTCCGGTCTGGAAGCACGACGAAGGCGGCGCGTAAGCGCCGCCACTTACGGCATCAGGTATCGAGCAGCTCCGGCCGAAACAGCCGGCGCCGGCTGATGATCTTGCCGGCGACCATGAATACCCCATCGCCGGTGTAATGCAGCGTCTCCGGATGCCTCGGCGACTTGGCGACATGCGCCTTCACCACTTCGAAAACGAAGAAATTATATTTGTCGACCAGCGCATCATCGACAAGACGGCATTCAAAATTTGCGTGACACTCGACAATCAGCGGCGCCTTCACGCGCGTTGCCGATTGCGCCGTGAGCCCGAACCTCTCGAACTTATCGACCTCAGCGCCCGTCGTGTTGCCAACGCCGACCACGGTGTCGATCAACGTCGTGGTCGGGAGATTGATCACGCACTCACGGCTCTTGCAGACCAGGTCAAAGCTGTAGTTTGCGCCGGCGATGACGCAACCGATGAGTGACGGTGTAAACTCCATCATCGTGTGCCACCCCATCGTCATGATGTTTCGCCTGTCATCCAGCGCTGACGACACCATCACGATTGGCCCAGGCTCAAGGTAGCGCCGAACCTGAGAGACCGGAAAATCAAGCTTTTCTGAGCGTCTCGCCATCGTTCCTCCTGCGGTCGGGTCAGGCCCCTGGCACGGTCGCGGACACCGCCGATGTCTGGTGGGACGGGTTTCCTCTCCCATTCGAGGCCAATTTTCGTTATAGTTCGGATCGCGCCGTGGTGGTGGTGGAAGGCGCGACCGTCACACGCTTTGTCACGGAGACGCCGCGATGCTCGTCATCGGACTCATACTCAGCATTTTTGGGATCGGCCTGTTCTGCTGGCTGATCTTCGCCCTTGCGGTTTATGCGCTGCCCTTCTTCGTCGGCCTCACCGCCGGCATGGCCGCCTTCCACAGCGGCGCGGGCGTCCTCGGCGCCCTCCTTATCGGCATCGTCGTGGGCGCGTTGACGCTGGGCGTCGGCCAGGTCGCTTTTGCGCTCGTCAAGCCGATCCCCTTGCGCGCGGCCATTGCAGCGGCCTTCGCCATCCCGGCCGCGATCGCCGGCTACCACGCCGTGTTGGGGCTCTCGCAGATCGGCATGCCATCGCTGTTCTGGCGGGAGACCTTCGCTTGGGTTGGCGCCATCATCATCGGCTGCACGGCTTGGGCGCGCATGACGGTGTTGGCCGAACCCCTTCCGCTGCGACCGGACGGGGCAAATGCGGATGAGCCGCAGCCGGTTCTTACGGCCGCAACACGGGAAGGCTGAGAGGCCGGCCTCTTCGTCATCGAACAGGTTCGCGAAGCACGGTCCAGCGCCATCGGGTCTCGGTTGAGAAACGAGGACGGCCCCGGCCTATCGAAGCGCAGAGCCCGCAGCACCGATCTCCCGGCACTCACATAAAGACGGATGAAGGCGTTCAGTCGCGGCGAGTCCCCGGCAATCGATCCCGCCTTTTTCTACGCCATGGCTTCTTTCTCTACGCCTGAACTCGCCGACGTCTTGTGCAAGAGAACCGATATCCGCCACGTCTCCTCCTGAGGATGCTGTTCAGAGCACGGACGCACCTGGCCTCGTGATGGCCTGATCTGGCCGAAGACCGGCTGCGCCTCGATCGCCTGAGCCGCAACGCCGTCGGCTCGACTTTCTTCCCCTGGGCTAAAGCCCATTCCTCGCGAGGCAAGAAAGTCTCACCGCCGTCATCCTCCGCTGCGCTCCGGCCCGCGAGCGGGTGCGTCGTCGATCGTCCCCGGCCTGTCGATCGCCATCGAGGCCGCGGTGGTCGCGGGCTCGAAATCAGCAAGGAGAAGTGACATGGCTAACATCGGTTCTTTCAAGAAGGTCGGCAGCGACTTAGGTTACGCGCGAGAAGGTGTCCTTTAGCGCGCTGACTGTTGCGAGTTTTGC
>CAZDEZ010000007.1:0-101121 GCA_964504705.1 uncultured Bradyrhizobium sp.
TGGGCGTGGCGACCACGCCCGGCGCCGGCCTGACCTCGTTGGGCGGCGGCTGCGGCGCGGCCGGCTGGGCCGGCGGCGGGGCCGGGGTTGCGGCAACCGGTGGCGGCGCCGCAGGCTGACGCGGCGGCGGGCTCGCCGCCTTCGGCTGCTTGGCGCGGCGCGGATTAGCGGCCGGCAGCGGCACGTTCTTGAGCGGCTCGACCTTAGGACCTGGATCCTCCTCGGCATCCGGGGCCTTCGGAATCGAAACCGGCGTCGGCGGCGGGGGCGGCGGCTCGCCGCGCTCGATCGCGTCCAGCCTTCTCGTCTCGTGATCGATGGCGCGCACGGCGAGCCAGGACGACAGCGCGGCGACGTCCACCGTACGCGTCATCGCATCGGGCGTGCCGGCTGCGAACAATTGTATTTCCGGACGGCCGCTCGTCGGCGTCGCCAGCGTCAGTGCGAGCGAGGCGCGGATGTCGGCCTGGTCGGCGGGAATGTCGTAGCCGCCGGAAAGCACCGCCCGCACGCCCTGCGCGTCGACGGCGGTGGCGGCGACCCGCATGCGGCCGTCGCGGATGGTGAAGGGCAGTTGCACCGAGCCGACCGACAGGCTGCCTGCCGCCAACACAGGCTCGACGATCGCCTTCAGCCTGATGTCGTCGCGCGCCTGCCCGCTGTCGCTGGCGCGCACTGCGACCTCGAAGGCGTGCGGGTCGAGCCCCGCAATCTTCGCCGCCTCCAGCGTGACGGTGCCGCTGCCGGAGAGCGCGCCGATCAGCGCCGCCGCGCTGCGACCCTGGCTGGTCAGGGTCATCTGCATGGAAACGCGGCCCTTCGGCACCACCAGCGCGCGGTAGCGCAGCGCGCCGCCGTCGACATCGTCCAGCGCCACGCGCGCATTCAGCGCGATGCCGTCGGCACCCGGCCTTACATCGACGGTGGCAGTGACCTCGCCGCCGCCGACCTTGCCCTTGATGTCCTCGAACACCAGCGACTGGCCGTCAGCCCTGACCGTGCCGCTCACGGGCTGCAATTCGATGCTGTCGGACAGCGCGCCGCGCAGCGCCTGGAAAGCGATGCGGCCGCGCCAGCCCTTGACGAGGCCCGCGCCGAGCGGCTCGGCCGAGTCTTGTCCCGCCGCGCCGATCGCCAGCCGGAACACCTGCGCCAGATCCAGCGCATCGAGCCCCACCTCGCCCTCCATCGACTTCTGCCCGTCGAGCGCGATCGCGACGCGCCCTCGCAGCCGCGAGCCGGCGACGGTGCTGTCGAGACCGTCGAAGGTCCATTTGCCGCCGGCCACCGTCAGCCGCGACGTCAGCGCGATGTTCCGCGCCAGCGCATCGTCCGGCTTCAGGTCGAGCAGAGGGGCCAGATTTGCGCTGCCTACCCGCAAGTCGACGTCCGCCCTGGTTTCCTGCGCGAAGGGATCGGCCGAGCCCTGCGCTTCGGCATCGAGCCCGACGCCGGAAAGCTTCGCCTTCAATTTCAGCGGCGCACCCCAGGCGCCGCCGACCGAGCCTTCGAGGCGCACCGGCCCCTCGCCAACGACCATCGTGCGGTCGAGGCCGAGCAACGTCAGCAGCGCGCTGCCCCGCTCCGCCGACAGTTTCGTTTCGACCGACAGTTCGGAGCGGCGCAGCGCCGCAAGATCGATGCCGCTGATGGCTGCGGTCGGCGGCCTGGCCGCGACGGTCGCCGTGCCCTTGAGCTGGGGCGCGTCGAGATCGAGCACGATGCGCGCATTGGCGCGATCGGCGTTGCCCTTCTCCAGTTCCAGGACCAGTTGCGCCCGCGCGGCGCCCGGACCTGCGCCCATTGCGTTCAAGCGCGCCGCAAGCGACGGCGCGAACGGGTTGATCAACGCAGTGAACCGGCCGAACGAGGCCGCCGTGGAGCTCAGCGCCAGCTTTCCCGTCACGCCGGCGCGGTCGAAGCTGCCAAATCCCTCCAGGGTGACGTTGTCGGGCTGTCCGATCGCCAGATGCTCCAGCGTCAGCGACGTCGGACCATAGGCGAGCTTCGCCTGCAACGGCCGCAGCTCCTGGCCTGAAGAGATCGCGCGCGCGATGTCGAGCGAGAGTTGCGCTTCCTGCGGCCAGTCGCCCTGCGGCCCGGCCAGCGAACGCAGCAATGCGGTGGCGGCATCGAGATCGAGGCGCTCGGACTTCAGGTCGGCTTCGACCCGCATGCCGCCGTCGGGCCGCGGATAGGAGACTGCAATGCGGCCGTCGACGGCACCGCCGTCGAACTCCGCCTTCATCGTCTCGATCGCGACGCGATGCGGCGCGGCATCCACCTCGCCGCGCAGCCGCAGCGGCTTCTGGCTGCGCCAGGCCAGGTCGCTGCGTCCTTGCAGCCAGGTGACGAGCGCGTCGGGATCGGCGGACTCCGCACTGAGCAGGGCCTTGAACCTTTCGGCGCTCTGCGCGCCGGCGCCGACGAGCGAGACGCGCGTCGTGCCCGGTGCGCGGAACTCGAGCTTGCGCACGCTCAACGCCTCGCCGTCGGCGCGCAGTTCGGCGGCGACGTCCTGCACCGGACGACCGCCAAGCGTGATCTGGTCGGACGAGAACTCGACCTGCACCGGCCACGGCGCCGCGGGAATTCCCGACAGCAGCGCACGCAACGCCGGCAGAGCCCGCAACGGCTCGGCAGCATTGTCCTTCGTGTTGTCCTTGGCATTGTCCCTGGCGACGAAACGGTCGACGTCGAGCTGTCGCGCCGAAAGCTGCGCGCGCAGCAAGGGCGAGGCGCCGAAGCTGGCCTCGCCCGTTCCGGCGAGGCGCAGCGCCCGCTCCTCAGGCCCGTAGCTCACTTCCAGCTGATCGAGCCTTGCCGCGGTGTGGTTGCCTTTGATCTTGGCGGCGACCTTCCAGGGCTGGACGGCGGGATCGGCCTTCGCCGCCGGCCGCGCAACGGTGAGCGATCCGTCGAAGCGCGGCGCGCGCTGCTCGAAGGTCAACACGCCGTCGAGATCGACAGCGAGCGCGCGCTGGCCGGGATCGATATTGAGGTGCACGCGGGTGCCGTTGCCGTCCTGGGTCTGCCCGGACGAGACGCGGAAAGGATAGCGGATGCCGGCAAGGACGAAGTTGCCGTCGCCGCGGATCGAGCCGGCGAGCGAGCGCACGTCGCCCGCGAACGCGATGTCGCCGAGCTCGAGCGTGGAGCGGCTTGCCGCGTCGTGCAGCGCGACGCGGCCGGTGAGGTTGACGCGGTCGATCGCGAGCTGGCCGAAATTGAAGCTGCCGGTCGAGGCCGGCCAATCGATGCGGCCGCGGGCATCGAGGCCGAGGTCGAGCGCCATGCCGTTGACGGTGAGCTCGGTGGCGCGCCATTCGCCGCGCATCAGCGAGCCGAGGCTGAACTCGACGTCGAGTTTCTCGGCGCGCACCTTGCCGAGATCGTTGGCGCCGCCGACCGTCACCGAGCGCAATTGCAGCGAGGGCGCCGGCAACAGCCGCGCGTCCAGCTTGCCGGCGACGCGCACCGGCGCGCCGACGATCCGGCTCGCCTCGGCCTCGAATTGCGGGCGAAACTGGTTCCAGTCGACGAAATACGGCCCGACGAGCGCCGCCAGCAACGCGATGATGAAGGCGATCGCCAATCCGAGCAGGGTCGTCTGCACGGTGTCTCCTCTCGGGTGCCGCCTGGCGCGGCCGCACCCCTCGAGGAGCCGGCGCCGGGACACCGGGGAATATAGGGGCAGTCAAGGCGAAGTCACAGCGGCATCAGGGGGATGCCGCCGCGGAAAAGAATCACCAGCTTGCCGGCAGCCGCGTCAGCCCGCGCAGCACGAAGGTGGGCCGCCATTCCGGGTTTTCCGCGTCATCCAGCCGCAGGTCGGGAATCCGGCGCAGCAGGGTGGAAATCGCGACTTCCGCCTCGATGCGCGCCAGCTGGGCGCCGAGGCAGAAATGGATGCCGCCGCCGAAGGAGAGCGGCTTGACGTTCTGCCGGGTGATATCCAGCCGCTCCGCCCGGTCGGGATAAACGGCGGGATCGTGGTTGGCCGAACCGAGCAGGCACAACACGGCCTCGCCCTTGGGGATCTGCCTGCCGCCGAGTTCGACGTCCTCCAGCGTGGTGCGGCCGGTCATCTGCACCGAGGAGTCGTAGCGCAGGAATTCCTCGATCGCGTTGGTGATGAGTTCCGGTTTGGCCTTGAGCAGCGCGAGCTGGTCCGGGTTGCGGAACAGCGCCAGCAGGCCGTTGCCGATCAGGTTGACGGTGGTCTCGTGGCCGGCGCCGAACAGCAGGATGATGTTGGCGTAAAGCTCTTCGTTGCTGAGCTTGCTGCCGTCTTCCTCGGCCTGCAGCAACTGCGTCGTCAAATCGTCGCCGGGATTCTTGCGCCGCAGGTCGAACAGCTGGTCGAAATACATCTTCGCCATCGCCTGCCGGGCGTTGCCCTGCTTGATCTCTTCCGGCGTCAGCGGAACCGGCTCGAGGATCCGGCCGCTGTCGCGCGCGCCGGTGTAGAACATCTCGCGATGCTCGGGCGGAATGCCGAGCATGTCGCAGATCACGGTGACCGGCAGGCGAAACGCGAAGTCCTCGATCAGGTCCATCCTGCCCTGCGGGATGATGGAATCGAGAGTCTCGTCGACGATCTGCTGAATCCGGGGGCGCATGTCCTCGACCCGCCGCGCCGTGAAAGCCTTCACCACGAGGCCGCGCAGGCGCGTGTGATCGGGCGCATCCTGCTGCAGCATCGTCAGCGCGAAGTTGCGGATCATCGGCTCCTTCATGATGTCAGGGCCGTAGCGCTTCTCCATGCGCGTGGGGTAGTCCTTGCCGAATCGCTTGTCGCGCAGCACCAGCGAAATGTCGGCGTGGCGGCTCGCCAGGTACATGCCGTGCTGGGTCAGGTGCACCGGGTCCGTGGTGCGCAGCTTCTCGTAATAGGGATAGGGGTTGCGGATGAACTCGGGCGCGAGCGGATCGAAAAGCGGTGCGCCGGTCGCAGGCTGAACGTGCTCGTTCATGGAGCTCTCCCTAGGGCTTATCTTGACGCGTTTTCTTCACGCGAACCGGAAGCCACTTCGCTTGAAAACGCTTTGGCCGCGCTGATTATTGTTATGCAACTCGATACATTGTTGTATCGAGTTGCATTCTGCCCTATTCTGCGCCGATGTCAAGGTTGAGGACGAGACCGACAAGGGACGACACCCGCGACAAGCTGTTCGAGGCGGCCGCCCGCGTGTTCGAGGAACAGGGCATAAGTGCCGCCAGCATCGAGGCAATCGCCGCCGCGGCCGGCTTCACCCGCGGGGCGTTCTACTCGAACTTCGCCAGCAAGGACGAGCTGATCGTCGCCATGCTGGAGGATCACGTCGAGCAGACAATCCGGCGCAACCTCGACCTCCTGGCCAAGCACAGGGATCTGCAGGACTACCTCGAGGCGTTCCGCAACATGGATCGCACGCGCCAGGATCCGCTCGGCCGCTCGCCCCTGCTCAACATGGAGATGATCCTGTTCGTGGCGCGCGCCGAGAAGCGCCGGCCGGAACTGGCCAAACGGCTGCGCGCGCGCCGGCAGATGCTGACCGAGATCGTCGCGATCATCTCGAAGCACGAGGGCAAGAATTTCGAGAAGCCGGAATGGGTCGCCGCCATCCTGCTCGCGCTGGAAGACGGTTTCCGGCTGCATCGCCTGATCGATCCCGAGACCACGCCGCCCGACAGCTTTCTGCGCGCGCTGAACGATCTGCAGGAGGCGATCGGCGAGACATTCGACGTGAAGTGAGGCTAGGCCTCTCCCCGTCATTGCGAGCGAAGCGAAGCAATCCAGCTTTCTTGCGGCACGATGGATTGCTTCGCTTCGCTCGCAATGACAGTTGAAGCAGCTCAGCAACCTCTCTCACGTTCGCCCCTTACCCCTGCGGCACCTTCCCCGCGACGGCGCGGACCTTGCCGGGCGAGGCCTGGAAGATGGCGATCGCCGACAGCAGGCTCACCGCAATTCCGACGGCGAAGGCGATGGTGTAGCTGCCGGTGAAATCGTGCAGTACGCCGGTCGCCCACGGACCTGCGGCGCCGCCGGCGAGCGCGGCGAGCATGATGGTGCCGAAGATGCTGCCGTAGTGCTTGCCCTGGAAAATCTCCAGTACCACCGGGCCCATCACCGAGGTGAGGCCGTAGCCGAGCGCGCCTTGCGTCGCCACCATGAGCCAGACCAGCCAGAGGTTTGGCCAGTATTTCAGCGCGACCAGCGCGGCAAAGCAGATCGCAAAGCCGAAGCAGCTGATCGCCCACACCCATTCGCGCCCCACGCGGTCGGAGAGATGGCCGAGCCATATCTGGCCGGGAATGCCGAGCAGGCTGACCACGCCGAGCGCCCAGACGCCGACGGTCGGGGAGAAGCCGATGTCGAGCAGGAACTTGGTCTGGTGAACCTGCACCGCGTACCAAATGTAGAGGCCGGCGAAATAGCCGATCGCGATCCACCAGAACCGCGCGGTGCGCATCGCAAGGCCCAGCGTCCAGTCGGTGGCGGCCCAGACGGGATCGACGATGTTGGAAACGGGCTTTGCCGATGTCGCCGTCGGCGCCGGATCGCCATCGGGCAACAGGCCGATGTCCTCGGGCCGCTTGTGCAGCAGCAAATTTATCGGCGCCAGCACGACGATGACCAGGATGCCCATCGCCGTGCAGGCGGTCTTCCACCCGGTCTGCTCGATCAGGTGCTGCACCCAGGGCAGCAATGTCACCGAGCCGATGCCGACGCCGGCAAAGGCGATGCCGAGCGCGAGGCCGCGGCGGCGGACGAACCAGTTCGGCACGA
The DNA here is from genome assembly GCA_964504705.1 of uncultured Bradyrhizobium sp. Lineage (GTDB taxonomy): Bacteria > Pseudomonadota > Alphaproteobacteria > Rhizobiales > Xanthobacteraceae > Bradyrhizobium. Next base: position 6,776 of record CAZDEZ010000007.1, read on the forward strand.
ACAGCGATTGCCCGGAATAGCCGAGGCAGACGCTGCCCGCCCCGACCAGCACGCCGATGGTCAGATACAGGTGCCAGGGCTGCGTCGTCCACGGCGCCAGCAGCATGCCGCCGCCCATCAGGACGACGCCGAGCTCCATCACGCCGCGCGGCCCGGTGCGGTCCATCAGGCGGCCGATCAGCGGGCTCATCACCGCGGATACGATGAAGCCGAAGGAGAAAGCGCCGGCGGTGACGCCGCGGTCCCAGCCGAATTCGGAAATGATCGGCGGAAAAAGCAGCGAGAACGCGGTGCGCGCGTTGACGCCGATCGCCATGGTGACGAACACCACGGCGACGATCATCCAGCCGTAATAGAAGGGAAGCCGGCTCTTCATGTCGTCGTTCCCGGCCGGCGCGTCCAGCTCTCTTCATTGACGGCGCCGACCGGCGCATGGCCTTTGATGATCTCCGCCACCTGGCGGACGGTTTCCGCGGACTGATGCTCGATCGCCTGCGGCGTCAGGCCGCCGACATGCGGCGTCGCGATCACGTTCGGCAGTTGCGCCAGGCCCAGTGACGGCATCTGGTCCGGGGCGCGGCCGACGTCCATCGCGGCGCCGGCGATGCGGCCATCGCGCAAGGCGGCGGCGAGTGCGGCTTCGTCGACGAGATTGCCGCGCGACAGGTTGACGAAGAAGGCATGCTTCTGCATCCGCGCCAGCGCCGCCTGCCCGATCAGGTTTTCGGTCGCCTCGTTGGCGATGGCGAGGCACACAACGTAGTCGGATCGGCCGAGAAGTTCGTCGAGAGATATGTGCTGAATCGCCGGATCGTCGATGGTGACAAAGGGATCGGCGACCAGCACTTCCATGCCCAGCACCTTGGCGAGGCCGGCGAGATAGCGGCCGATGCTGCCGAAGCCGATGATGCCGATGCGGCTGCCGAAGAGCTGCCGCCCCGTCGCCACTTCGGGCACCCTGCCGGCGTGGTAATCGGCGGTGGCGCGCGAGACGCCGCGCGACAGATCCACCATGTAGCCGAGCGCGAGTTCGGCGACGGACTGCACGAAGCCGGGGCTGGCGCGCGTCACCAGCACGCCGGCGCTCGATGCCGCTGATACGTCGATGTTGCGGATATCCACCGCGCAGCGCACGAAGGCGCGCAGTTTCGGCAGTCTTGGAAAGATTTCTCCCGGCCCCTGCGTCATGCGGTCGGCGACGACGATGTCGACATCCTGCGCGGCGTCGACCAGCGCTGCGGCATCGAGCGCGGCGTCGCCTTCATGCAGCTTGACCTCGGCGACCGCGCGCAGGCCGCTGAGGCTGCGCTCGCCGTAATAGTCGCGCCGCATCTGCGGCGTATGCGCCAGCAACACTTTCAAGACGGATCGTTCTCTCGACGGTCCTTCGGACCATCTGCCGCCGACGAGGTCAAGTGCCGCGGCTGCAACCCTTGCCCGCGTCAAGACACTGCGTCATTTTCTGCGCACTGCGGCAGGGGTAGGATGGGTAGAGCGTAAGCGAAACCCATCACTGGCGCCGCAAGAGGATAGATGATGGGTTTCGCTGCGCTCTACCCATCCTACGGACTATCAACTACTTCGTCCGCGCCACCGTGGTGCCATCCCAACCCTCAGCGGTTGGATTGTCGACCTGATGCTGGCAGCGCTCGATCATCAGGGATGACGCCGCATCGCTCGCCCTGAGCTTGCGCGCCCACTCGAAACAGCCAATCGCCCCGGCGAAATCGCCGGTTCGCCAGGCGGCAAGTCCCGCTTCATACGTCATGATCCACTCGCGCAGGTCGTCGCATTCGCCTTCCATGCCGAGCAGCTCGTAAATCTGCAGGCCGCCGGCGCGGCCGTAGACCGCGAGCCGATCCAGCTCGCGCACCACGATGCGATCACCCGCCAGCCGTCGCGTCTCCGGGCCGATGATGATGGTGGAGCCGTAGCTCTTGTTGGTGCTTTCGAGGCGGCTGGCGATGTTCACGGCGTCGCCGATCACGGTGTAGTTCAGCCGCACCTCGGAGCCGATATTGCCGACCAGCATATCGCCGGAATTGATGCCGATGCGGACCTTGACCTTGTCGCCGCGGTCGTCGACGAGGTCCGCCTGCTCCACGGCGCGCTGGCAGGCCAGCGCGGCGCGGCAGCAATCGACGGCGTGGTCCGGATTGGGCGACGGCGCGCCCCAGAACGCCATCACGGCATCGCCGATGAACTTGTCGATGGTGCCGCTGGCGCCCTGGATCTGCGCCGACACCACGTCGAGATAGTGCGACAGCACGGGAATGATGCGGTCGCCCATCCGTTCCGACATGCCGGTGAAGCCGGCAAGGTCGATGAACAGCACGCTCATCGGCCGCACCGCGCCGCCGAGCCGCGCGCCGTTGCCGTCGCTGATCAGCCGCCGCACCAGGTCGGCGGGGATATATTTGCGGAACGCGGCGAGCCCCTGCGCCATGTCGCCGATGGCGCCCGAGAGATTGGCGATCTCGGTCAGCCGCGAGGGATGCCGCTGCACCTTGTCGAGGTCGAAGCGCTCGACATGCCTGATCTCGTTGACCACGCGGATCAGCGGCGCGGCGATCAGCCGCTGCGCCAGCCACGCCGACAGCAGCCCGGCAAGGGCGATCAGCACGGCGAGTCCGATCAGGAGGTTGCGGATGGTCGCCTGCACCGGGCCGAGGAATTCCGATTCCGGCACCACGGTCACCAGCGACCAGCCCGGGAACGAAATCGGCGTCAGCACCGTCTTGTAGGCCTTGCCATCCCTGACCACCCCGAGACTGAACGGTTCCGACCCGTTCGCGTCATAGGCGCTGCCCGCCTGCCGGATCGCGTCGACGGCAACCGGAAACGTCGGCTGTTCGGTCTTCAGCGGCGTGAGCTCGTCGGCATTCGAATCAGGCGCCGCGATAACGGACCCGTCACGGTCGAGGATAAAGGCGCTGGCTGACTTGCCGACCGTGAGCTGCGACAGGAAGTTCGAAACCCGCGTCAGCTCGATGATGACGGCGAGCACGCCGGTGCGTTCACCGTCGATCTCGATCGGCACGGCGAACGCGGCAGCAGGCCGCTCCCCGACCGGGTGGACCGTCAGCGTCGACCACAGGTCGGAGCCGCTGTACCACTCCTGCTCGGTGACCCGGTATTTCGTGTCCTCGGTGCGGCTGTCCCTCAACTTGATGTCGCCGCCCTCGAGATCATAACGCTCGATCCTGAGCTTCCTGTCGGTCCCGATCTCGATCGTCTCGACGCCGCTGTCGCCGAGCTTGTGGACGGCGAAGAACGAATTGTCCGGCCAACCGAAGGCGACCCAGGAAATGGTCGGCTGGGCCTGCAGCTGCGACAGGAACACGAACTTGCGCCGCTTGGCGTCGCGGATGTCGAGCACCTTTTCCGTCAGCAGCGCGCGCACCGCGATCGAGGCGGAGCGGGCTTCGGTGGTGATGGACTGCAACTGGTCGCCGACCGCCGATACGATCTGGTCGTTGATGGTGTCGGCGAGCGTCTGGCTGACCTGGTTGGCGGTGCGCCACCACAGCAAATGCACCACGAGCGCGCTGACGGCGATCGACGTCAGCACGAGGGCGGAAATGGCGCTGCGGATTCCGATACGCATCCGGACTCTTGCGGGTTCGAGGTTAACTCACTTGATACGGATCAAGTCGCAATAAGTTACACACGGCCCTGTGACCGCGATATAGCCCCCTCCGCCGCGAAACCACTGGAATGTTGCCCTCGTACAAGCCAATAGGATAGAGGACGCGAGTTTCCCGAGGTGAGGCATGCACGACGTTTCGGTACCGGCGGCAGTCCTGGCAGGACTGATCAGCTTCCTGTCGCCGTGTGTGCTGCCGCTGGTGCCGCCCTACCTGGTCTACCTGACCGGCGCCACCATCGAGCATGTCGCCAACGACGAGAGCGCACAGGCGTCGCGGCGCGCGGTGATGACGTCGGCGGTGATGTTCGTGCTGGGCTTCTCCACCGTGTTCGTGGCGCTCGGCGCCAGCGCCTCGCTGTTCGGCGGGCTGATCCGCGCCTGGTCGGCCGAGCTGTCGATCCTCGCCGGCATCGTCATCATCGTCATGGGCCTGCATTTCCTCGGGCTGACACGGATCGGCTTCCTGATGCGCGAGGGCCGGCTGCCGATCCCCAAGCCCGTCGGGCTGTGGGGCGCCTATGTGATGGGGCTGGCGTTCGCCTTCGGCTGGACGCCCTGCATCGGACCGATCCTGGCCGCGATTCTTTCCGTAGCCGCGGCCGAGGCCACCGTCGCCAAGGGCGCGATGCTGCTCGCCTTCTATTCCGCCGGACTCGGCATCCCCTTCCTGCTGGCGGCGTTCGCCATCGAACAGTTCTCGGAACTGTTCATGCGGATGAAGAAGCATCTGGCGCGGGTCGAGCATGCGATGGGCGTGCTGATGGTGATCACCGGAATCGCCTTTCTCACCGGCGCCATCTCCAATGTCAGCATCTGGCTGCTGGAGACCTTTCCTGCGCTGCAGCAATTCGGCTAGCGGCCGGCAATATTTCCGCAAGGCCCCGTAACAATCGGGCCGCCCGGCTCGAAATTCCTGCCAGGACGGGTCCCGGCCGGGCGGGTGCAATTTGCGCGCCCCTACGGACTGACGGCAGCTGACATCAGTAGGATATTTCGAGAGGTACCCATGAATTTCATCGTCAATCTGCTGATCCTGCTGCCCGCACGCATTGCCGCGCATTTCGCCTGGGCCGGGCCGCTGATCATGCGCCTGATCGTCGGCTACGTCTTCATGATGAGCGGCTGGGGCAAGCTGAACAACCTGCCGCAGATGATCGAGAACTTCACCGAATGGGGCATCATCTTCCCGAAGATCATGACGCCGTTCGTGTCGGGCGTGGAGTTCTTCGGCGGCCTCATGCTGATCCTCGGCCTGTTCACCCGCATCCCGGCCGCGATGCTGGCCTTCACCATGCTGGTCGCGATCAAGGCGGCAAAATGGGAGGCGGTAGATTCGCTGCAGACGCTGCTCGGCTTCGAGGAAGCGACCTATTTCGCCGCCTTCCTCTGGCTCGCCATCGCCGGCCCCGGCGCAGCCTCGCTGGACCGGCTGCTGCTCAATTCCGCCGGCCACGCCAAGGCGACGCCGTGAGGCGGCTCACTTTCGCGTGACATCGCGGCGCGGCTGAGCCGCCGGCCTTCCCGGCCCGTAGCTGGCGGATGATCCGCACTCCCGGGAATGCCATGAAACTCGCTCGCATCGCCGCCATCGTCCTTGCCGCCTTCGCAGCTTCGCCCGCTTCGGCCAACGAGTTGAAGTGGCGCGACTGGAACGAGGAGTTGTTCACCCGCGCGACTGCCGAGCAGCGCTTCGTCATTCTCGACCTGGAGGCCGTGTGGTGCCACTGGTGCCACGTGATGGAGAAGACGACCTACGCCGATCCCGAGGTGCAGGCGCTGCTATCGGCAAAATACATTCCGGTGCGCGTCGACCAGGATGCCAACCCAGACCTGTCGAGCCGCTACGGCGACTGGGGCTGGCCGGCGACCATCGTGTTCGGCCCCGACGGCAGCGAGATCGCCAAGATCAGGGGCTATATCGAGCCGCCGCGGATGCAGGCGCTGCTCAAGGCCATCATCGACGATCCCACGCCCGGCCCCTCCGTCGCTGCGGCTTTCGAGGTGAAGCCGGCGGAGTCCGCGTTCCTGCCCAAGGCGCAACGCGAGGCGCTTTCGAAAAACTATGACGAATCCTACGAGGACAAGCTCGGCGGCTGGGGCGAGCTGCAGAAATACATCGACGCCGACAGCATGGACCTCGCCATCAGCCGCGCCGAGGCAGGCGACGCCATTGCGGCGAAGCGCGCGCGGCAGACGCTGGATGCGGCGCTGGCGCTGATCGATCCGGTCTGGGGCGGCGTGTTCCAGTATTCGGAGGGCGGCTCGTGGCGCAAGGCGCATTTCGAGAAGATCATGTCGTTCCAGGCGCAGTATCTGCGGCAGTACAGCCAGGCCCATGCGCTGTGGAAGGATCCGAAATATCTCGGCGCGGCGCGCGACATCGAACGCTACCTGGTGGCGTTCATGCAAGCGCCCGAAGGCGGGTTCTACGTCAGCCAGGATGCCGACCTCGACCGCAACACCGACGGCCACAAATACTACGCGCTTGGCGATGCCGAGCGCCGCAAGCTCGGCATGCCCCGCATCGACAGGAATCTCTACGCGCGGGAGAACGGCTGGGCGATCTCGGGACTTGCCGCCTATTACAACGTCAGCGGCGACGCCAAGGCGCTGGAGAGCGCTGAACGCGCGGCGCGGTGGGTGCTGGCCAACCGCGTGCGGCCCGACGGCGGCTTCGATCACGGGCCCAGGGATCGCGGCGGACCCTTCATCGGCGATACGCTGGCGATGGGACAGGCGTTGCTCGATCTCTATGCCGCGACCGGCAACCGCGAATGGCTGACATCCGCCGCCAGGGCCGGCGAGTTCATCGCGACGTTCCGCGACGAGGCCGGCGGCTTCTTCACCTCGGGGAAATCCGAGGCCAGGACCGGCGTGTTCGCAAAACCGGCCAAGCCGATCGAGGACCAGGTGCAGGTCGCGCGCTTCATGAACATGCTCAACCGCTATTTCGGCAACGATGTCTACCGCGAACAGGCCTCGCATGCGATGCGCTACCTCGCCGGCGCGGCGCGCGAGGTGGTGCGGCCGTTGCCCGGGGCGCTGCTGGCCGACGAAGAACTGGCGATCGAGCCCACCCATGTCACCATCGTCGGCCGCAAGGACGACGCCCGGGCGCAGGGCCTGCACAAATTGGCGCGCGCGCTCCCTGCCCGCTACAAGCGGCTGGAATGGCTGGACCTGCGCGAGGGCAAGCTGCCCAACCCGGACGTCGAATATCCAGATCTCGGCGAGCCGGCGGCGTTTGCCTGCAGCAACCGCATCTGCTCCTTCCCGTCGTTCAATGCCGAGGAGCTTGCGGCCACCGTGAAGCAGATGGCGAAGCTGAAGCCGCAGCGGGCGGCACAGAATTGAACCGGCGAACAGTCGAGTTGCCGGGAAAACTTTCTTCGCCTGCGCTGTAAACCAAACCGCGGGGTAGCCCGTAGCTGGTCCGCGGGTGACCGTTCATGGCGGGGCTTCGGCCTCCGCGAAGCCCTTGCGATCGAACGGGCGTCCTCCGTCGTGCGGCGGGCCGATCGAGGATCGGAGGCTCACGGCGTCATTGTCTTCAACCATCTAGGAGAACGTCATGAAGTTGGATTCCAGATCGGGTGCCACGCTCGCTGCGGCTGCCGCCACGCTGTTCCTTGCCGGGGCCGCCGTGTCGACCGTGTCCACGCCGGCCGACGCCGCGCAGGGCAAGTGCATGGCCGCCAACGCCTGCAAGGGCCAGAGCGCCTGCAAAACCGCGGGCAGCGCCTGCAAGGGCATGAACGCCTGCAAGGGCAATGGCTTCGCGATGATGTCGGAAGCCCAGTGCAAGGCCAAGGGCGGGGCCTACGTCAAGGGCTGAAGGCCGATCCATGCCTTTTTTGGGGGCCCGGCGGTTCGCCGGGCCCCTTTTTCGACCGACCGTCGCAAAAAAAATCTTCGGCCGGCGTAACCAAAACGCAATTCCGTCCGTAGCTCTCGCAGGTGCACCCCCGACCGGGCGGGCACCTTCATTGCTCAGGAGGAGAAACCACATGAAGATGACGTCCAAGTCCGGTGCGGTGCTCGCCGCTGCCGCCGCCACCCTGTTCGTGGCCGGCACCACCCTCTCGACCACCACCGCCTTTGCCCAGGACGGCAAGTGCGTGGGCGCCAACGCCTGCAAGGGCCAGAGCGCCTGCAAGGGCGCGTCCAACGCCTGCAAGGGCCAGAATGCCTGCAAGGGTCAGGGCTTCTCGGCCATGACCAAGGAGAAGTGCGCCGCCGCCAAGGGCAAGTTCACGGCGGGCTGATTTCGGCCGACTCCGGAACGGGGGTCCGGTAGGCCGGACCCCTGTTTCATGGTAGTTCTTGCGTATCGAAAGCAGATCGAGCCGAACCGGATGAACGTCGCGAGCAGATTGCCGGACACTTCGCGCAACGACGCCCCCCGGCAATCGGCGAGGCCGCCGTTCCTCGGATTCGGCCTAGGCCTGCGTCACCAGCATTACGACGAGATCCTGTCGGGCAATCCGCCGATCGACTGGTTCGAGATCATCAGCGAAAACTACATGGTGCCGGGCGGCCAGCCCCTGCAGACGCTGGAAAAGATCCGCGCCCGCTATCCGGTGGTGATGCACGGCGTCTCGCTGTCGATCGCCTCCACCGCGCCGCCAAACTTCGAATACCTGCAAGGCCTGAAGGAGCTCGCGCACCGCGTCGAGCCGAAATGGGTTTCGGACCATTTGTGCTGGACCGGCGTGCACGGCAAGAACCTGCACGACCTGCTGCCGATCCCCTACACGCAGGAAGCGCTCGATCATGTCGTGAGCCGCGTGCAGCTGGTGCAGGATTTCCTCGGCCGCGCCATCGTGCTCGAGAACGTCTCGACCTATGTGCAGTTCAAGAATTCCGAGATGACCGAGTGGGAGTTTCTCGCCGAGCTCTCGCGCCGTTCCGGCTGCTGGCTGCTGTTCGACGTCAACAACGTCTATGTCAGCGCCTTCAACCACGGCTACGACCCCCTCGCCTTCCTGAACGGCATTCCGGCCGATCGCGTCGTGCAATTTCACATGGCCGGCCACAGCCACATGGGCACCCACATCATCGACACCCACGACCATCCGGTCTGCGAGGACGTCTGGGAGCTCTATGCCGCGGCGCTGCGGCGCTTCGGCCGCGTCTCCACCATGATCGAGCGCGACGACAACATCCCGCCGCTCGCGGAGCTGATCCTCGAAGTGAACCGCACGCGGGAGATGGCCGGGCAGGTGCTGGGCCCGGCTGTGCGATGAGCGACCTGGCGCGCCAACAGGCCGAGTTCCAGCGCGGCATCCTTGCCGGCGACGACAGAGTGCTGGCGGGAATCCCCGACAGCCCGCGGGAGAAGCGCGAGACGCTGTTCGGCGTCTACCGTTACGCCTACGGCTCGCGGCTGGTCGAGGCGCTGCGCAACGACCACGAACTATTGCATGCCTATCTCGGCGACGAGATGTTCGACGAGATGGGGCATGCCTACGTCAAGGCGCACACGTCGGAGCATCCGAATTTGCGCTGGTTTTCGCAGGCCCTGCCCGACTTCCTGCGCAGCAACGCGCCCTACAGCGATTACCCCGTGGTAGCCGAACTCGCCGCGCTGGAAAAGGCGCTGAACGACGCCTTCGACGGCACCGACGGCGCCGTGCTTGCGTTGGCCGACGTTACGGCCTTTGCGCCCGAGATGTGGAAGGATCTCACCTTCACGGCACATCCCACGGCGGCACGCCTCGACCTCGCCACCAATGCCGCCGCGATCTGGCGCGCGCTCAAGACGGACGAGACGCCGCCGGACGCGGAGACGTCGGACGAGCCCGTCCGCATCCTGATCTGGCGGCAGGAGAACACGCCGATGTTCCGCGAACTTCCGGCCGAAGAAGCCATGATGTGGGACGAGGCGGCCAGGGGCGTTCCGTTCGGCGTGCTGTGCTCCATGCTCGCGACCTATGACGATCCCGATAGCGCGGCGGGCCGCGGCGCGGGCTATCTGCACGGCTGGGTGACGAGCGGGCTTCTGAGCGGCGTTTCCGCCTGACCTCGAAAGGCCGAAGCCATGCGCGTCGAGGCCGAACGCCATTTCGTCGAACACATGGTCTGGGACGAAGTCGCGCGTCACCTCGCGCGCGGCGCCGCCGCGATCCTGCCGATCGGCGCCGGCGCCAAGCAGCACGGCCTGCATCTGCCGCTCGATACCGACCGCGTCCAGGCGGAGTTCCTCGCGTCGAAACTGGCCGCACGCATCGACGCGCTGGTCTGGCCGACGCTCAGCTACGGGCACTACCCGGCTTTCGCCGACTATGCCGGAAGCATCAGCCTGTCGGCTGCGACCTTCGAGGCTGCCGTTGCCGAGATCGCGTCGGGAATCCTCTCGCATGGCTGCCGCGCGCTGTTCGTGCTCGATACCGGCATCAGCACGCGCGAAGCGGCCGGGCGCGCGCTGGCGCGCATTGAAGCCGGCAACGCGCTGCATTTGAGGATCCACGAAGGCCCGCGCTATCGCCGCGCCGCGTCCGGGCTCGCCCGCCAGGGCCATGGCAGCCATGCCGACGAACTCGAGACGTCGCTGATGCTGGCCATCTCGCCAGCGGTCGTCGAAATGTCGCGCGCCGAAGCGAGCCCGCCCATCGCGCAGCCGGTGCCGGGACGCCTGACGCCCTCGGACAGGACCTCGGCGAACTACAGCCGGTCCGGCAGCTTCGGCGATCCGACGCTTGCCACCCTGGAGAAGGGCGAAGCCCTGCTTGCGGCGATGCTCGACGATCTCGGCGAGCAGGCGACGACGTTTCTTGCCGGCCCCACCGTCACCAAAGGCGCGGCGTCATGAGGCGAGCCGCGCCTTTTCGCAACCTCGCATTCGCCCTCGCCTTCGCCGCGGCGCTGGCGAGCGCGTTTCCCATTCTTGCCGATGCGCAGTCCGAGTTCACGCGCGGCAACCGGATGCCCTACGACGCATTCGAAAAGCTGGAGAAGACCGACCTCGATGTGCCCGGCGGCGTCATCCACGTCGGCTTCGCGCCGGGCGAGATCGCGCTGCCCAAAGAGAAGGTGCTGGAATGGGTGAAAGCCTCGGCAAGCGCCGTCGCCACCTATTACGGGCGCTTTCCCGTCAGCGAGCTCAAACTGCTGATCGTGCCGGTGGGCGGCCCGCGTGTGCGCGGCGGCACCACCTGGGGCTATCGCGGCGCCGCGATCCGCATCATGCTCGGACGCGACGCCGACGAGGATGCGCTGCGGCGCGACTGGGTGATGGTGCACGAGATGGTGCATCTGGCCCTGCCGGAACTCGCCGAACGCCATGGCTGGCTTTCCGAGGGGCTCGCGGTCTATGTCGAGCCGATCGCGCGGGTGCAGGCCGGCGACCTCACCGCCGCCGAGATCTGGCAGGCGATGATGCGCGACATGCCCAAGGGCCTGCCGGAAGACGGCGACCGCGGCCTCGACAACATCGATACCTGGGGTCGCCGATACTGGGGCGGGGCGATGTTCTGCCTGCTCGCCGACGTCGAAATCCGCAAAGCCACCGGCAACCGGCTCGGTCTGCAGGACGCCATGCGCGGCGTGCTGTCGGCCGGCGGCAACCACGAGCATGACTGGCCGATCGCGCGCGTGCTCGCCGCCGCCGACAAGGCTGTAGGCGTCGACGTGCTGACGCGGCTCCGCAACGAGATGGGACCGAGGCCCGTGACGCCCGATCTCGCCGGGCTCTGGCGCGATCTCGGTCTGCGTCAACGCGGCGGGGCGCTGGAATTCGACGATGCCGCGCCGCTGGCCGCCATCCGCAAGGCCATTACCGCGCCGAGGCAGTGAAGCGTCGAGCGCCGGCGACATCAGCGCCGACGCATCACTGCTGCAACTCCGTGTGCTCCCGCAGCAGATCGTCGCGGATCGACTTGGCCTGGATGGCGCGGTACAGCGTCTGCGCCGTCGCGACGTTGCCCGCCGTGAGGCACAGCTCGACGATCTGGCGCACGGCGGCATCGCGCAGCAATTCGTCGGAAACCGTCATGGCGATTTCCATCGCCGCCCGCGCCGCGCGCTCGTAGCGCTCGACGTCGCGCTTGATCTTCTTGTGGGTACGGTCGGCGGCGACGCCGACCTTCTCGGCGCTGTCTGTCGCCGCGCGGCAGATATCGCGGATCCGCTTGGCCGCCTCGATATCGCCGATCGGCCCCTCGATCGCCTCGTCCCAGATTTCCGTACGCTGGGCTCTCTTGAACCACTGCATCGCCGTACCCCGCAGCCCGGAGCATAGCTGGATTTGCGGCGAGCTGTGAACCCGGGCTCACAGCCCCGAGAGAGTACCCCCTCAGGCCGGCCGCGCCGGTCCGATCGCCTCGAATGCCGCCCTCTGCTCGTCGTTCAGAGTGGCGTAGAAATCCTCGAGCGCGGCGCGCACCTGCTTGACCGCCTGCAACATGGCATCGAGCCGCTTGGCGGCGGCGGCCATGCGGGCGGGCGGGGTAAACAACTGACCGCCCGTCTGGCACGCCGCCTTCAGTTCCTCGGCGACGCGGGCGCTGGTGTCCTGCAGCACCTGCAGCGCGCCCTTCTGCGTGTCGTTCGGGCGGATCCTGGCCTCGATCTCGCTGGTCGGCCATTGCAGCGCCGCCGGTGCCAGCGAGCTGCACCCTTGCGTCGGCGAAACGCTGCTGGCGGAGGCTACCGAGGCGGTGCGCTGGCTTTCGGCGAGCCCATTGAGCCGCGCCTTCTGCTCGTTGTCGAGCAGCCCGTAGAACCGCTCCAGCCGCGGCTGGATCAGCGCGGTGGCCGAGATCATCGCCTCGATCCGCTGTTGCATGGCCGCGAGCCTTCCCGGCGCGGTCAGCATGGCCTGAGACGGGCAGGCAATGCGGATGTTCTGCGCGGCGGTGAGCGAGGCCTGACCGAGTTCGGACAGCGCGGCGAGTTGCGGCTCGGTGGGCTGCACCGCGTCCGCGATCTGGTCGATCGGCATGCCGGCGACCGCGCGGCTGTCGTTGCCACACATCGGCGCGATCGCGATCGGCCTGCCGCGCCGGCGGTCGTACCTCTGCTGCGGGAAATAGCTGGCGAGATCGCCGTAACCGTAGGGCGGGAAGATGCCGGCATAGATGTCGGGATAGCCATAGCCCCAGAAGCCGAGCCCGTCGTCCCAAATGGCGTAGTCGTAAATGTCGTTGTAGGCGAACGGCCAGAACAGCGGACCGACCCAGCCATATCCGCCATTGCCGTGCCGCCACCAGCCATTGGCGACCGCGCCGCCATGCCAGCCTGCCAGCGCCGCCGCCGCGGTAAGCTGCGCGCGCGCCATCGGGCTGGCCAGCAGCTTGCCGTTGCGCGGCGCGCCCGGACGGGACAACAGGTTCATCGCGTTGCGCCCGGGCACAAGCGCGGCATGACGCATCTGGCCGAAATTCTGATGCCGCGCCGCGTGGCGCGGGCCGCCGAAATGCGCACGTCCGACCGCGTGACGTGAAAATCCGCCGCGATGTCCGCGGAAGTGATGATGCCCGCCGCCATGGCCGCGGCTGAAGCCATGTTTGCCGCCGCCGTGGCCGCCGCCGCGACCTCCGCCATGGCCGCCCTTGGCGAAGCCATCTCCCGCCAGCACGAAAGCGAGGAAAATGGCTGCAAATCCAATCGCCCACCTGGACATGGCACCCTCCTGCGGTCGCGCGCCGCTACAATTCGGCGCGAGTGATGACGCAGGAAGACGGCGAAAGTTCCGCGTGATCGCGGCGGCGCTCGGGCGCGAAAAGCGCTACACCGCCGGGACGATCTTGCCTGGGTTGAAGATGTTCTGGGGATCGAGAGCCTTCTTCAGCGCACGCATGGCGTCCAGCGCCTCGCTGCCGAGCTCGGCCTGCAGATATTTCTGCTTCCCCTGCCCGATGCCGTGCTCGCCGGTGCAGGTGCCGCCCATCGCCTGCGCGCGTTCAACCAGGCGATGCATGAACTCCTCGCCGCGCGCCATCTCCTCGGCGTTGTCGATGTCGCAGACCAGCGAGCAGTGGAAATTGCCGTCGCCGACATGGCCGACGATCGGCGACAGCAGCCCGAGCCGGTGCAGGTCTTCCTCGGTCTCGGTGACGCAATCGGCGAGCCGCGAGATCGGCACGCAGACGTCGGTCGCCACCACGCCCGCGCCGGGGCGCAGCGCCTTCACCGACCAGTAGGCGTCGTGCCGCGCCTGCCACAGCTTCGTGCGGTCCTCCGGCTTGGTGGTCCACGAGAACTCGCCGCCGCCGCATTCTTTGGCGATCTCGCCGAAGTTTTTCGACTGCTCGGCAACTTCGACGTCGCTGCCGTGGAATTCCAGCAGCAGCAGCGGCGTCTCCGGCAGCGTCAGCTTCGAGTAGGAGTTGCAGGCCTTCACCTGCTCGGCATTGAGCAGCTCGATCCGCGCCAGCGGGATGCCGGTCTGGATGGCGAGGATCGTCGCCTGGCAGGCGCCGCGCACGGTTTCGAACGAGCAGGCCGCCGCCGCGATGGTCTCGGGAATGCCGCGCAGCTTGATGGTCAGTTCCGAGATGATGCCGAGTGTGCCCTCGGCACCGACGAACAGATGGGTGAGATCGTAGCCGGCGGAGGATTTCTTCGCGCGCGTGCCCGTGGTGATGATCTCGCCGTCGCCGCGCACCACTTTGAGCGCCAGCACGTTGTCGCGCATGGTGCCGTAGCGCACCGCGTTGGTGCCGGAGGCGCGGGTCGATGTCATGCCGCCGAGCGAAGCGTCGGCGCCGGGGTCGATCGGGAAGAACAGCCCCTGGTCGCGCAGATGCTCGTTCAGCATCTTGCGGGTGACGCCGGGCTGGATCACGCAGTCCAGGTCCTCGGCGTGTACGGCGAGAATCCTGTTCATGTCGCGGAGATCAATGCAGACGCCGCCGGCCGGCGCGTTGACCTGGCCCTCCAACGAGGTGCCCGTGCCGAACGCGATCACGGGCACGCCGTGTTTGGCGCAGATCCGCACCGCATCCTGGATGTCGGCGGTCTCCTGCGCCATGACAACGGCGTCCGGCGGCTGCGAGGCCAGCCAGGTGGTGGTATGGGCATGCTGCTCGCGCACGGCCTGCGAGGTGATCAGGCGGTTGCCGAACCGCGCCGCCAGCGCGTCGATGGCGCTCTTCAGGACCTGCGGCTCCGGCCGCTTCAGATTACTTGTTATCGTTGTCGCCACGTCGAATTTCCTCCGGACTTTGGGGGGACCGTGGCAAAGGATATATAAGGGGTCAAGAACCCAGTTGCGCCATCAGGAGAGACGATGACATCCGCGACCGCCGCCCGGGACATGAAGCTGCCGACCGCCCCCTTCGTCTCCTCGGTGATGCAGATTGAGCCGCAATGGATCGACTATAACGGCCATCTCAACATGGCCTATTACAACGTGATGATGGACCGCGCGATCGACGAATTGTGGCTGCAGCTCGGCATCGGGCCGGCCTACAAGAAGGAACGCCACGGCTCGACCTTCACCGCGGAATGCCATGTCCGCTACGTCAGGGAGATCCATCTGGGCGATCCCGTGCAGGTCACGGTCTATCTGCTCGCGGCCGACGAGAAGCGGCTGCATACGTTCGAGGAACTGCGTCACGCCACCGAGGGCTGGATTTCGGCGACCTCGGAGAACATCACGCTGCACATGGACATGATCGCGCGCAAGGTGGCGCCCTTCCCGCCCGACATCCGCGCCCGCATCGCCGAGATCGTGAACATCCATGCCGCCGTGCCGCGGCCGGAGGGCATCGGCCGCAAGGTGACGATGCCGGCAAGGTAGCTGCCCCGGCTCCGGGGCCCCGCCGTCCGGCAGAAATGTCATGATCGGGATAGCGAAGTCGCAAATCGGATAGCCGCTCCGCACCGCCGCCGCGACGTAGCTTGCATGGACCATGGCGCAAGCCTGCGGAGGAGCCTTCCCGGTGATCGACGAGACGCGCGGACGCATCGACTACCACGAGAGCGGAACGGGCCCGACCGTGGTGCTGGTGCCGGGATCCTGCAGCACGGGCGCCGCCTGGCGACCGGTGATGGCGCATTGGCAGAATCAGTTCCGCTGCGTGACGACGAGCCTCCTTGGATATGGCGGTACCGCCGAACGCCGCACCGAAGCGGATGCGGATATCTCGCACGAGAGTGAAATCATCGAGAGCGTGATCCGGCGCGCCGGGGGCCCCGTGCATCTCGTCGGCCACTCGTTCGGCGGGCTGACCGCGCTTGCGGTCGCGCTGCGCGGGCGCGTACCCCTGCTCAGCCTGACGATTGCCGAAGCACCGGCCATGACGATCCTGCGGGAGACCGGAGAGCGCGAGCACCACGAAGCCTTCCAACGGATGTCGGGCGCCTATTCCGCGGCGTCCCGGGACGGCGAAACCGATGCCATCGGGCGGATGATCGACTTCTACGGCGGTGCGGGCACATTCGCCTCATGGCCGCAGCGCGTTCGCGATTACGCGATCGAGACGACCCCGTCGAACTTGCTGGACTGGACTTCGGCCTATGGCTTCCGCCTCACGCCGGCGTTGCTGGCGACGGTGGCGACGCCCACGCTGGTGGTGTGGGGGCAAGCCAGTCATCCCGCGGTCCGCCGGGCCAACGAACTGCTCGGCCGGCACATCCCGAATGCCGCCCGCACCGCCATCAACGGCGCGTCGCATTTCATGATCGCAACCCACCCGCAACAATTTGCCGGCCTGACCGCCCGCCATGCCGCGCAGGCAAGCCGTTCGCTGGAGGCCGCGCGTTAGAGCGTTTCGCCTCGCATCGTTCTTGCGCGGCTAGACCCTGCTCCGCCCGCGGACGAGCCCGACCACCGCCGAAATCAGAAACAGCACGATCGCGATGAAGAAGATTGCCTTGGCGATCTCCACGGAAGCGCCGGCGATGCCGCCGAAGCCGAGAACGCCGGCGATCAGCGCGATGACCAGAAACGTGACTACCCAGCTCAACATGATGGTTTCCTCTCCTCCCGGGCGCGGGTAGCGCCCGATCCTGTGCGGACAATGCGAGACGGGGAACGCCGGTTCCGCGCCGGAAATGGCGAAAATTCGCTCTGAGTCGGGAACAAAGTCGCGATCGCCGCGCCGCCGATAAATCCTGTCAAAACGGCCGATCGGGCCCTATATGACCGGCAATCCCTGCTAAGAAGGCTCCCTTTCACCGCCTCACGGTGCCATCGTGGGGAACATGCGATTCGCGATGACCGAGCCGAGCAAACTGCCCCATGCGAGCGTCCCCGAACACCAGCCGATAGCCGGCGGGATCGCCGCGCGTGCGCGCGCGGCGGCCGGTCCGCAATATCTCTCCGGCCTCAATCCCGAGCAGCGCGAGGCTGTGGAGACGCTCGATGGCCCCGTGCTGGTGTTGGCCGGCGCCGGCACCGGCAAGACGCGCGTGCTCACCACCCGCATCGCCCATATCCTGAGCCTCGGACGCGCCCGGCCGCACGAAATCCTCTCGGTGACCTTCACCAACAAGGCGGCGCGCGAGATGAAGCTGCGGCTCGGCCAGATGCTCGGCCATGCCGTCGAGGGCATGCCGTGGCTCGGCACCTTCCATTCCATCGGCGGCCGCATCCTGCGCCATCATGCCGAGCTGGCGCAGCTGAAGTCCAACTTCACCGTGCTCGATGTCGACGACCAGGTGCGGCTGCTGAAGCAGCTATTGCAGGCGGAGAACATCGACGACAAGCGCTGGCCGGCGCGCATGCTGGCCGGCCTGATCGACGGCTGGAAGAACCGCGGCCTGACGCCCTCGCAGGTGCCGGCAGGCGAGGCCGCCGTGTTCGCCAACGGCAAGGGCGGCAAGCTCTACACGGCCTATCAGGAGCGGCTGAAGATCCTCAATGCCGCCGATTTCGGCGATCTCCTACTGGAGAACATCCGCATCTTCCGCGAACACCCCGACGTGCTGCGCAGCTACCAGAGCCGGTTCAGGTACATCCTGGTGGACGAGTATCAGGACACCAACGTGGCGCAGTATTTGTGGCTGCGGCTGTTGTCGCAGGCGCCGTCTCCATCGACATCTCCCCGCTTGCGGGGAGAGGTCGATGCACGAAGTGCATCGGGTGAGGGGGAGTCTCCGCAAGCTGTGCTCGCGGAAGCAGCCCCTCACCCCGACCCTCTCCCCGCAAGCGAGGAGAGGGAGAAGGCCCCACCCAAGAACATCTGCTGCGTCGGCGACGACGACCAGTCGATCTATGGCTGGCGCGGCGCCGAGGTCGATAACATCCTGCGTTTCGAGCACGATTTTCCCGGCGCAAAAGTCATTCGCCTCGAGCGCAATTACCGCTCGACCGGTCACATCCTCGCCGCCGCCTCGCACCTGATCGCGCACAACGAAGGCCGGCTCGGCAAGACGCTGCGCACCGAGGACGTCGACGGCGAGAAGGTCACCGTCACCGGCGCCTGGGATTCCGAGGAGGAAGCCCGCGCCATCGGCGAGGAGATCGAGGCACTGCAGCGCGCGCAGGAAAACCTCAACGAGGTCGCCATCCTCGTCCGCGCCTCGTTCCAGATGCGCGAGTTCGAGGACCGCTTCGTCACGCTCGGCCTGCCCTATCGCGTGATCGGCGGTCCCCGCTTCTACGAGCGCGCCGAAATCCGCGACGCGCTGGCTTACCTGCGCACCATCAACTCCCCCGCCGACGACCTCGCCTTCGAGCGGATCGTCAACGTGCCCAAGCGCGGCCTCGGGGATGCCACCGTGCAGCTCTTGCACGACCACGCCCGCAAGCGCCGCATCTCGCTGTTCGACGCGGCGCGCGCCGTGGTCGAGACCGACGAGCTGAAGCCGAAGGCGCGCAGCTCCTTGCGCGATCTCGTGCTGAAGTTCGACCGTTGGCGGGCGCAGAGCGAGGTCACCGCGCATACGGAGCTTGCCGAGATCGTGCTCGACGAGAGCGGCTATACCGAGATGTGGCAGAAGGACCGCTCGGCGGACGCCGCCGGCCGGCTGGAGAACCTGAAGGAACTGGTCCGCTCGATGGAGGAGTTCGAGAACCTGCAGGGTTTCCTCGAGCACATCTCCCTGGTGATGGACCGCGAGGACGGCGCCCAGGAGGAAGCCGTGTCGCTGATGACGCTGCACTCCGCCAAGGGGCTGGAATTCGACAACGTCTTCCTGCCCGGTTGGGAGGAAGGCCTGTTTCCGAGCCAGCGCACCCTCGACGAGCAGGGCCGCGCCGGCCTCGAGGAAGAGCGCCGCCTCGCCCATGTCGGCCTGACCCGCGCGCGGCGCCGCGCGAAAATCTTCTTTGCCACCAACCGCCGCATCCACGGCACCTGGTCGACCACGATCCCCTCGCGCTTCCTCGACGAACTGCCGGCGCAAAGCGTCGAGATCACGGAATCCAAGGGCGGCTCCGGCTGGGGCGGCAGCGGCGGCTACGGCCCCTCGCGTTTCGACAACGTCGAATCGTTCGGCTCCAGCTACACCACGCCGGGCTGGCAGCGCGCCCAGGCCAACCGCGCCCGCAACCGCGGCGGCCAGGCCCGCGGCGGCTTCAACGAGGACCAGTCGTCGTTCTCAGGCTCGCGCGGCGATGCCTCAGGCTCGCGCAGCGATGCCTTCGGCGGCGGTTTCTCGCGCAACAAGCGCGGGCCCATGACCATCGAGGGCGAACTGGTGGCGAAATCCACCTCGGTTTCCGAGTTCGCGCTGGACGACCGCGTCTTCCACCAGAAGTTCGGCTACGGCCATGTCGTGAAGATCGACGGCAACAAGCTCACCATCGCCTTCGAAAAGGCGGGCGAGAAGAAGGTGGTCGACAGTTTCGTCGAGCGGGTTTGACAGGCCTGCCCCCTGTCGCCGCGGCAACAGTGCCGTGGACACCGCTGAGCATGCCCGCCGTGGCCCTTGACCATCCCTGAAATCATCGGTTGAGATGTCCCCATGGTTCGGGGAGGGATTTTTCTGCTTGCCGCATGGCTGGCCGCGCCGTCTTGGGCGGCGGCGGAGACGATGAGCTTTGGCGATGCGGCGGCCATGCTGGCCAAGGGCTGCGGCGCGGAGATCGTCGCCAATTGCCGCGGCGTCAATCTCGATTCCAACCGCCTCAAGGAATGCCTGTCGCGCAACCAGGACGTGACCTCGCCACAGTGCAAGGCGACTTACCTGCAGGCCTTCGACGCCATCCAGAAACGGATCGCGGCGCGCGTGACGGTGGCGAACGCCTGCTCGCGCGAGATCGTCAAGACCTGCCATGGCTCGACCAAGGAGACCAGCAAGTCGGTGCCCTGCCTGATGACGGCAAGCGGCGTCAGCCGCAACTGCAACCAGGCCCTGACCGACGCGGGGTATCGCTGATGCGCTCCCTGCGCCACATCGGCCTGTTCGTGGGCGGCGCTCTCCTGCTGGCGGCTGTGCCGGCTCTAGCGCAGACCGCGCCGACCCGCGACGACATCGTGGCGAAGCTCGACAAATACCAGGCCGACCTCGAACTCGACGTCCCCGCGCTGCGCCAGCAGGTCACCGAGCGTTCGAAGATGCGCGGCAAGACCGAGCCGCCGCCCGGCAAGCGGCCGCCGATCGCACCCGATCTGAAGAAGCTGCCGACCTTCAACGTCGACATCTCCTTCGACGTCGATACGCCGATCGTGCAGCCGGAATCCTACCAGACCGTCGGCCGCATCGCCGACGCGCTGGTGCACTCCTCGCTGCTGCCCTACACCATCCTGGTGGTCGGCCATATCGAAGCGAACGGCAAGCGCGAGGCCAACGCGATCCTGAGCCAGCGCCGCGCCGACGCCATCCGCGAAATCCTGGTCAACACCTTCAAGATTTCCGCCAAGCGCATCCAGTCGGTGGGGCTGGGCGAAGAGCAGCTGCTCGACTACGCGCGCCCCGTTTCGCCGGTCAACAACCAGATCCAGATCATGACGCTGGCGAAGATTCCGGAACCGGCCGAGCAACCCGCGGCGCCCGCGAAAAAGCAGCCGGCGAAGAAGAAAAAGTAAGTTCGCAGCCGCGATTGCAGAACCTCGTTCTGCTTCCTATCTGACCTCAGCCCTCCTCCATTCCGGCTCTGGCATACCACTGTGTTGCCGACCGTGCCCCTACACACCGCTGACGATCAAGCCCTCATGCCGCCCGTCATTTCCGTCTCCAATCTCTCGAAAGTCTACGGTTCCGGCTTCAAGGCGCTGAACGACGTCAGTCTCGACATCGAACGCGGCGAGATATTCGCGCTGCTCGGGCCGAACGGAGCCGGCAAGACCACGCTGATCAGCACGATCTGCGGCATCGCCAATCCGACCTCGGGTAGCATCACGGTCGGCGGCCACGACGTCGTCAGGGATTTCCGCGCGGCGCGCGCGATGATCGGGCTGGTTCCGCAGGAACTCCACACCGATTCGTTCGAGACGGTGTGGGCCACCGTCAGCTTCAGCCGCGGCCTGTTCGGCAAGCCGAAGAACCCCGCGCATATCGAGAAGGTGCTGAGGGACCTTTCGCTGTGGGACCGGAAGGATTCCAAGATCATCACCCTGTCCGGCGGCATGAAGCGCCGCGTCATGATCGCCAAGGCGCTGTCGCACGAGCCGCAGGTCCTGTTCCTCGACGAGCCGACCGCGGGCGTCGACGTGGAACTGCGCAAGGGGATGTGGGAGGTGGTGCGCGCGCTGCAGGCATCCGGCGTCACCATCATCCTGACCACGCACTACATCGAGGAAGCCGAGGAGATGGCCGACCGCATCGGCGTCATCAACAAGGGCGAGATCATCCTGGTCGAGGACAAGGCCGGGTTGATGCAGAAGCTCGGCAGGAAGCGGCTGACGCTGCAGCTGCAGCACAAGGTGGACGCGATCCCGCCGGCGCTCGCGCCGTACAATCTCCACCTTTCCGGCGACGGACGCGAGATCACCTACGACTACGACACCAAGGGCGAGCGCACCGGCATCACCAGCCTGCTCGGCGATCTCCGCAATGCCGGCATCCGCTTCACCGACCTCGACACCGTGCAGTCTTCGCTGGAAGACATCTTCGTCAGCCTGGTGAGGAAAGCGTGATGAACTGGCGGGCCATCCGGGCCATCTATCTGTTCGAAATGGCGCGCACCTGGCGCACGCTGCTGCAGAGCATCGTCTCGCCGGTCGTTTCCACCTCGCTCTATTTCGTGGTGTTCGGCGCCGCCATCGGCTCGCGTATCACCGAGGTCGAGGGCGTCAGCTACGGCACCTTCATCGTGCCCGGCCTCGTCATGCTATCGGTGCTGACGCAGAGCATCGCCAACGCCTCGTTCGGCATCTACTTCCCAAAATTCGTCGGCACCATCTACGAAATCCTCTCGGCGCCGGTCTCGTATGTCGAGATCGTGGTCGGCTATGTCGGCGCCGCCGCGACCAAGTCGATCGTCCTCGGCCTGATCATCCTCGCCACTGCCGCCCTGTTCGTGCCGCTGCACATCCTGCATCCCTGGTGGATGCTGACGTTCCTGGTGCTGACCGCCGTCACCTTCAGCCTGTTCGGCTTCATCATCGGCATCTGGGCCGACGGTTTCGAGAAGCTGCAGATGATCCCGATGCTGATCGTGACGCCGCTGACCTTCCTCGGCGGCAGCTTTTATTCCGTCAACATGCTGCCGTCGGGCTGGCAGAACATCGCCCTGCTCAATCCGGTGGTCTATCTGATCTCAGGCTTCCGCTGGAGCTTCTACGAGATCGCCGACGTCAGCATCTGGCTCAGCCTCGGCATGACGCTGGCCTTCCTCGTCGTCTGCATGGCGCTGGTGTGGTGGATTTTCCGGACCGGGTACCGGCTGAAGAATTGACGCCCGTCCGGCGAACATGAACGACAACTCGCGAAAAAGTCAGCGCCGTTCGTTAACGATCCGCCGCCGGGATACTGGAACCAAAGACCGATTCCGGGCATAGTGTTGCCGGGGGACGGAGAGCCGCGGCGCTGCCAGCCGGGAGGCCAGAAGTACATGCGTTCCTTTCTCGTCGCCTTTGCCGGGTTGATGCTGATCGCCACCGGCGCCGAGGCCAAAGTCGCCATCACGGTCGACAAGGACAACCAGCAGATGACCGTCGCGGTCGACGGCGTCGCGCGCTATCGCTGGCCGGTGTCGAGCGGAATTCCCTCCTACGAGACGCCGAACGGCGCGTTCCGAACCTTCCGGATGGAAGCGGACCATTATTCGAAGGAGTTCGACGACGCGCCGATGCCGCATTCGATCTTCTTCACCAAGGCCGGCCATGCCATCCACGGCACGGACTCCGTCAGCAAGCTCGGCAGTCCGGCCTCGCATGGCTGCGTGCGACTGTCGCGCGCCAATGCGGCGACGCTCTATGCGCTGGTGCAGGAACACGGCGTGCTCACCACCACGGTGACCCTGACCGGCTCCTCGCAGGTGGCGCTGGCCCGCAACCCGCGCGGCCGCGCCAACACGGCGGTGGCGCGCCGCGCGCCGATCGAGCAGGACCAGCAATACGACAATGCCGGCGATCCCGTCGTGATCACGCCGCAGCCGGGCTACGCGCCGCAGGCCGGTTATGCGCCGCAGCCGCGCCGCGACGACGGCTACATCTATCCCGCCGACGGCAGCAGCACCGATCAGATTTACCCGGCGCCGCGGCGCGCGCAGGTTTACCCGCCGCAGCAGCAATACTATTACGACCGCGGCTACGCCCCGCCGACGCAGGGCTACTATTACCAGCAGCGGCCGTACTACCCGCCGCAGCGCGGCTATTACGTCTATCGGGATTGATCGATCGCCTACATCGTCATGGCCGGGCTTGTCCCGGCCATCCACGACCTTGCTGGCGGCACAAAGAACGTGGATGCCCGGGACAAGCCGGGCATGACAAGTTTGGCATGCCAGCGAAGACGGTCCTCATATCGATTGCCCCGGCGGCAAGCGGGGCGAGGTAAGCCCGACCGCTACTGCTCGCCGTCGCGCATGCGGCGCCACAGCGCGCCGACGATGTTGGAGTAGTCGTCGGTCCAGACCCGCTGGTGGTCCTCCGCCTCGGTCAGCGTCCACTTGTCGGACGAGGCGAGCTTGCCGACGTCGGCCTCCTCGCGCGCGGAGACCACGACGGTAGTCGAGAAGATGTACTCGGCGTCCCGGCCGGTGTCCTCGCTGTAGACCCAGCTCTTGAGATCGTTGGCGTCGGCGATGCCGACGATCACGGTGTCGAGCTCGAGGTGCCGGTTGGAGATGTGCATCACCACCGCGCCGTGCGGCGCCAGTTTGTCCTTGTATATCTCCATCGCCTCTTCGGTGGCGAGGTGGATCGGGATCGCGTCGGAGGAATAGGCGTCGACGATGACGACGTCATAGATGCCGTTCGGCTCCTTGGCGAACGTTAGCCGCGCGTCGCCGATCACCGGCTTGAGGTCCGGCTCGCATTTCGAGATGTAGGTGAAGTATTTCGGGTCGCGGGCGCTGTCGACCATGGTCTGGTCGATCTCGAAGAACTTCCAGTCCTCGCCCGGCTCGGAGGCGCAGGTCAGCGAGCCCGATCCGAGCCCGATCACCGCCACCTTCAGCGGTCCGCCCTTGCGCTCGCGCATCGCGGTGATGGCCTGACCGATTCCGCCGTCCTTGTGGTAGTAAGTGATCGGCTCCGGCCGTCCGGTCACCGGCGTGCCGTCGTCGTTCTTGAACCTTTCCGCGCCGTGGATGGTCGTACCGTGCATCAGCACGTGATACTGGCCGTTCGGCGTCACCACGATCTTGTGCACGCCGAAGAAGCTGCGCACGGTCTCGACCCGCCCGGCGTCGCTCGGATAGACGCGCAGCAGCACCAGCGCCACCGCGACGGTGGCGAATATCTTCCAGCGATTGCCGTTGAGCGCGAGCACCATCGCCGCCGCAAGCACGCCGACGCCGCCGATCATCCAGTTGCGGTGCTCGTCGAGCCAGTTGAAGACCTCGCCGGGCTGGTAGGCGGGCAGGATCAGCGCGACGGCGATGGCGGCGAGCAGCGCCCAGTACCATTGCGTGATCCGCGGCAGGCGCTCGGGGACCTGTGGCCGGCACAGCGTCGCCAGCGCCAGCAGGATCGGGTATTCCGCGATCCAGGAGAAGGCATAGGGCGCGATGAGCCCTGCGAACAATCCGCCGACCATGCCGCCGAACGACAGCGCGACATAGAATCCGGTGAGATGGCTTGCGGCCGGCCGCGTGCGCGCCAGCTCGCCATGGCAGGCCATCGCGATGACGAAGAAGCACAGTTGGTGTCCGCCGAGCGTCAGCAGCAGGTTCTGCTCGCCGCCGACCGCGAGCAGAATCACCACGCCCGCAACCGCCAGCGGCTGCAGCAGCAGCATCAGCCAGTGCGGCAGCAGCGGCCGCGACTGGAACACCAGCACCCAGGTGAGCAGATAAAGCGACAGCGGCAGCACCCAGAGCAGCGGCGCCGCCGCGACGTCGGTTGAGATATGGGCGGTCACCGCGATCAACAGGCCCGAGGGAACCGCGGCGAGGAAGATCCAGCGCGCGCGCAGCGTCCATGACGGCGCGGGCGCATCGGCGCCGTCGGCCGTCAGGTTGAGCGCTGCGGCATTGACCGGCGACTTCAGCAGCAGAACGCCGCAGCCGGCGATCAGCAGGATCAGCAGGCCATAACCGCCCGTCCAGATCAGGTTCTGGGTGCGCAGCGTGAACATCGGCTCCAGCAGCACCGGGTAGGACAGCAGCGCCAGGAAACTGCCGATATTGGACGACGCGTAGAGGAAATACGGGTCGGGCCCGTTGGGATGGCCGGTACGTACGAACCAGGCCTGCAGCAGCGGGTTGTTGGCGGCGAGCGCGAAGAACGGCAACCCGATCGAGACGGCAAACAGCCCGAGCAGCCAGAACGCGTAGCCCGAGGTCGGCGGCTCGCCCCAGCCGGAGCGGATCGCGAGCGGCAGCGTCAGCATGGCGGCGACGAGCAGCAGCAGATGCACCGCCACGGGAACGACGCGGTTGCGCGCCTTGGTCAAGTAGTGCGCATAGGCATAGCCGGCCAGCAGCAGCGACTGGAAGAACACCATCGCCACCGACCACACCGCCGGCGAGCCGCCGAGCCGCGGCAGCACCATCTTGGTGAACAGCGGCTGCACCGAAAACAGCAGCAGCGCGCTGACGAAGATCGCCAGCGTGTAGACCGCGAGGACCAGCCGGTTCCGCGAAATGGCGGCCTGATCCGTGAGGGACGGTGCAGCAACGGTCATGGAGGCTCCGGCAAGAACCCGGCGGGGGTCGGCACTTCCGGCAGGGGGTCGCCAGAGACGCCGAATTGAGCATATGGCAACATCAGGGGCAAGAAAGCTTGACGGAACGGGACAAGGGCGCGAAGCAGCGCATAATCAATCCTTCTTGAAGCGAACATGAACGAAACGGACGTCGTCATCATCGGTGCGGGGCATAACGGCCTCGCCTGCGCGGCCTATCTCGCAATGGCCGGCCTCAAGGTGAAGGTAGTCGAGCGCCGCAAGGTGGTCGGCGGTGCCGCCGTGACGGAGGAGTTTCACCCCGGTTTCCGCAATTCGGTCGCGGCCTACACCGTGAGCCTGCTCAACCCGAAAATCATCGCCGACTTGCGGCTGGCCGACCACGGCCTGAAAATCGTCGAGCGCCGCGCGCAGAACTTTCTGCCCTCGCCCGACGGCAGCTATCTCCTCACCGGCGAGGGCCGCACCAAAGCCTCCGTGGCGAAACTCAGCGCGCGCGACGCGGCGCGCATCGACGGATTCAGCCGCGAACTGGAGGACATCGCCGACGTGCTGCGGCAACTGGTGCTGCGCGCCCCGCCCAACATGGTCGAGACCTTCGGCCTCGCCGCGGTCCGCGAAGCCTTCAACGCCATCGGCGCCGGCAATATCCTGCGCAAGCTCTCGCTGGAGCAGCAGCGCAGCCTGCTCGACCTCTTCACCCGCTCCGCCGGCGAGATGCTGGACGAACGCTTCGAGAGCGACCTCGTCAAGGCGCTGTTCGGCTTCGACGCCATCGTCGGCAATTACGCCAGCCCCTATGCCGCGGGCTCGGCCTACGTGATGCTGCACCACGCCTTCGGCGAGGTGAACGGCAAGAAAGGCGTCTGGGGCCATGCCATCGGCGGCATGGGCGCGATCGGCCTTGCGATGGCGCGCGCGGCGCAGCAACACGGCGCCGGGATCGAGACCGATGCGAGCGTGCGTGAGGTGATCGTCGAGAACGACCGCGCCGTCGGAATCATCCTCGACAATGGCGAGACCGTCCGCGCGAGATACGTCGTGTCCAACGTCAACCCGAAACTGCTCTACACGCGCCTCGTGCCGGCGGATGCTCTGCCGACCGCCTTCCTCGACCGCATCGCGCGCTGGCGCAACGGCTCCGGCACCTTCCGCATGAACGTCGCGCTGAGCGCGCTGCCGTCATTCACCGCCCTGCCCGGCGAAGGCGACCACCTCACATCAGGCATCATCCTGGCACCCTCGCTTGCCTACATGGATCGCGCCTGGCTCGATGCCCGCGCCCACGGCTGGAGCCGCGAGCCCGTGGTCGAGGTGCTGATCCCCTCCACGCTCGACGATACGCTGGCGCCGCCGGGCCAGCACGTCGCCAGCCTGTTCTGTCAGCACGTCGCGCCGGAACTGCCGGATGGAAAATCCTGGGACGACCATCGCGAGGAAGTCGCCGATCTCATGATCGCGACGGTCGACCGCTACGCGCCGGGCTTTGCATCAAGCGTGATCGGCCGGCAGGTGCTGTCCCCGCTCGACCTCGAGCGTCAATTCGGCCTGCTCGGCGGCGATATCTTCCACGGCGCACTGACGCTGAACCAGCTGTTCTCGGCGCGGCCGATGCTGGGCCATGCCGACTATCGCGGTCCGCTGAAGGGCCTCTATCATTGCGGCTCCGGCGCCCATCCCGGCGGCGGCGTCACCGGCGCGCCCGGCCACAATGCGGCGCACGCCATCCTCGCCGATCACCGCGCGCTGTTCGCCAAATAGAAGACGGCCCGCCCGGCCCTTACTGGGCCAGGCGGGCCGCCATTGCTTGTGCGTCTGCCTTAGACGGCGTCGAACGCTTCCACCGGAAGCGAGCGCGTGTCGGACATCAGCGCCGACGGCGAGATGCTCACGATGCGCTCTTCGGCCGACGGATAGCTCACATAGGCGCCCAGTGCGAGCATGACAGCGAGCGCGGCAGCGATCTTCTTCATTTGACTTCCCCCCTTTTGTTTCTTGGTGAGGCCATCCTCGCGCACGGCGCTTAATGCCTGGTTCCATCGCGCCGGCGACGTGAAGTCGGGGTGAATCGGCGATGAATTTACGCCGTCGTTAACCAGCGGCGGGTTGTGAGCATCGGGCGCGAGCCTGTGGAAAACTCCGGGATAAGCTGTGGAAGCAGCGGTTGAAATTGCCCGGCAGGCGTTCACTTTGCTGGGCTTTTCCTGCCGGACCGCTCTTCCCCGCCTGCGACGCCGGGAAGGTGAAGAAGCTGTGAAAATCCTCCGCACGTCAGGCTTAGAAGCCTGTAAACAAGGCCTGTATTTCCTCCTCGCCGAGCTATGGACCGCCCCGCCTTCCCCCGATGACCGTCACCCCCTCCACCCACCGCGCCAGTTTCGCCATTGGCGACGAGCACGCGGCAAAGCGCGTCGTCGACGCAATGACCGAGATCTTCTTCGACGGCGAGGCCGCGGTGGCGGCGTTCGAGCGGCCGGACGGGCGCTGGGACGTCACCGTGCATTTTGCCGACGCGCCGGACCAGGCGCTGCTGCGCGAGCTCGTCACCAATGCGGCGAGCGCGGAGATCGCCGGCACGCTCACGTTCGACACCGTCGAAGCAAAGGACTGGGTCAAGGCGAGCCTCGAAGATCTCGTGCCGGTGCCGGCCGGACGCTTCGTCGTGCATGGCGCGCATGACCGCGAACGGGTGCCGGCGAACAAGCTCGCCATCGAGATCGAGGCGGCGCTGGCGTTCGGCACCGGGCATCACGGCACCACGCGGGGATGCCTCCTGCTGCTCGACCATGTGCTGAAGGCGTATCAGCCGCGGCGCGTGCTCGACCTCGGCACTGGCACCGGCGTGCTGGGCATCGCGGCGGCGAAGGCGTTGAAGATCGGCGTGCTCGCCAGCGACATCGACGCACCGTCGGTGCAGGTGGCGCGGGAGAATGCGCGGCTGAACGAGGCCGGCCACCTCCTGCGGGCGGTGCGCGCTACCGGCTTCTCGGCGCCCGCATTCGGGCGAGCCGCGCCGTTCGATCTCGTGCTGGCGAACATCCTCGCCAATCCGCTGCGGCAACTGGCAGGACCGATGGCGCTACACCTGGCGCCAAGGGCGCTGGTGATCCTGTCGGGCCTGCTGACGCATCAGGCCCCCGGCGTGATCGCCGCCTACCGCGCCCGCGGACTGGTGCCGCTACAGCATTTGCGGATCGAAGGCTGGAGCAGTTTGTTGCTGCAGAGGCTGAACTAGCCCTTCTTGCTGCGCTTGGCGCGGGAGGCGGCAGTCTTCTGTTTCTTGACGCGGGCTTCGACGAAGCGGTCCAGGATCTGGACGATGACGCCGCGCTTCTTGACCGCGATGGGCGCGATCGGACCGCGGTTCGGCGGCGGCGTGATCTTTTCGAAAGTAAAGGCAGGCATGGTGTATCACCTCGTCGTTGAGTTGAGACACTCCTCGAAGTCTCCCGGTCCTCATCCGAACGAGTTCTGCAGATCGCTCGGTCCCGTCTAACGCAGGCGTCAAAATTCAAGCATAACTCGTGCCAGAGTAAGGAAAATTCAGCCGCGTTGCCGAGCCCTCCCCACGCACCTAGAATGTGAGCGCAATGTTCGAAGCCCATTTCCAGACATTCGAGGAACCCGAGAGCGGCGTGGCGCTGACCGCGCGGCTTTCCGCGTTCCGCGAGGAACTGGCGCGGCGGAAACTGACGGGATTCGTCGTTCCCCGCGCTGATCAGCAGCAGAACGAGTATGTCGCGCCCTCCGAGGAGCGGCTGGCCTGGCTGACCGGCTTCACCGGCTCGGCCGGCATGGCCGTCGTCCTGACCAAGGAGGCCGCCGTCTTCGTAGACGGCCGCTACACCCTGCAGGCAGGTAAACAGGTCGATCGCAAGGCCTGGCATGTCGAGCCGCTGGCCGATCCGCCGCCCGAGCACTGGCTGGGACGGCACCTCGCCAAGGGCGACCGCCTCGGATTTGACCCCTGGCTGCACACTTCTGCGGCAGCCGACCGCCTCGCCGCCGCCTGCACCAAGGCCGGGGCGGAGCTGGTCGCGGTCGAGACCAATCCCGTGGACGCGATCTGGCACGAGCGGCCCGCCCCGCCGCTCGGCCCGGTCTCGATCCAGGGCCTGCAATTTTCCGGCGAGTTAGAAGCCGAGAAGCTCAAGCGCATCCGGATCGAGATCGCCAGGCTCGGCGTCGAGGCGCTGGTGCTGTCGGATTCCCACGGCGTGGCCTGGACCTTCAACATCCGCGGCGCCGACGTCTCGCATACGCCATTGCCGCTGTCTTACGCGCTGGTGCCCAAGGAAGGCCGGCCGACGGTGTTCATCGATCACCGCAAGCTCTCCAATTCCGCGCGCGACCATCTCGAGCACTCCGCGGATGTCGAGGAGCCGGACAGGCTGGCACCGAAGCTCGCCGAACTCGCCAAGCGCGGCGCGTCGATCGCGCTCGACAGCGCCACTGCCGCCGACGCGCTGAGCCGGCTGATCAAGGGCGCGGGCGGCAAGGCTGTTGCCGGCAACGATCCCGTGAGCCTCTTGAAGGCGGTCAAGAACATCACGGAGATCGAGGGCACCCGCACCGCGCATCACCGCGACGCCGTGGCGCTGACGCGCTTCCTCGCCTGGGTCGACCGCGAGGTGGCCGGGCTGACCGAGATCGACGCGGTCGAGGCGCTGGAGACCTTCCGCCGCCGCACCGGCGCGCTGAAGGACGTCTCCTTCCCCACCATTTCCGGCACCGGGCCGAACGGCGCCATCGTGCATTACCGCGTCACCCGCAAGACCAACCGCCGCATCGCGCCCGGCGACCTCCTGCTGATCGATTCCGGCGCGCAATACCAGGACGGCACCACCGACGTCACCCGCACCATCGCGATCGGCGAGCCGACCGCCGAGATGCGCGACCGCTTCACCCGCGTGCTGCGCGGCCACATCGCGATTGCGCGCGCGGTGTTCCCCGACGGCACCACCGGCGCGCAGCTCGATTCCTTCGCACGGCAATTCCTCTGGCAGGCCGGGCTCGATTTCGAGCACGGTACCGGCCACGGCGTCGGCAGCTATCTGTCGGTGCACGAGGGCCCGGCGCGCATCTCGAAACTCGGCACCACGCCGCTGAAGCGCGGCATGATCCTCTCCAACGAGCCGGGTTATTACAAGACCGACGCCTACGGCATCCGCATCGAGAATCTCGAGCTCGTGATCGGCGCCGACATCCCGGGATCGGAGAAGCCGGTCAACGCCTTCGAGACCCTGACCTTCGCGCCGATCGACCGGCGGCTGATCGAGGTGAAGATGCTGGACGCGGCCGAGCTCAAATGGCTCAACGACTACCACGCCAGGGTCGCGAGGATCGTGCGTCCGCAGCTCGATGACAACGCGACAAAACTGTGGCTGGACGCGGCGACGGCGGAGTTGAGGTAGCTCGTCGTCCCTGCGAAAGCAGGGACCCATACGCCGCGGCGGATGTTGTTCAAGCGAGAGCTTGGCCAGCTTTCCCTCGACAATGACTCCCTGTGGTTATGGGTCCCTGCTTTCGCAGGGACGACAGTGGTACTTGCCGCACCACAGTCGGCCACCGCCTCCCGAATTCCACATGGCCGCATGCCGAAACGGGCGTGTTCGCGGCTCGCGTCGTCCGGCTACATTCGAATTTCGACTGCAACGGATCGCACTACATGCATGGCCCGATGAGCAAGCCGCCCGGCGCGGCCGCGGACCGGCACGACCTGAAGACACCGCGGCTGATGCTGCTGATGCTGGTCGCGATGACCGGCGTCGCGCCGATCTCGCTGTACATGCTGGTGCCGGCGCTGCCGGTGCTCGCTGCGACGTTCAAGAGCGACATCCAGGTCGCGCAGATGACGGTGTCGCTCTACATGGTCGGCATCGCCTGCTCGCAGCTGATCATGGGCCCGCTGTCCGACAAATTCGGCCGCCGGCCGGTGCTGCTCGCCGGTCTCGCCCTGATGGTGGCGGCGAGCCTCGGTGCCTCGCTGGCGCAAACCATGCCACAGCTGATCGCCGCGCGCTTCCTGCAGGCGCTGGGCGGCGCCTCCGGCATGGTGATCAGCCGCGCCATCATCCGCGACCTCTACAGCCGCGACCGCGTCGGCGCCATGATCAGCCTCGTCATCGCCGTGATGATGGTGGCGCAGATGCTGAGCGCGCTGGCCGGCGGCTTGCTGGAAGTCAGCTTCGGCTGGCGCGCGATCTTCTGGTTCATCACCGCGTCCTCGCTCGGCGTCACCCTCCTGATCGCGGTCGCGCTGCCTGAGACGCGCCGCGCGCGAAGCGAGAGCGGCGGCTTCCGCGGCGACATCGGCTCGCTGCTCGGCAACCGAGCCTTCGTCGGCTACATGCTCTGCCAGGTGCTGGCCTCGCAGATCATCTTCGTTTTCGCCGGCGGCGGTCCGTACATCGTCGTCACCCAGATGGGACGGACGACCGCCGAATACGGCGCGTGGTTCGCCGCCACCGGCTTTGCGTTCCTGCTCGGCAATCTGCTTTGCGTGCGCTTTGCGCCGCGCCATCAGCTGGAGAAGCTGATCTGGTTCGGCCTTGCGCTGCAGCTCGCCGGCAGCCTGCTGAACCTGGCCTTCAGCTTCGCCGGCATCAACCAGACTCCCGGCTGGCTGTTCGGCACCCAGATGATCGTGATGGTCGCCAACGCCTTCGTGATGTCGAATTCCGCGGCCGGCGCCATCAGCGTGCGCCCCGAAGCCGCCGGCACCGCCTCCGGCGCGATGGGCTTCCTGCAGCAGGGCGTCGGTGCGCTGATATCGCAGCTCGGCGCCTGGCTCGGCGGTCATTCGACCACCACGCTGCCGCTGACGGCGGCAATCTTCGCGCTGTCGGTGGCGTGCGCCTGCACGATGCTCTTCCTGGTGCCGCGGCGGGGCGCGGCGGTGAGCGGGGAGGCGAAGGCGAAGGAAGACGAACGGGGATGATGTGAGGGGGTGGTGGCACTCCCTCAACTCGTCATGCCCGGGCTTGGACCCGGGCATCCACGACGTTGCTGCGGCAATAGAAAGACGTGGATGGCCGGGTCAAGCCCGGCCTTGACGAACCCTAAAACGAAGGTGCCTAAACTCACTTCTCCACGACGACTTCGCTGATCTGCATCACCGGCGCGATGTCGGTGTAGTTCTTGATGTCGCCCATGATCTCCTTGGCGTGTGGACCGAACGCCTTCTGGAACGCGTCGACGGAGTCGGCAAAGATGTGGCACATGCCGACATAGGTCGCAGGCGCGCCCGGTGCGCCGCCAGCGAGACCCTTGTCGATGGTGTAATACTTGCACGCATCGCCCATGCGCGACTTCACCAGCGGCATGTGCTTTTCACGGTAGTAGTCGTGGTCGAAGCGCGCACCTTCCTTGTTGGGGTACATCACACTTACCTTAATCATGGTTCTCTCCCTTTTTGATGCTTGTTGGTAACGCTGTCATTCCGGGATGGCGCGCAAGCACCAGACCCGGAATCTCGAGATTCCGGGTTCATGCTTCGCATGCCCCGGAATGACGGTGCAAGCCGTCACTCCTCGATCAGCTTAAGCCACTCATCTTCAGTCAGCACGGTGACGCCGTGCTTCTTGGCTTCGGCGAGCTTGGAACCGGCGCCGGGACCGGCGACGACATAGTCGGTCTTCTTCGACACCGAGCCCGCGGCCTTGGCGCCGAGACGTTCCGCGGTCGCCTTGGCTTCGTCGCGGGTCATCTTCTCCAGTGAGCCGGTGAAGACCACGGTCTTTCCGGCGACCTTCGAATTGCTCTTGGGCTTCTCGGCGTCGACGATCTCGTCGAGCTCCTTCACCAGCCGGTCGACGATGCCGCGGTTGTGGCTCTCGCCGAAATACGCGCCGACGCTCGCGATCACGGTGTCGCCGATCTGGTCGAGCGCATCCATCTCGGCGATCGCCTCCTCGTCGCCCTTGGCGACCTTCAGGCAGGCGTCGTGGAAGGCGTCCCAGGAGCCGTAGCCGCGCGCCAGCGCCAGCGCCGTGGTCTCGCCGACATGGCGCATGCCCAGCGCAAAGATGAAACGCTCCAGCGCGATGCGGCGGCGGCTCTCGATCGATGCGAACAGATTACGTACCGAGGTCTCGCCGTAACCCTCGATCTCCTCGAGCTTCAGCTTGCTGTTGCGCTTCGGCAGCGTGAAGATATCGGCGGGTTCCTTCACAAAGCCCTCGTCGAAGAAGTACTGCAGCTGCTTTTCGCCGAGGCCGTCGATATCGAACGCCCGTCGCGACACGAACAGCTTCAAATGCTCGATCTTCTGGAACGGACAGGCGAACTCGCCGGTGCAGCGGGCGCGCGAGCCTTCCTCGCCCGTCGCGGTCTCCTCGCGTACCACGTCGGTGTGCAGCGGACACGGGCACTTCTTCGGGAAGTGAAACTCCTTCGCGCCCTTCGGGCGCTTGTCGATGACGACGTCGACGACCTGCGGGATGACGTCGCCGGCGCGCTGGATCACGACGGTATCGCCGATCCTGATGTCGCGGCCCTCGCGGATCGGTTCGCCGTCGCCGCCAACGCCGCGGATGTAATCCTCGTTATGCAGCGTGACGTTCTGGACGATGACGCCACCGACGCCGACCGGCTCCAGCTTGCCGACCGGCGCCAGCGTGCCGGTGCGGCCGACCTGGATCTCGATGTCGCGTAGCACGGTGACAGCTTGCTCGGCCGGGAATTTGTGCGCGATGCCCCAGCGCGGCGTGCGCGAGACGAAGCCGAGCCGCTCCTGCCAGTCGATGCGGTCGACCTTGTAGACGACCCCGTCGATGTCGTAGTCGAGCCCGGCGCGGCTCTCCTCGATCTTGCGATGGAAGGCGATCAGCTGCTCGACGGAGTGACATAGCCTGGTCAGCGGGTTGGTCATGAAGCCGCAGCGCTCGAACCAGCCGATCATGCCGGTTTGCGTGTCCTCCGGCATCGCGCTCATCTCGCCCCAGGCATAGGCGAAGAAGCCGAGCGGGCGCGAAGCGGTGATGGACGGGTCCTTCTGGCGCAGCGAGCCGGCGGCGGAATTTCTGGGGTTGGCGAACGGGGCCTCGCCGGCCTCGACCTGCTTTTTGTTGAGCGCGAGGAACGCTTGCTTGGTCATGTAGACCTCGCCGCGCACCTCGCAGATATCGGGGATGCTTCGGCCCTTCAGCCTGTGCGGCACGTCTTCCAGGGTGCGGATATTGGCGGTGACGTCCTCGCCCTCCGCGCCGTCGCCGCGCGTGGCCGCGGTGACGAGCTCGCCGCCCTCGTAGCGCAACGACATCGACAGGCCGTCGATTTTCGGTTCGGCGGAGAAATCGATCTTGTCGTCCGGCAGCTTCAGGAAGCGCTGGATTCGCTCGGCAAAGTCGCGCACGTCCTCTTCGGCGAAGGCATTGTCGAGCGAGAGCATCGGCACCGCATGGCGGACTTTCCGGAAGCGCCCGGATGGCGCGGCGCCGATCTTCTGCGAGGGCGAGTCGGCGCTGACCAGTTCCGGAAAGCGCTTCTCGATGGCGTTGAAGCGCTGGCGCAGCGCGTCGTATGCGGCGTCGGTGACGGTGGGAGCGTCCTCCTGGTAATAGCGCCTGTCATGCGCCTCCAGCTCCAGCGCAAGGCGCATGTGCTCGACCTTCGCCTGCGCCTTGGTGAGCCTGGCGACGTCGGGGAGAGGTTTTGCCTTGGCGGACCTGGCCATGATGGCGGCTAACTCGCCGCCTTCAGCAGACGTTCCGCAGCGGCCCGCGCCTCCGCGGTGATCTCCGCCCCCGCCAGCATCCGCGCGATTTCCTCGCGGCGGAGGTCGGCGGCAAGCGCGTTGACGCGGGTGGCGACGCGCTTGCCCTTGTCGAGGGCGTCCTTGGAGATCAGCAGGTGCTGGTCGGCACGGGCGGCGACCTGGGGGGCATGGGTCACGGCCATCACCTGCACTTTCGAGGCAAGGCGCGAAAGCCGCGTTCCGATGGCGTCCGCCACCGCGCCGCCGACGCCGGTGTCGATTTCATCGAATACCAGTGTGGGCGCCGAGCCGCGGTCGGCCAGCACCACCTTGAGCGCCAGCAGGAAGCGCGACAGTTCGCCGCCGGAAGCGACCTTCATCAGCGGCCCCGGCCGCGTGCCCGGATTGGTCTGCACCCAGAACTCGACACGGTCGATGCCTTCCGGCCCCGGCGTAGCCTCATCCGCCTCCAGCTGCGTGGTAAAGCTGGCGCGCTCCAGCTTCAACGGCGGCAGTTCGGCGTTGACGGCCTTGTCGAGCTTTGACGCCGCTTTCGCGCGCGCAGCGGAGAGCTTTGCGGCGGCGGCGGCGTAACGCTTCTCGGCTTCGAGGGCGGCAGCCTCCAGCTTCTTCAACTGCTCGGCGCCGGCATCGATCAGCGCGACGTCGGCGGCCATCTGCACCGCCAGCGCGGCGAGCCGATCGACCGGAGTCGAGTATTTGCGCGCGGCGGCGCGCAAGCCGAACAGCCGCTCCTCGATGCGTTCGAGCTCGGCAGGATCGAAATCGGCGGCGCGCAGCGCGGCATTGAGGTACTGATCGGCCTCTTCCAGCGCGTTGATGGCGGCGTCGATCGCCTTCACCGCGGGCTCGACCAAAGCGGGCGAACCCGCGGCGCGGCGCTCCAGGCGGCGCACCGCGGCGGACAGCGCCGGAACCGGCGAGTGCGGCCCGCCGATCGCCTCCTGCGCCTCGCGCAGATCGGTCGCGATCTTCTCGCCCTGCATCATGATGGTGCGGCGGGAGGCCAAGCTCGTTTCCTCCCCCTCCTGCGGCGCCAGCGTCTTCAGCTCGGCCGAAGCATGGCGCAGGTAATCCGCCTCACGCGCGGCGCGCTCGACGGAGGCGCGATGCTCCTGCAGCGAGGCCGCTGCCGTGCGGCGCGCCTCCCAGAGCTGCTCGACCGCGGCGACGTCCTTTTCGTGGCCGCCAAAGGCATCGAGCAGGCGGCGGTGGGTGGAGGCATCGACCAATGCGCGCTCGTCATGCTGGCCGTGGATCTCGACCAGCGCGGCGCCCACGGCCTTCAGCGTCTGCACCGAGATCGACTGATCGTTGATGAAGGCGCGGGTGCGACCGTCGGCCAGCTGCACGCGGCGCAGGATCATTTCGCCGGTATCTTCCAGGCCATTGTCGGCGAGGATCTTCGCTGCCGGATGGTTCTTTGGCACGTCGAAGCTCGCGGTAACCTGCCCCTGCTCCGCGCCATGGCGCACCAGCGTCGCATCGCCGCGGCCGCCGAGCGCCAGCGCAAAGGCATCGAGCAGGATGGATTTCCCCGCCCCGGTCTCGCCGGTGAGCACGGCAAGCCCGCGGGAGAATTCGATATCGAGCCGTTCGATCAGGACGATGTCGCGGATCGACAGACGCGCCAGCATGCGAAGTAAACCCAGACCTAGCCGAGGCCCATCTTCTTGAAGGCCCTGGAAATATAGGAGCCCTTGTTCTCGCTCGGCTCGAGACCGCCGGACTTTACAAGATTATAGGCGTCCTTGTACCAGCGGCTGTCCGGAAAATTGTGGCCAAGCACGGCGGCGGCGGTCTGCGCCTCGCCGACGATGCCGATCGCCATATAGGCCTCGGTCAATCGGAACAGCGCTTCCTCGACATGGCGCGTGGTCTGGTAGCGCGTCACCACGGTCTTGTAGCGGTTGATGCCGGCGGTGTAGTCGCGCCTCTGCATGTAGTAGCGGCCGACGTCCATTTCCTTGCCGGCGAGCTGGTCGCGCGCGCCTTCGAGCTTGGCCTTGGCCGAAGTGGCGTATTCCGACGTCGGATATTTGCGCACCACCTCCTCGAGCGAATTGATCGCCTTCTCGGTGCGGCCCTGGTCGCGCGAGATGTCGGGGATCTGGTCGTAGTGGGAGGCGGCGATCAGGTACTGCGCATAGGCCGCGTCCGGGCTGCCCGGGTGCAGCGTCACGTAGCGGGTGGCGGCGCCGATGCAGCTGTCGTAGTCGCCGGCGTTGTAGAAGGAGTAAGCCGACATCAGCAGGGATTTGCGCGCCCACTCGGAATAGGGATGCTGGCGGTCGACCTCCTCGAACTTCTTCGAGGCCGCCTTGTTATCCTTGCGCTGGTTCATCAGGTACAAGCCCTCGTTGTAGAGCTTGTCCGCGGGCTCCTCGACGAAGGTGTCGTCCTTCTGGGTGAACTTGTCCCACAGCGCGCCGGTGCCGCAGCCGCCAAGCGGCAGCGCGAGCAGCGCGATCGCGGCGGCCAGCCGGGCCGGAAATTTGCGCCGTTGGAGCGTCATACGCTGTGCCGACATGAATTAGACCTGACGCCTGTGATGCGATGGGCGCGGCCTCTCGTTCTGGCCGCCATGGTCGCCCTGCCCTACCGCGCCATCGACGCGACCGCGGGCTGTTTCTACCCGAAAAACCTACCTTGACCAACCGGATAGGCAGGCATTCCGCCCGGATTAAGGCGGCGCGGCCACCATCCTTACCAATTGTGGTTACTGCGGAAAGCCGGTCCGGGACCGCGATCCCGGCGTCAGGAGACGTCCGGGCTGTAGGCCGGGGACACCATGCCGCCGACGATGGCACGGCCGGCCTCGGCCGGAACGCGGCTGCGGCGCGGCGCGTCGCCCTCGACCACGCGCCAGGCGGTGCGGTCGGCGAGCAGCGCTGACAGCGCGGCATGATTGAGCTTGTGGCCGCCACGGACCGAGCGGAACGCGCCCAGCAGCGGCAGGCCGGCGAGCGCGAGGTCGCCGATCACATCGAGCACCTTGTGACGGGCGCACTCGTCGGCGTGGCGCAGACCCTCGCTGTTGAGCAGCCGCTCGTCGTCGAACACCACGGTGTTCTCGAAGGAGGAGCCGAGCGCGAAACCGGCGCTGGACAGGCGGGCGAAGTCGTTGAGGAAGCCGAAGGTGCGGGCGCGGCTGATTTCGCGGCGGAAGCGCTCGGGGCTGAGCTCGATCGCGTAGCTCTGCTTGCCGATTACGGGGTTGGCGAAGTCGATGTTCACTTCGACACGGAACCCGTCCGCAAACGGCCGGAACTCGCCGACGGAGTCGCCGATCGCAACGGTGACCGGCTTGAGAACCTGCAGGAAGCGGCGGACGGCGGGCTGGGCCACGACGCCGGCCTGGTCGATCGCGGCGACGAACGCAGCGGCGCTGCCGTCCATGATCGGAACTTCGGAGCCATCGACCTCGATGGTCGCGTTATCGACACCCATGCCGCGCAATGCGGCGAGGATGTGCTCTGCGGTGGCAACCAGCGGGCCTTCGGCATCGCCCAGCACAGTCGCAAAATCGGTGGCGATGACCGACTCGACCGTCGCCTGGACCTCGCGGTCGGCGCCCTCAAGGCCGGTGCGGACAAAAATAAAACCTGCGTCAACGGGCGCAGGTCCAATGGTGAGATTGACGGGTAAACCCGAATGAACGCCGACGCCCGTCACGGTGGCTTGCGACCGAAGCGTGGTTTGACGGTTCAATTTCATCCGAAGACTGCCCACTACCCGACTCACTCAAAGACCGACCGAACCCACTCCCGGGACCGACTCATTCTTCAAGCATCCCCACTTCAAGCATCCCCAAGTCGAGATGGACTGTAATTGGTGCCCGAAAGCACGCCAACTCACGCTTTTTTACGGATTGTTACCCCATCTATGCCGCATTCGCGCCAAAGCTTAACCAAATTGCGGCGGCGGTCTGCACGGTTACGGCCTACCGATCAAAGCCCGTAAAGCATAATTACTCTATAAAAAACAGTGACTTGTGCGGATGTGGCGATCCCGCCCACCTGTGGAAAAGTAAAGGTCCCGGTGCTGCCACCGGGACCCCTCGTCTCGTCAGGATTGTTACAAACTTCAGTTGGCCTGCCGGCGCAGGAAGGCCGGGATATCAAGATGGTCGTCCCCCTGTGGCGCCGGCGCAACAGGCGCTTGACGGCCATGGACGTCCAGACCCTGCGGGGCCGGCCGCTGCTTGGCATATTCTGATACCGGCTCGCTGGCGGCGACCTGCTGAGCCACAGTGCGGGCGGGCTTGCGTTCCGGCAGCGGCGGCATCGAGGGACCGGACGCGCGGGCCGCGATCGGCGGCTCGCTCTCCTCGTCGCGGCGGCCGAGGCCGACATTGGCGAGGCGCTGCAGCAGCGACAGCTTCTTGTGCGGATGCTCCTCCTCGATCTCGCCCTGGGCCTTGCGGATCTCGGCCTGGGCCGGCATCGGCAGGTCCTCGAACTTGGGCATGCGGGGGCTGCGGGACGGCGGACGCTCGGCGGCCGGCGGGATGAAGTTCTCGGCCGGCGGCGGCTCGTGCGATTCGGCGCGGGCCTCCTTGTCCGGGAACAGGGTCGGCTTCTGCGCGACCGGACGGACGGTGACATCGCCATAGGTTGCCGGTGCAGCGGGCGCAGCCGGCGCTTCAGGGGCGACGGCCGCCGCAATCGCGGCGAGCGCCGCACGCTCGACATTGCTGGTCGCGCGCTGCACGGCCGGTGCGGGAGCGGCGGCCGGAGCGGAAACGGCGGTTTCCAGCTTCTGGGCGCGCTCGGCAAGGCGCTGGTTGTCGGCGCGCAGGCGCGCGGTCAGGTCGGCAAGGCGATTCTCAGGCGTCGCAGCCGGCGTCGCCTGCACGGCGGGCGCGGCCGCCCCGCTCAGCGAGCGGGCCACCAGCGACTGGTCGATGCCAGTGGCGACGACGGAGACGCGGATTACGCCGTCCAGCGCTTCGTCGAAAGTGGCGCCGACGATGATGTTGGCGTCCTGGTCGACTTCCTCGCGGATGCGGGTTGCGGCCTCGTCCACCTCGAACAGCGTCAGGTCCTTGCCGCCGGTGATGGAGATCAGCAGACCGCGAGCGCCCTTCATCGAGCTGTCGTCGATCAGCGGATTGGCGATGGCGGCTTCCGCGGCGGTCAGCGCGCGCTTGTCGCCCGAGGCTTCGCCGGTTCCCATCATCGCCTTACCCATCTCCCTCATCACCGCGCGGACGTCGGCGAAGTCGAGGTTGATCAGGCCTTCCTTGACCATCAGGTCGGTGATGCAGGCGACGCCCGAATAGAGCACCTGGTCGGCCATCGCGAAGGCGTCGGCGAAGGTGGTCTTTTCATTGGCGACCCGGAACAGGTTCTGGTTCGGGATGATCAGCAGCGTATCGACCACCTTGTGCAGTTCGTTGATGCCGGCCTCCGCGGTGCGCATGCGGCGCGCGCCCTCGAAGTGGAACGGCTTGGTGACGACGCCGACGGTGAGGATACCCATCTCGCGTGCGCATTTGGCGATCACGGGGGCTGCCCCGGTGCCGGTGCCGCCGCCCATGCCGGCGGTGACGAACACCATGTTGGCGCCGGAGAGATGATCGCGGATCTCGTCGATCACTTCCTCCGCGGCGGCAGCGCCTACGTCCGGCTGCGAGCCGGCGCCGAGGCCTTGCGTCACCTGCGTGCCCATCTGGATGATGCGCTGCGATTTCGACATCGTCAGCGCCTGCGCGTCGGTGTTGGCGACGACGAAGTCGACACCCTGCAACCCGGCGGTGATCATGTTGTTGACGGCATTGCCACCCGCGCCGCCGACGCCGAAGACGGTGATCCGCGGTTTCAGCTCGCTGATGTCAGGAGGAGTGATGTTGACTGCCATGGTTGCCTCTCGTAGCTAAACGCGCGTTGGTTCGCCCGGGCCGGTGGCCGCGGGATCTGGTGAAAATCCGCCGGTGGTGACATCGGTCATCAGAAGCCCTCGCGAAGCCATCGTCCGACCTTTCCGAAGTATCCGTTGGTCCCTGTCCTGAGCTGCCGCGTATGCCGCGGTTCGACATGTTCGAGATGGGCGTATTGCGGGTAAACCAGCAGGCCCGCCGGCACCGCGAAGGAGGCGGACTTGGCCTCGTTGGGCAGCCGGCCGAAGCCGAGCGGGCGGCCGATCCGCACCGGGCGGTTCAGGATGCGGGTGGCAAGTTCGACCGAGCCGGTGAGTTGCGAGGCGCCGCCCGAGAGGACGACCCGCGCCTTCGGCTCCGCTGCAAAGGGGGAATCCGCCAGGCGGTCCCTCACCATTTCAAATATCTCCTCGGCGCGATGCCGGACGATGTTTGCGATCGTGGCGCGGGACACGATCTGCGGGGCGTCGACCTCGTCGTCGCCCGCAGTCGGTACGGACATCAATTCTCGCGCGTCGGACCCGCCGGTCAGCACGGTGCCATATAACGTCTTGATTCGCTCGGCATCCGCAATGCAGGCGGAGAGTCCGCGCGCCAGATCCATCGTGATGTGTTGCCCGCCGAGCGCAAATCCGCATGCATGGACAAACCGGCCGGCCGAATATGTGGCTAGCGT
Source organism: uncultured Bradyrhizobium sp. (assembly GCA_964504705.1). Lineage (GTDB taxonomy): Bacteria > Pseudomonadota > Alphaproteobacteria > Rhizobiales > Xanthobacteraceae > Bradyrhizobium. Next base: position 48,825 of record CAZDEZ010000007.1, read on the forward strand.
GGTGGAGCCCGCCCCCATTTCGACCACGGCGGCGCCGAGATCGGCCTCGTCGTCAGTGAGCACGGCGAGGCCTGCGACATAAGGACTCGCCGCCATGGCCTCGACGTTGAGGTGGCAGCGCTCGACCGCCAGCATCAGGTTGCGCGCGACGGCGGCGTCCGCCGTGACGACGTTCATCTCGACGCCGAACTGGCGGGCGACCATGCCGCGGGGGTCGCGGATGCCCTTGACGCCGTCCACCGAATAGCCGGTCGGCAGCGTGTGCAGCACGGTGCGGCCCTCGGCGGTGGCGTGGCGCATTCCGGTGGAGGTGACGCGGGTGACGTCGGCGGACGTTACCGAGCCGCCCTTGATGTCGGCCGCGGCTTCGACCAGATGGCCCTGCAGCCGGCCGCCGGATACCGAGAGCAGCACGGATTCGACCCGCACCTTGGCCATGCGCTCGGCCAGCGCCACGGCCTGGCGCACCGACTGCTCGCATTCGGCGAGGTCGACGACCGCGCCGGCCTTCATGCCGCGCGACTGGATCTGGCTGTAGCCGATCAATTCCACCGCATGGCTGCGGCCGCGCAGCGCGTCGTTCGGCGGGCTCGGCTTCAGCCGCGCGATCATGCAGGCGACCTTGCTGGTGCCGATGTCGAGGGAGGCGACCAGCGTGGTGCGCCTTCCCATCGGCCGCGTCTTCGGGGTCTGGGTGCGATCGAGGCCGCTCATGCGTCACCGGCCTTTTTCTTCTTCTTGTCCTTGAACAGCTCCTCGCGGGCCTTGGCTGCATCTTCGGACAATTGCACCGTCAGGCGATCGGGCAGGCGCATGTCGACCACTACGATGTCGCGGGAGAACAGCTTGTCTTCCTTGTCGAGCCTGGAGAGCGCGGCCAGCGCGTTGCCGACGTCGTTTTCGGGCAGGCGGATGTCGAGGCCGTCCTTCAGGCGCAGGTTCCAGCGCCGCTCGCCGACGAAGATCGCGGCCTTGGTGACGGAGTGCACCTGCGGATAGCGTGCGAGCAGCGCAAGGAAATCGCGGGCGCGGGTCTCGGCGCCCTTGCCGACCACCAGCGGCAACGACACGAAGCGGCGCGCCACATAGGGCTCCAGCACCGCGCCGTCGTCGGCAATCACGGCGAGACGGCCGTCCTGCTGCCACAACGCGAACGCCGTGCGCTCGACGAGGTCGATCTGCAACTGGCCGGGATAGAATTTCTGCACGGTGGCATCGGCGATCCACGGATTGGCCTTGAGCTTGTCGCGGACGGTCGCCGCATCGAGGAACAGCAGCGAGGAGCGGCCGTTGACGCCGCCGATACCGAGCACCTCGTCCTGGCTGAGCTGCTTGCGGCCGTTGATGACCACCGAGGTGATGCGGAAGCCGGCGGAATTGGCCAGCGCGTTGCGGCCGTCGGCGAGTTGCGCCAGCACGGCATCGACATGGCCGCCCTTGGTGACGCCGAGCGCGGCGCTGCCGATCAGGGTGACGAGCGTAAGCGCCAGCACGGCCCGGCGCGGCGTATGGCGCTCGAGCCAGAGAATGGCCCGGCTCGGCGTCTCGCGATCGGGCCTCGCCTTCGCGCGTTTACGATCGAATGCAAAATATTCGCGCAGCAGCACCGCCGCGCCAATGGCGGCCGCCTTCAGGTCGGTCTTCGGCTCCGCAGATCCCCTGGATCGCCTGGAGCGCCCTGCACCATCCATTGCACGAGCCCGTCAATCTTGACCCGCAAGGCTTTGCGGGCGTTGGCACAAATGTCGTCTCGGTCATGCCTCCATGGCCGGCCGAGCGCACAGCTGCGCCGCCAGCGTTAACCTTCGTTCTTCCTGGTAAACAAAGGGTAAAGCCGGCCCGCGCAGGCAGCGATTTGGCTCGTGCTGTGAGGGGTTTGCCGCAGGTTTGTCGTGTTTTGGCGGACATTGAGGCCCCGGAATAATCCGGGGGGTCCCGGCTACTTTTGCGTGCGCTTGACCGCCAGCACGATCTGGTCGTGCAGGAAATCGGTAAAGTCGATATCCTGCGCCTTCAGCGCCTTGGGATAGAGCGAGGCCCTGGTGAGGCCCGGCAGCGTGTTGGTCTCCAGGTAAACCGGTCCCTTCGGCGAGATGATGAAGTCCGACCGCGTGTAGCCGGAGCACGACAGCGCGCGATGCGCCTTCACCGCAAAATCCTGCACCTGCACCGTGACTTCGGGCGTGAAGCGTCCGGGACAAATCTCCTGCGTCGACTTCAACAGATACTTGGCGGTGTAGTCGAAACGCCCCTCGGCGGCGACGATCTCGATCGGCGGCAGCGCGAACACCCTGCCGTCGGATTGCTCCAGCACGGCGCAGGTCGCTTCGGTGCCCGAGATGAACGGCTCGATCAGATACTCTTCCGTCTTTGCCGCATTGCGCACGGCGACGAGATCCTGTTTGGCAACGACGTAGATCAGGCCGTAGCTCGAGCCGTCCTTGACCGGCTTGGCGATCAGCTTGCCGTATTGGGCGAAGGCCTCCTCGAGCTGGCCGAGGTCGATGCCGGCTGGCGAAGGCACGCCGCCGAGGGCGGCGAAGCGCTTGGCGGCGGTCTTGTCGAAGGCGAGATGCGAGGACGCCGAGCCGGAGCCGGTGAAAGGCACGCCGCGCACCTCGCACATGATCTGCAATTCGCCGTTCTCCGCCCTGCCCCCGTGCAGGCCGAGCACAAACACGCGACCTTCCGCCTTGGCGAGATCGAGCGCCTGGGCGAGCGGTGTGCCGCGGCTTTCGGGATTGAACTCATCCTCGAACGGGCGCTTGTGGCCGAGCAACTGCGCCCTCGACACTTCATGCACGGTGTCAGCAACGTGCCAGAACCAGAGGTCGGCCTCCGGCAACGCCTCACACAACGCTTGAGCCGTGGCGACCGAAACCAGCCGCTCCTTGTTGGTGCCGCCGAAGAAGATGGTGGTTTTCATTGGCTTCGCTCGACCCCGATCCGCTTGATTTCCCAATGCAGCTCTATACCGGAATTCGCTTTAACACGCGCGCGCACGGTTTCGCCCAGCGTTTCAATGTCATGGCCGGTGGCGTTGCCGGTGTTGATCAGAAAATTGCAGTGCATTTCCGACACCTGCGCGCCGCCGACGGTGAGGCCGCGGCAGCCGGCGGCGTCGATCAGCTTCCAGGCGCTGTTGCCGGGTGGGTTCTGGAAGGTGGACCCGCCGGTCTTTTCACGAATCGGTTGAGCGGTTTCGCGGTGGGTCTGAACCTCGTTCATGCGCGCGCGGATTGCTTCGGGTGAGGCGACAACACCGCGAAATTTTGCCGAGGTGAAAATGATGGAGGGATCGACGCCGCTGCTGCGGTAGACGAACCTCATGTCGGCGCTGGTGAAGGTGTGCCTCGCACCGTCACGGCCGATGCCAACAGCCTCGATCAGCACGTCTTTGGTCTCGTGGCCATTGGCCCCCGCATTCATCCGCAGCGCGCCGCCGATGGTGCCGGGGATGCCGTAAAAAAATTCCATGCCGCCGATATTGGCCGCGGCCGCCGTCTCTGCCACGCGCTTGTCGAGCGCCGCCGCGCCCGCCGTGACGACATCGCCTTGCGCAATGGTCTCGCCAAAGGCACGGGGCGCAAGGCGGATCACCACGCCCGGAATGCCGCCGTCGCGCACGATCAAATTGGAGCCGACACCGACGACATAGACCGGAATCTCGTTCGGAAGATGCTTCAAAAAATAGGCGAGATCGTCCTCATCCGCCGGTGTGAACAGCACCTGCGCCGGCCCGCCGACGCGAAACCAGGTGAGCGGCGCGAGGCTCTCGTTGGCCAGCAGCCGCCCCCGCAGTTGCGGCATGCTCGCTCGAAGGCCGGATGTGATGTCAGGGAAGGCCACAGCTAACCCAACGCCTTCAATTCGCCGGGCAGCGAATAGGCCCATTGGGTGATGTTGCCGGCACCAAGGCAGACGACCAGATCGCCCGGCTTCGCCAGGCCATGCACGACCTTCGCGAGTTCGCCTGCGTTCGGCAATGCGAACACCCGGCGGTGGCCGTGGGCGCGCAGGCTGGCGACGAGATGGTCGCGATCGACGCCCTCGATCGGCGCCTCGCCGGCCGGATAAACCTCCGCGACAATAACCGTGTCGGCGTCGTCAAAGCAGTTGGAGAATTCGGCGAACAGCGATTGCAGGCGGGTATAGCGATGCGGCTGCACGACGGCGATGATCTTGCCGCCGTAGGATTCCCGCGCCGCCCTGAGCACGGCAGCGATCTCGACGGGGTGATGGCCGTAATCGTCGATCACGGTAACGCCGTTCCATTCGCCGGTCCTGGTGAAGCGCCGCTTGACGCCGCCGAAGCCGGCTAGCGCCTTGCGAATCGCCTCGTCGGAGACGCCGAGCTGATGCGCCACCGCAATTGCAGCCGTCGCGTTCGAGGCATTGTGACGGCCCGGCATCGGCAGCGTGAGGTCCGATATCTCGTGGGCCTCGCCGCGCTTGCGGTCGCGGATCACGACCTTGAACCTCGAGCCGCCGGGGATGGCTGTGAGATCGGCGAGCTGCGCGTCGGCCTGCGGGTTCTGCCCGTAGGTGACGATGCGGCGGTCCTCGATCCGGCCGACCATGCTCTGCACCACTGGATGATCGGTGCACATCACGGCAAAGCCGTAGAACGGAATGTTCTCGACGAAGGCGCGGAACGCCTCCTGCACCGCTTCGAAGGTCTTGAAGTGGTCGAGATGCTCGGGGTCGATATTGGTGACGACGGCGACGTCGGTCGGCAGCTTCAGGAAAGTGCCGTCGCTCTCGTCGGCTTCCACCACCATCCAGTCGCCGGCGCCCATCCGGGCATTGGAGCCGTAGGCGTTGATGATGCCGCCATTGACCACGGTCGGGTCGAGGCCGCCGGCATCGAGCAGGGTCGCCACCATCGTGGTGGTCGTGGTCTTGCCATGGGTACCGGCAATGGCGACGCAGCTCTTCAGCCGCATCAGCTCCGCCAGCATCTCGGCGCGGCGCACCACCGGGATGCGCTGCGCGCGCGCCGCCGCCAGTTCCGGATTGTCGCGCTTGATCGCCGAGGAGACCACGACGACCGCGGCGCTGCCGATGTTCTCGGCCCGGTGGCCGACAAAGACGGCAATGCCGTTCTTGCGCAGGCGATCGAGGTTGTAGCCGTCGGCAGCGTCGGACCCTTGCACGGTGTAGCCGAGATTGCCGAGCACTTCGGCGATGCCGCTCATGCCGATGCCGCCGATCCCGATGAAGTGGATGGGTCCGATCTCGCGCGGCAGTCTCATGATATGCCCTGCATTCTCCGTCATGCCCGGGCTTGTCCCGGGCATCTACGATTCTCCTTCACTTCATGCAAGACGTGGATGGCCGGGACAAGCCCGGCCATGACGGCAAAACAACGAAAATTCGCGAATTTGGCCTAGATTCCCGCGACTTTCGCCACCAGATCGGCCAGCCGCTCGGCAGCATCCAGCCGGCCGACGCCACGGGCATTGGCGGCCATGGCGGTGAGGCGCGCGGGCTCGGCGGCAAAGGCGGATATCTCCGAGGCCAAACGGTCCGGCGAGAAATCGCCCTGCACGATACGCACGGCGCCGTCGGCCTGGGACAGCACGCCGGCATTGGCGAACTGGTCCTGGTCGATGGCGCCGGGCAGCGGCACCAGGATCGAGGGGCGGCCGATGGCGGCGAGTTCGGCCACCGTGCCGGCGCCGGAGCGCGCGACGATGAGATGACTTTGCGCGAGGCGCGCCGGCAGGTCGGAGAAGAACGGCGCCAGCTCGGCGTTGATCTTCAGCCGGTCGTAGACCGCGCGCACCCGCGTCATGTCCTCCTCGCGCACCTGTTGGGTGAGCACGAGGCGGCTCCACAGCGCCGGCTCCAGCTTCTCGATCGCGGATGGAACGATGTCGCTCATCACGCGCGCGCCCTGGCTGCCGCCGACCACCAGCAGACGCAGCGGTCCGTTCGGTTGCGGCGACTCGTAAGGGACCGCGGCGGCGGCGAGGATCGCCGGGCGCATCGGTGTGCCGACGGTGGTGGTCTTGCCCGCAAGCGCGGGGTCACGGTCGAGCACGCCGGGCAGCGAGGTAGCAATGGCGCTGACGCGGCCGGAGAGGAAACGGTTGGCGCGGCCCAGCACGGCATTGGCATCGTGGATGATGCCGGGCACGCCGAGCAGGCGCGCGGCCATCAGCGGCGGCAGCGTCGGATAGCCGCCGAAGCCGACCACGGCTGATGGCTTCAGCCGCCGCACCAGATTGAGCGCAACCACCATGCCATAGCCGAGCATGATCGCAGTACGCGCCAGCGACACGGGATCACGGCCGCGCACCGTCTCGCTCGGCACCACGTCGGTCATGTCGCCGGTGAACAGCCCGCTGTAGCGCAGCGCGCGGGAGTCGGTGGCGAGCCGGACGCGATAGCCGCGCCGGATCAACTCGACACCGAGGGCTTCCGCAGGAAACAGGTGCCCGCCGGTTCCGCCCGCGGCGAGGAGGATGAGGGGTGGCGTGGTCATGGGGCGCGCTTGTAGCAGTATTGCTCCGTCATTGCGAGCGAAGCGAAGCAATCCAGCTTCGCCGCGGCCAGAAGCTGGATTGCTTCGTCGCTTCGCTCCTCGCAATGACGATGGAGAGACTCAGGCGTAGCCGCGCGCGGTCCCCGCCTCGTTGCTCGACTCCACCTCGGTGCGCGGGCGCAGCCGCGTCAGCGCCAGCATCATGCCGACGCCGTAGGCGAGCGAGATGATGGAGGATCCGCCATAGGAGACGAAGGGCAGCGTCATGCCCTTGGCGGGGATCAGCTGCAGGTTGACCGCCATGTTGATGGCACCCTGCACGCCGAACAGGATGGCAAGGCCGGAGGCCGCAAAGCGCGCGAACATGTCCTCGCTGGCATAGGCGCGCGACAGCGCGCGGATCACGATGAAGGCGTAGAGCGCGAGCATCATCAGGCAGAGGATGATGCCGAACTCCTCCGCCGCCACCGCAAAGACGAAGTCGGTATGGCTGTCCGGCAGGCTGCGCTTGGCGATCCCCTCGCCCGGTCCGAGGCCGAACCAGCCGCCATTGAAGAAGGCTTCCATCGCCATGTCGACCTGGAAGGTGTCGCCGGAAGCCGGGTTCATGAAGCGTTTGATGCGGCCGGCAACATGCGGCACGAACAGATAGGCGCTGAACAGGCCGGCGGCGGCGACGCCTGCCAGCCCCATCACCCAGATCATCCGCATGCCCGCGATGAAGAACAGCGCGCCCCACACCATCAGGATCAGCATGGTCTGGCCGAAGTCCGGCTCCATCACCAGCAGCGTGACCAGCATCAACAGCAACGCCAGCGCCATTGATGTCGCGGGCATCTCCGGTCGCTTGGTGGATTCGGCAAACAGCCATGCCGCAACGACCACAAAGGCAGGCTTTGCCGACTCTGACGCCTGGATGTTGACCCCGAGAATCGTGATCCAGCGCTTCGAGCCCTTCACCTCGGCTCCGAACAGCAGCGTCGCCACGATCAGCGCGATCGAGAGCGCGAACACGATCAGCGCGGTACGGCGAATCTGCTTGGGCGACAGGAAGGAGACGCCGACCAGCACGATGGAGGCCGGCAGCAGGAACATCACATGGCGGCCGAAGAAGTGGAAGGGATCGAGCCCGATCCGCGTCGCCACCGGCGGGCTTGCCGCCAGCGACAGGATCACGCCGGTCAGCATCAGCGCGAAGATCGCGCCGAGCAGCGGCTTGTCCACGGTCCACCACCAGTCGGACAGCGGCGTGCGTTCTTCGCGGGAAATCATGGATGTCCCCAATGGGCAGAGGTCTGTCCCATTGGTGGCGGAGGTTGGTTACCGGGGGGTTAATGGATTGGAGAGGATTTGAAGGTCTCGTGCCCCGGATCAGCAGAGCGCAGCGCGCCGCGAAGCGGCGTGATGCGCTGCTGATCCGGGGCCCAGAAATCGTCAATGGGAATCATGGGTCCCGGCTCTGCGGAGCAGCGCTGCGCGCTGCACCGCGTCCGGGACACGAGAGCGCCATTCACACCACCGGCTTCACGCCCGGCAGCGCGGTGACGAGGTCGCGGAAGGCGGCGCCGCGGATTTCGAAGTTCCGGTACTGGTCGAAGGAGGCGCAGGCGGGCGACAGCAGCACGACGGGATCGGCCAGCCCTGAGGCTTCCGCATCGCGCGCGGCGTTGGCCACCGCAACGTCGAGCGTCTCTGAAATCTCGTGCGGCACGCGGTCGCCGAGGGTGGCCGCGAATTCCGGCGCGGCCTCGCCGATCAGGTAGGCCTTCTTGATCCGCGGGAAATAGCCGGCAAGACCCGTGATTCCGCCGGCCTTCGGCTTGCCGCCGACGATCCAGAAGATTTCGCCGAACGACGACAGCGCGTGCGCGGCGGCGTCGGCATTGGTGCCCTTGGAGTCGTTGACGAACAGCACGTTGCCGCGGCGGCCGACCTGTTCCATGCGGTGCGCAAGACCGGGGAAACTGCGTAATCCATTCTGCAGCGTCTCGGCGGAAATCCCCATTGCGAGCGCGCAGGCCGCGGCACAGGCCGCATTCTGCGCATTGTGCAGGCCGCGCAGCGAGCCGATGCCGCCGAGGCGCGCGATCTCGCTGCGCGCGCCGCCGTCCGCTTGCACGATGGTCTCGCGCTCGACATAGATGCCGCTGGCGAGCGGGTTCTTGACGGAGATGCGCACGACGTTCTTGCCCGACCGATCGAGGCGGTCGGCGATGTTGCGGCAAAAACCGTCGTCCACCCCCACGATGGCAGTGCCGGCAGGCTGCACGCCGGCAACGAGACGCTCCTTTACCGCGGCGTAGTGCTCGATCGTGCCGTGGCGGTCGATGTGGTCCTCGCTGACGTTGAGCAGGATGCCGACCGACGGATCGAGCGAGGGCGCGAGGTCGATCTGGTAGGACGACATCTCGATGACATGGACGCGGCCCATGCGCGGCGGCTCCAGCGACAAGATCGCGGTGCCGATATTGCCGCCCATCTGGGTGTCGTAGCCGGCGAATTTCGTCAGATGCGCGATCAGCGCCGTGGTGGTGGACTTGCCGTTGGTGCCGGTGATGGCGACGAACGGCGCGTCCGGCGCGTGGCGGCGGCGCTCCCGACAGAACAGCTCGATGTCGCCGATCACCTCGACGCCGGCCTGCCGCGCCATCAGCACGCTCCAGTGCGGCGTCGGATGCGTCAGCGGCGCGCCGGGGGTGAGGACCAGCGCGGCGAAATTCGTCCAGGAGACGCTGCGCAAATCGGCGGTGACGAAGCCGGCTTGCGCGGCCTTGGCGACATTGTCCGGATTGTCGTCGGCGGCGACGACTTCGGCGCCGCCTGCCTTCAGGGCGTGGCAGCTCGCCAGCCCCGAACCGCCAAGACCGAAGACGGCAACCGTCCCGCCTGCGTAGGAGGTGACCGGGATCATCGACCGATCAACGCAGCTTCAACGTGGACAGGCCGGCGAGCGCCAGCATCACCGAGATGATCCAGAAGCGGATCACGATCTGCGGCTCGGTCCAGCCCTTCTGCTCGAAATGATGATGCAGCGGCGCCATGCGGAAGACGCGCTTGCCCGTGAACTTGAACGACACCACCTGCACGATGACGGAAACCGCCTCCAGCACGAACAAGCCGCCGATCACCGCGAGCACGATCTCGTGTTTCACGGCGACCGCGGTCGCGCCCAGCATGCCGCCGAGGGCGAGCGAACCGGTATCGCCCATGAAGATCGAGGCCGGCGGCGCGTTGAACCAGAGGAAGCCCAGGCCCGCCCCCAGCACCGCGCCGCAGAGCACCGCGAGCTCGCCGGTGCCGGCGACGTACCTGATCTGCAGATAGTCGGAGAACACGGCGTTGCCCGTCAGGTAGGCGATCATGCCGAAACTGGCGGCGGCGATCATGACAGGCACGATGGCAAGCCCGTCGAGGCCGTCGGTGAGATTGACCGCATTGCCCGCGCCGACGATGACGAAGGCGCCGAAGATGACGAAGAACCAGCCGAAGTTGAGCACGACGTCCTTCAGGAACGGAATCGCCAGCGACGTCGACGTCGCGTCGCGGCCGAGCCGCACCAGCAGGTAGCAGGCGGCGAGCGCGATGATGCCCTCGATCAGCAGCCGCAGCTTGCCGGCAAAGCCCGAGTGCGACTGCTTGGTTACCTTGAGGTAATCGTCATAGAAGCCGACGAAGCCGAAGCCGAGCGTCACCGCCAGCACGATCCAGACATAGGGATTGGACGGGTTGGCCCACAGCAGCGTCGAGACGACGAGGCCCGACAGGATCATCAGCCCGCCCATGGTGGGCGTGCCCTTCTTGGCGATGAGGTGAGATTGCGGACCGTCGGTGCGGATCGGCTGGCCCTTGCCCTGGCGCAGGCGCAGATGGTCGATGATCCACGGCCCGAACAGGAATACGAACAACGCGGCGGTCACCATCGCCCCGCCGGTGCGGAAAGTAATGTAGCGGAACACGTTGAGCAGGCCCTTGAGGAAGCCGAGTTCCGTGTTCGTAATCAGCCAGTATAGCATTCAATATGCCCCTTGCCGCAAAGGCGAGACGATCTTTAACCACGGCCTCGCGCCAAGGGCGAGTCATGGCGGGTTGAAAGTCTTGCAGCCCCGATCTGAAAACGCGTCATAAGCGCCTTACGCTCTTGCCTGCAGCGCGGCAACCAGCCTGGGCACGAACTTGTTCACCCAGAACATTTTTTTGCTGCCCTTGACCACCACGACATCGCCGCCGCGGAGCAGGCTCGCCACCTGCTGCGGCTCCAGCGTGGCCGGGTCTTCGTGCCAGCCGAGGCCCTTGTCCTTTGGCAGGAGCGTGTAGAGGTGATGCATCAGCGGGCCGACGCAATAGACGCCGTCGATGCCGTCGAGATGCCCGGCGAGAGCCGTGTGATAGGACGGCGCCTCCGCGCCGAGCTCGAGCATGTCGCCGAGGATGGCGATGCGGCGGCCCTTGGCGACGGGGCGCGCCTTCAGGCTGTCGAGCGCGGCCACCATGCTCGCGGGATTGCCGTTGAAACTGTCGTCGATCAGTGTGGCGCCGGCGACCGTCTGCTCGACGCCGCGGCCGGTCATGATGCCGACGTCGTTGATTTCGGGGGCGAGCAGCGCGGGATCGAGACCGGCGGCATGGATCGATGCGAGCGCGGCCAGCGCGTTGTGCAGGCGATGCGGCGCGCCGGGCGTGAGGCTGAAGCCGACCTGCCTGCCCGCGACTTCGGCCGTCACATCCCAGCTCTCGCCGCGCGCAGCATGACTTGCCTCGTGAACTTCGGTACCGGCACCGAAGCGGACGGTCTTGCCGCGCCATTCCGGCGCATCGACGTCACCGGGCAGCACCAGCACGCCGTCCTTTGGCAGGCCTTGCGCGATGGACACCTTCTCGCGGCGGATGGCTTCGAGACTGCCGAGCTTTTCCAGATGCACCGGCTGCACGTTGACGACCAGCGCCACTGTCGGCCGCGCCAGTTCGGACAGCCGCGCGATTTCTCCGACCTGGTTCATGCCCATCTCGACGACCCAGACGCTGGCGGAGGGATCGCCATTGCACAGCGTCAGCGGCACGCCCCAGAAATTGTTGAAGCTGGACGGGCTGGCGAAGGCGTTGGGATAGGCGCCGATGAATTCCTTTGTCGAGGTCTTGCCGGCGCTGCCGGTCAACCCGATCACCGGTCCCTTGTAACGCGCGCGCGCGGCGCGGCCGAGCGCCCAGAGACCGTCGATCAGCGTATCCTTGACGATGATCTGGGGGATGGTGACGCCGTCGATCTTGTTCGGCACGATCATCGCTACCGCGCCGGCGGCCTGCGCGCCCGCCGCAAACTCCCAGCCGTCGCGCGTGCTGGCGAAACTCGAGACGAAGCCGCCGCTCGGCGTACCCGACAGCGCAACAAAGAGACTGCCCGGTTTGACAAGGCGGCTGTCCTGGGTGACGAAACTGATCGGCGTCTCCGGAAACCGCTCCGTCAGCCCCAGCGCGCGGGCGATCTCGGCGACGGTCCATAGCGGCTTTGCGGTCATGCCACCCTCGTTGCAAGCGCGGCCGCCACCGCTTCGTGATCGCTGAAGGGAAGCGTCTGGCTGCCGACGATCTGCCCGGTCTCGTGGCCCTTGCCGGCGATCAGCAGCGCATCGCCCGGCTGCAGCGCCGCGATGCCGGTGCGGATGGCCTCGTTGCGGTCGCCGATTTCCGTCGCGCCCCGAGCGGCCGCGAGGATGGCGGCGCGGATGGCAGCGGGGTTCTCGCTGCGCGGATTGTCGTCGGTGATGATGACATGATCGGCATTCTCCGCCGCGATCGCGCCCATCAACGGCCGCTTGCCCGCGTCGCGGTCGCCGCCAGCGCCGAACACGACGACGAGCTTGCGCCTGGCATAGGGCCGTAGCGCCTGCAGCGCCTTGGCCAGCGCATCCGGCTTGTGCGCATAGTCGACGAACACCGGCGCGCCGTTGCGCTCGCCGACGCGCTCGAGCCGGCCCTTGGCGCCCTCCAGCCGCTCGATGCCGGCGAATACCTGCTCCGCCTCGCTGCCGGTGCCGATGGCAAGGCCGGCGGCGACCAGCGCATTCTCGATCTGGAATTCGCCGACCAGCGGCAGCCTGATCGCGTGCTTGCGGCCGCGATGCCCGATGACGAGCTTCTGGGCAAAGCCCTCGATGGCGGCATCGAGCAGGCGGATGCCTTCCAGGCCGTCCGATCTGCGGCCGATGGTGATGACGCGGAGCTTCCGCGCACGCGCCGCGGCGATCACCTCGCCCGAGCAGTCATGATCGGCAGAGATCACCGCGGTGCCGCCATCGATGACGAGATCGCGGAACAGCCGCAGCTTGGCGTTGAGGTAGTGCGCGACGTCGGGATGATAGTCCATGTGATCGCGCGACAGATTCGTGAAGCCGCCGGCTGCAACGCGCACGCCGTCCAGGCGGTACTGATCGAGGCCATGCGAGGACGCCTCGAAGGCGAGATGCGTGACGCCGTCGCGGGCGATCTCGTCGAGCTGGCGATGCAGCGCGATCGGATCGGGCGTGGTGAGCGAGCCGTAGACGGTACGCTTCGGCGAAACCAGGCCGATGGTGCCGATGCTGGCCGACTGATGGCCGAAGCCTTGCCAGATCTGCCGCGTGAAGGCCGCCACCGACGTCTTGCCGCTGGTGCCGGTGACGGCGGCGATGACCCCCGGCTGCTTCGGAAAGAATCTTGCCGCGGCCAGCGCCAGCGCGCGGCGCGGATTTGGCGCCGCCACGAAGGGAACATGCAAGCCCTCCGGCCGATGCTCGCCCGCAACCGCGACGGCGCCGGCTGCGATGGCGGCCTCGACAAAGCGCGAACCGTCGGTCTTGCTGCCTGCCAGCGCGAAGAACAGCTCGCCCGGCTTCACCACGCGGCTGTCGACGGCAAGTCCCCGCACCTCGACCGCGTCGCCGGAGGCGTCGATCGTGGCGTCGGGGCCAAAGAGATCGCCTAGTCGCATGCTGTTCCAGTCCGCCGCCGCGGAGCCTCGCCAAGACTCACACCGGCAATAGCAGTGGATTACTGGTTTGTCTTCGAGGCCGCAAGAATGAGGCGGTCGGACGGCGGCAGGTCGAAGCGGGGTTCGACCCCCAGCAGCGGTGCAATCCGGGCAATCACATTGCCGCCGGTCGGCACCGCATTCCAGCCCGAGGTGATGAAGCCGTGGGTTTCCGGCAGCGGCTTCGGTTCGTCGAGCATGATCAGCAGCTGGTATTGCGGATTGTCGGCGGGCAGAATCGCCGTGAAGGAGTTGAGCACCTGCTTCTTGGAATAGCGGCCGTTCACGACCTTTTCCGAGGTGCCGGTCTTGCCGCCGATGTAGTAACCCTTGACGTCGGCCTTCTTGGCGGTGCCGATCTCGGCATTGAGCCGCATCAAATAGCGGATCTTTTCCGAGGTATCGGGCTTCACGACGCGTTTGGCCAGCGCTCTGGCGTCTTCCTCCGAGCGCTTCAGGAACGTCGGCGGGATCAGCAGGCCGCCGTTCACCATCGCGTTGATGCCCATCACCGCCTGCAGCGGCGCCACCGCGACGCCGTGGCCGAAGGCGATGGTGATGGTGTTGAGCTCGCTCCAGCGCTTCGGCACGATCGGCGAGGCGCTTTCCGGCAATTCGGTGCGCAGCCGGTCGAGCTGGCCGACCTTCTTCAGGAACGCCTTGTGTGCCTCGACGCCCTGGCTTAGGGCGACGCGCGCAGCCCCGACATTCGAGGAAAAGGTGAAAACTTCCGACAGCGTGATGGAGCGGCCGAGCGGATGGGTGTCGTGGATGGCGAACTTCCCGTAATGCAGCGCACCGCGCGCATCAAAGAGCGTGTTGAGGTTGGCCTTGCCGGAATCCAGCGCCATCGCCAGCGTCAGCGTCTTGAAGGTCGATCCCATCTCGAACACGCCGGTGGTGAGGCGGTTGATACGTTCAGGATCGTGCGCTTCCTTGGGGTTGTTGGGGTCGAAATCCGGCAGCGAGACCAGTGCGACGAGCTCGCCAGTCCTGACATTGGAGACGAGGCCGGAGGCGGCCTTGGCCTTGTACTTTTCCTTCGCCTTTAATAGTTCGTCGCGCAGCGCGTGCTCGACGCGCAGGTCGATCGACAGCTCCACCGGCTTCTGCAGCCGGTCGGTGGCGAAGCCCGCGCGATGCAGATCGGCCAGACCGTTGTTGTCCAGCCATTTCTCCATGCCGGCGATGCCTTGGTTGTCGGTGTTGACGAGGCCGATCAGGTGCGCGACCTCGGCGCCGGTCGGATAGACGCGCTTGTTCTCGCGCAGGAAGCCGATGCCGGGGATGCCGAGCTTGTGGATGGCCTGCTGCTGCTTGGGCGTGATCTCGCGCTTCAGCCAGGCGAAGCCCTTGCGCGAGGACAGGCGCTCGCGCACCTCGATCGTGTCGAGGTCGGGCATCACGCCGGTGAGCAGTTCAATCGCCTCGTCCTTGTCGATGATGCGGCGCGGCTCCGCGAACAGGCTCGGAGCCTTGACGTCGGTGGCGAGAATTTCGCCGTTGCGGTCGACGATATCGGGCCGCGCGGTGGCGATCGCGTCCTGCGAAGCGGTCCGGCGCGCGGCGTGGCCGTCGGCGCCGACGGCAAACATCACGAGGCGCCCGCCGATCACGGCATAGACCGCGGCAAAGGCGAGGATGGCAAAGCCGACGCGGGCGCGCGCCTTGACGTTGCGGTCGACATTGCGCCCGTAGAGCAGGCTGCGGATCAGCCGCTGCCGCCAGGGTTCGCCCGGCCCGGTGGGGTCGCGCTCGCTCATCGCCGCCCTCCCCGGGCCGGGACCGAACCGGTGATTTCATTGGGGGTGCCGGCCGCCTCGATGGTGTCGAGCATCGAGCCGATCGGGTCGGGATCCCTGGTGAAGTTCGGCGGCCGCTCCGGCAGGTTCTTAAACTGGTCGTATTGCTGGGCGGTGATCGGCTTCAGCCCCAGATGCCGCTCGGTCAGGCCCTGCAACCTCAGCGGCGAATCGAGCTTGGCCCATTCGGCGCGCAGCACCGCAATGGCGTCGCGCTGCTCGCGTATC
Organism: uncultured Bradyrhizobium sp.; assembly: GCA_964504705.1. GTDB lineage: Bacteria > Pseudomonadota > Alphaproteobacteria > Rhizobiales > Xanthobacteraceae > Bradyrhizobium. The sequence goes on from CAZDEZ010000007.1 coordinate 64,348, forward strand.
TCGGCGTTGAGCCGCTGCACGCGTTCGACCCTCGATGTCGATTCCATCTTGATGCGGTAGACATAGGCCGCCGCGAAGATCAGCATGCCGACGACGAAGAGGTGGATGATCCGCACGATCAGCCTCCCCTCAGGACGTCGGCGAGCCGCGGCCAGTCCGGCAAATGGTCTTCGGCATGCGCCGGGGCCGCGGTGCGTTCGGCGGCACGAAGCTTGGCCGAGCGCGCGCGCGGATTGGCCGAGATCTCGGCTTCGCCGGGCGTGACGGGCCGTTTGGTCAATATCTCGAAACTGGTTGCGGCCTGCGCGACCTCCGGCCTGTGCCGCGAGCCCGCGGAAACCTTGCCGCGCAGGCCAAGGAAATTCTTGACGATGCGGTCTTCCAGCGAATGGAAGGACACGACGACCAGCCGCCCGCCCGGCTTCAGCAAGCGCTCGGCGGCGCAAAGCGCATCGTGCAGCTCGTCGAGCTCTTCGTTGACGAAGATGCGCAGCGCCTGGAAGGTGCGCGTGGCGGGGTGAATCTCGTTCGGCTTGGCGCGCACCACCCTGGCGACGAGGTCGGCGAGCGCGCGCGTGGTCGCAATTGGCGCTTCCTTACGGGCCGCAGCGACAGCACGTGCAATGCGGCGCGAGTTCCGCTCCTCGCCAAAGATGTAGATGATGTTGGCAAGGTCGGTCTCGGAGGCCCTGGCGACCACATCCGCCGCGGTCGGTCCCACCTGCCCCATCCGCATGTCGAGCGGGCCGTCGAAGCGGAACGAAAAGCCACGCTCGGCCTGGTCGAGCTGCATCGAGGAGACGCCGACGTCCATCACGACGCCGTCGACCGCGTCGACCCCCTGCGCGGCGCAGACATCCGCGAGATTGGAGAAGCGGTCCTGCACCAGGACCAGCCGGCCTTCGGAACGGTCGACGAGGTCAAAGCCGCCGGCAATGGCGGTGCGGTCGCGATCGATGCCGATCACCTTCGTGCCGGCGACGTCGAGGATCGCCCGGCTGTAGCCGCCGGCCCCGAAGGTCGCATCGACATAGATGCCGTCAGCGCGCGGGGCGAGCCACTCGACCGCCTCGCGGCCGAGCACGGAGATATGGCGTTCGGCTGACGTCATGCGCAGGCTCCGGCGCGGCGCCGGACGGAACAAGGGAACCCTGAAGCTGACAGGCCCATCGCGCTCAAAACCCCTGCGCCTCAAACCGCGCTTCGCCGGGCTGCTCCGGTCGAAATACCTCCGCACACCACGATCGCCGGTCCCGGCGGGCCGCAAACCCTGTTCTAACGACGGAATTTGCCGGGCTGCCATGAGATTTCGAGCGCGAAAATGGCCTTGGCCGCGTCCCACAGGGGTCGCAGCTCTTCACCACTTAGTAACGGCACTTAGCCTTAAGAAAGCGTTGACGGTATGCGGCGGCTTTTAAGCGCGTCGCATCGGTCGCGCACTGCACTGATGCACCCCGCACACACTCCGCCAAAATGCGGTTGTGCAGGCGACTTCCGGATTGCCACGACCAGATCGTAAAGGAATAGTAAACGTCCACTCTTGTCTGCCGTTGTCTCGCCCGGTTTTGGTCTTGTCATGCCGTCTGGTTCGTTCGCGTCTGCTGCTGTCGATTCGAAGCGTCAACGCGCCCTCCCCGTCCCGAAGGGCACCGCGGACATGAAGGCCTTTACCCCGGACTCCTCGATCGCGTCCGACGTCATTCCCTCGCCGAACTACGGCGAGCGCAACAACGGCCGCACACCGGACATGATCCTGCTGCACTACACCGGCATGCCGGACGTGGAGGGGGCGATCGCGCAGCTCTGCACGCCCGGCACCGACGTCTCCGCACATTACATCGTGCTGGAGGACGGCCGCATCGTGCAATGCGTGCCGGAGGCGAAGCGCGCCTGGCACGCCGGCGTGTCGAGCTGGGCCGGCGAGGACGACATCAACTCCTGCTCCATCGGCATCGAGATCGTCAACCGCGGCCACGACTGGGGCTATCCGGACTATCCGCTGCGCCAGATCGCGGCCGTCATCGCGTTGTGCCGCGGCATCATGCTCCGCCGCAACATCCCGGGCCATCGCGTGCTCGGGCATTCCGACGTCGCGCCTTCGCGCAAGAAGGACCCCGGCGAGAAATTCCCGTGGCATTCGCTGGCCAATTCCGGCGTCGGGCACTGGGTGCAGCCGGCGCCGATCGTGCGCGGCGAGTTGCTACAACTCGGGTCGATCAGCGACGACGTCATGAACATGCAGACCGCGTTCGCCAGATACGGCTATGGCATTCCCGTCACCGGCAAGTATGACGGCGCGACCATGGAAGTGGTCGCCGCATTCCAGCGCCATTTCCGTCCCGCCAAGATCGACGGCGTGTTCGACCATTCGACCATGGAGACGCTGCACGCCCTGCTGTCGAGCCTGCCGGCCGAGGCGGTGAAGATGGCGACGAAGTAGTCCGCAGCGGCGGCGAGCCCCCTCACCCCTTCTTCCTGGGGGAAGAGCCGAGCGAAAGCCTGGCTCTTGGAGGGTCGGGGTGAGGGGCAGTCGCGGCGGATGCGCAACACCTCAATGCGTAGGGTGGGCAAAGGCGCGTTTGCGCCGTGCCCACCTCTTCAAGCACGGATGTGAAGGTGGGCACGCTTCGCTTTGCCCACCCTACAATTCTTGTGCGCTTCACTTACTCCGCAAACCCGAACAGCTTCGCCGGATTGCGCACCATGATCTTTTCCAGCGTCGCCTCGTCGGGCGCGTAGCGGTACATCAGCTCCAGCAGGTCGGCGTCGTTAGGCGGCTGCACCACGGAGACCGGATGCGGCCAGTCGCTGGCCCAGACGCAGCGGTCGGGGGCGGCCTCGATATAGGCGCGTGCGATCGGGATGACGTCGTCCCAGGGCGGGCCCCTCTTCGAAGTCTTCTCGCCGAGCGAGAGCATCACCCAGAAATTGCCCTTCGACAGCAGCTCCAGCATCTTGACGAGGTTCGGATCGTCCTTGCCGCGCGCAGGATCGGGGCGCGCCATGTGGTCGATCAGCACGGGCACATCGAGCGAGGCGTATTTCTCCACGCTGGAAACGATGCCGTCCTTCTCTGGCTGGATCTTGGCGTACCAGCCGAGCTCGCGGATCCGCGCGATCGCGCGTGCGAAGTCCTTGTCCGACAGCACGGCGCCCAGTTCCTGGCGGAAGCTGAAGCGCGCGCCGCGCACGCCGGCGTCGTGCAGCCTTGCGAGGTAAGCGTCGTCCTTTTCGGCAAACACCAGCGCGTTGGCGCAGGCCTTGTAGGTCGGGCCCATCTCGGCAAGAGCGTCGAGCACCACGGCGTGGTCGGCGCCATAGGTCGTGGTCTGCACGATGATGCCGCGCTCGATGCCGAGCGCCTTGTGCATGCGCAGCGCCGCTTCCCAGGTCGCCGTCGGCATCCGGTAGGCCGCGCCGGGCCGCTCCGGATATTTCTCGATCGGCCCGAGCACGTGGAACTGGCTGTCGATGGTTCCCTTCGGCGGCAATTTTGACGGCCGGCGCGGATTCGGATCGAACGGAAGATAGGTCGGCACGGGAAACTCCTGTCAGTCGATCACGGCGGTGAAGTCGCACTGCACCAGCGCGCCGCCTTCCATGTTGTCCATCGGTAGCGCATGGCGCGCGGGCCGCGAATGCTCGTCGGGAAACATCTTCAACCACTCGGCATTGACGGGGCCGCGCTGCGAGCGGTCCTTCAGCCACACCGTCATCTTGATGATGTCATCGGTGGAGCCGCCCGCCGCCTCCACGGTCGCCTTCATGTGCCCGAACATGTTGGCGCATTGCGCTTCCAGGCTTTCCGGCATCTTCCCCGCAGCGTCGCGGCCGAGAATGACGCCGGACATCACGAGACTGCCGATGCGGCTGGCGTTCGGGATCGGATTGGCGTGCTTGAAGCCGCCGATGTGGATGCTCTTGCGGCGCGACGGTCCGGTCATGACGATCCCTCTCCTCAAACGAACTGGCAGGACACCGAGCCGAACGGCCCGTAGTCAGCATGGAATGTGTCGCCGCGGCGGATCTCGACCGGGCGGGTGAACGATCCCGCGAGCACGACCTCGCCGGCGGCAAGATGCTCGCCATGCGGCGCCAGGCGATTGGCGAGCCAGGCGATGCCGTTGGCCAGGTGATTGAGCACGCCGGCGGCAAGGCCGGTTTCCTCCACCTCGCCGTTGCGGAACAGGAGCGCGCCGATCCAGCGCAGGTCGGCGTCCAGCGGGCGGAACGGCCGGCCGCCGAGCACCAGCGCGGCATTGGCGGCGTTATCCGAGATCGTGTCCATGACCTTGCGCGCCTTGCCGGTCTCGGGATCGACGCGATGCATGCGCGTCTCGAGTATCTCGAGAGCCGGCGTCACGTAGTCGGTGGCATTCAGCACGTCGAAGATCGTGCAGTCCGGCCCGCGCAGCGGCGCCTTCAACACGAAGGCAAGCTCGACCTCGATGCGCGGCGCGGTGAAGCGGTCGAACGGGATCGGGCCGGCGTCGGGATAGAACATGTCGGCGAACAGCACGCCGTAATCGGGTTCGCCGATGCCGACCGCGTTCTGCATCACCTTGGAGGTGAGACCGATCTTGTGGCCCTTGACGATGCGGCCGCGCGCCAGTTGCAGTTTCGTCCAGGCGCGCTGGATTGCGTAGGCATCCTCGATGGTCAGACCGGGATACTCGCGTGTGAATATTCCGATCTGCGACTTGGCGCGCTCGGCCTCGTCGAGCTGCGCCGCGAGGCGTTCGATCGTGGCGGTGTCGAGCATGACTATTGCTCCGCCGCCACGGTGTTGCGCAACACGCCGATGCGCGAGGATTCCACCTCCACGACGTCACCCACCTTGAGCCAACGCGGCGGATCGAAGCGCGCGCCCGCACCGGTCGGCGTTCCCGTCAGGATGACGTCGCCGGGCTTCAGCGTCGCGAAGGTGGAGAGATAGTGGATGAGGAAATCGAACGGAAACATCAGCCGTTCGGTGGAATCCTGCTGCCTCACCTCGCCGTTGACGCGGGTGACGATGTCGTGCGGCCCGCGCGGATCGCATTCGTCCGCGGTGACGATCCACGGCCCGATGCTGCCGGAGCGGTCGAAGTTCTTGCCCTGGGTGACGTTGAACTTGCCGTGGCGCAGCCAGTCACGGATGGTGCCCTCGTTGGCCAGCGTCATGCCGAAAATGTGCGACCATGCCGCCTCGCGCGGGATGTGGCGGCCACCCTTGCCGATGACGATGACGAGCTCGCCCTCGTAGTCGAGCTGGTCGGACACTTTCGGCTTCTCGATCGGCTGGCCGGAGCCCGTGACCGACGAGGGGCTGCGCACGAACAGGCTCGGATATTTCGGCAGGTCCGAGGCGTCCTTGTACTCCTCGTTGCGGTCCTTGTAGTTGACGCCGATGCACCACAGTTTTTCCGGCGCGGGAATCGGCGGCAGCAGCGCCAGTTGCCCGAGCGTGAAGTCGGGCCTGGCTCCGGCCACGGCCTTGCGGGCGGCCGAAAGCCCGTCGCGCGCGATCAGCGCCTTCAGGTCCGGAAACTCGCCTCCGATCCGGCTGGAGAGGTCGACGACGCCCTCGCCGACCAGCACGCCGTAGCGCGGCTCGCCCTTCACCTCGTAGCTCAGCAATCGCATGTGCAGGACTTCCTTGTTCCTCGCGGCGGGATGCGGCCGCGCTCAGTCGTTTGTCTTCGGTGTTTGAAAGACGGTGTTCAGCGTCACGATCTCGCCGAGGCTCGCATAGCGGGGACCGCCGATGCGGGCGATCGGGTCGAGCTCCCTCGTCTCGACCTTGCCGTTGTTCACGAGCCCGTCGCGGACATGGAACATGACGACCTCGCCGACGATCAGGCGACTCTTCGCCTCGCCGAATTCGAGGCACTGGCGAAACCGGCACTCCATCGCGACCGGCGGCGCCGCCAGGCGCGGCACCTTGATCAGTTCACTCGGCACGGTCGCGAGATTGAGGTGCTCGACCTCGCTGACATCAGGAGGATGCTCGACGGAGCTGTCGTGCAGCGCCTGCATCAGCGGCGTATCGGCGATGTGGATGACGTATTCCCCGGTGTCGAGGATGTTGTGCGCGGTGTCCTTCCAGACGCCGGCCTTGCGGCCGATGCTGATCGCGAGCATCGGCGGCTTCTGCGACACGAAAGTGAAGGCGCTGAACGGCGCGAGGTTCAGCACGCCCTTCGCCGACAGGCTCGTCACCCAGGCGATCGGACGCGGCACCACGATGCCGGTCATCAGGCGGTAGATGCGTTCCGCACCGAGTTCCGCAGGATCGATCCGCATGTCCGTCTCGCAGGGCTCGGGCGCGATCAGTTGGTCTTGATGTCCGCCTTGCGCACGATCGGAATCCACTTGGCGTCCTCGCGCGAAAGATAGGCCGTGAAGTCGGCCGGCGTCATCGCCACCGCCTCGGCGCCGATCTTGTCGAATTTCTCCACCACCGCGGGATCCTTCAGGATCGCCGTCATCGCCTCGTGCAGCTTGGCGACGATCGGCGCCGGCGTGCCGGCGGGCGCGAACAGGCCGGTGAAGGTCTGGGCGTCGAAATCGGGGTAACCGAGCTCCTTGAAGGTCGGCACGTCGGGCAGCCACGAAGTGCGCTTGGTGCTGGTCACGGCCAGCGGCCGCAGCATGCCGTTCTTGAAGTATTGCAACGCGACCGAGATCTGGTCGAAGGCAAAATGCACCTGGCCGCCGATCAGGTCGTTGGTCGCCGGCGCGTTGCCACGGTAGTGCACGGTGACCCATTGCAGCCCGAGCGAGGATTGCGCGAGCTCGCTCAACAAATGATTGGTGGTGCCGGCGCCGGGAGAGGCCATCGTCATCTTGCCCGGCTCGCGCTTGGCGAGATCGAGGAATTCCCTCAGGTTCTGCGCCTTGACGGAAGGATGCACCTCCAGCACCAGCGGCGTCATCGAGATCGTGGTGATGGGCACGAAGTCGCGCTTCCATTGATAGGCGTCGCGCTTGGCGATCTCGGGCGCGAACAGCACCGGCCCGTTGGCGCCGACGAACAGCGTGTAGCCGTCGTTGGTCGACTTGGCGAAGGCTTCGCCCGCGATCAGACCGCCGGCGCCGGCCTTGTTCTCGATGACGAAGGGCTGGCCGAGTTTCTCCTGCAGCCTGTCGGCGACGATCCGGGCCGCGGTATCGACGTTGCCGCCCGCCGGATAGGGCACGATCAGCTTGACGTTCCGCGAAGGCCATTCCTGGGCCGCCGCGTTACCCGCAAGCATCGCCGCCAACGCAGTTGCAACCAGCGTCGGAAATCTCAATGTCGGAAATCTCATGGCATCCTCCCGGCGGGTCGGTGGCGGATCGGGTCCGCCTGTTCTCATTCCCGGCCGATCATCGGATTTGCGGGCTTTACCTGTCGACGAAATTGTGCGGTTTTTGTCCACATTGTGGACGAGGAGGCTGCGACATGCGGGCCGGCCTGCGGGCGGAACCGAGGCAAGAACCGCGGCAAGGCGCGCAGGCGATCCGGCGGGCGCTCGCGGTGCTGCGCATTCTCGCCGCCGGGCGCGAGACCGGCCTGCCGCTGGCCGACGTGGTGCAGGCCACCGGCCTGACCCGCCCGACCGTGCACCGGATCGTTCACGCGCTGATCGAGGAGGGCATTGTCGAGCGCAGCGGGAAGACCGGCCGCTACGCGATCGGCAACCAGGTGCCGGAACTGGCGCTGGCGCGGCCGACGCGCTCGCCCCTGCTCACTGCTGCGGACGAGGTGCTGCGGCGAACGTCGGAACGTGTCGGCGACACCCTGTTCCTGACGGTGCGCACCGGCAACGATACGCTGTGCGTCGACCGCCGGATCGGCGCCTACCCGATCAAGGTGCTATCGATCGAGGTCGGCGCGCGTCGCCCACTCGGCGTCTCCAGCGCAGGCGTCGCCATCCTCGCCGCGCTGCCAGCGCAGGAAGCCAGGAAGATCGTGGCCGCCAATGAAGCGAGATTCGTGGCTTACCGCATCGATGCCGCCGCAGTTCTGGCCCAGATCACCGCGGCCAGGCGGCGCGGCTACAATCTGCGCGAGGTCGGCCTCGTGCAGGGCACGAAGTCGATCTCCACCTGGATCAAGACCGTCGACGGCCGACCCGCGGCGGCGATGACGGTATCGGCCGTGCGCGCGCGGCTTGGACCGCGCCGCGAGCAGGAGGTTGCGGAGATTTTGCTGGACGCCTCGCACGCGATCGAGCGAGCGCTGCGGTTCGTAGAATCGTAGGATGGTTGAGCTCTTGCGAAACCCATCATCCTTGCTGCGGTATTGACGGGTATCGCTGCGCTCCACCCGCTCTGCAACGCTATCTCCTGATCTCGGTGATCTTCACCTTCACCGTCCCGCCGTCCTCGGTGATGCGGTAGTCGTATTCGACATTGCCGCCCCCCTTCAGCGCAAGACTCGCCGTGCAGGTGACCTCGGTATCGGTCTTCGCGACGTCCTTGATGAAATTGTACTTCGTCGCGCTGAACTTGTTCTCCCTGTTGAGGTCGGAGAGCGTGTCGCGGGTGGTCTGCGCATCGCAGGCCGGCAGGCTGCCGACGCTCGTCACCTTGTCGATCAGCCCTGCCACGGTCACCAGCGCAGTGATGGCGGCGAAGGTATAGAGGAGGTAGCGCAACCAGGGCGGGCCCTTGCGCGCCGCCTGCACCATCATGGTGGTGCCGACGGTACCCGATACGGTCGAATAGTAGCTCGGCGAGGCCAAATCCTTTTCGTCAGCCATGGCAAATCCCCTCGAGTAAAGCGGGGACTCTAGACCTGCCGGCATGGCTTGCAAGCGAACGAACGCTCAGTTTTTGGCCACGGAAGGGCGATCGAGCTCAACCAGACGGCGCTCGTAGAGGCGGCGCAGCGGCTCAAGTTGAGTCGCAGCCGAGGCCGCGAGATAGGCATTGCGCGCTGCATCATGCCGGCCGAGCCGGCGCAGCAGATCGGCGCGCACAGCCGGCAGCAGTTCGTAACCCTTCAGGGCGCCGCGCGCCTCGAGCGCATCGATCAGCCGCAGCGCGCGCTCCGGGCCATCGACCATCGACACCGCGGCGGCGTGGTTGAGCTCGATCACCGGCGTCGGGCTGATGCGCAGCAGCACCTCGTAGAGGCCCGCGATCTGCGGCCAGTCGGTGTCCGCATGGTTTCCGGCGCGCGCATGCAGGGCGGCGATCGCCGCCTGCACCGCGTAGGAATCCGGCCGGCCCGCAATGCGTAGCGCTTCCTCGACCAGCGCCAGGCCTTCGGCGATCTGCGTCCCGTCCCAGAGAGCGCGGTCCTGCTCCTCCAGCAGCACGATGTCGCCGCCGTCGGTCTGGCGCCCGGCGCGGCGGGCGTCGTGCAGCAACATCAGCGCGAGCAGGCCCTTGATCCCCCCACGGCCCGGCATCAACCCGTCAAGCAACCGCGCCAGCCGGATCGCTTCGCGCGCGAGATCCGGGCGCATCAGATCTTCGCCCGATGTCGCCGCGTAGCCTTCGGTGAAGACAAGATAGATCACCGCGAGCACGCCGCGCAGCCGCGGCTCAAATGCGTCGCGCTCCGGCACTTCGTAGGGAATGCCCGCGAGGCGGATCTTCTGCTTGGCGCGGGTGAGCCGCTGTGCCATCGCCTCTTCACCGACGAGGAAGGAGCGCGCCACCTGCGCCGTGCTCAAACCACAGACCGTGCGCAGGGTGAGCGCCACCTGCACCTCCGGCGCAAACGACGGATGACAGCAGGTGAAGATCAGCCGCAGCACGTCGTCGTCGAGCACGGTGTCGGCGGCCTCGCATTGGGCGGATGCGCCGAGCTCGAGCTCATTCGCCAATTGCCGCTGCCTGTCGCGAAAGGCGATGTTGCGGCGAATGCGGTCGATCGCCTTGTTGTGCCCGACATTGATCAGCCACGCGCGTGGATTGGAAGGCGGCCCGTCGGCCGGCCAGCATTCCAGCGCCACCGCAAAGGCGTCCTGAAGTACGTCCTCCGCCAGATCGAAATCGCCGACGAGACGGATCAGCGTGGCCATCGCCCGGCCCGCCTCGTTGCGGAAGATTTTTTCGATGTCGCCTTCGGCCGTGAGCATGCGCGGTCAATCGTAAATCATGATCGGCCTGACCTCGATCGAGCCCGCCTTGGCACCGGGAATCCGCGCGGCAATCGCGATCGCGGTGTCGAGATCCTTGGCCTCGATCAGGTAATAGCCGCCGAGCTGCTCCCGCGTCTCCGCGAACGGGCCGTCCGTGGTCAGGGTCTTGCCGTCGCGGACCCGCACGGTGGTCGCGGTCGTGGTCGGTTGCAGGCCGTCGCCGGCCTTGAAATGACCGCTCTGGACGATGGATTGGGTGAACGCGCCATAATCCGTCATCATTTCCCGGCGTGCCGCGGCGTCCATCTTGCCGAGCTCGGCTTCGCTCCGGTAGATCAACAACAAGTACTGCATTGCACCACTCCCTTGATTGGCTGGATTGCCGACATCCGGTCGAACGACAGGTGTGCAAAACGACATGTTCAGGATAATTTATTTGGCCGATTCCGGCCCACTCAATCCGCTTGACGCAGGCCGCCCGAACCCCCATCACAGGGACGTCAGTCGGCCGGACGGCCGCTCCGGCTATGGTCGAAAGGCTGCCGGAGAGGAAAGTCCGGGCTCCATCGACATGCGGTGCCGGATAACATCCGGCGGGGGCAACCCCAGGGAAAGTGCCACAGAGAACGAACCGCCCCGTCTTCGGACGGAGCAAGGGTGAAAAGGTGCGGTAAGAGCGCACCGCGTTTCCGGCAACGGCGACGGCAGGGCAAACCCCACCGGGAGCAAAACCGAATAGGGACGGCATCGCGGGCCGTTCGCGCAAGCGAAAACGCCGCAGGGCTATGTCAAGCCCGCCGTCCGGGTAGGTTGCTCGAGGCCATGTGCGAACATGGTCCCAGAGGAATGGCCGTCACGTATCGTTCGCGCAAGCGGGCGGTGCCCTACAGAACCCGGCTTACAGGCTGGCTGATATGTTCAATGAGGGGCTCGGCGCGAACACGCCGGGCCCCTCGCCATCTTGAACATCAGATGGCCTTTAGCCGCGCCGCTTCAACTCAGCCAGCACTTCTTCCAGCACCTTTATCGCCTCGGAGCTCACCTGCTTGGTCAGATCAACCAGAACTCGCAAGCCATCGCGCTCCTGCAGCACTACCCTGCCGTCGTCGACCAGTTCCTGGTAGGTGCCGAGAACCTTGTACACGTTGATCGGCCTTACGAAACCTTTCACGGTCATCGGCGGGTATTCCTCGGTGAGGACTATGCCCTGCACGAGGGCATTGGTTTCGTAGGACAGCAGAACGCCCCCCGGCTCGGCCGCGGACTGAAGTCTCGCCGCCAGATTCACCTGGTTGCCGTAAATCGTGTAGTCCATCCGGTCGCGACTGCCGAAATTGCCCACGGTGGTGAAGCCGGTGCTGATGCCGATCCTCATGCGGAACGGTCGCTCCAGTCCGCGCGCCCGCCATTCCTGCTCGAGCTCGCGCATGCGGCGCTGCATTGCGATCGCCATCATCACGCAGGCCTTGGCATCCTCCTGCATGCCCCTTGTCTCGGGATCGCCGAAGAACATCAGCATCGCGTCGCCAATGAACTTGTCGATGGTGGCGCCGTGCGCGAGCGCAATCTTCGACATCTCGGTCAGATATTGATTCAGGACGTCCGTCAGCTCCTCCGCTTCCAGTTGGTCCGTGGTCTCGGTGAAGCCTGCGATGTCGGAAAAGAATACGGTCAGCTTCTTCCGCTTGGCGGATATCTCGACCGTCTGCGCGCCACTGAAGATCGATTCGTAAACCTGCGGCGAAAGATACTTCGACAGCTTCGCGGAAAGCGCTTCGAGCACCCGGTTCTTCTCGGTGACGCTTCCGTTGGCCTCCTCCAGGCGTTGCTTGGCCTCCATGAGCGCCTGCTCGGCAGCCTTCTGCTCGGTAACGTCGGTCATCACCGTGACCGCGCCACCTGAAGCAACCCTGCGACGCCGGATACGATAGCATCGGCCGCCTGGCGTCCTGTCCTCGAAGCTCGCGTCGGTCGGATTGCGCAGGCTGTCCACCCGCCGCGTTACCATCGCATCGACTTCGCCCTTGCCGTAGTAGCCGTGCTCGGCGAGATAGCGGAGGAAGTCCGGGTAAGGTCGCCCCGTCCGAAGCAGTTCGGCGGGGACCGGATACATTTCCCTGAAGCGGTCGTTGCAGAAGACGATGTTCAGATCCTCGTCGGTGTAGACGAGCGCGCCGGGCATGTTGTCGAGCGCCACGTGAAATTCGGCTTCCTTGTTCGCCAGTTCCTGTTCGGCCCGCTTCTGCTCCGTGACATCCGTCATTGCGGTCACTGTGCCGCCGGCAGCAGCCCTGCGCCGATAGATTCGGTAGCATCTGCCGTCCGGCGTCACATCCTCGAAGCTCTTGCCTGTCGGATGGCGCAAGCTCTCCACACGACGCGCCACCATCGTGTCCACGTCGCCCTTGCCGTAGTAGCCATGGGTTGCGAGGTAGCGCAGGAATTCAGGATATGGCTGGCCCGGCTGAAGCAGACCGGCGGGAACGGGATACATTTCCCTGAATCGGTCGTTGCAGAAGACGATATTCAGATCGTCGTTCGTGTGAACGAGCGCTCCGGGCATGTTGTCCAGCAACAGATGAAACTCGGCTTCCTTGCTCGCCAGTTCCTGCTCGGCCTGCTTCTGTCGGGTGACATCGGTCATCACCGTCACGGTTCCCCCGGTGGCGGCTCTGCGACGATGGATCTGGTAACATCGACCGTCCGGCGTCACATCCTCGAAGCTCTTGCCCGTCGGATGGCGCAGGCTTTCCACGCGACGCGCCACCATCGTGTCCACGTCGCCCTTGCCGTAATAGCCATGGGTCGCGAGGTAGCGCAGGAACTGTGGATAGGGCTGGCCGGGCTGAAGCAGATCGGCGGGAACGGGATACATCTCTCTAAAGCGGTCGTTGCAGAAGACGATGTTCAGGTCCTCGTCGGTATAGACGAGCGCGCCCGGCATGTTGTCGAGCGCAACCTGCAAGTGACCGTCCACGACGGTGGCTGTCTCGGTCACACCTTGCAGAGGTTTGTCCATCGGACTCCTCGACCAGTGTTCGACTCTCAAGACTGCGTCGCGCCCGAACTCCGAACCGCGGGACGCTCCGTCTCCCATGTCATGAGGAGATATTGCAGCCTGTCAGTGAGCTTATCGCATGCCCAAACAGGCGGATAGAGAAAAGCTGCCGCTTCCGGCCAAGTCCAGAATCGATCGACACGACGTGCGCCAATCTGCTAATCCGCGATCTTCTCCAGCAATGCTGTCAGCGCTTCCGGCGCGGTGACGTTCGGCGAATGGCTGGCGTCGATCTCGAAATAGCGCCAGGCCGGATCGTTCTTCGTCATCTTCGCGAACGGCCCGAAGGTGTCGGCGGGCGTGATGCGGGTGGCGTAGATGTAGCTGCGCGGCAGGCTCAGGGGCGCGGACAGCTTCAGCTTCTGCGCAAAACACTCGATCGGCATGTGGACGCGGCGCTCGCTGAGCCAAGCGACGTCTTCGGCAGACGTGTCCGGCGGCGTCGGGTTGGGCGGCACGCGCCAGCCGTCGCTCGACTTGGGCGCCTCGCGCCTGCGCCGCTGCTCCGAATCGGGCAGAAAGTCGAGCAGGCACTGGCCGTCCGCGGGCACGAAGGCGTCGATATAGATCAGCTGTTTCGCCTTGTCGCGCACGCGGTCGGCAACGCCGGTCGCGACCATGCCGCCATAGGAATGGCCGATCAGCACGAAATCGCGGAGGTCTTCGTACTTGATGACCTGCAGCATGTCGGTGATATGCGTGTCGAGATCGATTGCCGGGTGTGCCAGATGCGCGCGCTCGCCGAGCCCGGTATAGGTCGGCGTCACCAGGCGGTGGCCGGCCTTGATCATCAGCGGATGCATCTTCTTCCAGGCCCACCCGGCCGACCAGGCGCCGTGGCAGACGAGGAATGTCTTCGGGGATGAACTCATCGGGCGCGTTTCCATGTTATTTCGTTCGGCGAATGCGATAGTACCTGCCCGCCGCGTCGTGTAAACGATGCCCCTTCACACACACCGTCATTCCGGGATGGTGCACAAGCACCAGACCCGGAATCTCGAGATTCCGGGTCGCGCTGACGCGCGCCCGGAATGACAAGGAAGAGACAAGAGTGGATCCCGCGACCTATGCCGTCCTGCTGTTCGGCGCGCTGGCCGGCGGCTTCGTGTCCGGGCTGGCCGGATTCGGCACCGCGCTGATGGCGCTCGGGATCTGGCTCTATGTGCTGTCGCCTGCGCTGGCCGTGCCGCTGGTGCTGATCTGCTCGGTCTCTTCGCAGCTCTCGACCTTGCCGTCGATGTGGCGCCTGATGGATTTCCGCCTCGCTTTGCCCTTCGTGCTCGGCGGCCTCGCCGGCATGCCAATCGGCGCATTGCTGGTGGCGCGCGCCGATCCGGCCACGTTCAAGGTTAGCGTCGGTGCGATGCTGGTGGTGTTTCCGACCGCGCTGTATTTCGTCCGCACGCCGCTGGCGATCCGTTTTGGTGGACGCATGGCCGATGCCGCGGTCGGCTTTGCCGGCGGCATCCTGGGCGGCCTCGCCGGCCTCTCCGGCCCGCTGCCGACGCTGTGGGCGAGCGTGCGCGGCTGGACCAAGGACCAGCGCCGCGGCGTATTCCAGATCTTCAACGGCACCGTACTCGGCGCGGCGCTTGCCCTCCAGGTCGCCAGCGGCTTCGTCGCGAAGGAAGTATTCTGGCTCGCGCTGCTGGCGCTGCCCGGCACCCTGGTCGGCGCACGGCTCGGCATGTGGACCTACCGCACGCTGAACGACCGCAATTTCTACGACATCGTGCTTGGCCTCCTGTTCCTCTCCGGTCTCGGCTTGCTGTGGAGCAGCATTGCACCGAGATGACGCGCGCATGGCGGCCATGTGCACCGCATGAGCCGGCTATGCGGAATCGGGCGAAGCCGGTAACCAGACGCGCATGTCCACGACCACGCATGTCATGCCGTCACACTCTCAGCGCGAACAGTTCGGTCTCCTGCTCGGCTTCGTCGGTATGGCGATCTTCGGCGGCACGCTGCCGGCGACGCGGCTAGCGGTGTCCGTCATCGATCCGGTGGCGCTGACGGCGCTCCGCGCGGCGATCGCCGGCGTCTGTTCGCTCGCACTTCTGATCGCGCTTCGCCGGCCGCTGCCCTCACGTGAGCTCTGGCCGCAGCTGGTCATCGCCATGATCTGCGTCGTCATCCTGTTTCCGCTGTTCATGGCGTGGGGCATGCAGACGGTCGATGCCTCGCATGGCGGGGTCGTGCTCGGCGTGCTCCCTATTGCGACGGCGCTGGTGGCGGTCGCCATCACCCATGAGCGTCCGCGAGCCCTGTTCTGGGTCGCCTCGCTTGCGGGGGCGGCGCTGGTGATCGCCTTTGCGCTGCGCGACGGCGGAGGGACGTTGACGACGGGCGACCTCTTCCTGTTCGCCGCGGTGGCCGTCGCGGCGATCGGCTACGCCTTCTCGGGGCGACTGACCTCGCATATGCCGGGCTGGGAAGTCATCAGCTGGATCCTCGTCATCGCGCTGCCGATCTCGATCCCCGCGGCTCTGCTCACCATGCCCGCGGACATCCTGCAACTGCCGGCAAAGCCGATGCTCGGCCTGCTCTACGTCACTTTCTTCTCGCAATGGATCGGCTTCTTCGCCTGGAACGCGGGCCTTGCCATGGGCGGCATCGCGCGGGTGTCTCAGGTGCAGCTGCTGCAACCGTTCGTCACGTTCGCGCTGGCGGCCTACTTCAACGACGAGCGCATCACCTGGCAGATCGTGGCGTTCGCCGCCGCCGTGGTGGCGACGGTCGCGATTTCGACGCGGACCCGCGGGCAGAAGACGTCCGCTACTCAGCCGGCATCGGCGCGAGACTGACGTTCCGCACCGGCGGCGCCAGCCGTTTCCTGAACTCGCGTCGCAACAGCCACAGGGCAAGACATGCCTGCAGCGTGGAGGTCGCAATCGACAGGTACCAGACCTGCTCGATCGCAAAGCCCGGCTGCGTCGAGAGCCAGATCACCGGCACCGCATAGAAGAGCAAGCGGGTACCCGAACTGAGCAGCACCGGCTTGGTGTTGCCAAGGCCCTGGAACATGCTGTGGCAGGTGAAGATCAGCCCCTGTGCCACGAGATTCAACGACACGAACTGCAGGAACTGCGTGGCGACAGCCATCGTTTCCCGATCCTTCGAGAAGCCCGCGAGCAACAGGCCGGGCCAGCACTGCGCAATGATCGTGAAGCCGATCATGACTGCGGAGGCAATCGACGCCGCCTTCACAAAGGTTTCGCGCACGCGGCCGCCATCGCCGGCGCCGAAATTCTGACCGGCGATTGGCCCGGCGGCCAGCGCGACCGCCAGTGCCGGCATCTGGATCAGGCCCAGCACGCGCGTGCCGATGCCGAACCCGGCCTGGGCTGCCGCGCCGAAATCTCGAAGCACGTAGTAGATCACGCCCATCCAGACGAAGATGATCGCGAACTCGCCGCCGGCCGGCAGCCCGACATTGAGGATGCGCCTCCATTGCCGAAACTGCGGACGCCACTGCTTCGGCTCGAAGCGGACATAGCGCTCGAACCTGCGGAAATACGCAAACAGCATCAGCACGCCGATCAGGACGGCGATCGAACTGGCCAGGCCCGCGCCGGCAACGCCGAAGACGTGGCCGGTGCCCCAGCCGGAGATCAGCACCGGCGCCAGCGCGATGTTGATGACGACCGCGAACACCTGCACCAGCATGCTCGGCCGCACGATGCCGGTGGCCCGCAGCGCGGCGGCCATTGCCTGCATCACGAATTGCAGCGCCAGTGCCGGCATGAACCACAACAGATATGTGGTGCCTGCCTCGACCGTGGCCTCGTCGGCGGCGACGGCACGCATGTAGAACCGGGCCAGCACCGAACCCGCGACCAGGGTCAACAGGCCGCACAGCACCGACAGCACGACCGACTGATTGAAGATGAGGTTGGCGTCGGCGCGATCCTTGCGGCCGACGGCATGGGCCATCAGCGCGACTGTGCCGACCCCCAGCACCTGCATCAACCCGTTGATCAGGAATCCGGCATTGCTCGCCGCGGCGACGCCGGCGACGGCGGCTTCGCCAAGTCCTGCCACGAAATACAGGTCGACCAGCTGGCAGATCATGATCGTGATCATGCCGGCGACGATCGGTGGCGCCATGCCCAGGATGTGGCTCACAATGGAGCCGCGCGTCAGGTCTTTCATCGTCAAAATCCGTTCTCGGCGCGTGGCCGACTGGACATTCGTCCGTCAGCCACGCACCCCAATTCACTCCGCCGCCGAAATGAACTCCGTTGCCTGCCGCTCGAACAGGCCGCGGTAGATGCCGCCGACCCGCGCGGTCAGCGCGGCATGCGTGCCCTGCTCGACGATCTCGCCGCGGTCGAACACCAGGATGCGGTCGAGGCTGCGCACCGTAGACAGGCGATGCGCGATCACGATCGAGGTTCGTCCTTTCATCAGCCGCTCCATCGCCTGCTGGATCAGCGCTTCGGATTCCGAATCGAGGCTCGAGGTTGCCTCGTCCAGGTCAGCACCGGCGCGTCCGCGAGGAAGGCCCGCGCCAGCGCCACCCGCTGCCGTTCGCCGCCCGACAGCTTGACGCCACGCTCGCCCACCAGCGTCCCGTAGCCCTTCGGCAGCCGCAGGATGAAGTCGTGCGCATTGGCCAGCCGTGCCGCCTGCTCGATCGCCGCCATGCTGGCGCCGGGTCTTCCATAGGCGATGTTCTCGGCGAGCGTGCGGTGGAACAGGATCGGGTCCTGCTGCACGATCGCGATCTGGCTGCGCAGCGATTGCTGCGTCGCCTTGGCGATGTCCTGACCGTCGATCAGGATGCGCCCGCCGGTGACGTCGTAGAGCCGCTGCACCAGCTTGACGAAGGTCGTCTTGCCGGAGCCGGAGCGGCCGACGAGGCCGACGCGCTCGCCGGCGCGGATGTCGACCGACAGCCCGTCATACAGCGGCGCTCGATGGCCACCGTAATGGAACGTGACGTCGTCGAACACGATGCGCCCGCCCTGGACGTCGATCGGCTTCGCGTCGGCAGCGTCGGCAATGCCGATCGGCTCGTCATGGATCGCAACCAGCTCCTCCATGTCGTTCACCGAGCGCTGCAGGTTGTTGATGTGCATGCCGACGTCGCGCAGATACGCATGGATGATGTAGTAGCTGGTCAGCACATAGGTGACGTCGCCCGGCGTGGCGCGCCCCGCCATCCACAGCAGCACCGCGCCGCCGATCACGGACGCGCGGAAGCACAGCAGCACGGTCAGTTGCGCCGTCGAGGTGTAGTTGTAGCGATACCAGGTCCGCTGCACCCGCGCGCGCCAGCGTGCGATGACGCCGTCGAGACGGGAATCCTCGCGCGCCTCCGCACCGAACGACTTCACCACCGCGTTGCAGGTCATGGCGT
Organism: uncultured Bradyrhizobium sp.; assembly: GCA_964504705.1. Classification (GTDB taxonomy): domain Bacteria; phylum Pseudomonadota; class Alphaproteobacteria; order Rhizobiales; family Xanthobacteraceae; genus Bradyrhizobium. The sequence continues at coordinate 82,829 of CAZDEZ010000007.1, forward strand.
CGGCCAGCGTGCCGCCCACTTTCGTGTCCCAGGCATTGGACACGCGCGCGGCCGGCGCGATGTAGCGCACCGAGAAGGCCAGCGTCATCGAGACATAGACGATGGTGCCGACCAGGATGACGAGGCCGAGTTGCGGCCAGTGCAGTCCGAGCAGGATCATCGAGCCCACCAGCACCGTCAGCGACGGCGCCAGCGCCATCAGGATGGTGTCGTTGAGCAGGTCGAGCGCCCACATGCCGCGCGTGATCTTGCGCACGGTGGAACCCGCAAAGGAATTGGCGTGCCAGTCGGTCGAGAAGCGCTGCACCCGCATGAAGGCGTCGCGCGCCACGTCTGACATGATCTGCAATGTGAACGGCACGATCGCCTGCAGGCCGACCAGCCGAAGGACCATCGAGGCGAGGCCCAGCGCCACGATGGCCCCGAACGCGACGAAAGCAGCATGGCGCGCGGAATCGTCCGCCGCGCCGCGGGTCAACGCGTCGACCAGGTGGCCCGAAAACAGGGGCATGAAGAGGTCGGCGACGGTCGCGCCCAGGAGGCCGCCGGCGACGGTGGCGGCGCGGCGCGGCTGCTCCAGCCAGTGGCGGAACACAAAGGGCAGCACCACGCGAATCGCGGCCGGCCGGTCTTTTCGTTTGACGGTCATGGCACCATCCGGCCGCGCTTTGCGCGCAAGCCGGCTCCATTTGAATGGACGCGAATCGAGTGGCCGAAGGGCACACCAAACGCGTCGCTTAAATCGGTAACTCGTTGGGAAGTTTGGGAGATCGGGACTTCAGCCCCGACCTTGGTCGGCAGAAATAACGCCTTCTAGGCGAGGGTGCCCGACATGAACGAACGCGGGCGGTCGATCTGCGAAATCAGCATGGTCATGCAAATCCCTCCCGGTTCGAGTGCAACGAAGCGCTGCTTATAGATACATCATGGCGAAATTTCAACGTGCGATGCGAAGCCCGCCAGGCGATTTGGCGAGCAGTGTTGCAGAAGCGCCATCAACGCAGCCGCTTCTCCACCTCGCGCGCCACCAGCGCGTTGCCTTCGGCGGAGAAGTGGTCGTCGCCGACGATGTAGAGGCGTTCGTACCAGTTCCTGTCCTTCTCGGCTTCCGCGAACAGCACGGGAAACAGGTCGATGAACCGCTTGCAGCGCTTCTCGCAGAACTCGCGCCACAGCGCCACCTGCCGGCTGTCGCGATCGCCTTGCGCGATCTGCTGCGCCCAGGGGTAGACGACGATGCTCAGCGGGATGTTTCGCGCCTCCAGCATGTCGGCGAGCCTGCCCATGTTCTGCAGCGAGCGAGCAATGCCGCCCGCCGCGCCGAGCGGCCTTGTCTCGCCGCTGACGTCGAATCCCTGAACGCTCCAGCCGATGCGGCCGCGATCGGTCGCGAGCGCCTGTTTGCGGTTGCCGCGCAGCGACTGGAGCCAGCGCTTGAGCGAGATGCGCAGGCGGTTGGTGATAACAAATCGATCGATCAAGAACTCGGATTTCTTGACGCCCGCTTCCGGCTGCCTCGATCCTTCCGATGCCGTGCAGTAGGCGCGATACTTCGGATCCTCGTCGATGCAGAAGTAGGAGGTCGCCTCGTCGGTGACGTCGGATGTGTCGGAGAACACGACGACCTCGTCGAACTCGAGTCCGCTTTCGAGCAGATACCTGATCTTGCGGTAGTAGATGCTCGGCGAATAGGAGGCGACGCCGGCGTTGAGGAACTCGATCTTGTCGGCGCGCCCTTCGCCCGCGCGCTGCAGCCGGCCGGCGAAGGAATCCTCGAAACGCATGCCGATTGCCTCGGCGAAGGAATCGCCGATCAGGAGGATGCGACGCGAGGCGGATTTCAGCGGCACGTCCCGCGCGGAGCCGTCCTTGAAGCCGAGGCTGTTGGTGACCAGGGGATAGCGCACCTCGCCCCAGACGTCGTGCCCTTCGAATTTCGCGGCGAAGCCGTGGTCATAGACGGGATTGGCGATGCGCGCCGCCCGCTGCGTTTCCTCCCCCCGGGTCAGACTGGACCAGGCGAAGTCGAACAGCAGGAACAAAGCAAGGCAATAGACGGCCATCAGGCCCCAGGCCATGGCCCGCGGCAGCCTGCCACTACGCGACCGGATCGCAACATCGTCGGACATTCAGGGAACCTGGCTCGAAACGGGTGCTTTTTCGGCTTTCCCGGCCCGCCTGCAAAGCATAAAAGGACGGCGAATGAAACCTCCGGCGGCCCCCTCCCCGAACCCACGCAGATGAACAAGCGCGCACAGTCCAGTCATGAGGCCTTCGAGCGCGACGAGCAGATCGTCGCCGGCTCCGACCGCTCGTTCGGGTTTGTCATGGCCGGCGCATTCGCGGTGGTGACGGCGCTGAACGCCTGGCATGCCGGGCGGATCTGGCCGTGGACCGCTTCTATCGCCGCCGCCTTCCTGGTCGTGGCGCTGCTGAAGCCGGCGGTGCTGAACCCGCTCAACCGCCTCTGGCTCAAGTTCGGCCTGCTGCTGCACCGGATCGTCAACCCGGTGATCATGGCGCTCCTGTTCTATGGCACGGTGCTGCCGACCGGCCTTGTGATGCGCGCGATGGGCAAGGACCTGCTGCGGCTGAAGCGGCAGCCCGACGCCGGCAGCTACTGGATCGTGCGCGCGCCGCCCGGGCCGTCGCCGGAATCAATGAAAGACCAATTCTAGAGAGTTAAGCGGAATGGATTTCCTGAAGGAACTTTGGCGCTTCATGCGTGTGCGCAAGAAATTCTGGCTGCTGCCGATCCTGATCATGATGGTGGTGTTCGGCGGCCTCGTCGTGCTGACCAAGGGCTCGGCGATCGCACCGTTCATCTACACGCTGTTCTGACCGGCGCGCTTCGTTGACGATGCGCATCCTCGGCATCTCCGCCTTCTATCACGACAGCGCCGCGGCGCTGATCGAGGACGGCCGCATCGTCGCCGCCGCGCAGGAAGAGCGGTTCACCCGCAAGAAGCACGACCCTTCATTCCCGCACAACGCCATCGCTTGGTGTCTCACTGAAGCCGGCGTTGCGGCGGAGCACCTCGACCATGTCGTGTTCTACGACAAGCCGTTCCTGAAGTTCGAGCGGCTGCTGGAGACCTATGTCGCGCTGGCGCCGCGCGGCTTTGCCTCCTTCAAGATGTCGATCCCGCTGTGGCTGAAGGAGAAGCTGTTCCAGAAAAGCCTGCTCACGGACGAGCTGAAGAAGTTCGCGCCGGAGTTCGATCGCGAGAAGCTGCTGTTCTGCGAGCATCATCTCAGCCACGCCGCGTCCGCGTTCTATCCCTCGCCCTACGACAACGCTGCCGTGCTCACCATGGACGGCGTCGGCGAATGGGCGACGACGTCGGCCGCGATCGGCAGCGGTAGCAAGCTGGAAATCTTCCAGGAGATCCACTTCCCGCATTCGCTGGGCCTGCTCTATTCCGCCGCGACCTATTACACCGGCTTCAAGGTCAACTCCGGCGAATACAAGGTGATGGGGCTCGCGCCCTATGGCGAGCCGAAATACGCCAAGCTGATTCTCGATCACCTGGTCGACCTGAAGCCGGACGGCTCGTTCCGCCTCGACCTCTCCTATTTCGACTACTGCACCGGCTTCACCATGACCAACGAACGGTTTGCGAAACTGTTCGGCCAGCCCGTGCGCACACCGGACCAACTGCTGACGGCCTTCCACATGGACGTCGCCGCTTCGATCCAGGCGGTGCTGGAAGAGGCGGTGCTGCGGATGACGCGCAGCCTCGCCAAACAGACGAACTCGCGCAATCTGTGTCTTGCCGGCGGCGTGGCGCTGAACTGCGTCGCCAACGGCAAGGTGCTGCGCGACGGTCATTTCGACAATATCTGGATCCAGCCGGCCGCGGGCGATGCCGGCGGCGCGGTGGGCGCGGCGCTTTCGGCCTATCACGGCTTTGCCGGACGGCCGCGCAAGACGAACGGCGCCGACGGCATGGCCGGCGCGTATCTCGGCCCGCGCTATTCGCAAGCCGAGATCGAGCAACGCCTGACCGCGGCGAAGGCCAAATTCACCGTGCTGGACGAGGCCGCGATGATCGACGCCACGGCACAGGCGCTCGCCGACCAGAAGGCTGTAGGCTGGTTCCAGGGCCGCATGGAGTTCGGCCCGCGCTCGCTCGGTGCGCGTTCGATCCTCGGCGACGCCCGCTCGCCGGCGATGCAGAAGAACCTCAATCTGAAGGTCAAGTACCGCGAGAGTTTCCGCCCCTTCGCGCCCGCCGTGCTGCGCGAGGACGTCGCTGAATGGTTCGACCTGAAGTCGGACAGCCCCTACATGCTTGTTGTCGCCGACGTCCGCGAGGACCGCCGCCGACAGATGAGCGCGGAGGAACAGGCGCTGTTCGGCATCGACAAGCTGAACGTCTCGCGCTCGGAAATCCCGGCGGTGACGCATGTGGATTATTCCGCGCGCATCCAGACTGTGCACCGCGAGACCAATCCGCTGTTCCACGGCCTGCTGAGCCGCTTCAAGGAGCTGACCAGCTGCCCGGTGCTGGTCAACACCTCTTTCAACGTCCGCGGCGAGCCGATCGTCTGCACCCCGGAAGACGCCTTCCGCTGCTTCATGGGCAACGAGCTCGACGTGCTGGTGGTCGGCAATTGCGTGCTGCAGAAGGGCGAGCAGGACCCGGCGCTGAGGCTGGACTACAGCGAGGCGTTCGAGCTGGATTGAGGTGCGGCCCGCGCCCGCTATTGCGCGCGACTGGCTCCAACCGGGTTCGACGCTTGCAGCGCCTTCAGCGCCGCGAACGTGTCGGCATCGAACTGGCCGTCGGTGCGCCCCCGGTAGAAGCCGAAATCCCGGAGCAGTTCCTGCACCTTGCCCTTGGTGTCGGCATGCCAGGAGCCGTGCAGCTCGAACAGACTCTTGCGGGCGTCGTCCGAACCCATCCGAAACGCGTTCAGGAGATACTCCGCCGATTGCTTCGCGTTGCGCCCCACCGTCTCGCCCCGATCCAGCAGCAACGCGTAGTTGCGCATGCCGCTGGGATGGCCGGTGGCTGCAGCGCGCTCGAACCAGACGGCCGCTTCGCTGCTGTCCTTTGCAACGCCCTCGCCGCTCTCGTAGAGATAGGCGAGGTCCGACATGGCGACGCCAAGCCCCTTGTCGGCGGCCTGGCGGAACCAGAACGCCGCCGTACGCAAGTCTTGCTTGATGACGGCACCCGAATAATACGACACGCCGATCCGCCACATCGCCGCCGGATAGCCGTCCTTGGCCAGGTCGAGCAGGATGTCGACGCCGTACACGTTGTCGATCTTGGTCGGCGATTGCAGCAAGGCACGCGCCATCTGGGCCCGCAGCCGCGGCGTCGAGGGATCCTGCAGGATGGCGGCGATGCAGGCCGGCACCGCTTCCTTGACGTTGATGTCCTTCAGCGGGACCCGCGGGGCACGCGAGTCGGGAATGTCCGCCCCATAGCTGGCGAGACGGTCGCAATTGGCGGCGGCATTCGGGTTCGCCCAGTTGGCGGCGGCCAGTCCGAGCGGCGTTCGCTTGCCGAGATATTCGCTGAAGGCGCGGTTGTTGAACACCGGGCGGGCCGCCGGCGGCGCCGCGGGGGCGGCGGCCACTTGCGGAGGCCGCGACGGCTGAGCTCCTGCGGGCGGCAGGTTCGGATCGCTCTTTGCAGGAGGGCCGCCGTCGGCCGAAAGATACAGCTGGCCGATAATCTGGTCGTAATAGGCCGGCACCTGGGTGTGGCCGATGGTCAGCGAGAGGTCGCGCACCGCCACCTGGACGGATTTTGCGATGGCCGTCAGCGGGTAGTCCCTCTTCCTGATCTCCTTGAGGAAGATCCGCGTGAACACCGAGTTCGGATCGAGGTCGGTGTTGGACATGCGGTCGAGCGCCGACTGGCCTACGCCTGCGGAGTAAAGCACGAACACGCCTTCCGGAGGCGCGCCTTGCGCAAGTCCGCGCACGCCGCCGAGGCTTCTGGTGCCGCTCGCCTGGAACGGATTGTCGCGGCAGGCGTCGAGGACGAAGACGGTGGCGCGGGCACCGCGGTCCTGCAGGTCCGAGATCACCTTGTCGGTGGCGATGGCCTCGCCGACGAACAGGCTCTCCTGGCCCTGCTTCGCTGGCGGAACATCGGTCGGCAGGATGTAGTTGATGCCGCGGATCTCGATGCCGTGACCGGCATAGTAGAGAACGGCGGTGTCGCCCGGAGCGACCCGGTCCATGAAGATGGAAAGCTGTCCGATGAAATCGCGGCGGCCGACGTCGGTTGCAAGCTGGACCTGGAAGCCGAGCGCCTCCAGAGTGGCGGAGACGGCACGGGCATCGTTGACCGCCCGCTCCAGCTTCGACACGCTTTCATACGCATTGTTGCCCACCACCAGCGCGATGCGCTTCTCCGCGTGGGCCGGAAGGCCCGGCGACAACGCCGCGACAAGGACGAAAGCCGGCAAGATCGTTCGAATGGCTGAAACAACGGCCGATAGCATGATGCCGTCCTGCAAATTTGCGGCCGTAACGCCGCGCAAACCCAACGCCTGCGAAAAATCTGCGGTCCGATGAAAAAATCCGGTCCCGGCTGCGGCATCTTAGGGCCCGGCCGGGGTTTGTCGAGGAGGATCGGGACGTGCGTCCTTGCGGCCGTGGCCGGTCTGGCACATCGGCGGCGGACGACATATTTCGACCGTGCGGCTCGAGCGCGAAGCCGCGGCAGCCCGCTAGCACCGGAGGAAATGGCGATGCGTATGTTTCGTTGGACGATCCTTGCCGGCGCGATGATGCTGGCGGCTGCCCCGGCCACGGCTCAAACCTACAATTCCGGGGGGCCAATCTGTCTGCAGAAATGGCAGTGGGGCGGCAGCTACTACTACGACTGCTACTATTCGTCGTGGGACCAGTGCCGGGCCACGGCAGTAGGACTGGCCGCGATGTGCGTGGCAAACCCGTACTGGCAGCAGGGGCGCCCGCGACCTTCCGGCCGCATCCTGCGCTGATCGGGCGGTAGCCCCCGCCTCTTTCTAATGCCCGGCATCGCCGCCGCCGAGCAGCGTCGCGGATGGCTTGTTCAAGAGCAGCACCAGCAGGCTCAGGGCCAGATAGAAGACGGTCAGCAGGTAGAACGCATCGCCATAGCCCATCACGGCGGCCTGGCGGTGCACGATCTGCGACAGCTGCTTCAGCGCCATCAGCGTCGAGTCGCCCATGCCCTGCATGCGCTGGGTGAACATGTTCAGCGTCTCGACCGCGGTGGCGTTGCCCCAATTCACCCGCTCGTGCAGCCGCACGATGTGCAGGTCGGTGCGTTCGTTCAGCACCTGGTTGATCACCGCAAGCCCGAGCGCACCGCCGAGATTGCGCATCAGGTTGAACAGGCCGGAGGCGTTCTTCACCCGCTCCGGCGGCAGCGTGCCCAGCGCCATGGTGTTGGTCGGCACCATCGCGCACATCATGCCGATGCCGCGCAGCACCTGTGGCACGAACAGCTCCCAGAAATCGTAGTCCCTGGTAATCCACGTCATCTGGTACGAGCCGATCGCGAACACGATCAGGCCGAAGGCGATGATCAGGCGCATGTCGATCACCGTCATCAGCCGCCCGATGATCGGCGCCACCAGGAACATGGTGATGCCGGAGACGAACATGGTCTCGCCGATCATCAGCGCGCTGTAGCCGCGCACCTCGGCGAGATAGCGCGGATACATGTAGGTCAGGCCGTAGAGGCCGACGCCGATGAACAGTGCGATCAGGCAGCCGACGCCGAAATTGCGGTCGGCGAAGGTGGAGAGATCGACGATCGGCTCGCGCGCCGTGAACACCCGCCAGAAGAAAGCGATGGCCGAGACCGCACAGATCGCCGCGCACACCGCGATCGAGGTGTCCTGCAGCCATTGATGGCGCGCTCCCTCCTCCAGCACGTATTCCAGAGTGCCGAGGAAGCTCGCCATGAACAAAAGGCCCCACCAGTCGAAATGCTCGAGCAGTTCGAATTGCGGCCGGTCGAAGTCGCACAGGATCAGCACGCCGATGGTGATGCCGATGCCGGGCACGATGTTGATGAAGAACAGCCAGTGCCACGACATCCAGTCGGTGATCAGGCCGCCGGCGGTGGGGCCGATGGTCGGCGCCAGCGTCGCGACCAGCCCGATGATCGGGCCGACGATGTAGAACTTTGAGCGCGGGAACACCGTGTAGGCGGAGGCGAACACGGTCGGAATCATGCCGGCGCCCAAAAATCCCTGGATCGCGCGCCACACGATCATCTGCTCCAGCGTCGAGGCGAAGCCGCAGAAGAGGCTGGCCACGGTGAAGCCGAAGGCGGAGATCGCGAACAACAGCCGCGTGCCGAGCGCGCGCGACATGAAGCCGGACAGCGGGATCGCGATCACCTCCGCGATCAGGTACGACGTCTGCACCCATGACACTTCGCTCTGGCTCGCCGACAGCCCGGCCTGGATCTCGTTCAGCGAAGCCGAGACGATCTGGATGTCCAGGATGGACATGAACATCCCGAACACCATGATGAGAAAGGCGAACAGCCGCTTCGGCGGAATCCGTTCGGACGCGAGCGCGGGATTCTGCGCCGGGTTCATCATCGCAGGTGGCGCGGTGGTGGCGTCGGCCATCGTTGCGGCCCCGGTTACTTCGGCTGCGTCATCTCGGGCGCGTCGAGATCGGCCTCGTCGTCGGCATCATGCGCGCCTTTGCGGGTGTCCACGGTGGTGTAGACCGACATGCCCGCGCGCAGTAGATGCTGCTTCGCCACGCTCTTCGGCACGCGGATGCGCACCGGCACGCGCTGCACGATCTTGGTGAAATTGCCGGTGGCGTTGTCCGGCGGCAGCAGCGTGAACACCGAGCCTGCCCCCGCCGAGATGCTGTCGACCGTGCCCCTGAACTTGCGGAAGCCGTAGGCGTCGACCTTGATCGTCACCGGCTGGCCGGGACGAATGCGCTTCAGCTGGGTCTCTTTATAGTTGGCGTCGATGAAGACCTCGTCGAGCGGCACGACGTTGCCGAGCCGCTGGCCGGCCTGGATCATGTCGCCGACATTGACCAGGCGGTTGGAGAAGGTGCCGTCGACCGGCGCGCGCACATGGGTGAAGTCGAGATCTCGCTCGGCTTTCGCCAGCGCCGCCTGCAACTCCTTGAGCTGCGCGCGCGCCTCGTTCTGCTGTGCCTTGGTCACTTCGACGTTGTCGCGCGCGGCGTCGAAGGCGGCCTGCGCCGAGCGCACGGCGGCGGCGCCCTGGTCGCGGCTCGCTTCCGAGACTTCGAACGCCGCACGGGAGGCAAAGCCCTTGGTGGAAAGCTGCTGCTGACGCTCGAAGTCGAGCCCGGCGCGCTTCAGCACCGCTTCCGCCGAAACCAGCTGCGCCTTCGACTGCTCGACCGCGCTTTCCTGCGCGGTGACCTGGCGGCCGATGCGCTCGATGGTCGCCTGCTGGGTGGCGATCTTGCTGCGCGCGGACTCGACGGCAATGCGATAGTCGCCGTCGTCGATGCGGAACACGACGTCGCCCTTCTTCACGAGGCTGTTGTCCGCGGGCACGATGGCCGTGATGTGGCCGGCGACGCGCGCACCCAGCATGGTGTTGTTGCCGCGCACATAGGCATCGTCCGTCGAGATGTAGAAGCGGCCGACGAGGACGTAGTGCACGGCGTAGCTGGCCGCCGCCAGCGCGAGCAGGCCGATGATGCCGAGTGCGACGAATTTGCGCCTGCCCGATTTCGGCGCCGCCGGCGTGGCCGTAGCGACCGCTGCGGCAGGTTGCTCGCCGGGCGTTGCGTTCGGCGCGTCGGGCGCGTGACGCTTGGCCTCCTCGGCGACGTGACGCAGCTGCTCGAGTCCGGGCGAAGCCTGGCCGGGCGCATCGCCCGCCGCGCTTTCGGCATCGGGCCGGATCGCACGGGCGGCCTGGTCTCTCGTCGCGGCCATTGCGGCCTCCTCACAAACGGTGTCGCGACACGGACCAAAGCCCTGACAGGCCCTCGCCACTTTGTCGGCGCTCAAATTACCATTGACCGAACGGTTCGGTCAATATACTACTTCGCGAAATGGACCATAAGGTCGAATCCCTTCCACGGCCTTCACACGTCACGGAATCTCTTCCCGGAAGCTAAACCAATGGTTGCAGCCCAGCCCAACCCGCATCCGACTTCCGGCGAGGAGGAGAGCGCCAAGCGCCGCCAGATCCTCAATGGCGCGCGCAAGGTGTTCATGGACCTCGGCTTCGACGGCGCCAGCATGGGCGAGATCGCGCGCGCCTGCGGCGTCTCCAAGGGCACCCTTTATGTCTACTTCGCCGACAAGTACCGCCTGTTCGAGGCGATCGTGGAAGAGGAGCAGATCGAACAGGGCAGGACCGCCTTCAATTTCGATCCGGCGCGCGACGCCGAGACCACGCTCCGCGAATTCGGCCGCGCCTATATCGGCGTGCTGTGCCGTCCCGGCGGCGGATCGGCGATCCGCACGGTAATGGCGATTGCCGAGCGCATGCCCGAGGTCGGCCGCCGCTACTATGAGAACGTGCTGGACCTCAGCATCACGCGCCTCGCCGCCTATCTCGAAGCCCACGTGAAGCCGGGAGACCTCGACATCTCCGACTGCCGCCTCGCCGCCTCGCAATTCATGTTGACGTGCCAGGCCGGCCTGTTCCTGCCCTTCGTCTTCCAGGCCGCGCCGGCGCCCTCGGCCGAGCGCATCGGCGAAGTGGCCGACAGCGCAGTGCGGATGTTCCTGGCGGCGTACCGCGCGAAGTAACCAAGCGTCGAAAAGACCGTCATTGCGAGCGAAGCGAAGCAATCCAGCCTTACCGCAACAACGGAAGCTGGATTGCTTCGTCGCTCCGCTCCTCGCAATGACGGCGGAGCCGGCGCATATGCCTCATTCTCAAAACCGTGATTTGACGTTTAGACTATAAGTGTCAAAATCGTCAAATGAGCCCGCGCGACCGCATTCTCGACGCCGCGATGACTGTGTTCCGCCGGCACGGTTTTCGCCGTTCCTCGATCGAGGAGACGGCGGAGGCGGCGGGGCTGACGCGGCAGGCGCTGTATCATCACTTCAAGTCGAAGGAAGCGCTGTTCCGCGCGGTGATCGAGCGCGTGCATGACGGCGCGCTGGCCGACGGCGCATCCGCCGCCGAACGTGCGGAGGCCGCCGGCAAGCCGCTCGCCGACATCGTCGTGGCGCAGGTCGCCGCGCGGCTGCAGGCGTTCGTCGCCTCCTTCGACGGCTCGCCGCACATCGAGGAATTGTTCTCCGAACACCTGATCCACGCGCGCGATCTCTATCAGCACTACGCCGCGCTGCACGACGCGCAGGTGGCCGCGACCATCGCCCGCGCCGTCAAGCGCCAGAAGCTGACCTTCGTCCCCGGCATGACCGCGGCAAAACTCGCGCGCTATGTCGAGCTCGCGGTCACCGGCACGAAATCCGCCTACCCCTCGATGCGCCCTGCCGATGCTTTCCTGCGCGATGCCGAGGCGATGCTGCGCACGCTGATCGCCGGCGCGGTCGCGCCGTCGAAGCCGAAACGACCTTCCCCATCCGCCCGTCCCGTCCGCCGCAAAGGAGTCCGGAAATGAGCACCATGACGATCAACGGCAAATCCGCCGCGCTTCCCGACGATCGCGATGCAATGCTCGTCGACGTCATCAGGGACGGGCTCGACCTGACGGGAACCAAACTCGTCTGCGGCTCGGGCGTCTGCGGCGCCTGCACGGTGCTGCTCGACGGTGTGCCGGTGGCGAGCTGCCTGATGCCGGCGCAGGCAGCTAGCGGAAAATCCGTGACCACGGTCGAGGGCATCGCCGCGAAGGGCATGCATCCAATCCAGAAAGCCTTCATGGCGCACGACGCGCTGCAATGCGGCTTCTGCACGCCTGGCTTCATCGTCGAGGCGACCGCCTTCCACGATCGCTGGCGCGCGGCCAACGGCACCGCCGTGCCGCCGCGCGAGGAGATCGGCGCGGCATTGTCGGGGCACCTGTGCCGCTGCGGCGCCTATGACGGCATCTTCAGCGCGGTCGCCGCCGCCTGCGCCGGACAGTTCGACGGCAAGGACGTGCAGCCGCCGCGCGTCGAGGCCGGCGCGAAGGTGACGGGTGCTGCCAAATACACCGTCGACATCAGGCATGACGGCCAGCTCGAAGGAGTCATCCTGCGCTCCAACGCGGCGCATGCGAAAATCGTCAATCTCGATCTGGCGACGGCCCTTGCGATATCAGGCGTTGCGGCCGCGGTCTCGCTGCTCGGCGACGACGGCGTGGTGCGTTTCGTCGGCGCGCCGATCGCAGCGGTTGCGGCGAAAGATCGCAAGACCGCGCTTGCCGCGATCGACGCCATCAAACTGTCGATCCAACCGCTGCCGGCCGTAGTCGGCCTCGACGACGCACGCGGAGCCGATGCTCCGATCGTGTTCGACAAGTCGAGCCGCAAGAAGGCCGGCAACGTCTCGGAAGGCGCCGGCGGCCCGGCGCCCTGGAAGGGGAACCTGCGCGGGCCTTCCAACGCATTCTCGCAGCGGGCGAAGAAGGCGCGCAACTGGATCGTCGGTGCGCGCGAGACGCGCGACCCGCTGCTGGTCGAGGCGACGTTCCGCACCCCGACGCAGCAGCACACCTGCCTCGAACCGCATGCCGCGGTGGCCCGCTTCGACGGCGAGAACCTCATTGTGCACGTCTCGACGCAAGCCGTATTTCATCTTGCCGAGCTGATCGCGAAACGCTTCGGCTTGGCCCACGACAAGGTTCGCGTCATCGCCGACCATGTCGGCGGCGGTTTCGGCTCGAAGGCGAGTTTCGGCGCCGAGACCGTTGCGGCGATCGAGCTGGCGCGCGCCGCGAAGGCGCCGGTTCGCGTCGTCTTCGACCGCCATGAAGAGCTTTCCGTCACCGGCTACCGGCCGGCGGCCGAGATGAAGATCGCGCTGTTGCCCTCGGCGGAAGGCGCGCTGAAAGCGCTGACCTTCAACGCGTATGCCGACACCGGCGCGGCCACCAATTCCACGCTCGCAGGGCTGGCGCGGCTGATCTATCCGGCCGAAGCCAAGGAGCTCGCCGATTTCGACGTCGTCAGCAATTTGCCGCCCGGCGCGCCGTTCCGAGGGCCCGGCGGGCCGCCGATGGCATTTGCGCTGGAGCAGGCCGTCGACGAAGCCGCGCTCAGGTTGAAGGTCGATCCGATCGCCCTGCGCAGGCGCTGGGACACCAATCCCAACCGCCGCCGGCTCTACGACTGGGCGTCGAACCTCGATGTCTGGAAGAAGCGGGGGAATGCGGCGGCACAGACCGGCCGCTATCGCCGCGGCGTCGGTGTCGCCAGCGGCTTCTGGCTCTATATCTGGCAACCCGGCTCCAGCGTCGAGGTCGCCGTCAAAGGCGGTCGCCTGATCGCCAGCACCTCGACGCAGGACATCGGCCAGGGCAGCCGCACCGTGATTGCCAACACGGTCGCGCGCGAATTCGGGATCGAGCCGCACGAAGTGGAAGTGCGCATCGGCGATTCCCGCCTGCCGGAAGGCCCCGGCGCCGGCGGCAGCCGCGTCACCGCCTCGGTGATTCCGCCGACGCTGATCGCCGTGCAGAAGCTGAAGGCCGCGATCGAAAGCAGCGCGAAGCAGAAGCCGACGCCGGGCTCGAACGCGCCGTGGCGCGAACTGCTCGCAGCCTCGCCCGACCTTGCCGCCTCCGGCGTACGCCCCGAAGACAGCAAGCCGACCTCGCCCGAGGTGCGCTCGCCGCTGCGCGATGCCGGCTTCATCGGCATCATCTTCGGCTGGATGATGCGGCGTTTCTCCAACCTTGCGATCGGCGCCGGCGTGCCGAGCTCGGTGCAGGTCGTGGAGGTCGAGGTCGACACATGGCTCGGCCATGTCCGCGTACTCAACGTGCATACGGGCATTGCGGTCGGCAGGATCGCCGCGCCCGCGCTGGCGCGCAGCCAGGCGACCGGCTCGGTGATCCAGGGCATCGGCTACGCGCTCTACGAGGCCCGCGAGACCGATGCGCGAAGCGGCCATGTGCTGACTTCGAACCTCGAGGATTACCGCATACCGGGGATCGCCGACACGCCGGAAATCGACGTGCATTTCGACGAAGCCGGATTCGAGCACGTCATGGGCGGCAGCGCCGGCATCGGCGAGGTCGCGACCGTGCCGACCTCGCCGGCGATCGCCAACGCGGTTCGCGACGCGATCGGTGTCCGGCCGACAGAAATGCCGATCACCCCGGCGCGCATTCTCGCCGCCCTCAACGCCAGGAGCGCCGCATGAGCCAGACAGCCACCTTGGGGATCGCACCCGAATTCCGCGCCGCCGGCACCGACCTCTCCGAGCGCCGCCGCACCGGCGTGTCGAAAGGCCCGATCGTCGATCTCGTCCTGCCCGGCGATGACGGCATCGCCTGGGGCGGCGACGGCGCCGCGACCATCGGCGCGTTCGCGACCATCGCCGTCATCGCCGCGGACAAGCGCGTCAGGGACACCTATCCCGGCATCGCGGCCACCGCGGCGGGACTCGCTACGCCGCAGATCCGCCATCTCGCCACGCTCGGCGGCAATCTCGCGCAGCGTTCGCGCTGCTGGTATTTCCGCAATCCGCATATCGCCTGCCTGAAGAAGGGCGGCAGCGACTGCCCGGCGCGGCCGGGCAATCATCTCTATCACGTCGCCTTCGACCAGGGCCCCTGCGTCGCCCCGCATCCTTCCTCGATGGCATGCGCGCTGCTCGCCTATGAGGCGATGGTGACGACCGACCGCCGCAAGGGCTTGTCGATCGGCGAACTGCTCGGCGACGGTTCCGACGGCGCCGCCGATCACGCCCTGCAAGCGGGCGAGACGATCCGCAGCATCGCGCTGCCCGTCCCGCTCGCAGGCGAGCGCGCCCGCTACAGGCGCGCGATCAGCCGCAGCTACGCCGAGTGGCCGCTGGTGGAAGTCTGCGCACGTGCGGTGATCGAAGGCGGCGCGTTCAAATCCGTGCGCATCGCGGCCGGCGGCATCGCGCCGAGGCCGCTGCGGTTGATTGCTGCGGAAGCCGCACTCGAAGGCCGGCCGGCGACGGAAGCGACCATCGCCGACGCGGCGCGGCTCGCCGCCGACGGCGCAAAGCCGCTGCCGATGACGGGTTACAAGCTCGAGCTGCTGAGCGGGCTGGTGCGCGATTTGCTGACGCAGATCGCGAAACAGGAATGACGCGCAAAATGCGTCCGCCTGAATTGCCGGAACGCCGGATCTACCTCCGGCTTCCGGAAACGGTGACGAAGCCGTTCGTGCCCTGCAGATGCGTGCCGTCCTGCGAAAGGCTCAGCCGGTCGGTATAGCCGTGGTTCCAATGCATCACGACAGAGCCATTCGCGCATGACCACGTCGCCGTGTGACGTCCGTCGCTAGCCGTGCCGCCCGGACTGATGACGACGGTTGCGCCGTTGAACCACGACCAGCTGCCCGGCATCCTGCTGCAGGACGAGGCCGGAGCGTTGCGGGAGGCGCCGGGAGGTTTGCGCGGCTGGGCTTCCGCCGGAGACGGCGGGCCGCCGGATTCCGACTTGTCGGTCTTGCCGATCGTTCCTCCGGTCGAGCCGGCCTGAGCAAGCGCGTGCGTGCTGCCGGCAATCGACCCGAGCGCCGCGGACAAGAATCCCGCAGCAAGGAGACGGCCGGCCGCGTTCATCCCTGTCATGTCCACCCTCCGCCTCCGACACTATCCGCCGCGGCGAATGTTGCAACTGCCGGATGGATCGAACCCTTGACAAGGCAGCACGATCGTCCGGATTCTCTTCCATCGAGCCATCCTGTATTCGATGGAGAGAGCACCGCGTCCCGAGGCCATCCGATGACGACCATGCGAACCGCGAGCCCGCTTCGAATGCATCGCCGCACCCTCGCTACGATCGCCGCGCTGTCGCTCGCTCTTCCCCCCGGTGCGCTTGCGCAGGCCGACTCGACCGGCGGCACCATCGGCAAGACGGAGAAGTCGGCAACCGGCGCTTCCACCGAACCAGCGTCGCCCGACATTGGAAAAGCTTCGCGTAGCGCACCGGGCCCGGCGCCGCGACGGACTGTATCCGGTGTAGTCGTGACTTCGGCAACGTATGGCGGCAATTGCGGCGCGCCACGGAGCAACGCGACGCAGCAGCTGGCACGGGCCTGCAACGGCAGAACCAGTTGCGATTACGTCATCGACTGGCAGGTCATCGGCGATCCGAAGCCCTATTGCGGCAAGAACTATATTGCCGAATGGCGTTGCGGCGATGGTCGCGTTCGCAGCGCATCGGTACCGCCGGAGGCAGGCTACCAAAAGACGATCAGCCTGCGTTGTGATTAGACGGGTGAGGCTTGAGCGGTCCGTTCGCAAAGATAGGATGCGGGCATGAACATGCCTGATGTGAACCGGCATTTGAGGCTTCCTGCGGTGCGCATCGGCAGCGCCGTTCTTGCCGCCGTGCTCTTCGCCCTCGCTCATGCGCCGACGCCGGCGCTTGCCGACAAGCGCGTCGCGCTGACGATCGGAAATTCGGCTTACAAGAGCGTCCCCGCGCTCGCGAACCCCGTCAACGACGCCACTGCCGTCACGGCGCTGCTCAAGGGCGCCGGCTTCGACGTCGTCGAATCCAGAACGGATCTTGGCGTCGCCGAGATGCGAAGGGTAATCAGCAATTTTTCCGAGCTGGCGTCCGATGCCGATGTCGCGGTGGTCTACTATGCCGGACACGGCATGGAAGTGGACGGCAGCAACTACATGATTCCGGTCGACGCAGCCCTCAAGAGGGACATCGACGTCGACGACGAGGCCGTGCCGCTGGATCGCATTCTCAGGATACTCGACCCCGTAAAGCGGCTGAGGCTCGTCATCCTGGACGCCTGCCGCGACAACCCCTTCGCCGGTTCGATGAAGCGGACCCTGGGAACGCGCGCGGTTACCCGGGGACTGGCGAAAGTCGAGCCGGCCCTGTCCGATACGCTGATCGCGTATTCCGCCAAGGCGGGATCGGTCGCCGCCGATGGCGACGGTCCGAACAGTCCATTCACCGCGGCCTTGCTGAAATACATCGCCTCCCCCGGACTCGACGTGCGGCTGGCTTTCGGCAACGTGCGCGACGAGGTGATGCGAACAACCAGGAACCGGCAGGAGCCGTTCGTCTATGGCTCGCTCGGCGGATCGCGGGTTGCTCTCGTTCCCGGTCCGGAGGGACCTGCGGCGGATTCCGCCAAGCCGCTCGACCAAGCCAAGCTCGAGCTCGCATTCTGGGAAACCATCAAGGACGAAAAGAACCCGCTGCTGTTCCAGGCCTATCTCAACCGCTACCCCAAGGGGGTCTTCGCGGATATCGCCACGATCATGTTGCGGCAACAGAAGACCGCCGCGCTCGACTCGGCCAGCGTCGTGCAACCCGACGACCAGGTCGCCCTTTCCGACCCGGCCCTGATCCGGGAAGTGCGGGAGCGGCTCTTTGAGCTGAATTTCGACCCCGGCCCCTTCGACGGACCGATCGGCGGGCCAGCGCGTCAGGCGGTTCGCGAATTTCAGCAGGCCAGCAAGCTCGCGTCTACCGGCGAGATCACCCAGGGACTGCTGCGGAGGCTTCGCGACGCCGGCGCGCTGAAGCCGTGGGGCGCGATCGTCTATTCGAAGGCGACCAACAAATGGGGCATGTCCTGGTCGCAGGAAACCCGCAAGGCTGCGGTCGCGAGTGCACAGGCCTCATGCACCGCCGGTTCGCCATGCCCGACGGAAATCAGTTTCTTCGGCACGGCGTGCGGCGCCTTCGCCCATTCGGAGTCGGGCTGGGCAATCGTGGCACGCGAGAGCATCGAGAAGGCCAGAGCGGACGCGATGAGCGACTGTCGCAAGCGGGACAAGGCGTGCCGCATCATCGCATCGGTCTGCGCCGACGGTGCGGGCCGGCTCGGTGCGGCAAATTGAACGGCCGCTGCATCCGCTTGCGCGGCCTCAATCGTCGGCGAACTCGTCTTCCTCGTTGATCTTCGCCCTGTGGCGATGGGTGGCCCGCTTGCCGCCGAGCGATCCCGTGATCCAGGGTTCGCGCGGATAGCGGCCGCGCTGGCCCGCGCGCGCGGCGATCTGGTCGCCGGAAACCGCCGCGGGCTGGCAGATGATGCGGCCGGATGAGCGGCGCATCAGGTCGAAATGGAAATGATCGGCATGCTGCGGATTGGAGCCCGGCGCCAGCACGGTGTTGAACAACTGGCAGGCGCCGCCCTGCACGTCGCGCAGGAACCCCTGCTCTTCGGGGAGGCCGCGCCAGCCGTCCTTCACCGTGACGCGCCGTCCGTCGGCGAGCGTGAAGCCGG
>CAZDEZ010000008.1:0-95958 GCA_964504705.1 uncultured Bradyrhizobium sp.
GATAGCTGGTCGGATACAGCATCTCCTGCATGCCGGGGCCGCCGCGCGGGCCTTCATAACGGACGACCACGACGTCGCCGGCCTTCACCTTGTTGCCCAGAATGGCTTCGACAGATGCGTCCTGGCTCTCGAAGATGCGGGCAGGGCCGGAGAACTTCAGGATGCTCTCGTCCACGCCGGCCGTCTTTACGATGCAGCCGTCCTTGGCGAGATTGCCGAACAGCACGGCGAGGCCGCCGTCCTTCGAATAGGCGTGCGCGGCGTTGCGGATCACGCCTTTCTCGCGGTCGAGATCGACGTCTTCGAAGCGGCGATCCTGGCTGAAGGCAGTCTGCGTCGGCACGCCGCCGGGCGCCGCCTTGTAGAAGTTGCGTACCTTCTCGCTGGACGAGCGCACGATGTCCCAGCGGTCGAGTGCGTCCTTCAGCGTTGCCGAATGCACCATCGGCAAGTCGGTGGCGATCAGGCCGGCGCGATCGAGCTCGCCGAGGATGCCCATGATGCCGCCGGCATGGTGCACGTCTTCCATGTGCACGTCCTGCACTGATGGCGCGACCTTGCAGAGTACCGGCACTTTTCGGGAAAGCCGGTCGATGTCGGCCATCGAGAACGGCACCTCTCCCTCATGCGCGGCGGCGAGCAGATGCAGCACGGTGTTGGTCGAACCGCCCATGGCGATGTCGAGCGTCATGGCGTTCTCGAACGCCTTGAAGCTGGCGATGCCGCGCGGCAGCACGCTGGCGTCGTCCTGCTCGTAGTGGCGGCGGGCGAGGTCGACGATGAGGTGGCCGGCCTCGACGAACAGGCTCTTGCGGTCAGCATGCGTTGCCAGCACCGAGCCGTTGCCGGGCAGCGCCAGGCCCAGCGCCTCGGTGAGGCAGTTCATGGAATTGGCGGTGAACATGCCCGAGCAGGAGCCGCAGGTTGGGCAGGCCGAGCGCTCGATGACCTCGACGTCGGCATCCGTGACGTTGCTGTCGGCGGCCGCCACCATGGCGTCGATCAGGTCGACCGCGCGCTTCTTGCCCTGCAGCACGATCTTTCCGGATTCCATCGGACCGCCGGAAACGAACACGGTCGGAATGTTGATGCGAAGCGCCGCCATCAGCATGCCGGGCGTGATCTTGTCGCAGTTGGAGATGCAGACCATGGCGTCCGCACAATGCGCGTTGACCATGTATTCGACGCTGTCGGCAATCAGTTCGCGCGAGGGCAGGCTGTAGAGCATCCCGTCATGGCCCATGGCGATGCCGTCGTCCACCGCAATGGTGTTGAACTCCTTGGCGACGCCGCCGGCCTTTTCGATCTCGCGCGCGACGAGCTGGCCGAGGTTCTGCAGGTGCACATGGCCCGGCACGAACTGGGTGAAGGAGTTGACCACCGCGATGATCGGCTTGCCGAAATCCTCGTTCTTCATGCCGGTTGCGCGCCAGAGGCCGCGGGCGCCCGCCATGTTGCGGCCATGGGTGGTGGTGCGGGAACGATAGGGCGGCATCGTAAATCCTTGGGCTGGTTCGGGATTTTTGTCGAATTGCCGCTCTTATGCCCGCCCGGGGCTCAAGACTCAAGGCCGCAGGCGCATGGCTGAGCCGCTTGGCCGGCCGTATCGGCCGGTCGTCCTTGATTAGAGCACCGAAGTCGGGAAACTGCGGATGCGCAAAACGAAGAGAATCCAAAGGGAGACCCCATTGGCCCGACTGCCCCTGATCGATCCGCAGGCGACCACCGGCGATATCCGCGCCTCCTTCGACCGGATGACGGTGAAGCTCAACATCTTCCGCATGATGGCGCATGCGGAAGCCAACATGATTCCGGCGATGCGGTTCGCCAATTCCATCCTGCACAAGCAGAAGCTCAGCCACGTCAATCGCGAGCTGCTGATCCTGCAGGTCGCCCGCATCGAGGGCGGCGAGTATGAATGGCGACAGCATGTGCCGATTGCGCTGGGCGTCGGCGTGACCCAGCCGCAGATCGATGCGCTGGAGCGCGGCGACCATGCGGCTGCGGCATTCAACGAGGCCGAGCGCGCGCTGCTCGCCTTCGGTCGCGAGGTGGTCGAGAACGTCCGGGTGCCGGAATCCGTGTTCGCGGGCATGCGAACACATTTCAGCGACCAGGAGATCGTCGAATCCATCTTCACCATCGGCTGCTACATGATGATGGCGCGCCTTACCGAAGCGACCGAGACCGATCTCGATCCGGCCGCCGGGATGAGCGTGTTCGATGCCGGCAAGAAGCGGAGCGCATGAGATGGGGGATGCGGCCGACGCAAGGCCGGCACGCCATGTCCGTCCGCCTTCGGCGGAGTCCGAAGGCCGTGCGCCGGGCAGGGGACGGCTGAACGGCCGGCGTATCCTGATCGTCGGCGGCGGCCAGCGGGTCTTCGATGCCGCTACCGACCCGATCGGCAACGGCCGCGCCATGAGCATCCTGTGCGCGCGGGAGGGCGCGCATGTGGCCGTCGCCGACGTCAACGGCATTGCCGCCGATCACACCGTCAGCCGCATCGCGAGCGAGGGCGGTCGCGCCTTCACGATTCAGGCCGACGTCACCTCCGAACCCGACGTCGCGCGCATGATCGGTGAGGCGCATCGCACCATGGGCGGTCTCGACGGCATGGTGCTCAACGTCGGCACCTTCGGCAAAACCGGGCTCGACGGGGTCACTGCCGACGAGTGGAACCGCATCTACGACGTCAACGTCCGCGGCCCGATGTTCTGCTGCCGTCATGCGCTCGAAAAGTTCGACGACGGCGGTTCGATCGTCTTCATCTCCTCCATTGCGGCGCTGAAGGCGGGCTCGCAGATGGCGGCCTACGATTCCTCGAAAGCCGCGCTCGGCGGCTTGATGCGCAATATCGCCCATCTCGGCACGCGGCGCGGCATCCGCGTCAACCTCGTCTATCCCGGCCTGGTCGATACGCCGAACGGCCGCGCTGCCGGTGCGGGTCGGCCCTCGCGCGGCAGGGCCGGCACGCCGTTCGGCCGGCAGGCGACCGCCTGGGAGATCGCCTACGCCGTTCTGTTCTTCCTGTCGGAGGAAAGCGTCTACGTCACCGCGCAGACGCTCGCGGTCGATGCCGGGTTGAGCGGGCTTTGAGAATGGAATGACGGAATGAGCGGGTTGTTCGGAAAGGTCTGCCAGAACGGCTATGTGGTGCGCGATATCGCCTCTGCCATGAAATTCTGGACCGAGGTGCTGCGCGTCGGCCCGTTCTTCTATGTCCCGTCGGTGAAGGTCGACTGGTTCCGCTATCGCGGCGCCGACTCTGCCGTCGAGATGAGCATTGCGCTCGCCAATTCCGGCGATCTGCAGATCGAACTGATCCAGCAGCGCAACGATGCGCCCTCGATGTATCTCGATTTTCTGCGCGAGCATGGCGAGGGGCTGCAGCACATGTCGTACTGGAGCACCGACTACCAGGCCCTGTATGACCGGGCGATCGCGACGGGATTCAGGGTTGGCCATGAGGGCCAGATCGGCGGGCCGCAGGGGCGATTTGCCTACTTCGAAACGTCCGGCCATGCCGGCACTGTAATCGAGATATCCGACGTCAGCGGTGCCAAGGGCCGATTCTTCGAGCGGGTGAAAGCTGCGGCCGCCGATTGGGACGGCCGCGATCCGGTGCGCCTGATCGGCCAGACCAGACCGGGCTAGCTAATATCCGTATGTCGGGTTGCGCATCAGGCGGTCGTTGACGGCGCTAACGCCGGGGATGGATTTGGCGGCGACGTTGATGGCCTGCTGCTCCTGCTCGTTCTCGACGAAGCCCCAGAGCTCGACGACGCCTTCGCTCACCATCACGTTCAGCTTGTGGGCATGAGCCCATGGCTGCTTCCTGAGTTCGTCGAGCAGCTTGCTGCGGATCGCCGCGTCCGGAAGACTGACTTCGAGCTTCGGTCCCGCGCTCGCGACGGCCTGGACGATGTTCGCGCGGCTGACGATCCCGACCAGCTCGCCGCTCATGTTCAACACCGGCACGCGCTTGATGTGGTTCCTTTCGAACAGCTCTGCGACCTCGTGCAAGGGCGTCTCAGGAACGACCGATATGACCGTCCGCGTCATCACGTCCTTTACGCTCGTCGCGTGCGACTTGACGTAGTCCGAAGCGAGCGTGCGCGCGTCCGAAAGCATCCATAGCCACCAGGAGTAGTGGCGCTCTGTTCCGATTTCCGCGCGGCGCATCAGGTCGGATTCCGTGACGATGCCAGCAAGTTTACCGGCTTCGTCGAGCACAGGAAGGGCGCTGATGCGTTGCTTGATCAGGAGCTTGGCGGCGTCCTGAATGGTTGCACTATCATTGATGGTAATGACGGATGCAGTCATCACATCCCGGGCGATCATGGCGGCCTCCCTTGCTGCGGATGCCTCTGAGTACGCGAGATCGTCACGGGGGAACTTGATACGCATCAAGCGGACGCCGCCGTTGGACGCATATGTCTTATTCCGTGACGTTCGCGCCGGTGCCCGGTCGGATACCGCGCCGAGATCGGGGAGTCTCGCTGTCCCTTCGGGACTTGCAGCTCCCGCTCATCAGGAGTTCCCAAGGGATGAACAAGCTGAAGATTCCGCATGATGCATTCGTGTTCGTTGGCGACGGCCGCAAGGCCATCTTCCTGCGCAACGAAGGCGACGAGAAATTCCCCAACCTGAAAACCGAAAAGGTGATTGAGGACGACGACAACCCGCCGACCCACGAGCAGGGCACCGACAAACCGGGCGCGCTCGGCAAGGCGATGGGTTCCGGCAGGCGCAGTGCGGTGGAGCCCGCAGACTGGCATGACCTCAACGAGCATCGCTTCGCAAGGACGGTTGCCGGCGCGATCGAGCAGGTGATGCGGGAGCGGAAGGTGCCGGCGCTGGTGATCGTGGCCCCGCCGCGAACGCTGGCGGACCTGCGCAACGCGCTGCATGCCGACGTTGCTGCGCGTGTGATTGCGGAAGTGAACAAGGATCTCACGCGGCATCCCGTGAGCGAGATCGAGAAACATCTCACGGGCGGATGATGTCGCGACCGGGCAAACCAACGGCGCGGCAGGCGTGCCGCGCCTGAATTGACTAGAGCGGCCGTTCGAACTCCTCGGCCGAATGGCCGAACTGGGCGAGCGCCTCTTCGAGATAGTCGCTGAGCAACGGTATGCCCATCAAATATTGCGCCGTGCGCCTGTTGTGCGCGCGGTCCGCTTCGGAACGGATTTCCTGCCAGTCGCCGATGTCACCGTCGCCGCGGCCGAGCCACGCCAGTGCGACCAGGTCGACCTGCTCGTCCACGTTCAGGCCGCGGATCATGGCGCTCAGTTCGGTTCTTGCCGGATCGGACGCGTGATCCTCCAGCACCGACAGCATGGCATCGTCGCTGCCATTGGATGCGGAATCGGGATCGGTGACCACGTCCTTGACGTCGAACTGGCGCGCCTTGAGCAGGATTGCGGCGACCTTCTCGGGCGAGATCACGAGATCGGGAATTTCGTCCATGGCTGGCTCCCTTTTGCGGCAATTGCGGTTTAACCTAGCGCCTGCCGGCTCTGCGCCCTTGAGAAAGGTCAAATGACCGCATTGATCAATCGATCCACGCACGGGATGGTTCCTGCGGAAGACGAGACGCCGGAGGCGGGGCAGGCCGGCAATACCGTGAGCGCGCACATGGGCGAGCCATCGGACAAGCTTCAGAGGCCGCCTCATTCAGGCGTCGCCTGGCCGCAGGACCCGATGCTGTGGCCGTATGCCGCCGGCAAGTTCGCGATGGATGCGATGTTCTGGTGGCTCGATCGGGACGTCGAGCGCGCCGCGCCCGCCGACAGGCCGGAGCTGTCGTGGACCACGCCGAACAGGATTGCGCTCGAGCTCGCCACCATGCGCTTGCGCGATTTCTCGCAAGGGCACGGCGGCCGGCCGGTTCTGGTTTGCGGGCCCTATGCGTTGCACAGCACGCTGATCGCCGACTTTGCCCCCGGCCACAGTATCGTCGAGCGGCTGCGGCAGAGCGGCCTCGATCGCATCTTCCTCACCGACTGGCGCTCGGCATCTCCCGACATGCGCTATTTTTCGATCGACCAGTATCTCGCCGACCTCAACGTCGCCGTCGACGAACTGGGGGCGCCGGTCGATCTGATCGGCCTGTGCCAGGGCGGGTGGCTGTCGCTGCTCTATGCGGCGCGCTTTCCTGAAAAGGTGAGGCGGCTGATCTTGGCGGGCACCCCGGTGGACCTGTCGGTCGATTCCGGGCTGGTGCGGCTGGTTGGAAGCGCGCCGCAGGCGGCGTTCGAGGGAATCGTGGAAAGCGGCGGCGGCATCGTCAAGGGCGCGCATATCCTGCGGTTCTGGAGCCGCGCCGCCGACACCGCCCTGGTGCTGCAGCGAACCTTGTCGCCGGATTCGGCCGCCGACCGCGAACTGCACGAGCGCTTCGTGCGATGGCACGACGAAACCGTGGATCTTCCCGGCACCTACTACCTGCAGGTGGTGCACTGGATCTATCGGGAGAACCGGATCGCGAACGGGACGTTTGTGGCGCTCGGCCGCCCCGTTCGCCTAGGCGACGTCAGGATACCCGTGTTCCTGCTGGCCGGCAGCAACGACGAGATCGTGCCGTCGCCGCAGGCGATGGCGACGGCCTCGCGGCTCGGCACGCCTGCAGCCCAGATCGAGCGTGCCGTTGTGCCCTCCAGCCATCTCGGCCTTTATCTCGGCAGCCAGACGCTGGCCACCGCCTGGCCGCGGATCGCCGGCTGGCTGCAGGCCGATCGGGCGGTTCCGGTCGCTGCCCGGCTCTGATATCAGGGCGGCATGGACAGGGCGCGGCGGCGAGCCGGCCCGCGCAACAAGGACGACAAGACATGATTGAATCGGTAGGCATCATCGGGGCGGGCACCATGGGCAACGGCATTGCGCAGATCAGCGCAGCGGCCGGGCTCGGCGTGACCATGGTGGATATTTCGGATGCCGCGGTGAAGCGGGGGCTTTCCACCATCGACGGCAGCCTCGACCGCCTCGTCAAGAAGGAGAAGATGAGCGCCGCTGACCGCGAGGCGGCGCTGGCGCGCATCAACGCGACGACCGACAAGGCAAAGCTCGCCAATTGCGACCTCGTCATCGAGGCCGCGACCGAGAACGAGGAACTGAAGGTCAAGATCCTCAAGGATCTCTGCGCCACACTGCGTCCGCAGGCGCTGGTCGCCACCAACACATCCTCGATCTCGATCACCAAGCTGGCCGCCGCGACGGACCGTCCCGACCGCTTCATCGGCATGCACTTCTTCAATCCGGTACCGGTGATGGCGCTGCTGGAACTGATCCGCGGCCTGCAGACCTCCGACGACACCCACGCCAAGGCCGAAGCCTTCGCCAAGCGTGTCGGCAAGGTGCCGATCACCGCCCGCAACAGCCCGGGCTTTGCCGTCAACCGCATCCTCTGCCCGATGATCAACGAGGCGGTGTTCGCGCTGCAGGAGGGCATCGCCACCGCCGAGGAGATCGACGCCGGCATGAAACTCGGCTGCAACCATCCGATCGGCCCGCTGGCGCTCGCCGACCTGATCGGTCTCGACACCATGCTCTCGGTGATGGAAGTGTTCTACACCGGCTTCAACGACCCGAAATATCGCCCGGCGCCGTTGCTCAAGGAAATGGTCGATGCCGGCCGCCTCGGCCGCAAGACCGGCCGCGGCTTCTACGACTACGGCAAGAACTGACGCAATCGCGTTACGCACGGCAGCGCTCAGCGCTGCCGGAGGCTTCGCGCTTTATACTTTAGATATTGCTAAATTAGAATTTGTGCATATGATGACCTGCAATGCCGGCGATGACGATCGCCGCCGCCGGACGACATGCTCCAGCGGGGAGAAATGCGCATGACGACGATTACCCACGATATCGCTCATGAAGCGCCGCGGACGGCGCGGATCGACTGGTCGCCCTACCTCGTCGGGGCGGGAATTGGGATCCTGAGCTGGATCGCATTCGGTCTGTTCGGCGATCCCCTCGGCGTTACCACGGCCTATTCGCGCATCGCCTCGCTGTTCGCCGCGCCGGTGATCGGCGCGGACGCGGTCGCGCAGAACAGCTACTGGAAGAGCATGCCGCTGAAATGGGATTACGGCGTGTGGTTCCTGGTCGGTATTCCCCTCGGCGCCTTCGCGTCGGCGGTGGCGTCGGGCACCTGGCGGCTCGAACTCGTGCCGGAGGTCTGGCAGGAGCATTTCGGGCCTTCCGTGATCAAGCGCTTCGCTGCGGCCTTTCTCGGCGGCGTCGTCATCATGTACGGCGCGCGGCTGGCCGGCGGCTGCACCAGCGGTCACGGTATCTCCGGCGGTCTGCAACTCGCGGTTTCGAGCTGGCTGTTCCTGGGGGTGATGTTCGCCACGGGTCTTGCCGTGTCCGCATTGATGTTCCGGAAGTCGTGAGGAGGTCCCGATGACGACGATGCTCGCAATTTTCGGTCCGCTGCTGATGGGCGCAGCGTTCGGCTTCCTGCTGCAGCGCGGCAAGGTAACGAGCTGCAACGTGATCGAGAACCAGTTCCGCCTGCGCGACTTCACCGTGCTCAAGGTGATGGGCACCGCCATCGTGGTGGGCGGCATCGGCGTGCTGCTATTGATCGACACCGGCGCCGCGAAATACGCCGTCAAGGACGCCAACATGCTCGGCGTCGGGATCGGCGCCGCGCTGTTCGGCGTCGGGATGGTCGTCTACGGCTATTGCCCGGGAACGGCGCTGGGCGCGATCGCCTCAGGCAGCATTCATGCGCTGGTCGGCGCATTCGGCATGGTGGCAGGAGCGATTCTCTACGCGCTGAGCTTCGACTGGCTGAAGAGCCACGTGCTCAATGTAGGGAAATTCGGCAAGATCCGGTTGCCGGACATTACAGGTGTGCCGGACGCCGCCTGGTTTGTCGGCCTCGCCGTTTGCGCCGGATTGTTCTTCTGGTGGATCGAATCCAGGGGCACCAGCAAAGCCTAGCGCGGAGTCAGCGGCCCCTGGGTCCGCAGAACAGCCGGTGCAGGGTCGAGAACAGCTCCTCGATCCGCGGGTCGGCGATGCGATACCAGATCGTCTGGCT
The DNA here is from genome assembly GCA_964504705.1 of uncultured Bradyrhizobium sp. Classification (GTDB taxonomy): domain Bacteria; phylum Pseudomonadota; class Alphaproteobacteria; order Rhizobiales; family Xanthobacteraceae; genus Bradyrhizobium. The sequence continues at coordinate 9,059 of CAZDEZ010000008.1, forward strand.
GTCGCGGCGGAATGCGACCAGGCCTTCGCCACGCAGCTTGGCAAGGTGCTGCGACAGTGCCGAATTCGACAAGCCGACTTCGTCGGCGAGCGCGCTCACATTGGCCTCGCCGAGTTCGACCAGCTTGCACAGGATCAGGAGCCGGTGCTCGTTGGCGAACAAGCGCAGCAGCGCGGCCAGTTCGGTCGCCTTCTTCTCCAGCGTGGCAGTGTCGGGCTTGCGCATGCCGATCTTCAATCACAGCCGGCGGCGGATCGTCAACAACCGACCGGACCTAGAACGGTGACGCGGTCGCCCTGACCGCAGCCTCGCTGCGCCGGGCGACCGGAGCGGCGCCGACGGGCGTCGTCCCCGCGTGCTGCAGCGGCGAGCCGATCGCCGCCGTCTCGGTGCGGTACTGCGGCAGTTCGCCCTCCAGCGAGTAGAAGACGCAGAGTGCGAGGCTCGCCCACACCGCGCCGCTGAAATACAGCGCCATCCAGGTCATCTCGCCCTTCCAGTGCGCGATGTCGTGGGTCCTGACCCAGCGCGTGGAGACGTCGCGCAGGCCCTCGAGCAATCCGAACAGCTGGTTGCCCTCAGCATGGTTGGCGCGCCAGCGGCTGAAATACATGGGAACGTCGACCGTCACCAGGAAGGCGAGGTAGGCGACGATGCCCGCGATCGACAACACCAGCACGACGCGCGCCGCGCCGTGGAATTCCGGCAGCAGCCGGACGAGGCCGATGCCGACCAGCAGGAACGCGATGGCCCACAGCGAGTTCTCGATCGCGTTGTAGAGGAAGCTGGTCGTCAGCACCGCGTACCAGGAGAAGCATTCGGCGATCAGGATCAGCGGCACGATGATCCATGCGACGTTCAACACGGTGTCTGATCCCGTGATCGCGCCGAGCTGCTGCAGAATGATCGCCCATTGCAGCACGAAGCAGATCTCGGCGACCGTAGCGACTGAGCGTCCGACCAGCACGCTCGACAGCCAGGTGTCGAACAGGCAGATGCGCTGCACGTCAGCGCGCGGCAGCACCGAGCGGAACGCGCAGCCGAACACGTAGGTCCCGCAGAGCAGCAGCATAAGCTCCATGCTGCCGACCGGCTGTGCGCGCAGCTCGAGATAGAGCAGGAGCCACAGCGCGATATTGACGACGCTGACCAGCGTCAGCATTGCCCACCACCACGCCAGGGGATTTTGTCGCGCACGCCACAGGCTCATTCCACCGCTCCACAGAATCTTGGTCGAGCTGACATTCAGCCGTATTAATTCTGTCATGGAGAGTGACATGTCGCGACAAGAAATCGCGAGCGAGTGCCGTCATATAACTGTCATAAAGCGTCGTGGTCGTAGCTTGCGTCACCGCCGGAAGCTGCAGAATGACGAAGGAACGATGCAACAGGATCTGCTGCACCGTCACCGACAGTGTCACCGTGCTCATGTCACTGATCATCTCCGGCATGGGCGCGCCGAAGACGATGAAGCGCCAGCGCCTCCGCTGCTTTGGTTTTGCGGCAGGCCGAAGATGGTGGCGGCCGACCGGACGCTCGCCCGAAACCGGCCGCTTTGTCAGTTCTGCTGTCGGATTCGGAAATCGCGCGCAATCCGCGGATGCCGGCGTGAGAGCGGGTTTCAATGGCGCTGTACCCCTTTATATGCACGCATTGCGGACAAGACCGTTGAGTTGCCGACGCAAGCCGGTCCGCCTGCTGCTCCGATCGATCTCGGCATCGGCCGATCGAGACTGAAGGGCGAACGACGGCGCAATGATCATGATCATTGTGTGTTCTCTCAATCGCTTGGCCATCCAGCCGCCGTCGATGGCAGCGGCCGTGATCGCATCTCTCCGTTGCGTTGCTGCCTGAACTTTCGCCGCCGGCCGCCCGAAGTTTCGCGTGTCGGTGCCCCCGGCCATTCTTCGGCTATTCCCGGCGCAGGAGCCAAATCGCCATCAAGGTAGCAACCTGGATCGCCATTTTCTCGTCGGGCTCGCGCTCGACGGAGGTCTTCTTGACAGCGCTACCATCCGGTCCGTAACCTCGCGTCACAAAATCAAGAAACGATCAACAAAGGAGAAACTACCAAACGGAGGGAATAGGATGCTCAAGTTCACGTCAGTTGTTGTGGCTGCGGCCTTTGGACTCGTCGCCACCTTTACGGAGCCGGCCAAGGCGCAGGCTCCGGCCGTCAAGCCCCTCGTGCTGAAGGGCCAGTCGACCCATCCGGCGTCGGCAAACTTCCATCTGATCTTCAAACTGTGGGCCGAGACCGTCGAGAAGATGTCGGGCGGCCGTCTCAAGATCGAGACATTGCCCGCGGGCGCGATCGTTCCTCCGTTCGAGGTATTCGACGCGACGTCGAAGAACGTCCTCGACGTCGGCATGGCGCCGTTCGGCTACATTCTCGGCCGCAACACCGCGACGATCCCGATGTCGCACGGCCCGCTGTTCGGCATGGACGGAAGCGACTACTGGGCCTGGTACTACGACGGCGGCGGCATGGCCCTGCTGGAAGAATTCTATCGCGACGTCCTCAAGCTCAACGTCGTCGGTTTCCCGATCCCGACCGATTATCCGCAGGGCATGGGCTGGTTCAAGAAAGAGATCAACAGCCTGGCCGACCTCAAGGGCCTCAAGTATCGCATTTACGGCATCGGCGCGGAAACCTACGGCAGGCTCGGCGTGTCGGTCGTCACCATACCGGGCGGCGAAATCGTCCCGGCGATGGAGCGTGGCGTGATCGAAGGCGCCGAGTGGATCAACTGCGAAGAAGACAAGAAACTCGGGCTGCACCAGGTCGCGAAGCACTACTATACGCCTGGCATGCACGAGCCCGTCACCGGCGGCCAGTTGATGTTCAACGGCGATGTCTGGAAGAAGCTCACGCCGGACCTGCAGGAGATCGTCAAGGTCGCCAGCGTCTATGCCACGACGCAGCGCAACTTTGCCTTCAACCGCGAGACCGCGGCGGCCTGCCAGGATCTGCTCAAGGCGGGCGTCCAGATGCATCGCACGCCGGACGAGGTCCTGAAGAACTTCCTCGACGAGTGGGAAAAGATCCAGGGCGAGTACGCCGCCAAGAACCCCTTCTACAAGAAGGTGATGGACAGTCAGAAGGGCTACGCCGAGAAGATCGTCCCGTTCAAGCTCTCCTGGTTCCCGCCCTATAATTTCGCGGGCGAGTACTACTGGAAGGACAAGATCTATCTGCAGAAGAAGTGATCCGCTTTCGCGCACGCAACCGGCGCCGCTAGCCGGCGCCGGTTGGCTTCAACGGGGGATCATTAATGTCGACCAATGGCGCAGCTTCGCCACCTGCCGGCGTGGAGAGAGAATTTCCACGCGCATTCTACGCGATCATTCGGGCCATCGACCGCTTCTCTGACCTCAGCGGCAAGCTCATTGCCTTGTCGATGCTGTTCCTCGTCGGGATTATCTCCTACGAGGTCGTGATGCGCTACGGCTTCAACGCGCCGACCATCTGGGTCTACGAGTCGAGCTTCATGGTCAACGGTTCGGCCTTCATGCTCGGCTGCGGCTACGCGCTCTACAAGGGCGCGCACGTCCGCACCGATATCTACTGGGAGACATTCCCCGAGCGCACCAAGGGGATCATCGACATGGTCTCCTACGTCTTCCTGTTCTACCCCGTGATGATCACCTTCATGGTGGTCAGCTTCGATGCCACGCTGCATTCCATCGACACCGGCGAGCGCTCGCAGGAAAGCGTCTGGCGCGCGATCATGTGGCCGTTCCGGGCCTCGATCCCGCTGGCTGCCGTCCTGCTCATGATCCAGGGCGTCTCGGAAGTGTTGAAGTGCTGGTACCAAATTCAGTTCGGGCGTGAGTTCGAGCATAAGGAAAAGGTCGAGATATGACCGGACTCGAACTGCTTGGTCTTGCCATGCTGCTCGTGATGCTGGGCGCGATTTTTATCGGCCTGCCGATCAGCTTCACGCTTTTGTTTCTTGCCGGTGTGTTCGGCTATATCGGCATGGGGCCGCGGGTACTCAACCTTGCCTACCTGCAGACCATCGGCATCATGAAGCAGGACGAACTGGTCGCGGTGCCCATGTTCATCCTGATGGGGTTCGTCTGCGATCAGGCCGGCCTGATGGAAAGGCTGTTCAAGGCATTTCGCGATCTGTTCGCGCCGATGAACGGTGCGCTCTACGTGGTAGTCATCGTCACCGCCACGCTGTTCGGCATCGCGGCCGGGACCGTGGGTGCGACGGTGGCGCTGCTCGGCATCATGGCCGGACCCATGATGATCCGCGCCGGCTACGACGTGCGGATGTCGGCGGGTGCGATCGCGGCCGGCGGCACGCTCGGCATCCTGATTCCGCCGTCGGTGATGCTGGTGGTGATGGCGCCGGTGCTCGACATCTCGATCATCGATCTCTACGCGGCTGCCTTCGGACCGGGCTTTTTGCTGTCGGCCATGTTCATCGCCTACACCTTGGTCCGGTGCTACTTCAATCCAAAGCTCGGTCCGCCCGTGCCCGTCGACGAGCGGCCGGAATCGATGAAGGTCGTGCTCTGGGAGTGCCTGGTCGGCCTGGTCCCGGTGACGGTGCTGACGGTCGTCACGCTCGGGGCGATCCTCGCCGGCATCACGACGGCCGCGGAGGCTGCCGCCCTCGGCGCGCTCGGCGCCATCTTGCTGGTGGTCGGCTACGGCAAGTTCACGTGGAACGGCCTGCTGCAGGCCTGCTACGGCACGCTCGCGACCACCAGCATGGTGCTGCTGCTCGCGGTGGCCTCAAACGTGTTCGGTGCGGTGTTCGCCTGGCTCGGTACGGCCACGTGGATGACCAATGCCCTGCTTGCCTCGCCGCTGCCGCCGTGGGGCACGATGACGCTGCTCCTGACCCTGATCTTCCTGCTCGGCTGGCCGTTCGAATGGCCGGCGATCGTGTTTATCTTCATGCCGATGCTGGCGCCGGTGGCCAAGGGCCTCGGTTACGACATGGTCTGGTTCGGTTGCATCGTCGCAGTCGTGCTGCAAACCGCCTTCCTGTCGCCGCCCGTCGCCATGTCGGCCTACTATCTGAAGCAGGTCGTGAGAGAGTGGAATCTGCGGTTGATTTACCGCGGCATGGCCGACTTCATGGTCATCCAGGTGGTCTGCGTGATCCTGGTGCTCATCTTTCCGGCGATTGCGATGTGGTTCCCGCATTGGCTGCAGGCCCGCCGCGACGCGGAGCGCAAGGTGAAGGTGCAGATCGAGCAGGTGGTGCCGAAGACGGTCGCCGCCGCGCCGGCGCCCGTCGTGTGGAAGTAGCCGGGCGGCGGCGCCGCGACTGGGCGCTCGCGCTGCCGCATGCCCGGCGGGGTCGATGATTGCGATCATTCCGGCCGTCACGTCGTTGGCCTCGATCGTGCATGGAACCGAGGACCATGAGTGACGAATTGTGTTTCCTCTCCGCTCGCGAACTCCGCGGGAAGATCATCGGCAAGCAAGTCTCGCCCGTCGAAATCACGCGTGCGGTTCTTGCGCGCGCCGAGCGAATGCAGCCCGAACTTAACTGTTTCATCACCCTGTGCGGCGACGAGGCGATGGCGGGGGCGAGGAAAGCGGAGCGGGAGGTCATGGCCGGTGCGCCGGTCGGCCTGCTTCACGGCATCCCGTACACGGTGAAGGACATCGTCAACACCGCCGGCGTGCGCACGACGTTCGGCGCCATTCCCTACAAGGACAACGTGCCCGACCGCGATGCCGTCGCTGTGGCGCGGATGCGGGCGGCGGGTGGCATCCTCATCGGCAAGACCACGACGCCGGAGTTCGGCACCAAGTGCCTTACGGACTCGCCGCTGTTCGGCCGCACGCGCAACGCCTGAAGCGCCGTGCGATCGAGCGGCGGCTCGAGCGGCGGCGCTGCGGCGGCGGTAGCGAGCGGCATCGCGCCGCTTGCCATCGCCACCGATGGCGGCGGCTCGACGCGGATTCCGGCGGCCTGCAACGGCGTGGTCGGGCTGAAGCAGAGCAACGGCGTCATTCCCCACAGCCAGGTGCAGGATGCCTTCGGCAACCAGACCTATGTGACGCCGACGACGCGCACCGTCGCCGACACCGCCCTGATGATGCAGGCGATGGCGGGAGAGGACGCGTCCGATCCATGGTCGATCGGACTGCCACCGGGCGATTTTGTCGAGGGTTCGGCCGCCAAGGGCGATCTGCGCGGACGCAGGATCGGATTCTGCGTCGCGCCATCAGGCCGGCCCGTCGCGGCCGACGTCGCCGCTTCATTCAAGGCAGCGCTGGCGAAGCTTGAATCCCTCGGCGCCGCAGTCGAGGAAATCTCCGGCGAGGGATTTGAGGTCGAGCCGATCTGGCGCGCCATCAATCACACCGCCTGGCGCGCGCGGTTCGAGAAGCTCGCCGCCGACCATGTCGCGGCGCTGAGCGAGACCTTCCTGAAGCAGCTGGCGCTTGCCACCAGGGTGAGCGGCGTCGACTACCAGCAGGCGATGTTCGACCGCACGGCGCTGTTCCGCAGGGTGCAAGCGCTATTGCAGAAGTTCGACGTTCTGGCCATGCCGACGATCATGCGCACCGCACTGCCGATCGACCAGGATCTGTTCGGCACCATCGAGATCGACGGCAAGGTATTCAGCGACGTCCGGCCGAACTGGTTTCCCTGGACCATGCCGTTCAACATGACCGGCCACCCCGCGGTCAGCCTGCCGTGTGGCTTCGGGACGGATGGCCTGCCGGTCGGCATCCAGTTCGTCGGCCAGTTCCGCGGCGACGTCGAACTCCTGCGCGTCGGCGCGCTGTTCGAGGCTACGCAGGATCTGCTCGGGACATGGCCGGGGCTTGCTGCCTGAAAAGCGGCTTTGCGGGAGCCGCCGGGCAATCCGTCGAACGACAACCGGCGTCAGGCGTCGTTCGGCTGGCGGAAGGCCGCTTCCATCTCTCGGCGGACACGGACGGCGAGGCTGTCCGGATCGTAGTCCACGTCCGCCCATTTCAACCGCTGGCCCTCCTGGATGTCGGTCTTGAGCTTGACGTGGTGGGCGAGACCGAGCGGCAGATAGCCCTGCTTGAGAGACGCCTCGGCGGGCGTCTGCTTGCCCCAGACGCAGAAGCCGCCTTCGCCATCGAGCATCTCGCCCGCCTTCAGCTTGCGCTTGGCGGTCGCGACCACGTCCGAATTGAAAACGATCGGCGCGCCGGTAGGCTCCTTGCGCAGCGCAGCGGAGGCGACCGAGATGCCGAGTTCGAGCCCGATCATGTGGATCGGCCGATAGAGCGAGGCATAGCGGCCGGTGGTGTCCGGCAGCATGCTGTATTCGCGGAAACACTCCTCCGAATAGGCGCTGTCGGTTTCGAACACGACGTAGGTTCCCATCACGAGACTCTGCGGCACGTCGCTCCCGTCGCGGTAGAGGGACGAGGTGACCTCGGTGACGCCGGACTTCTCCAGTACGCCGCCGGCCGATTTCGGCTTGCAGATCTCGGCATGCTCGAAGCGCGTGGCCGGCGGGAAGGAGAGGCCCTCGCTCTGGGCATGCAGCCCGGTTGCGTTGCAGACCGCCGTCATCTCGATGCCCGACTTGGTGCCGTCGACGAAGGAGTTGAACATCTTCGGGTTGATTGAGTTCCGGTCCTTGATCTTCATGTATTTGTCGAGAATGTCCCAGACCGAATCCGGCGTCGACCGATGGTAGGTCGGGTGATAGCGCGTGCCCTTGCCGGCGGCGACGACCCTGAAGCCGGCCGTACGCGCCCAGTCGACATGATCGGCGATCAGCGCCGGCTGGTCGCCCCAGGCCAGCGAGTAGACGACGCCGGCCTGTTTCGCCTTTCGCGCCAGGATTGGACCCGCGACGGCGTCCGCCTCGACATTGACCATGACGATATGCTTGCCGTTCTCGATTGCCTTGATCGCGAAGCGGATGCCGGCGCCAGGGTCGCCCGTCGCCTCGATGATCACCTCGATCGCGGGATGGGCAACCAGGGCATCGGCATTGTCGGTGACGACGGTGCTGCCATGCTCCAACGCGTCGTCGATCGAAGCTGCTGCATATTGCTCCGGCGGCCAGCAGCCGAGCTTGAGCTGCGAACGGGCCCGGGCCGTATTCAGATCCGCAACGCCGACGAGATGCATGCCGTCGGTCTGGCGCACCTGCGACAGGAACATCAGGCCGAATTTTCCGGCTCCGATCAGGCCGATGGTGATTGGCTTGCCGGCCGCCTTGCGTTCCAGCAGCATTCGATGGAGATTCATGCCCCTATCCTCGACGTTCCCCGGGTGGTGGCGGATCGCGTCCGCCTTCGGAGAAGGGTAGGCAGCCGGGAATCCGGAGGCAATTCAGATTATCTGCCGTAACGATGTAGGAGAGCTAAATTGTCCGGGCTTCCTGCCGCTCGCGCCAGCCGTCGTGCTCGGCGCGAAGCCAGTCGAGGAAGGCCCCGGTCTTGCGGTGGCGCAGATGACCGTGGGGGCAGACGATCCACTGCGTCGTGAGCGTGACCTCGGGCGGGTTCTCGACCGGACAAACCAGCCGGCCGTCGCTCAACTCGCGCCAGGCGAGCAATTCGCTCTCCAACCCGATGCCGAGGCCGTCGACGGCCGCGTCGATCGCCATGTGGCTGCGGTCGAACAGCACCCGCTTCCAGCGCTCGGTCGGCTCGATGCCGGCCTCCATGAACCAGCGCGGCCATTGCATCTGCGACTTCACCGAATGGATCAGCCGATGCCGCGGCAGGTGTTCGATCGCAAGGCTGCCGGGCGCGAGCAACGAGGGTGCGCAAACCGGAAGGAATCTTTCCTTGCCCAGGCTCTCGACGAACAATCCCGGCCAGCCCCCTTCGCCATGGCGGATTTCGATATCGACGTTCTCCTTGCCGAAATCGGTCGGTTCGTTGGTGCCGTCGAGCCGCAGTTCGATATCCGGATTGGCGCCGATGAAGCGCGCGAGTCTGGGCAGCAGCCACTTGCTGGCGACGCTCGGTGAGGCGCGCACGGTCAGCGTGGTGGCGGAGCGGATGCCGCGCACATGCTGCGTCACGTCGGCAATGTGTTCGATCTCGCGGCTGATCATCTCGAAATAGCGTTCGCCGGCCTCGGTCAGCGTGATGTTGCGGCCGATGCGCGAGGTCAGCGCGGTACCAAGATGCAACTCCAGCGCCTGGATCTGCTGGCTGACGGCCGAAGGCGTCACCCGAAGTTCGTCCGCCGCCCGTGAAATGCTGCCCGCGCGCGCCACCGCATGGAAAACGATGATGGCGCGGAAGGGAATCTGCATCGTGGGACCTTCTGGTTGAGCCGAGGTGACGGCGAATATAGTTCAATTGCCGCCCATGGCCAGCGATCGGGCGAGGATCCGCCGGCTGAACCTTTGCCGGCTCGTTCGCGGGGCGCCGCTGCAGCAACATGGGGCGCGACAGCGACTCGTCGTCAATCCGCGGCCGAACAGCCGGTGCGGTGGAAAACCGCCGTCTTGAATTCGGTCAAGTTCGGCCTTCGACGCTTCTGATAAGCATTCATCAAACAAACTACCATCGCGGAGGAATCTCATGGGTGCGTTGCAACGCTGCGCCGCAGCGGCGGCCGTTGGTCTTGTCGCGTTCTTGACGGCCGGAGACCCGGCGTCCGCTCAAATCAAGATAGGTTCCGTGCTGTCCGTCACAGGCCCGGCATCTTTTCTCGGTGACCCCGAAAAGAGGACGCTGGAGATCTACGTCGACGAAATCAACGCCAAGGGCGGCGTCAACGGTCAGAAGCTGCAGCTGGTGGTCTACGACGACGGCGGCAGCGCCGACAATGCGCGCACCTTCGCGACGCGTCTGGTCGAGGAAGACAAGGTCGTCGCCATGGTCGGCGGCAGCACTACCGGCACCACGCTGGCGATGGTGCAGATCTTCGAAGAGGCCAGAATTCCGTTCATCTCGCTGGCGGGGGCCATCCAGATCGTCGAGCCCGTGCGCAAATGGGTGTTCAAGACCCCGCACACCGACAAGATGGCCTGCGAGAAGATATTCGGCGACCTCAAGCGCCGCTCGCTGACGAAAGTGGCACTGATTTCCGGCACCGATGCATTCGGCAAGTCGATGCGCGACCAGTGCGTCGCGGTGGCGCCGAAAGCGGGAATCACCGTTGTCACCGAGGAGAATTACGGCCCGCGCGACAGCGACATGACGCCGCAACTGACCAACATCCGCAACAAGGCGGAAGTGCAGGCGGTCATCAATCCGGGTTTCGGTCAGGGGCCGGCGATCGTGACGCGCAACTACCGCCAGCTCGGCATCACGCTTCCGCTGTATCAGAGCCACGGCGTGGCTTCGAAGCAGTTCATCGAGCTCGCGGGTCCTGCGGCCGAAGGGGTGCGCCTGCCCGCGGCGGCGCTTCTCGTCGCCGACAAGCTTGCGGCGAACGATCCGCAAAAGTCCGTGGTCGAGAACTACTCGCGCACCTACAAGGCGAAGACCGGTCAGGCAGTCTCCACCTTCGGCGGGCATGCCTATGACGGTTTCATGATCCTCGTCGAGGCGATGCAGCGTGCCAAGAGCGCGGACCCGGCGAAGGTGCGCGATGAAATCGAACGGACCAAGGGCTATGTCGGGACCGGCGGCATCGTCAAGATGTCGGCGACCGATCACATGGGCCTCGATCTCAGCGCGTTCCGCGTGCTCGAGATCAAGAGCGGCGACTGGACGTTGATACCCGATACCTGAAACAGAAAAGGGCAGGCCTGGGCGGGCCTGCCCGCCCGGGCCTTGCTGCGATTAACCCGATCCGTACGAGGCTCTCGAGGCGATGGCCGAGGTTCTGCAGTTCATATCGTCGGGCCTGACCGTCGGCGCCATCTACGCGCTGGTCGCTCTCGGCTTCACGCTGATCTACAAGGCGTCCGACATCATCAACTTCGCCCAGGGCGAGTTCGTCATGCTGGGCGGTATGACGACGGTATTCGTAGCGCTTGCCGGGGTGCCGCTGCCGCTGGCGGCCCTCGTCGCGGTTGCCGCGACCACGGTGATCGGCGTGGCCCTGCATCGCTTCGCGATCGAGCCGGCGCGCGGCGCCAGCCCGGTTGCCCTGATCATGATTACGATCGGCGCCTCGATCTTCCTGCGCGGCATGGCGCAGATCGTGTTCGACCGCCGCTTCCACAGCCTGCCGCCGCTGCTCGGCGCCGACCCCATCCAGTTCGGCGGTGCGGCGATCCTGCCGCAGAGCCTCGTCGTCCTCGTCTGCGCGACCGTCATTGTCGCCTTGCTCTGGCTGTTCATCGATCGCACCTTGCTCGGAAAGGCGGTGATCGCGACCTCGGCCAACCGCCTTGCCGCGCGGCTGATCGGTCTCGACACGCGGCGCATCGTCGCGCTGTCGTTTGCCGTCTCGGCGGCGATCGGGGCAATTGCAGGCATCCTGATCACGCCGATCGCGCTGACCAGCTATGACGCAGGAACGCTGCTGGCGCTGAAGGGCTTTGCGGCCGCCATGCTCGGCGGAATAGGCAGCGCCGCCGGAGCCGTGGTCGGCGGCCTCCTGATCGGAATGATGGAGGCCTTTGCCGCAGGCTATGTCTCATCCAACTACAAGGACGCGGTCGCGTTCCTGATCATCCTCGTCGTGCTGATCGCCATACCCCAGGGCTTGTTCGGCCGGGCCAAAGTCGAGCGGGTGTAGCTTGCGCGCGCTGCTCGACAACCGATTGATGCCGGCCATCGCGATCGCGGCATTGATCGTGATCCTGCCGCTGTTCTTCCCGTCGGCCTATTACTACCGCATCGGTGTGCTCGTCTTCATCTTCGCGCTGGCGGTCGTTGGCCTCAATCTCTTGATGGGTTTTGCCGGCCAGGTCAGTCTCGGTCATGCCGGCTTTTTGGGGATCGGCGCCTATTCGGTCGCCGTCGGCCCGGTGCACCTAGGCGCGCCATCGTGGCTGTGCCTGCTCGGCGGCGCGTTGTTGTCGGGGGCCATCGCGTTCCTGGTGGGCCGGCCGATCCTGAAGCTGAAAGGACATTATCTCGCCGTCGCCACGCTGGGGCTCGGGTTGCTGCTTGCCATTGTGCTGACCAATGAGGCGCGCTGGACCGGCGGGCCCGATGGCATGGGCGTGCCACGCCTCGTGCTGTTCGGCTGGAGCGTGCGCGGTGCGGTGACCTGGTACTGGGTTGCCGGGATAACCTTTGTCGTCGGGTTCTTGCTTGCGCTCAACTTGATGGACAGTCCGTCCGGCCGCGCGCTGCAAGCTATCCATGACAGCGAGATCGCCGCCCGCGTGCTTGGCATCGACGTGGCGCGCAAGAAGCTGCTCATCTTCGTCATCTCGGCGATGTACGCATCGATCGCCGGATCCTTCCTCGCGCTGTTCAACGGCTATATCACGCCGGATGCCGCCGGCTTCCTGCGCTCGATCGAACTGGTCGCCATGGTCGTGCTCGGCGGCATGGGATCCATCGTCGGGTCGCTGGTAGGAGCCTTCGTGCTGGTCGTGCTGCCGCAGGTGCTGACCGTCTTCCATGATTACGAGCAGGCGCTGCTCGGGCTGATCGTCATGATCTTCATGATCTTCCTGCGCCGCGGCATCGTGCCTTCGCTCGCGGCATCGTTTGCAGGGTGGCGCAAATGATGATCCTGGAAGCCGATCGGCTGTCGGTTGCTTTTGGCGGCGTGCGGGCCGTCGACGAAGTCAGCATCGCCGTCAAAACCGGCCAGGTATTCTCGATCATCGGGCCGAACGGCTCCGGCAAGACCACCTTGTTCAACCTGATTTCGGGCATCTATGTACCCAACCACGGCAGCATCCGCCTTGCCGGCGAGACCGTGACCGGGCTCGAGCCGCATCAACTGGCGCGGCGCGGATTGTCGCGGACGTTTCAGAACCTGCAGATCTTTTCGCGGATGTCGGTGCTGGAGAACGTGATGGTCGGCCACCACCGCCACGAGGATACGGGGATACTGGCCGACCTCGTGCATTGGCCGACGGTCAGGCGTCAGAATGCGGCGACCCGCGAAGTGGCGCTCACGGCGCTTGCCCGCGTCGGGCTCGCCGACGAGGCCGGACGGGCGTCCGACGCGCTTTCGTATGGCGCGCTCAAGCGCCTGGAGATTGCGCGCGCGCTGGCGAGCGATCCGAAGCTTCTGCTGCTCGACGAGCCGGCTGCCGGCTGCAACCCGGTCGAAACCCTGGAAGTGGACGCCGTCATCCGTTCGCTCGTGAAGGAGGGCATCACGGTCATGCTGGTCGAGCATGACATGCGGCTGGTCATGAACATCTCGGATCGCGTCCATGTCCTCGCCAGGGGACGCACTCTCGCCGAAGGCACGCCCCAGGAGGTGCGCAGCAACCCCGCGGTGATCGAGGCCTATCTCGGCGATCACGGTGCAAAGGAGGCGGCGCGTGCTTTCGGTTGAAGACGTCAGGAGCGCCTATGGTCGCATCGAGGTCCTGCACGGCGTGACGCTCCACGTCGCGCGCGGTGAAATCGTGACGCTGATCGGCGCCAACGGAGCCGGCAAGACCACGTTGATGCATGCCATCTCGGGCGTTCAACCGATCACCGGCGGCAAGATCCTGTTCGAAGGGCGTCCGATCGCGCAACTGCCCGCGCATGCGCGCGTGGCAGCCGGCATTTCACAGGTTCCGGAAGGCCGGCAGGTGTTCGAGCCGTTGTCGGTGAAGGACAATTTGCGGCTTGGCGCGTGGTCGCGGCGCGCCAGCGATCTCGGCGATGACCTCGCGCGCGTCCGCGAGCTGTTTCCAATGCTCGAAGCGTTCTGGGAGAAGCCGGCAGGAATGTTGTCGGGCGGACAGCAGCAGATGCTGGCGATCGGACGGGGCTTGATGGCAAAGCCGCGATTGTTGCTGCTGGACGAGCCGTCGATGGGACTTGCACCCAAGCTCGTGGATCACGTGCTGGCGGTGATCCGTTCGCTCCAGCACGAGGGCCTGACCATTCTCCTGGTGGAGCAGAATGCGGGCGCGGCGCTTGCCATCGCGGATCGCGCCTATGTGCTGGAGACCGGCAAGGTCGCGCTGAGCGGGAACGCCGTCGACGTGCACAACGACCGGCGCGTCCGCGAGGCCTATCTCGGTATTTGAACAAATGCGATCAGCCGTTGACATCGGTCAAGAAGATCAATTCGCAAAATCAATCTAATTGGCGAACGTCAATCAACAATTCGAGGGAGCGCGGCAATGAAGGCGAACCTCCGGCCCGGAGTTTCACGGACCAACGTGCTTACCGTGGGCCGTGACCGCAGCATCGGCTTCATGGGCGAGGAGGGTCGCGTCTACGGCACGCCGTACCTGGTGCGCGACATCGAGCATACCTGCCGCGACCTGTTGCTCGAATACGGCGATGCCGGCGAGGACTCCGTCGGCACCGACATCGCCATCAAGCACGTTGCGCCAACCATGCTCGGCATGTCGGTCGAGATCACGGTCACGGTAAGCGCGGTCGAAGGACGCAAGGTCTCGTTCGACGTCTCGGCCAAGGACGAGGTCGAGCCGATCTGCAGCGGCACCCACGGCCGCTTCGTGGTCGACGTCGGCAAGACCATCGAACGGCTGAAGGCGAAGGCGGCCAAACGGACCGTCAAGACGGGATAGGGGCGATGTCGGGAAATTCGGCGCAAGGCAGGCCGCTGCATAACGAGCGAACCGTATCGACCTATTGCTATCAGTGTGTCGCCGGTCCGGACCTGCTGAAGGTGCGGATCGAGGACGGCATCGCCACCGAGATAGGCCCGAACTTCGACGCCGCGACCATCCACCCGGCCGGCGGCAAGGTATGCGTCAAGGCCTTCGGACTGGTGCAGAAGGCCTACACGCCCAACCGCGTGCTGACGCCGATGAAGCGCACCAACCCGAAGAAGGGACGCAACGAGGATCCCGGCTTCGTTCCGATCTCGTGGGACGAAGCGCTCGATCTGGTCGCGGAGAAACTCAAGACGGCACGCGCGGCGGGGCTGATTGACGAAGCCGGCTATCCACGGGTTGCCGCAAGCTTCGGCGGTGGCGGCACGCCGACGGCCTATATGGGAACGCTGCCGGCATTTCTCGGCGCCTGGGGGCCGGTCGACATGAGCTTTGGCTCCGGCCAGGGCGTGAAGTGCACCCATTCGGAGCATCTCTACGGCGAGCTGTGGCACCGTGCGTTCACCGTCGCGCCGGATACGCCGCTGTGCGAATACGTGATCTCGTTCGGCGCCAATGTCGAGGCGTCCGGCGGGGTGTGCGGCGTCAAGCGCCACGCCGACGCGCGTAACCGCGGCATGAAGCGGGTGCAGGTCGAGCCGCATCTGTCCGTCACCGGCGGCGCGTCGGCCGAATGGATCCCGATCAAGCCCAAGACCGACGTCGCCTTCCTGTTCGCCATGATCCACGTGCTGCTGCACGAGCATCCGCGCGAGCGGCTCGACGTGCCGTTCCTCAAGAACGTCACTTCGTCACCCTACCTGATCGGGCCGAATGGGTATTTCCTTCGCGATGCCGCCACACGCCGGCCGCTGATGTTCGATCTCAGGAGCGGGCGCGCCGTGGCCTTTGATACCAAGGGTGTCGATCCCGCGCTCGAGGGCACGTTTCGAGTGGACGGCATCGAGGTCGGGCCGGACAGCGAGGTGACCGCGCACCATGGCGTCGAGGCGCGTCCGGCGTTTGCGCATCTTGTCGACCACGTAAAATCCTACTCGCCGGAATGGGCGAGCTGGATTTGCGATGTGCCGGCCGCCACCATCCGCCGGGTCACCAACGAATTCCTCGACCATGCCCATGTCGGCGAAACCATCGAGATCGAGGGCGTCACCTTGCCCTACCGTCCGGTGTCGATCTCCTTCGGCAAGACCGTGAACAATGGCTGGGGCGGCTATGAATGTTGCTGGGCCCGCACCTTGATTCCGTGCTTGCTCGGTGCGCTGGAAGTACCGGGCGGCACGCTCGGCAGCACGGTGCGGCTCAATCGTCCTGCCGATAACCGGTGGTCGAGCATCAAGCCCGGCCCGGACGGCTTCATGGATTACCCCATGAACCCGACCAGCAAGGAGGCCTGGATATCGCGTCCGCCCTCGCGCTCGGGCCATCGCACGCTGGTGCCGCTGGTCGCCAACTCCGCCTGGAGCCAGGCGCTGGGGCCGACCCATCTCGCCTGGATGCAGCAGAGCGAGGATTTCGAGCATTTCCCGCATGCTTCGCCGCCCGACGTGTGGTTCGTCTACCGCACCAATCCCGTGATCTCGTTCTGGGACACCAAGCGGGTCGGCGAGGCCGTCGCCAATTTCCCGTTCACGGTCTGCTTTGCGCTGACGCGCGACGAGACCAATCACATGGCGGACGTGCTGCTGCCCGACTGCACGGACCTCGAAGGCCTGCAACTGCTACGCATCGGCGGCACCAAATATATCGAGCAGTTCTGGGACTATCAGGGTTTTGCCCTGCGCGATCCCGCGGTCACCCCACAGGGCGAGGCGCGCGACTTCACCTGGATCGCGACCGAGCTGGCGCACCGTTCCGGTATCCTCGAGGCCTATAATGCCGCGGTCAATCGCGGCGGTCATGGCGTCAAGCTGTCGGGCAAGAACTACGATTTCTCGCTCGATGTCTCCGTGCCGCATAGCGTCGAGGAAATCTGGGACGCGACCTGCCGCGCCGCTAGCGCGGAGATCACGGACGGTCAATCGAGCGAGGGCCTCGACTGGTTCCGTGAGCACGGCTTCCGCGTCGCACCGTTTCCGCGCCTGATGTGGTACCTCTATCCGCGCCTCGTCGAGCAGGGCCTGCGCTTCGAGCAGCCCTATCAGGAGCGGCTGTTCCGGGTCGGCAAGGAGCTGGGGCGACGGCTGCACGAGCAGGGCATCACCTGGTGGGACCGCCAGCTCGAGGAATACGAAGCCATCCCGCACTGGCGCGATCTTGGCAAACTCTGGGAGGACGCGCTCGCCACGCACTTCAAGGTCGACATGTCGGACTACCCGTTCTGGCTCGTGACCTCGCGCAGCATGCAGTACTCCTGGGGCAACAATGTCGGCCTTCAGTTGATCAGGGAAGTGGCCGACAACGTCATCGGTCACGGCAGCGTCGTGATGAGCGAGAGTGAGGCCGCCAAGCTGGGAATCGCGGATGGCGACCGCATCGAGGTGCGCTCGCCGCTCAATGCCACCGAAGGCCGGGTGGTGCTGCGCGAAGGCATTCGCCCCGACACGCTGCTGATCATCGGGCAGTTCGAGCACTGGGCGACACCCTATGCCAAGGACTTCGATGCACCGAGCATGAACGCGCTGGTGCCGATGCTGCTCGACCTGACGGACGCCACCGGTTCGGCGGCCGATCTCGTCAGGGTGAAGGTGACGAAACTGCGGAGCGCGGCATGACCCGGTGGGCGATGATCGCCGACCTCGAGCGCTGCGTGGGCTGCCAGACCTGCACGGCGGCCTGCAAGCACGCCAATGCGACGTCGCCGGCCGTGCAATGGCGAAAGGTGCTGGATATCGAGGCGGGCTCTTATCCCGAAGTGTCGCGAACCTACGTGCCTGTGGGCTGCCAGCACTGCGAGGATCCGCCCTGCATGCACGTCTGCCCGTCGACGGCGACGCGCAAGCGCTCCGACGGCATCGTCACCATCGACTATGACGTCTGCATCGGTTGCGCCTATTGTGACGTGGCTTGTCCGTACCAGGCGCGCTTCAAGGTCGATGCCGCCGATTTCGCCTATGGCGCCGGCCGCCAGATGCAGCACGAGGCGGAACGGGAGGATCCGGCGCGGATCGGTGTCGCGCAGAAATGCACGTTCTGCTCCGACCGCATCGACTTCGGGCTGGAAAACGGCCTGACCCCGGGCGTCGATCCGCGTGCGACGCCGGCCTGCGCCAACGCCTGCATCGCCAGCGCGCTGCACTTCGGCGATCTTGACGACCCCGCCAGCAATGTCTCGATGCTGCTGAGGCACCACAAGCAGTTTCGCATGCATGAGGAGATCGGCACCGGACCGAGCTTCTTCTATCTCTATCAGCACGCCGGCTCCTCGGGCGTTGGCGAGGATCGTGAAGATCGACCCATCCCGACCACGCCGTCGCGCATTCGCTCCCGCGGTGTCGAGCCTTGGCACCAGAAGCACTGGGACTGGAAAGCGGCCGGCAACTTCCTCACCGGCGGAATAGGTCCGGGCTTGTTCGCCGGCGCCGCCGTGGCTGCGTTGACCGTTGGTCAGCCAGCCCTGCTCGGGTTGCTTGCCATGGCGCTCGTCGGCCTTGGGCTGCTCCTCGTGATGGCGAAGATCGGGCGTCCCTTGCGGGCAATGTCGGTATTGCGCCAACCGCAACGCTCGTGGATGTCGCGTGAGGCATGGGTCGCGCTGGCGTTCTTTCCCGTCGCGCTTGCCGCCGTGTGGACCGGCGTTGCGGTACTGTGGCTCGCAGCTGCCGCGCTCGCACTCATGTTCCTGTTGTGCCAGGGAATGATCCTTCGCGAGGCAAAGGGCATTCCCGTTTGGCGCGAACCTCGCATCGTGCCGCTGATCGTCGCCACCGGGCTAGCCGAAGGGACGGGAGCGCTTCTGGTCGCCTGCGTGCTGTTGCCGGCGCTCGAACCGCTGGCGCGCGGTGCTGCGATCGCAACCGTCGCACTCGTCGCCGCGCGTGCCGTGGCCTGGTTCGCCTATCGCCGCGCGCTGGCGCGGAGCGGGGCACCCATCAAAGCACTTGCCGTGCTCGACGGCTACCGGCCGTGGCTAATCGTCGGCGGCCTCGTTGTTCCCGCGATCGCAGTCGTCGCCGGCGCGTTCATTCAGAGCCTGGCCGCGCCACTATTCGTCGTCGCCGGTGTCGCGGCCGCGGCAGCGGGACTGGGCTTCAAGTTTCTGCTCATCACGCGCGCCGGCTACAATCAGGGATTTGCGCTGCCGCACACCCCGGTGCGGGGCGTTGGGCAGGCCGGTCCGGCTGTAAAGCCGGGATGGAACTCCGCCGTCGGTTCCTGGGGGCGCGGATAGGGCGGCATGCACCGAGGCAGACGGGAGATCACGCCATGAACAGACAGAGCGTAGTGCGCAATGCCGGGGCTTTCATGTTCGACCCCGCCGCCGAAACGATGTCTCGTGGTGCGCTGGCCGGTCTCCAGCTCGAGCGGTTGAAGCGCACGCTGGAACACGCCTACGCCAATGTGCCGCATTACCGGCGCGCCTTCGATGCTGCCGGCGTGAAGCCGGAGAGCCTCACCTCTCTCGGCGACATCGTCCGCTTCCCGTTCACCTTGAAGACGGATCTGCGCGACAATTATCCCTTCGGAATGTTCGCGATGCCGCGCCAGCAACTGGCACGGCTGCACGCTTCATCCGGAACCACCGGCAAGCCCACGGTGGTCGGCTATACCAGCACGGACATCGAGCGCTGGGCGGGCCTGATGGCCCGATCGCTTGCCTGCGCGGGTGCTGCCCCCGGCGATCTCATCCACAACGCCTATGGCTACGGACTGTTCACCGGTGGGCTCGGCGCGCATTACGGCGCGGAGCGGCTCGGCTGCACGGTGGTCCCGATATCGGGTGGAGGCACCGAGCGGCAGGTCGCGCTGCTCACCGATTTCGGCGCGAACGTTCTGTGCGCGACGCCGTCCTATGCACTCAACATCGCCGAGGTGGCAGAGGCCGCCGGCGTCGATTTGCGGCAGTCGCCGCTGCGCTTCGGCGTGTTCGGCGCGGAGCCATGGAGCGAAGCTCTGCGCAGCGACTTGCAGCAGCGGCTCGGCATCAAGGCGGTCGATATCTACGGGTTGTCGGAGATCATGGGGCCGGGCGTCGCCTGCGAATGCCATGTCGCGCAATCGGGGCTGCATGGATGGGAAGACCACTTCCTGTTCGAGGTCATCGACCCCGAAACGCTGGCGCCAAAGCGGTTCGGCGAGACCGGCGAGCTCGTCATCACGACGCTCACCAAGGAAGCGTTGCCGATGATACGCTACCGGACGCGCGACATCACGCGTCTTGACGACACGCCCTGCGCCTGCGGCCGCACCCATCTGCGCATCATGCGGGTGACCGGTCGCGATGACGACATGCTCATCATCCGCGGGGTCAACGTCTACCCGTCGCAGGTCGAGGCGGTACTCGTCGGCTTTCCCGGGCTCTCGCCGCATTACCAGATCGTGCTCAGGCGCGACGGCGCGCTCGATGCCATGACGGTGGAGGTCGAGCTTGCCCCGGGCGCATCGGATAGCGATGAGGCGCGCAAGCACAAGGCAGCCGAGGTGCGGCATCACATCAAGTCGATGATCGGCGTGACCTGCGACATCGCCGTGCAGCGGCAGGGCGAGGTGCCGCGTTCGCAGGGAAAGGCCGTGCGGGTGAAGGACGAACGAAAGGCGCCGAAGTGAACGCGCGCGGTGTTCACTCCGGCGATGCCGGCGGATCGGGATCGTCGGCCCACGAATCCGGCGGCTTTGGGTAGCGTCGCAGCAACCGGTTCACCAGGTTGACGTGCTCGGCTTCTTCCTCGACCAGTTCCTCCGCCAGCGCCTTGACCTTCGGGTCCGTCGCCGCCTCGACGATCTCTGCAAAGTAGGCCAGCGCGCGCTTTTCTCCGGCGAGCGAGAGCTGCAGGGCGTGCCACGGTGTCATCAGGTAATGCGCGGCCTCGAGCTCGGCTTCTTCGGGGCTCTCGCCTCGTCCGAGCCCCGCCATCTGCCGCGCGTGGCTGACGACGTCGAAGTTTCCGGCGAGGCGGCGGATTTCGTCGCCATGAATGCCCTCGGCCCGGGCGAGATCGCGGAAGATCCTCACCAGCTCCGGGTTGTTGTGAGTTTCCATCTGGTCGGCCAGCAGATTGTAGCGATCGACTGCATCGCTCTCGATCTGCCAGGCCACGGCCAGCAGATCGTTGAGATTGGAAACCTTCGGATTGCCGGCTGACTTTGTCATAGCTCGAAATCCCTTTCCAGCTCGGCCAGGTCGATGTTGCTGCTTCCGAGCGCGGGCTGAAACGGCGGGCGATGGCCACGGTAGAGAATTCCGAGATTGAAGCCGTCATCCGTCATCAGCCGGCGTGCCGCCTTGCCCTGATCGCTGGTCTCGGGCACGGAGGCCGGGCGCACCAGGTTCTTCCAGTCCTTCTCGTCGGGACGGAAGGTCACGCAGGGGCTCAGAATCTCGACAAAGGAGAATCCCGGGTGCCGGATGGCTTCGGCCAGCACGTCGGCGGTTTCGTTCGGTTTGCCGGAGAAGCATCGGGCGATGAAGTTCGCACCTGAGGCGAGGGCTACGACAAGCGGGTGGAACGGCGCGACGCCGGTGCCGCCCGGCGTCAGCGCGGTGTCGAATTCCGGCTCGGTGGTCGGCGAGGGCTGGCCCTTGGTCATGCCGTAGATGCGGTTGTCCATCACGACATAGGTCATGTCGATGTTCCTGCGGCAGGCATGCAAGAAATGGTTGCCGCCAATCGAGTAGCCGTCGCCGTCGCCGCTGGCGACCACGACGGTGAGATCGGGCCGCGTCACCTTCAATCCGGCGGCCAGCGCCAGCGAGCGGCCGTGCACGCCGTGGAAGCCGTAACAGTTCGTGTAGGCCGGGATTCGCGACGAGCAACCGATGCCGGATATGACCGCGATGTTTTCCGACGGCAGGCCCAGTTGCGCGAAAGCACGCGTGAACGACATCAGCACGTGATAGTCGCCGCAGCCGGGGCACCAGATCGGCTTCAGGTCCGATGTGTAGTCCGCTGGCTTGCAGGCCAGGCGCGTGTTCAGCCCTGACATCGTCATCTCCAGTCCATGATGGCGCGATGAATTTCGCCGGCGGTGATCGGCAACGGCCCCGGCCGGTGGAATGCGCGGATCTCTGCCGGCAGGTCGTAATGGGCGCGCAGGTAGCGGAGGAACTGACCGCTATGCGTCTGCTCGACGACAAGGATCCGTTTGACCCCGTTGAGGGCCGCGGCCAGCCGCTCCGGCTGCACCGGCGCGAGCAGGCGCGGCGCGATCATGCGGACGTTGAGCCCGTCTGCGGCGGCGCGTTCTGCGGCTTCACGCGCGGCGCCGGTGAGTGAGCCCCAGGTGATGAGCGCAAGATCGCCCGAACCTTCGACGCTCGCCCAATGGTCGCCGAAGTTGAAGTGATCGAGCTTGTCACGCCGCTTGTCGAGCTGGGCGAGATGATCATTGGCGCCGCTGGTCGGGATGCCGGTCTCGGTATGGGTCAGTCCATCTGCCGTATATTGGCCGCCCGGCATCCCCGGAAGTGCCATGGCCGAAACGCCGCCGGGGGCGAGCGCATAGCGCTTGTAGGCGCCGCTTATCCCGGTCGCGGTCGTGCGGGCGCCGATGAAGGCTACATCGGCAGGGCGCTCGATCGCCGCGCGCGCCTGTCCCATGAACTGGTCGGACAGAACGATGGCCGGCGCCTGCAGCGTTTCGGCGAGATAGGTCGCCCATTGCGTCGTGAACAGGCAGTCGGCGACCGACTGCGGCGCCAGCACGAGGTGAGGGGCGTCGCCGTGCAGGCCGTAGATGGCGATATTGAGGTCGGTTTGCTCGGATTTGGTTGGAATGCCCGTCGACGGGCCGCCCCGCATCACGTCGACAACCACGATGGGGATTTCGGAGGCGGTTGCCAGCCCAATGGCTTCGATCATCAGCGAGAGCCCGGGACCCGAGGTCGCCGTCAGCGCCGGCGTGCCGCCATAGGATGAGCCGATGATCATGTTGATCGCTGCAAGCTCGTCCTCGGCCTGCAGCAGGATTCCGCCGACCTTGGTGAGGGCCGGCGACAGCCATTCGAGGATTTCGGTAGCCGGGGTAATCGGATAGGCGGCGGCGAAACGAATTCCGCCGCGGATGGCGCCGAGGGCGGTGGCTTCGTTGCCTGAAAGCAGCCACCGGCGGGCATCGCTTGGAACGGGCGCGGCGAGCTGCGCGTCGAACTTGATGCCAGCACCTGCGGCGAAACCGGCCTTGATTCCGGCGCGGCTGGCCTCAATGGCCGCAGCACCCTTGTCGCCAAGCTGCTTCTCGACCAGGGCGAACACCTGCTCAACGGAGAATCCCAGCAGGCGGCTGGCGATGCCGAGCGCGATCATGTTGGGCCGCCCGCCCGTGATGGACTTCGCGATTTCCTTCATCTCGACGTCGACCACGCGCGCGCCGGACTGCGTCACCATCGGCGGCGGTTCGCCGCCGCGCGGGTCGCTGATGACCAGGGTCTCTGGCCCGGCTTTGATTTCGGCGCCAAACCGGTGTGCGTTCAGCCAGTCGATGCCGATGATCAGGTCGAACCGGTCCGGCAGACAATCGACGGGATGTGTGGCGAGGCGCAGCAGGCCGGCCGCTTCGCCGCCGCGGATCTGCGGACCCAGCGTCCGCGTGAACAGCCCGTGCCAGCCCGCCGAACTCGCCACTTCCAGCAGCAAATTCACCGTGGTGAGGGCGCCGGCGCCGCCGCTGCCGACGATTGCGACCGAAATGCTCGGTGAGGGTGCCATGGCGAATGCCTCCGTCCGGGGCTCTTTTCCGGCCCAATATGTATTTAAGTACTAGAATGCGTTTTTTTGCTTTGCCTTGCCTTCAGTCAAGGCGCCGACGCGGTTGTTGATCGGAGAATGCGGACAATGGCGGCGCGTTTCGAGCGGCCAACGCAAGTCACCAGCAGTGGAGGACATCGGGATGAGCGCCAAGCCAATACGCTGGGTGATGACGGGCACCGGCCAACCCCTGGTTCCGGCGGAGTTCGAGCTCTCACCTCCCGCCGCCGATGAAGTCGTGGTCGAAATCGCCGGCTGCGGTGTCTGCCATACCGATCTCGGCTATTATTACGACGGCGTGCGCACCAAGCACCAGTTGCCGCTGGCGCTCGGGCACGAGATCAGCGGCCGCGTCATCGAGGCCGGGGCCGACGCGCTGTTCTACGTCGACAAGGCGGTAATCGTGCCGGCCGTGATCCCGTGCGGACATTGCGACGCCTGCCGCCGTGGCAAGGCGACGATCTGCCCGAACCAGAAGATGCCGGGCAACGACATTCATGGCGGCTTCGCCACCCACATCACCGTGCCGGCGCACGGGCTGTGTGTCGTCGACGAACGGCGTCTCGCGGCGGTCGGCATCGAACTCGCCGATCTCTCTGTTATCGCCGACGCGGTGACCACGCCTTACCAAGCGGTGGTGCAGGCCGGCGTCAAGAAGGGCGATCTGGTCATCGTCAACGGCGTCGGCGGCGTCGGCGGTTATGCCGCCCAGATCGCCGCTGCGTTCGGCGGCGTCGTCATCGCGCTCGATGTCAACGAGGACAAGCTCGCGGCCCTTGCCGGATCCGGCATCGCGCTGACGCTGAATGCCAAACAGATGACGCCGCGCGACATCAAGGCGACGATCCAGGATTACGCGAAGCGGCACGGTCTGCCGCAAACCGAGTGGATCATCTTCGAATGCTCGGGTTCGCGCGCCGGCCAGGAAACCGCGTTCAGCCTGATCAACCATGGCGCGACGCTCGCCGTGGTCGGCTTCACGATGGACAAGGTGGAAATCCGCCTCTCCAACCTGATGGCGTTCCACGCGCGCGCGATCGGCAATTGGGGCTGTCCACCCGAACTCTATCCGGCCGCGCTCGAGCTCGTCATGGACGGCCGCATCAAGGTCGGCCAGTTCGTCGAGAAGCATCCGCTCCGAGAAATCAACGAGGTGTTCGAGGCGGCGCATGCCGGCGCCCTCAAGCGCCGCGCCGTACTCGTTCCCGAACAGTGAGGATCATTCCATGACTGCGAACGCCGCCCGCGTCGTTGCCGCGCCGAACTGCGAGGCCAAGGATCACAATCTCGTCTCCGACGCCGTCCGCGAAACGGTATCGAGGAGCGTGCACTACGAAAAGCGTCCGGTGAAGGGCATCGACGGCAAGCCGGTACCCGGCCTGTTCAACGCCTGGATCACGCTCGACAACCAGGGCCAGTTCAACTCCTACACGACCGACATGGTGAAGGCGACGATCCTGGGATTCCGCGCCGCCAGCGCCGCGCGCGACGTGGTGGCGGTGGTGTTCACCGGCGCCGGCGACAAGGCATTCTGCACCGGCGGCAATACCAAGGAATACGCGGAGTACTACGCCGGCAACCCGCAGGAGTACCGCGGCTACATGCGGCTGTTCAACGACATGGTCTCGGCGATCCTCGGCTGCGACAAGCCGGTGGTCTGCAGGGTCAACGGCATGCGGATCGGCGGCGGCCAGGAAATCGGCATGGCCTGCGATTTCTCGATCGCGCAGGATCTCGCCCGCTTCGGCCAGGCCGGCCCCAAGCACGGCTCGGCGCCGATCGGCGGGGCCACGGACTTCCTGCCCTACATGATCGGCTGCGAGCAGGCGATGGTGTCGGGCCTCCTCTGCGAGCCGTTCTCCGCCCACAAGGCCTACCGCCTCGGCATCGTCAGCGAGATCGTCCCGGCCCTGAAGGTTGACGGAAAATTCGTCGCCAACCCGACCGCCGTGACCGATCAATTCCTCGACCAGTACGGCCGCATCGTCCATGGCGAGTTCAAGACCGGCTCGGCGGCGGCCGAAGCGCAGGCGCTGCTGAAGCGCGGCACCATCGACCTCAGCCTGCTCGACGAGCGCGTGGAGGCGCTCTGCACCAAACTGCTCTACACTTTCCCGGAGTGTACGACCAAGACGGTCGAGGAGCTGCGCAAGCCCAAGCTCAACGCCTGGAACGCCAACAAGGAGAACGCGCGCGACTGGCTGGCGCTGAACATGATGACCGAAGCACGCGCCGGCTTCCGCGCCTTCAACGAGGGCACCCGCGAAACCGGCAGAGAAATCGACTTCGTCGCGTTGCGCCGGGCGCTGGCGGCGAACGCACCGTGGACGGACGAGCTCACCGAAAGCATTCAGCCGCGAGCGAGGGCATAGCAGTGAGCGAGCCGCTCAAGACATGGTCGGAAGCCGACGGCCGGCTGCTGCGGCTGCGGCTCAACCGGCCCAAGGCCAACCTGATCGACGCCGCGATGATTGCGGCGCTCGATGTGGCCCTGGCGCGGCACGGCGGCGATGAGCGGCTCGGCGCGGTGCTGCTCGATGCCGAAGGCCCGCATTTCAGCTTCGGCGCCAGCGTCGAGGAGCATATGCCCGCGCAATGTGCCGCGATGCTGGCCGGACTGCACGGCCTTGTCGTTCGCATGATCGAATTCCCCGTGCCGCTGCTGGTGGCGGTGCGCGGACAGTGTCTCGGCGGCGGGCTCGAAGTCGCATTGGCTGGCCATCTCCTGTTTGTCGCTCCCGATGCGGCCCTCGGCCAGCCCGAAATGAAGCTCGGCGTGTTCGCGCCGGCCGCGAGCTGCCTGTTGCCGGAACTGGTCGGTCCGCAGCGCGCGCTCGATCTCCTGGTTTCCGGCCGCAGCATTACCGGTACCGAGGCCGCTTCCATGGGCATTGCCTGTGAAGCGGCGGCCGATCCCGAACATGCCGCGCTCGCCTATTTCGAGGAGCAGCTCAGGCCGAAGAGCGCAAGTTCGCTCCGCTACGCGGTCAAGGCCGCGCGGCTCGATTACGTCGCGCGCGTCAAGGACAAGATCCGCGCCGTCGAACGGCTCTATCTCGAAGAACTGATGGCCACCCACGATGCCGTGGCTGGTCTTGAGGCATTCATCGCAAAGAGGCCGCCGCAATGGCTACATCGCTGAACCCTTCGGCTACTGCCGATAACGTCGCGCGCGCCAACGCGCTGTTCGAGGATCTCTCCTTCACGGCCGCCCGCGAATGGAAAGCGGCGGACGCGAGCCGCAAGGTGGTCGGCTACATGCCGATCTACGTGCCGCGCGAGATCATTCACGCCGCCGGCATGATGCCGCTTGGCGTCGTCGGCGGCGGCGACCAGCTCGAGGTGATCCACGGCGACGCCTACTACCAAAGCTACATCTGCCGCATTCCGCGCTCGACCATCGAGCTCGGCGTGTCGGGCCGGCTGGATTTCGTCGACGGCATGTTGTTCCCGTCGATCTGCGACGTGATCCGCAACCTGTCGGGCATGTGGAAGCTGATGTTCCCGAAGGTCTATTCGCGCTACTTCGACGTGCCGCAGAACTATCGCGACGACATCGGCGGAAATTTCTACGTCAACGAGCTCGCCGAGTTGCGTCACGACCTCGGCGAGCTCCGCGGCAAGCCGATCACCGACGAGGAGCTCCGCGCCTCGATCACGGTCTACAACGAGAACCGCAGGCTGATCCGCGAGCTCTACGCGTTGCGCGCCGAGCGGCCCTGGCAGGCGCCGGCCGCCGAGGTCTATCTGATGGTGCGGGCCGGCCTGCTGCTGCCGGTCGAGGAACACAGCGTGCTGCTGCGCGATTATCTTGCCGCCGCGCGCGCGGAAGAGCGGCCGGTGCGCGACAATTGCCGCGTCGTGCTGACCGGCATGTTCTGCGAGCAGCCGCCGCTCAACCTCATCAAGTCGCTGGAATTGTCCGGTTGCTACGTGGTGGACGACGATCTGCTGCTGGTCACTCGCTGGCTGACAGGCGACGTCGCGGTCGAAGGCGATCCGCTGCGCAATCTTTCGAACGCCTTTCTGCATCATTCGGAATCGACCGCGGCCAAGTATGAGCCGAACCAGAAGGAAAAGGGGCAACACCTCGTCCGTGCAGTGAAGCGCACCGGCGCGGAAGGCGTGATCTTCGCAGCCCCGAGCTTCTGCGATCCGGCGCTACTGGAGCGGCCGATGCTGCAGCACGTGCTGAAGGAAGCGGGCATCCCCTACATCGCGTTCAAGTACGCAGAGAACTCCGGGCAGATGCAGCCGATCCGCGAACAGGCCGGCACTTTCGCCGATTCGATCAAACTATGGAGCGCAGCATGACCACGCCCGACAGCGCGACGCCCAAGGTGGACGTCAAGCCGGCAGTGAAGCCGGCAGTGAAGCCGGCGGCAAGGGCGCCGGCCAAGGAGGTCATCAAGGACGCCTCCATGGTGAAGCAAAAGGAGATGATGGCGGCGCATTACGATCGCCTGACCAGCGCGCCCGAGACCGGCGCCAAGGTGGCGGCGACCTTCGTCCCCGGCAATCTCAACGAACTCGTGATGTGCTTCGACCTCCTCAACAATTTGCCGGAAGTCAACGCCATCCAGAACGGGCTGCGCCGCGTCAGCGGCAGCTATGTGCTGGAAGCCGAGAAGATCGGCCATTCCGAGGACGTCTGCACCTACGTGAAGTCGGACATCGGCATGATGGCCAAGGGCAACATCGCGCCCAACGGCCAGAAATTTCCCAATCCCGACGTGCTGCTGCTGTCCTACACCGGTTGCTTCACTTTCATGAAGTGGTTCGAGCTGCTGCGCGAGCAGTACAAGTGCGAGACCATCATGCTGCATACGCCCTATATGGGCGACGGCAAGATCACCAAGGGCATGATCGACTACATGGTCAAGCAGCTCCGCGAGGAGGTGATCCCGACACTGGAGCGCGTTTCCGGCGTCAAGTTCGACATCGACCGGCTGCGCGAGAATCTCAAACGATCGAGCAAGGCCGAGGACGACCTGGTGCGCGTGCTGCAGAGCGCCAAGGCCAAGCCGTCGCCGATCGACGCCTATTTCGGCGGCATCTACTACATCGGCCCGATCTTCGGCGCGTTCCGGGGCACCCAGGATGCGATCGACTATTACCGCTTCCTGCGCGAGGAGGTTGAGGACCGTCTCGCCAAGGGGCAGGGCCCGGTCACGCCGGACGGCGACATGGGCAAGGAAAAGTACCGCCTGGTGGTCGAAGGCCCGCCGAACTACACCAGCTTCCGCCAGTTCTGGAAGATGTTCTACGACGAAGGCGCTGTCGTCGTCGCCTCCAGCTACACCAAGGTCGGCGGCGTCTACGACTTCGGCTTCCGCCACGACCCCAACAATCCGCTGGAGACGCTGGCAGAATACTGCCTCGGCGTCTACACCAACCGCAGCCTGCCGATGCGCATCGACATGCTGGTGAACTACATCAACGAATACGAGGCTGACGGCCTGCTGATCAACTCGATCAAGAGCTGCAACAGCTTCTCGGCCGGACAATTGCTGATGATGCGGGAAGTCGAGAAGCGCACCGGCAAGCCGGCGGCGTTCGTCGAATCCGACCTGGTGGATCCCCGCTATTTCTCGGCGGCCAACATCAAGAACCGGCTCGAAAGCTATTTCCAGATGATCGACCAGAAGCGCTCGGGCGCCAACGCGGCGGCTTGAGGAGGATCGCATGAAGACATTCGTCGGTATCGATCTGGGCTCGACAACGACCAAGGCGGTCCTGCTCGACGAAGATCGCAATGCCATCGGGCATGGCATTACGAACTCGCGCTCCAACTACGCAACGGCCGCGCGCGTGGCCAGCCAGGAGGCGCGTGTCGACGCGCAGTTCACCCTGTTTCGCCGCGCGCTGACCGACGCCAACGGCCTCATCGAGCTCGATACGTTCCTCGGCGCGCTGGAGCGGGCCTTCCGCCTCGAGCAGTTCCTGGAGCAACTCGACGATCTCGAACAGACCTGCGTCGGCCAGATCCAGGGCG
The DNA here is from genome assembly GCA_964504705.1 of uncultured Bradyrhizobium sp. Lineage (GTDB taxonomy): Bacteria > Pseudomonadota > Alphaproteobacteria > Rhizobiales > Xanthobacteraceae > Bradyrhizobium. Next base: position 38,498 of record CAZDEZ010000008.1, read on the forward strand.
AGCGCTTCGCCAAGGTGGCTTCCGGCGTGAAGAGTTCGCTTGGCGAAGTGTTCCAGCGGCTACGCCACGAAGCGCCGGAACTCTATGCGCCCGGCGCCAAGCGCAAGTCGGACTTCTTCCGCGACATCGCGGGCTCGCGCTACCACAACCACGCCGAGGAGGTCGCGCGGGAAGCGGGGCTGCCTTACGATCTGCTTCTAAATGTCTACGACAAGTCGATCATCGAGGTGGAGAACCGGCCGCCGGCCGGCGAACTGAGTGAGAAATTCCGCCGCGCGCTCGGGCGCGTGCTGAAGTCGGAGCCGTCGGTCAAGTCGGCCGCCGGCGACATCCAGGCGATGATCGAAAAGGCCCTCGCCATCGAGCTGGAGGAAACCTACCTGGTCGGCACCGGCTACGGCCGGGTGACGCTGCCGTTCTCCAAGGAGCACATCCGCTCGGAGATCCTGTGCCATGGCCTCGGCGCCCATCTGATGTACCCGCAGACGCGCACCGTGCTCGACATCGGCGGCCAGGACACCAAGGGCATCCAGATCGACACCGCCGGCATCGTCGAGAATTTTCAGATGAACGACCGCTGCGCCGCGGGTTGCGGCCGCTATCTCGGCTACATCGCCGACGAGATGAATATGGGCCTGCACGAGCTCGGCCCGCTGGCGATGCAGTCGGACAAGCCGGCGCGCATCAATTCGACCTGTACGGTGTTTGCCGGCGCCGAGCTGCGCGACCGGCTCTCGCTCGGCGAGAAGCGCGAGGACATCCTGGCCGGCCTGCACCGCGCCATCATCCTGCGCGCGATCTCGATCATCTCGCGCTCGGGCGGCATCACCAACGAGTTCACCTTCACTGGCGGCGTCGCCAAGAACGAGGCCGCCGTGCGCGAGCTGCGCAAGGTGATCAAGGAGAATTACGGCGACGTCGTCATCAACATCAATCCGGACTCGATCTATACCGGCGCGCTCGGCGCTGCCGAGTTCGCGCGCCGGGCGCATCTGGGACAGGCGGACGGGAGTGAACAATGACGGTCGCAGCGGGCATCGATATCGGCACCAGCACGATCAAGGCGGCGCTGTTCAAGGTCGAAAACGGCGAGGAAGTCTGGCTGTCGCGCTACCTGATGCGCATCCGCCAGCGCGACCCGCTGGAACTGGCGCGCGTCGTCTATGACGCCGTGCTCGAAGACGCGAAGATGCGTCCCGACGACGTCGACTACGTCGCGACCACGGGGGAGGGAGAAACCGTGCCGTTCCACACCGGCCATTTCTACTCGATGACGACCCATGCCCGCGGTGCCATCTATCTCGATCCGGAATCTCGGGCGGCGCTCGACATCGGCGCCCTGCACGGCCGTGCCATCCTGATCGACCAGCGCGGCAAGGTGCTGAGCTACAAGATGACCAGCCAGTGCGCGTCCGGTTCGGGACAATTCCTGGAAAACATCGCCCGCTATCTTGGCATCGCCCAGGAGGAGATCGGTACGCTCTCCTGCCAAGGCAAGAACCCCGAAGTCGTCAGCAGCATCTGCGCGGTGCTGGCGGAGACCGACGTCATCAACATGGTCTCGCGCGGCATCTCGACGCCGGACATCCTGAAGGGCATCCATTTGTCGATGGCCGCCCGGCTGTCGAAGCTCCTGAAGTCGATCGGCGCGCGCGACGGCGCTGTGATGGTGACCGGCGGTCTCGCGCTCGACACCGGACTGATCGCCGCGCTCGAGGAGGACATTTCGCATATCAAGGACATGTCGGTCGCGGTGCGCAGCCATCCGGATTCGATCTACGCCGGCGCGATCGGGGCCGCGCTCTGGGGCGCGTTCCGCCACGAAAAGCTTGCGGCCACCAGCCGCGTTTCCAGGGCCGCATGAGACGTTGAGGAGATGACGCCATGGCACTGATGATCAACGAAGCCTGTACGGCCTGCGACGCCTGCGAGCCGGTGTGCCCGAACCAGGCGATTTCGTCCGGCAATCCGACCTACGTGATCGATCCCATGAAGTGCACGGAATGCGTGGGCGCCGAGGACGAGCCGCAATGCAAGCTGGTCTGCCCCGCGGATTGCATCGTACCCAATCCGGATTGGGAAGAATCGAAGGACGATCTGCTCGCCAAGTACGAGCAGTTGCACAGTTGACGGCGGGTCGGCCCCTGGCCGGACTCGGGTCGAGTTGAGGGATCGCCGATGAGTTACACCAATCGGATCAGTCAGACATTGCACGAAGAGCACGGCGCGACGGTCGCCCTGATGGAGCGGCTCGAGCAGATGCTGGCGCGGGGGCGTCGCGGCCCTCCTGACAGGGCCGATGGCAATGTCGCGCGGCTGTTGTCTGAGCTTGCGGCCGGCATGGAAGCGGAGATCGAGCGTCATTTCGCGTTCGAGGAGGAGCACATCTTCACCTACCTCGAGGCCGTCGGCGACACCGGCATCGGTGAGCACCTGATGGGCGAGCACGCCGCCATGCGTCCGATCGGCAAGCGCGTTGCGGAGATGGCGCGCGCCGCCGCAGCCAATGGGTTCACTCCGGCCGAGTGGGAAGAGTTCAAGCCGCTGGCCCGCGATCTCGGCGACCTCATGCTGGCCCACGTCCAGAAGGAGGAAATGGCGTTGCTGCCCGTGATCGAGGAGAACATGGATGCCGAAACCGAGGAGCGACTCTATCAGGCCTATGTCGAGCACGCATGAGGCATTTGCCTGAAGGGCTTTGCATGAAGGAGCTTTCGCATGGGTAACGCAGCGTTGAAAATGGATACCGGCGTACGCCGGCTGCGCCCGGCCGATCTCGAGCAGGTGATTGCCATCGATTCGCATCACTTCGGCGAACCGCGCCGCGCTTTCTTCGAGAAGCGGCTGGTCCAGGCCAGGAAGCATCCGGAGGATTACGCGCAGGTCGGCGTTGACCGCAACGGCGTGCTGGCGGGCTTTGCTTTTGCGCGCATCCTGCGCGGTGAGTTCGGCCGGGACCGGGCCATTGCCACGCTCGACGCCGTCGGGGTCATGGTCTCGAGCCGGGAGCAGGGCCTCGGCCATGCCCTGATGGACGGCCTTGCCGGCGCGCTCCGCGAGGCCGGCGTGCAGTCGCTACAGTCGCAGGCCACTTGGACCAACCATGGCCTGCTGCGCTTCTTCGATGCCTGCGGCTTCAGCCTGGCGCCGCGCCTGGTGCTGGAGCGTTCAGCCTTGACGCCGCTGCCCGAAACCGCCGATCGCGACTGATAGGACTGGATGGACCCCATGGCCCGCAATACCGATGCCATCTTCATCCCTCATCAGGTGGACGAAGCATTCGAGATCAACTACGCCGAGGCTGCACCCGACTTCGGGCCGCTCGCGCGCGACCGCATACCGGTGCGCTCGCTGGCCGCGGGCGATCTGGGGGCGCTGGTGGAGATCGACCGCAAGATCACCGGCCACCCGCGCGTCAGCTATTTCCAGCGCAAGCTGACGGACGCGCTGACCGAGTCCGACGTGCGCGTGTCGCTGGTCGCGGAGCTTGACGGCGTGCCGGTCGGCTTCATCATGGCGCGCGTGGACCTTGGCGAATTCGGCCGCGTCGACACCACGGCGGTGCTGGACACGATCGGTGTGCATCCCGACTACCGGCACAAGGGCGTCGGCCAGGCGCTGATCTCGCAGCTGCTGATGAATTTGGGCACGCTGCGCGTCGACAACATTCGCACCGAAGTAGACTGGAACGACGGGGCGTTGCTGAGCTATCTGGAGGGTTGCGGTTTCCGTCCCTCGCAGCAGTTGTGCTTCGATCGATCCTTGAACTGATCCCTGTCGCTTGCCGAAGTCGCGCTAGCGAGGCGGCACTATTTTCCGGATCACGTCGGCCGTGAACCAGGCAAAGGCGAGCGCGCCGGTCAATCCGGCGGCGCTGCCGAGGCGCGCCAGCGTCGTGTCGCCGAGGAGAATGGCGGCCGCAAGCAAGACCAGCGCTAGGCCGTGGCAGATCGCATGGAGCTTCAGCGATCGCGCATTGGCGAATTCGGAGACGATGGCGGTGCCGCCGCTGGCCACCGGCGGCGCAAACATCGAAGCAAGAAAGGGCATGATGCGCTGAAGGATCGCCAGCAGAAAGGTGAGCAGCCAGCCGAACAGCAGCAGGAAACCGAACAGCGTGCCTCCATTGCGGCCTGCAAGCCCGTACAGCGCGGCAAGGCCGGCGAGCAAGGTCGCCGGCAGCAGGGCCCAGGCTGTCCGCACCAGGACGAATGAAAGCCCGAGTCGCTTGCGCATGCCGCTCTCGAGGACGCGCTGCATCAGCCAGAGATGTATCGCAGTCGCAGCGAGCCCGACGAGCAGGGCGAGGGTCAGCAGCGTTCGGCTGCCGGCAAGCGCGCCCAGCGCACCGAGGACGATTGCGGTCGAGGCCGCGGCAAAGCCGGCGTAGCTCGGCTGCTTCGGCGGCGCGGGCGCCAGCGCGAACATCGGGATCAGGATGTGGCTGAAGCCAAGCGCGAGAAGCCCCATGAACCCAAACCCGCCGACGATCATGTGTGCCAGCGCGACCGCCCCGTGATCGGGCAGAAAGCCGGCGTCTTCGTTGATGGCCAGCGTCACACCGAGCGCGACGACCAGTATGAGCATCGCCAGCGCCGCCCAGCCGTAGGCGCCGACCGCGGGAAGGCTGCTCGCCCGCCGCAGATTGTCCGCCAGCAGGATACAGAACAGCAAGAGACCGGCGGCGGTCGCCGCGGAAGCCGGAACAAGAAGATTGATCTGGGCCAGATGCATGCCGAGACACAGCGCCAACAGGCCGGGCACGGTGAGCCAGAAGATCAACTTGATCGGCCATACCGCGTGCAGGGTGCGCCGCGTCGCAACGGGCAGCAGCTGGACCGAGGCTCCGACGGCGGTCGTCGTCAGGATCCCAAGGGTCAGCAAATGGACGGTGGCGAGCGAAGGGCCGAGGCCGCCCCGGAACCCGATGGCCTCATCGACACCGAGAAGCAGCGCCAGCCACATCATGACATGGAAGACGGCCGCGGCGGCAAAGAAGCGGAAAGGTATCGAGCGCGGCAGTAGCCGCCCCTTGGCGCCGCCGAGGAAGCCTGCGGCGAGCGTCATGCGCTCCAGCGCTCCATACGGAGCGTGACGGCGTCCTCGCAATCCGGGCTGCCGCAGGAGGATGGCATCACTTCGTGGCTCCAGCCGCGGTCATCGAGCTCCGGATAAAGGAAGATCGGCTCTCGATCGAGGTGGGCGACGAGGACGGTCTCGGCTTCGCCGCTGTCGATGGCCCGCAGAATCGCCACCATCGGTTCCGGCGGCTCGAGGCCGCGGACATCGATGTGGACGGCACCGTCTTCCCGCCACGTCCGGGATTGCTCCTCTGGTCGAGCGCAGGTCACGCCGAAACCTCACCCATGGTTTTTATCACTAAATCAGTACCACAATACTTGATTATGCGCTATGAATTTAGGGGTGAAAAGAACGCAATGCGCAAACATGCAGGAATCAACGAGAGCCACGCCGGCAGTGCGGGTCCGTCGCGTCAAGGCCGCCGACATTGCGCATGTGATCGCGCTGGATACGCGCGTGACGAAAATAGCCAAGACGGAGTACTGGAACGATATCTTCAGCCGATACGGCAAGCAACGAAGCGACGAGCGGTTCTTCCTGGTCGCAGAAAGCGCCACGGGCGGGCCCGACTCCGCTTTCGTGGGCTTCATCATCGGGGAAGTCCGTGCCTGGGAGTTCGGTTCCTCCCCCTGCGGCTGGGTATTTGCCTTGTCGGTGGAGCCGAAGGCGCGCCTGAACGGAATCGGCAGCGCGCTGCTCGAGGCGATGGCGGGCGAGTTCAGGAAAGCCGGCGTCCGCAAGATACGCACCATGGTGGCACGGGATGGTCACCTGCCCCTGCTGTTCTTCCGCAGCGAGGGCATGATCGCCGGACCCTACACCCAACTCGAGAAGGATCTCGATTGAGGACGCGGGTAGACAACGGGAACTCCGGGCGGGACAGCATCCCGGCGGTGACGCCATGAAGCTGCAAGTTTCCACCCGGCTTGCCATCTTTGCAGTCCTGGAACTCACGGCGCGCGAAGGCCGCCAGCTTTCCGTCGCCGAAATCGGCGAGAAGTACGGTGTCTCCAGTCATCATTTGGCGAAGGTCATGCACGTGATGGGCCGTGCAGGTCTGGTCCGCTCGGTCCGTGGCGCCGGCGGCGGATACCAGTTCGTCGGCAACGCGCGGCGAACGACGCTGCTGGACGTGGCCCAGCTGTTCGAAGACGTGAGCGCAGTCGAGCCGGGCGCCGCAGCCGGCGATGCCACGCGCGAGGAGCAGGCCCTGAGCGGCATTCTGGGCGAAATCGATGACGTCGCGCGCGCAACCTTGGGGTCGATTACCATTGCGACCATGCGCAAGCTGGTTGACCGTCGTTCCGCCGGCGACGACAAGTCCTCCGATGGCGGGCGCGCCGGTGGAGTCCGCGTCGGTTCCAAGAATCGTAACTGATCGATGGCGGTGCGCTGCCGCCTTGCGGTGGAGGCCTCGACGCAGCGAGAGGCTCGCCGCGGACGGCCCGCCTTGATGCAAGTGAATTGCACAAGCGAAACCGAACTGTGCATCGCAGCACGAATATCGTGCCGGCAATTTGATCCGCATCAACGAAGCTTGACGGGCCGACCGCTCTCAATAGCGGAGGACTGGAGACCGACACCATGTCTTCAAAACTGACAGCTGGCGATCTGCAAGTCATCAACCGCGTTGCGGTGTTCCGGGCATTGAAGCCGGAGACCGTTCGGCACATCGTCGCGCCGGCGACCGCCGCCATGTTGCGGCCGCACGAAATGATCATGCGGCAGGATGATCCCGCCACGGCGTTCTTCATCGTGATCGACGGCTGGATGAAGATCTCCCGCAATACCCAATCGGGCGGCGAAACCGTCATCGACATGATGCGAGCCGGCGATAGTTTTGCCGAAGCGGCCGCGTTTTCGGGAGGCCGCTACATAGCGACAGCCGAGGCGGTCAGCATCGCACGCGTGGCGCGCATACCCGCCGATCACCTCATCCGCTGCATTCGCGAGAGTCCGGATATCGCGCTGGCGATGATCGCGTCGACTTCGCAGCGCATGCGTTATCTTGTGCAACAGGTCGAGCAGCTCAAGGCCCAGAGCGGCGTACAGCGGGTCGCGGAATTTCTCGCCTCGCTGTCGCTGGCCGAGCAGGGGCGCTGCGCGCTCGCGCTTCCATACGACAAGATCCTGATCGCCGGCCGGCTCGGGCTCACACCTGAGTCGCTGTCGCGGGCCTTCGCCAAACTCAGGGGAGTGGGAGTCACCATCAACGCGTCGCAAGTCAACGTCAAGGATATCGTCGAGCTGCGCCGGATCGCCTCGGACGACCGCACGGCGGTGCGCGGCACCCTGCGACCGGTTCGATGCGCGAAATGACCTGAAACGCCGCGGCGCGAGAGCGTTGGCGCAATCACGAAGGGATTTGCTGCATGTCGAGTCGGATTCTCCAGCCCCCCGGCTGGCTGGCACCGGTTGGCTATGCCAACGGAATCAGTGTGCCAGCGGGGCGAATCGTGTTCGTCGCCGGGCAGGTTGGATGGAATGCCGAGCAGAGGTTTGAAAGCGACGATCTCATACCGCAATTCAGGCAAGCGCTGGAAAACATTCTCGCCGTCCTCGCCGAAGCCGGCGGCAAGCCGGAACACATTTGCCGGATGACGGCATTCTGTATCGACAAGCCCGCCTATCTCGCAGGCCGCCGGGAACTTGGCCGTATCTGGCGGTCGCTGTTGGGAGACCACTATCCGGCGATGAGCATGATCTTCGTGGCCGATCTGCTCGACACCCCGGCCAAGATCGAACTGGAGGCTACCGCAGTCGTTCCCGCGTCCTGACGGTTTCGCCGACGCGCCGGACCGGTTCGAAGGCGGCTCAGCGAAGACTTGCGATCAGGCGCCGTGCCAGGGCGGCCGCGGCGAGCCGCCGGTAGTTTGCCGACGTAAGCGTCGTGCGCATCGGCTGCACCTGTCTCTGCACCAGCCGGTCAACCTCGTGCAGCAATCCGTCGTCCACCGGTCTCCCCGCAAAGGCTTCGGTGCCGGCGAGCAGGAATGGCCGTGAATTCGTGCCGGTCAGCGCCAACCGAAGGGATACGACGATGCCAGCCGACGTCGCCAGCGCGACGGCAACACCCGCCAGCGGAAAGTCGATGGCGGCGCGGGTGCGTATCTTGGCGTAAGCCGATGGCGGCGCGTCTGCCGGCAGATGCACCGCAGTGATGAGTTCGCCGTCGGCCAGGGCAAGATGCGCCTTGCCGTCCTCGACATAGAGCTGACTCAGGTGGATCCGGCGCGCGCCCCGTGCGCTCGCAATGTCGATCTCGGCGCCGAGCGCGAGCAGGGCCGGCGCAAGGTCGCCGCAATAGGCAGCATGGCAGCGCTGTCCTTGCGGGGCGACATGACAGATGGTTCCATGGCGCTTCAGACAATACGCGTTGGCGCTGCGCCACCATTCGCTCTGATTGTAGTAGATGCAGCGAGTGTCGAGGCACAGATTGCCGCCGACGGTCGCCATGTTGCGGTGACCTGGCCCTGCGATGGCGGCGGCCGCCTGCGCGAGCGCGCGGTAGCGTGCAGCGATGATTTCGTGCGAGGCCAGGGCGGCGATGGTTACGCCGGCGCCGATTGCGATGCCGTCATCGGTAACCTGGATCCCGGTCAGTTCATCGATGCCGGAAAGATCGATCAGTCGATCCGGGCTACCGATGCCGCGGCGCATGTTCACCAGCAGGTCGGTCCCGCCGGCGACGAAGCGGCTGCCCGGATGATCGCCGCAGGCGACGACGGCCTCGGCGACAGTGCGGGGCTTGGCGAGGCGAAATGCCGGCAACACGTTGCTCATGACGCGGCTCTCCGGCTGCCGGCAAGCCGGGCGCGCCGCCGGCGTTCGACCAGCGCGTCCATGATCCTGTCGGGCGTTGCCGGCAATTCGTTGAGGTCGATGCGGATCGCGTTGGCAATGGCACTGAGCAGCGCCGGCGCGAAGCCGGCCAGCGCGCCCTCGCTTGCCTCCTTGGCGCCGAGCGGACCATGGGGATCAAGGCTCTCCACGATATGCGTCTCGATCGGCGGAGAATCCATGATGGTCGGCATGCGGTACTCGAGCATGCTGGCATGCGCCGGAAGGCCGTCGAGATATCGGGTTTCCTCGCACATGGCCTGGCCCATGCCCATCCAGACCGATCCCTGCATCTGCCCTTCGACGGCGAGCGGATTGATCGCGCGGCCGCAATCGAGCGCCACCCACACCTTGTCGACGGTGACGAGGCCGGTAGCCTCGTCCACGCTGGCTTCGACGACCTGGGCTGCGTAGCTGAAGCCCATCGTGGAGCCGACCGCGCCGCCGCGATGCTTGCCGCCCTGCGCGTCCGGCGGGCAGGTGAAGGTCCCCTTGACGGTGATGGCGCCCTCGTTGACCAGCGCCGCCGCCACGACTTCGGCGAACGGCAGTTGCGACTGGTTGCCCGGGCCGACGCAGAAGGTCTCGTTGATGCATTCGACGTCTTCGGGGCGCGCCTCGAGCTTCCGGGCCGCGGTCGCGATCAGCAGCGCCTTCAGCCTGCGGGCGGCGTCGATCGCCGCATTACCCACCATGAAGGTGATGCGCGAGGAGTAGGCGCCGTTGTCCTTCGGCGTGATGGCGGTGTCGGCGGCGATGACGCGGACGCGGTCGAGCGAAACGTCCAGCGTTTCGGCCACGGCAATTGCGACCATGGTCGACGAGCCCTGGCCGATATCGGCGGCGCCGGTCAGCGCCGTTACCCCGCCGTCGAAGTCGAGCTTGAGATTGACCACCGCGTGCGGCTCGCCGGTGAAATGGATCGGCTTGGCCGCGCCGCTGACATAGTGCGAGCAGGCCATGCCGAGGCCCTTGCCGGGCGGCATCTTGCCGATGCGCTCCTTCCATTGGCTCGCCCGCTCGACCACGTCGAGGCATTCGGCGAGACCGTAGCTGTTGATCATCAGGTCGTTCGGGGTGCGCGTCGGCGATTGCAGCAGATTGGCGCGGCGGACTTTGAACGGATCGAGCCCGAGCTCGCGCGCCATGCGGTCGACCAGACACTCGAACGCGTGCCGCGTATCGACCGAGCCGTGCCCGCGCATGGCGCCGCAGGGCGGCAGGTTGGTGTAGACCCGGTATCCGTCATACTTGACGGCCGGGATGTCGTAGATGCCGTGCAACAGGGATCCGGCATAGAGAATGGTGATGATGCCGTAGCCGGCATAGGCGCCGCCCCGTTGCACCACCTGCAGTTCGCACGCGGTCATGCGGCCTTGACTGGTCATCCCGAGCTTGAGCCGGATGTCGGTATGAGGACGGGCGCGGTGGGTGATGAAGGTTTCTTCGCGGCTTAGCTTCATCAACACCTTGCCTGCGGCCGCACGGGCAAGCAGGGCGGTAACGATCTCGAAGTTCAGCGCCTCGACGCGGGCGCCGAACCCGCCGCCGATGAAGGGCTTGATCACCCGGATCTGCGATGCGTCCATCTCGAGGCATCTGGCGAGCATCAAGTGCAGGTAATAGCCGACCTGTGACACCGTCTGCACGGTGAGGCGGCGGGTCAGCGGATCGAATTCGGCGAGGCTCGCATGCGGTTCGATCTGCGCGTGATTGATCTCGGCGCAGGAGAACGTCTCTTCCCGCACCAGATCGGAAGCGGCGAAGCCTGCCTCGACGTCGCCGAACTGATGATGGACTTCGCGCTCGACATTGCCGGGCTTGTTGTCGTGCAGCGGAACGACGTCTTCCGCCCGCGCGGCGTCCGAGTCGTAATAGGCAGGAAGCTCCCTGATCCTCAGCTCGATCGATCGGAGGGCACGCTCGGCTGTCTCGGCGTCGATCGCCGCGACCGCGGCCACCGGCTCGCCGCGATAACGAACCCTGCCGCGGGCCAGCGGATATTCGTTCATGGCGATCGGGAGCACGCCGTAGGTATGGGAGCAGTCGTCGCCGGTGATGACGGCCATGACCCCCTCGAGGGCGCGAGCCCTGGAGACGTCGAGCACCACGATCTCGCCGTGGCTGACGGGACTGCGCAGGATCCGCCCGACCAGCGCGTCGGCGTGGTCGAGATCGGCGGTGTAGCGCGCGCGCCCGGTGACCTTCTCGATGCCGTCAATCAGCGGAACGCCACGAAGGGGCGGCTTGCCTGTCCTTTCGGCGTCAACGCTCATGAGCGGGCTCCGAGGCTGCCTGAACCGACTCGATGATCTTCACATAGCCCGTGCAGCGGCAGAGATTTCCCGACAGTGCCGCGCATATCTCGTCGTCGGTCGGCGCCGGAGTCTTGCGCAGCAGCGCTTCCGAAGCCATGATCATGCCCGGCGTGCAGAATCCGCACTGCGCGCCGAGCTTTTCGTGAAACGCCTGCTGCAATCGGCTCAGGCGGCCCTGCGTCGCCAGCGCCTCGATGGTCTCGACGCTGCGTCCCTCGCAGCGCATCGCCAGTGTAATGCAGGAGAGCACAGCCTCGCCGTCGATCAGCACGGTGCATGCGCCGCATTCGCCGCCGTCGCACCCGGTCTTGGTTCCCGTGAGATGCGCGACCTCGCGCAGGTAGTCGATCAGAAAATCGGTCTCGGCGACGGCGTCCTCACGCCACCGACCGTTCAATCTCAATCGGAGGAGGCGCTTCGTCGGTTCCGGCCCGGGTGCGTGCATTGTCAGACCTCTGATCGAGAATGCAAGGTTGCGCCGCCCGGCCGGCCGCTTCCATGACAAAAATCAAGATCGCCTGTCGTGACGGGAAACGGTCGCTCCATCGGCCTGACTGAAGTCAAGGAACCGTCTTTGTCCGGCGCGCTACTGTGAGTAACGATAAACGTCCGGGCGACGCTCATGACAGCGCTTCGCGATTACAATGCCGCGGTCGATTTCGTCGATCGCCATGTTGCGGAAGGCCGTGGCGACAAGGTCGCGTTCATCGACCTGTCGCGAAACCTGACCTATGGCGAGCTGCGGGATTCGGCGGCGCGGATCGGCCCGATGCTGGCGCGCATGGGGATCGAGCCGGAAAGCAGGATCGCGCTGGTTCTTCTCGACACGGTCGAGTTTCCTATCCTGTTCTGGGGTGCCATCCGCGCCGGCGTCGTTCCGGTTCTCGTCAACACGCGGCTGACGGTGGACCAGTATCGCTACCTGTTCGAGGATTCGCGTGCCAAGGCGGTTTTCGTGTCCGCGGCGCTGCTGCCGGATGTGCAGGAGGCGGCCAGGGACCTGCCGGGGCTCAAGGGCATCGTCGTCGTGGGCGGAGGTCCGGCATCGTTGCCGCGGCTGGACTCGCTGCTTGCCGCCGAGAACGAAGGTTCGGCGCCGGCCAGGACAGTGGCCGACGAGGTCGCCTACTGGCTGTATTCGTCGGGCACGACGGGGATGCCGAAAGGCGTCATGCACGTGCATTCGAGTCCGAGGATCATGGCGCAGAGCGCGGGCCAGCAGCGCATCGGCTATCGCGAGACTGACGTGGTTTTCTCGGCCGCAAAGCTGTTCTTTGCCTACGGCCTCGGCAACGCCATGATCTGTCCGATGTGGGTGGGAGCGACGTCGGTGTTCTACCCGGAGCGGCCGACACCGCAAACCGTGTTCGAGATGCTGCGGGCCTATCAGCCGACCATGTTCTTTGCGGTGCCGACACTCTATGCGGCCATTCTTGCTGATCCCGAATGCAAGCCGGAGAACATGTCCAGCCGGCTGCGGCTCTGCTTCTCGGCCGGAGAGCCGCTGCCCTCGCATGTCGGTATCGCATGGAAGCAGCGCTTCGGCCTCGACATCGTGAACGGCGTCGGCTCGACCGAGATGGGGCACCTTTTCCTGACCAATCTTCCCGGCGCCGTCGAGTACGGAACGTCGGGCGTGCCGGTCGACGGGTTCAAGCTCAGGCTGGTTGATGAAAATGCGCAGGACGTCGCCGACAACGAGATTGGCGAGCTGCTCGTCAAGGGCGAATCCTCCGCAGCCGGATACTGGAATCAGCGGGAGAAGTCGCGCCGTACCTTCATGGGCGAATGGACCCGCACGGGAGACAAGTACACGCGTCGGCCGGACGGGGTGTACACTTACTGTGGACGCACCGACGACATGTTCAAGGTGAGCGGCATATGGGTATCTCCGTTCGAGATCGAAGATGCCCTGACCACTCACCCCGGCGTTCTCGAAGCCGCGGTCGTGCCTGCCGAGGACGACAACAATCTGGTCAAGCCAAAGGCTTTCGTGGTGCTGAGGGATGGCTGGGATCAGGACGTCGGCCGGGCGCTGTATGACGAGCTCAAGGTGCATGTAAAGCGCACCATCGGGCCGTGGAAGTATCCGCGCTGGATCGAGTTCGTGGACAGTCTGCCGAAGACTGCGACCGGCAAGATCCAGCGTTTCATGCTCCGCGACTACAATGGAATGGCCAATGGTGGCGACCGGTAGGATCGAGGAGAATGGTCATGATCCTGGTGCCGTGGAGGGACGACTACAGTGTCGGAGCGAAGTCGGTCGACGATGAGCACAAGGCGCTCGTCGAGCGGATCAACCGGCTCTACGACCAGTTGATGGTGGAAGAAGACCCTCAGGCCGTCGCGACGTTCTTCGGAGGACTGATCAACGCGATCACCGAGCATTTCGTCCGTGAAGAGCGCTACATGCGGGAGCGTGGCTACGACGTGCTTCCGGAGCACAAGGAGGATTACGAGCGTTTACTCGACGACGTCAGGACCTTGGTTGCCGAATTCGACCGCAACGAGGAGGAAGGCCGGGACGACCTTGCGACGCGGCTCGATGGCTGGCTCACGGATCATTTCGATACCCACGACGCCCGCCTCGACGAGGTGTCCCGTCGGCGTGCGAAATGAGCGGGCTCAAGTCGTGACGGCCGCGCTGGAAGCCGAAACCACCATGTTCCGGACCTCGGTGGCGAACCGGATCGCAACGCTGACCATGGGCTCTCCGCCGGTCAATGCGCTCAGCGAGGCCTGGCTATCGGGGCTCTCGCGCGAGATTGCGCGACTTGAAGCGCGCGGCGACTGGAAGGTGCTGCATCTGCGCTCCGACCAGAAGGTGTTCTGTGCCGGCGCCGACCTCAAGGAGATGCGCCTGCGCTTCGAGGCAGCCGACGGTCCCGACCGCGCCTTTGCCTATGTCGCTTCGATCCAGCGGCTCTATGCGCGGATCGAGTCGCTGCCGCAGGTCACGTTCGCCGAAATCGGCGGTGCTGCGTTCGGCGGTGGCTTCGAGCTTGCTCTGGCCTGCGATCTCAGGATCGCAGCCGCCGAGGCGAAGCTCGGCCTGCCCGAAGTGAAGCTCGGTCTCATTCCCGGCGCCGGCGGCACGCAGCGGCTGACGCGCCTTGTCGGCCGCGGACTTGCCGGTCGATTGATCCTTGGCGCGGAAGCCGTGGACGGGATCACGGCGGAGCGGCTCGGGCTCGTGCAATGGGCCTGTCCGCGGGCGGAACTGGCGGGGCGAGCGACGGAAATTGTTGGGCGGATCGCCGCGTTGCCGGCAGCCGCGCTCAAGGCTGCCAAACGGTGTGTGGCCGCCGCGGCGGTACCCGGCCGCGGCGGCTATGGCGACGAACTGGAATTGACACGCGAGCTTCAGACCGACGCCGAGACGCGGGAGCGCGTCGGCGCTTTCGTCGCCGGCGCGCGGGTCTGACCAACGACAGGAGGAACGCGACATGGAGTTCGAGGGCAAGATCGCACTGGTGACCGGAGGCGCCTCGGGAATCGGCAGGGCGACGGTGATGGAGCTGGCGCGCAACGGTGCGCGGGTGATTTGTGCCGACATCAACGAGACGGCGGGCAGGGCGCTCGCTGAGGAGGCGCGGCGCAGCAATCTCGATGTCGAGTATGAGCCGATCGACCTCACCGACAGCGCATCCGTCCGCCGCTGCGCTGCGGCCGTCACCGAGCGGCATCCCAGGATCGACATCCTGGTCAACGCTGCCGGTTTCAGTGCCGTCCATCCATTCGTGGAAACGCCGCCCGATTATCTCGACAAGGTCATCGCCGGCAACCTGACCGGCTCGCTGCACCTGACCCAGGCGCTGCTGCCGTCGATCATCGCCGCCGGCAATGCCCATATCGTCAACGTCGCGAGCGACGCCGGCCGCGTCGGTTCGACGGGAGAGACCGCCTATGCGGCGGCCAAGGGCGGCATGATCGCCTTCACCAAATCGCTCGCCCGTGAAGTCGCGCGGCAGGGCGTCTGCGTCAATTGCGTCTGCCCCGGCCCGACCGACACGCCCTTGCTCGATACCCGTTCCGACAAGCTGAAGGATGCGTTCGTCAGGGCGATCGCCTTCCGGCGGCTGGGCAAGCCGCAGGAGATCGCGGACGCGATCGTGTTCTTCGCCGGGCAGAAGTCGAGCTACGTCACGGCCCAGGTGCTGAGCGTCAGCGGCGGTCTCACTTTCGCCGGCTGAACGAGGCGAGGGGTTTGCCCGGCCGCGCTTGCGGCGTTTCTCCGCTCATCAGACAAGGACGATTCACATGCCAGCACCAGCAACCGCCACCCGCTTCAACCCGGTCGGCGTGAACTTCTCGAACTTCCGGCCGCGGCACTTCCAGTGGCAGCGCGACGGCAAGGTCGCGACCATCACCCTCAACCGGCCCGAGCGCAAGAATCCGCTGACGCTCGAATCCTATGCCGAGCTGCGCGACACCTTCCGCGACCTCGTCTATTGCAGCGACATCACCAACATCGTCATCACGGGGGCCGGCGGCAATTTCTGCTCCGGCGGCGACGTGCACGAGATCATCGGCCCGCTGGTCGAGATGCAGCGCGACGACGACATGGCCGGGCTGCTCGCCTTCACCCGCATGACCGGCGATCTGGTGAAGGCAATGCGGGCATGTCCGCAGCCGATCGTGGCGGCCATCGACGGCATTTGCGCGGGCGCGGGGGCGATACTGGCGATGGCATCGGATCTGCGCCTCGGCACCGCCCGAAGCAAGGTGGCGTTCCTGTTCGTGCGCGTTGGCCTTGCCGGCGCCGACATGGGCGCATGCAACATGCTTCCGCGCATTATCGGCGCAGGCCGCGCGTCGGAGCTCTTGTATACCGGCCGGGCGATGGACGGCACCGAGGCCGAGCGCTGGGGTTTCTACAATCGGCTCTGCGAACCCGACGCGGTGCTGACCGATGCGCAAGCGATGGCGCAGGCACTCGCGGCGGGACCGACCTTTGCCAACGCCATGACCAAGAAGTGCATTCACCAGGAATGGAACATGGGCATCGACGAGTCGATCGAGGCCGAAGCGCAGGCGCAGGCGATCTGCATGCAGACCGCCGACTACGAACGTGCCTATGAGGCCTTCGTGGCCAAGCAGAAGCCGGTATTCCAGGGCAATTGAAGCGACACTGCTCCAGATCAAGTCGGGACATATCGAGGTGCGCTAGACGGGAGTGAGGCGGTGGGGAATCGGTCCCTGGCCCGCGCGCGGTCCTTGCTCGGGGTGATCGGGATGGCCAAACTGGAAATAGAAGGCATCGAGGCGGCTATCGGAGCCGCCTTCGAGCGAATGATCCCGTTCAATCGCCTGCTTGGACTGCAGATCGAATCGCTCGATGCCGATGCGCCGCAACTGAAATTCGACATGCGGCCGGAGCTGGTCGGCAATCCCGTGCGCCAGATCCTGCACGGCGGCGTCATCTCCGCCACCCTTGACGTGGTCGGCGGCCTCGCCATCGCGCTGGCGTCGCTGGCGGCCAGGCCCGAACTGGCGACCGTCACCCAGTTCCCGAACATCGGCACCATCGACCTGCGCGTCGATTACCTGCGGCCGGGCCGCGGCAAATACTTTGTCGCCACCGGCCGTGTGGTCAGGCTCGGCGGCCGCGTGGCCGTGGTTCATATGGACCTCGTCAACGACACCGGCGAGCAGATCGCAACCGGCTCGGCAGCCTATATCGTCGACTGAAACGCGGGCTCAGCCCGCCTGCCGCGCGGGATTGGCGTCCACGGTGGCGACGGTTGCCTTGACGGCGTTCAAATCCAAGCGATCGAGCTCCGTGCGGATCGCAGCGCCGTCCTCGTCCTTCCCGGCCGCGGCAATCAGCGCCCTCAGTTGCATGGCCGCCGCCGGATGATGCAGCCTTCCGGACATGAAGGCCG
Source organism: uncultured Bradyrhizobium sp. (assembly GCA_964504705.1). Lineage (GTDB taxonomy): Bacteria > Pseudomonadota > Alphaproteobacteria > Rhizobiales > Xanthobacteraceae > Bradyrhizobium. Next base: position 55,623 of record CAZDEZ010000008.1, read on the forward strand.
CGATCGTCCGATACTTGACGTGTCCCCGCTCGAAGGTATCGCCATATCCCTTGACCAGGTTGCGCAAGCGCGCGAACTCGGTTGCAAGAAGGATGTCGATGCCGGCGGCGTGTCGCACGGCTTCCAGCCATCCGTCGAGGAAGCGCATCTCGCGGGCATGACGCATCGAGCCGCGCCGGAACGCCTTCAGCGAAGCGACGCCATAGAGCAGCAGGAAGCCGCGCAACGAGGTCGTGCGCACCTTGCGTCCGCGTGACGTCAGCCGTGTCAGTAGCGCCCGCGCCGGCATACTGCGCAGCATCCAGCGCCCGACTGCAGCCGGCATGGTGTCGGCGATCTCTTCGATGCGGGGGTGCATGAATTCGACGATTTCGATCACCTGGCCGGGACGGGCGCCGATCTCCGTGTGGACGCGCTCGAAACGGGCATCCCGAATCTTCAGTTCGGCGACCCTCACGGGATCGTCATACGTCATCCCCAGTGCGAGCTGGCGGGCGATTTCCGCAAGGAACTGCTGTCCGGCGTCTCCCTTTGATTCCGCAAGCGCGACGAACGGCGTCAGCCGTTCGACATATTCCCTTGCATAGGCTTCGTCCTGGTAGTCCGCCGCGCGCCTTGCGCCGACCGTCGCCAGCATCCGTGCCTCGCCGCGAAGGCTTGTTGGCAGGACCGGATCCGGCTCGCCCCGTACCGGATCCGGTCCCCGGTCCGCGGCCATGCCCGTGACCACGGAGCGTTCGGCTGCGGCAAAGGCCGCCAGGCTCGCTTCGACGCCGACGCCGTCGTTGCGGATCGCCGCTTCATAGGCCTCGCGCGCAAACGGGAGCGCCTGCGATCCGGCGATGGCTCCGAGCAGCGCCGCGCTGATCACGCTCCTATTGGCCTCCGCAAGCGCCGCCATGTCGAAGCTCGTGAGTTTTCGCGCGGCGGTCTTGCAGGCCTCGACGATCGCTTCGGCGTCGACACGGCCGTCCCCGACCGCGGTGCGTTCGGTCATTGAGTAGACGCGATGCGTCGAGGCTACCAGATGCGTGCGGTCGGGTGTCACCAGGCCGCGCTGAACGGCCCGGCCGGCCTCCATCAGTTCCGATGCGACGACCAGGTCGACATCCCCGGGCATCGGCATCAGGCCCAGCACCGGCATCCTTCCGTCGCGGGGCAGGGCGCTCTTCGGAAACAGCTCGAGATAATAGATCGTCGCGCCGGTGCGCTGCGACACGCCGGGCACCGATGTCGTCTGCGCAAGGTAGCCGCCGCTCTCGCCGACGCGCACCAGCCAGTCGGCCAGCACGCCGCCGCCTTCACCACCCATGGCGAGAACAGCGATATTGATCGACTTCGCGGTCTTCATGGCCGGACTCCGGCGCCGCCCGCTCCGGCCATCCGTCGCTGCAAGGCGGAGATCACGAGCTGCCGCAGACGCGCACGCATCCGGTCCCAGATCGATGGATTGCTGATGATGGTCGCGCGGTAGAAGGACGGGCACAGCACCGCGGCGTGCGCGACTTCGCCGCACAGTCCGCAGCCGACGCAGGATTGCATCACTTTCGTCACCGGCTCCCGTCGCAGCGGATCGGGATTGGGCGCGATCGTGAGCGAGGGACAGCCGGAGAGACGGATGCAGGAATGATCGCCCGTGCAGGTGTCGTGATCGACGCCAAAGCGCTCCTGCACCGTGCGCAGGCCAGCCTTGATCTGCTTCTGCAGCAGCGGACGCTCGCGACGCTGGCGGTTCAGCATGCATTCGGAGCGTGCGACGATGACTTTCGGGCCTTTGGCCGCGGTCAGCAGCGCTTCCTTCAGCGTATCGCGCATTCGCTCGACATCGTAGGTACGGGCGATCGTACGAACCCAGCCGACGCCAACGCCTTTCACCGCACGCTCGATGGTGTTCCGGGTCGCGCGCTGGCGATTGTCCGCTTCCGAGGACATGATGTCCTGGCCGCCGGTCGCCGCCGAATAGCCGTTGTCGATGATGATCTGGACGCCGTCGCTCTTGTTGAACACGGAATTGCCGACCGAGGACACCAGTCCATTGTGCCAGAAGCCGCCATCGCCCAGGATCGCGATGGCGCGTCTGCCTTCCGCAGCGCCCAGCGCAGCTGCGCCGGCGCCGCCGAGCCCGTAGCCCATCACCGTGTTGCCGATCTCGAATGGCGGGAATGTCGAGAACAGGTGGCAGCCGATGTCGCAGCTAATGTGATGATGGCCGAGTTCCTTCTCCGCGAGCTTGATGGCCGCGAAGATCGGCCGCTCCGGGCATCCGGTGCAGAAGGAGGGAGGGCGCCCCTGCACGTTCGGCGCGAGCAGCGACTGCGCGGTCTCCACTCCGCCATTCGCCGCCGCCGGGCGGGAGGCCGGCAGCAGGTCGGGGCGCCAGTTGTCGAGAAAGCGGATGAGCCCGGCCTTGACGACGGCGCCGGTATACTCCCCCGCCAGCGGCAGCATGCCCTTGCCTTCGAGTATCGTCGGCGCGGAGGCGCGGCGCAGGATCGTGTTGATCGAATGCTCGATGAATTCCGGCTGGCCTTCCTCCACCAGGAGAATCGCTCGCTTGCCGGCGCAGAACGCAATGACCTCGGAATCCACCAGGGGATAGGTGACGTTCAGGACATAGACGGGAATGCGCGTTTCGCCGAAGGCGTCGGCAAGCCCGATCGTTTGCAGCGCGCGCATCGCGGTGTTGTAAAGGCCGCCCTGCACGACGATGCCGATGTCGCTGATGTCGCCGTCGAAGACTTCGTTCAGCTTGTGGTCTTCGATGAACTTGACGGCCGCCGGCCAGCGCTGTTCGATCTTCTCCCTCTCGTGCTGGTAGCTTGCGGGCGGCAGAATGATGCGGTCGGCGGCACGCCGCGGCGAGGTGCGTGCTTCCTGCAAGGTGAAGGCCGGCTGCACATTGTCTTTGGCCGTGAAGGAGCCGTAGACGTGGCAGGCCCGGATGCGCAGCTCCAGCATGACGGGCGTATGCGACGCCTCGGAAAGGGCAAAGCCGGTTTCGACGGCCTTTACGATCGAGGGCAGGTTCGGGCGCGGATCGAGCAGCCAGATCTGCGATTTCATCGCAAAGGCGTGACTGCGCTCCTGCATGATCGAGGAGCCTTCGCCGTAGTCTTCGCCCAGGATGATCAGCGCGCCGCCGGTCACGCCGCTGGAAGACAGGTTGGCGAGCGCGTCGGAAGCGACGTTGACGCCGACGACTCCCTTGAACGTGATGGCGCCGCGCAGCGGGTAGTTGACCGATGCCGCAAGCGTTGCTGCGGCCGTCGCCTCGTTGGCGCTCATCTCGAAGCGGATGCCGAGTTCGTCGAGGATGTCGGCAGCGTCCGACAAGACGTCGACGAGGTGCGAGATCGGCGCGCCCTGATAGCCGGCGATGTAGTTGACGCCCGATTGCAGCAGCGCCTTGGTGACGGCCAGAATACCTTCGCCCTTGAACTCCTGACCGGCGCCGAGCCGCAGCAGCTCCACTTCCTTCTTGAACGAGCGCTCCGCCATGACCTCTGATTCCCCGCCGCCGGGCCGGGCGGCGCCACGTCTCTGGACGCCGTTCATTTGAGTACAGAAGCCGGCGCCGCTTCTTGACCGAAGTCATCCCGCGCGCCACGGGAGCGCCGATCGCGGCACCGGGGCGCGGGCACGGGCTGTGCACTGAGAATCCGAATGCCCTGTTTTCGCTTTCAATCCGGGCCCATATGGTCCTAGAAGAAGCAATCTGCGGAAGCTCGGTCGAACAAGATTCCTCAGTGGGTCCTATCCCATAAAGGACCAGGTCGAGACGAAATAGATCAGCAATATGAATAATTTGTGCTGGAAATTCTCCGTCGCCCCGATGATGGACTGGACCGACCGGCATTGCCGTGTCTTCCATCGCCTGATGTCGCGCCGGGCGCGGCTCTATACGGAGATGCTGACTACGGGCGCCATCCTGCATGGCGACCGCGCCCGGCTGCTTGCCTTTGACGCCAGCGAGCATCCGGTGGCGCTGCAGCTCGGCGGCTCCTCGCCCGCGGATCTCGCGCAGTCGGCCAGGATCGGCGAGGACTTCGGCTATGACGAGATCAACCTCAATGTCGGCTGCCCGTCCGATCGTGTGAAGGACGGCCGCTTCGGCGCCTGCCTGATGGCCGAGCCCGCGCTGGTTGCCGACTGCGTCGCCGCGATGAAGCAGGCGGTCAGGATTCCCGTCACGGTGAAGTGCCGCATCGGTATCGACGACCAGGATCCGGAAGAAGCTCTCGACACGCTCGCGCGCGCCGTGGTCGCTGCGGGCACGGATGCGCTGGTTGTGCACGCCCGCAAGGCCTGGCTCAACGGCCTGTCGCCGAAGGAGAACCGCGACATCCCGCCGCTCGATTACGGCCGCGTGTATCGGCTGAAGGCGGCGATGCCCGACGTGCCCGTCATCATCAATGGCGGCATCGCCGGCATCGAGGAGGCGAGGGAGCACCTGCGCCACGTCGATGGCGTGATGCTGGGGCGCGCGGCCTATCAGGAACCGTGGCGGCTGCTCGCCGTCGATGCCGGGCTGTTCGGCGAGACAGGGCCGATCGCGACGATGAAAGACGTGTTCGCCGCGATGGAGCCCTATGTCGCGCGCGAGCTCGCGCGGGGCACGCGACTGCACGCGATCACGCGGCACTTCGTCGGTGCCTTCCACGGCGTGCCGGGAGCGCGTGCGTTCCGCCGGCATCTCGCCGAGCACGGCGTCAGGCCGGGCGCAGGGATCGAGGTGTTGCGCGATGCGGTCGCGCTGGTCCGCGAGCGCGAAAGCGCCTCACTTGCGGCGTGACACCTCGGGATAGCCGTGCAGCATCAGCCTGTCGGAGCGCACGCCCCAGCTTTCCAGCCGGTCGAGAAAACTCATGCCGAGCAGGTTGGTCTTCATGTGCCCGCGCGGCACCACCAGCGCCGGCACCGATTTCTCGGTAAGCTTGCCGACCGACAAGCGGTCGAGCGTCAGCCGCGCCGCCTTGGCCTGACCGCCAGCGGTCTCCAGGTCGACGTCATATTCCAGCAACTCGACGGGCACGCCGATCGCCTTCGCCGTCTCCCAGGTCAGCACGACGGAGGTTGCGCCGGTATCGATTACCATCGGCGCGCTGACGCCGTTGATCTTCGCCTTCAGCGAGAACTCGCCGCCCTGACCGCGCGGGATCTGCACCGGAGGCGGCGCCGACAGGCTCTTTTGCCGCAGCAGGTGCGAGATGCTGTCGCCGGCGCGCGACAGCCGGTCGGGATCGCAATAGGCCACCACCGCTCCGGCAGTGCCGGCCAGGAACAGGACGATGAGCAGGAGGCGGGTCATGCGGCCGCTCCCGCCGGGCTCAGCGTGCTTCCGTTCGCTTGTGCGGCGGCACCGGCACGAGGCCGGCTTCCGCCATGCGCGCCGGCAATTGCGCCACGACGGCGCGCCGCTCGGCGCCGTCCATCGCCGACCAGCGCGCGATCTCCGGCAGCGTGCGGCCGCAGCCGAAGCAGAGATTGGTTCTGGGGTCGATCTGGCAGACTGAGGTACACGGCGTTTCTTGGCTCATCGTTGCATAGTTGAAGAAACTTCGGCGCCGGCGCAAGCGCGGCCGTTACAACCCCGTCCCCGCGCTCATGATCGGCTTGTGGCGCGGGCGGCGCTTGTCGTCGGTGACGTCGGCGTTTTCCGGCTGTAGCGGCGGGGCTGCCTCCTCGCTCATCGGCCCGAGCGCCGACATCACGCGTTCCGGCGGGAAGGTGATGATCACCTCGGTGCCGATGCGCACCTTCGATTTCAGCGTGAAAGTGCCGCCATGCATGTCGATCAGGCTCTTGGCGATCGGCAGGCCGAGGCCGGCGCCTTGCTCGGCCGACTTGATGGAATTGGAGCCCTGGCCGAACGAAGCGAGCACGATCGGGATTTCGTCTTCGGGAATGCCCGAGCCGGTGTCCTTGACGCTGAGATATTGTCCGCCCGACGCGGTCCAGCCGGCCTTGAGCCAGATCTCGCCGCCGCGCGGGGTGAACTTGATCGAGTTGGACAGCAGGTTGAGCACGATCTGGCGGATGGCGCGCTCGTCGCCCCAGATCTTCGGCATGCCGTGCTCGAACACCTCGTGGATGGTGATGCCGCGGCTGGAAGCGCGCAGCTTCAGCAAATGGTGGCAGTCGGCCACGACATTGACCAGCGACACCGCCTCCTCGTTGAGCTCGTAGCGGCCGGCCTCGATGCGGCTGAGGTCGAGGATCTCGTTGATCAGGTTGAGCAGGTGAACCCCGGAATTGTGAATGTCCGCCGAGTATTCCTTGTAGACCGGCACGCTGTGCGCGCCGAAGATTTCGCTCTTCATCACCTCGGAAAAGCCCAGGATGGCGTTGAGCGGCGTGCGCAGCTCGTGGCTCATCTGCGCCAGGAAGCGCGACTTGGCGACGTTGGCGGATTCGGCGCGATGGCGCGCTTCGTCGGAGATGGCTTTTGCCTGTTCGAGTTCGCCGATCAGCGCGTCCTTTTCCGCGCGCGCCTCCAGCGTCGCCAGCGTCGTCGAATGCAGGCGGTGGGCGAGCAGGGCGAAGTAACCCTCGGCGGCGAGCGCCAGCACGGCCAGCACGTAATTGTCGAGCGTGCCCGACAGGATGAAGTTGAGTGCGATCGCCGCCGTCACCGGCGCGGTTGCGGCCAGCGCCGCAATCGGCAGGCTCGCCGCCAGCATGCTGGAGACGGCGATCACCAGCAGCATCAGGAACATCATCAGCGTGTTGGAGGCGACGTCGAGGCCTGCGGGGCGGATCAGGATCGCGGTCCACGTCAGGCCGTAGAGCAGGTCGAGCAGCACGAAGCGCGTGCGCCACTTCCGCGTCGCCGGCAGCGAGGCCGGCTCGGCTAGAAATTTCGCGCAGCTGCGGATGATCGCGGCGTGGATGCACAGCATGCCGCAGGTCCAGGCCGCCGCCGACACCGGCTGCATCCAGAAGCCGAACAGCACGCCGGTCGCCACCACCAGCAGCATGACGACGAACGACGCCGACATCCGGGTTTGTGCGTACTGGCGCAGCAACTCGGTGTCGAAGGCGGGGCGGGTGCCGCTGGTCGACGTTAACCGGTCGCGCGCCTCGCGGACCCGCTGTGCCGCCACGCGCCGCGCATTGACGGGCGCTGCGGGGGCAGGTTCGGCCGGAAGCTGGACAACTTCAGGCTTTTCAGCGGGTTTACTCATCAGACAACACAATTGCGCCCGCGAACCGCGCGGACTTTTGCATTATCTATCTGTGGGCCCAAATCATTAAGCGATGCCTTAAAGAGCTAAAGAATCCCGTTAACGCGAGGTTAAATTAACCTGTTGCGCGATACGTGAGATGTGGAATTGGGGGGAGGACCGTTGGCTCGCATACATGCACGTATCGGGCTATGCGCCAGCCAAGATCGCAAAGAGACGTGCTTTGTAGTGCTTGTTAACCTCTTCAACGATTTCAAGAACGGGAACGCCGAAGTGTTCGTCCAATTCTGCGCCCGTGAGGCTGAACGGTTTCGGAATGGAACATTGTCCGTAGTAGAAAATGATGTGACTAAAGGCCTGAGTCACATTGAGGCCGCGCTCCTTGCCATAACTTTTCAAGAGCACTTGGACGCACAAGGTGTCACGAAGCATCGAACGCCGCTTGCCCGAGTCGTGAAGGCCAAAGCCGCGCTTGATCTCGTAAGCTCTAATGATTCCGGAATTCTGATCGAACGTGATCACATCGACTTGAAGTGTTCTCTCGCCTTCAGAGTAGGGGTAGTCGGTGCCGATTAGTTTAGCCCCCGCCTCGATCGAACCATTGACCATGTGATCAACATTGGACGGTACATGGAAGCGCTCCTCTCTCCATACTTGGAGATGAGGATACTGCTTCAGGGTCTCAAGTACCGCCCTTTCGAGAATGAAGCCGTGCCGCTTGTAGGCGGAACTCATTACGCTTGTAATTTTTGAAAAATGCGGACCGGCGATCGGGTCGGCCAAGAAGGTTTTCGACTCAAGGCTTTGAATCGTCTTCTCGATCTCATCCTTTACGAGATCGAGAACTACGCCCATCGATCAACTCGAAAACAAATCCGGCTCGGGCTTCTTCCGCAGCGGAAGCACGACAGCAGACTCCGTGCGAGTTTGCATGACGGGCGCTTGTATATAGTCACCATCCCGCTCCAACCTCTTTCGCGACGGGGGAATCCACACTAGCGAAGTTTTATTCTTGCTGTGTTTCTCCCATACAATCCAAGCATAGCCGGTTGCAGTCGAGGCTTTCTTATCAATCCGTCCCTTTACCATGGGGACGCGCTCAGTGAACTGAGCAACGCGGGCAGGGGGGAAGGGTCCAAAAAGCCTCTGATATCGACCGACGCTTTCAATGAACACGGTCCGGACGAGCATTGCAACTCCGACGCGAGCAATAGGCATTGAGCGGGCAACAAAATCTTCGGCAAGACGGAATGGTGGGTTGGTGATGACCCAATCGAATGAGTTGTTAGCGTGCTCTGCCTTTAGGAAGTCCGCCACACGCCCAAAGCCGAAATCAAAAACGTCATCAGCCCTTACCTCGCTAAAGTACTCATTCAAGGCCAAAACCATATGGCCTCGGCCACACGCGGGTTCTAGGCAGGTCAAACCAGATGCGGAGTCCTTGCCGATAACGTGTTCAACCAATGCCCTAGCCGCCCAGGGGGGTGTGGGAAAATCATCAAGGCTTTGCTTGCCCTCAGTTCTTTGAGCCATCACTGCATGGGAGGTGTTCTGCTTAGTTTTCAAAGCTCAATACCTCCACGGGCAGACAGCATGATCGAGAGTTTGGAGCCTTGCTTGCAACGAATCATATCTTGATTGTTCTCTTTATGTTCTGCATTGTCAAATGTCGATGCGCGACATCCACAATGGATTAAGGTGGCATCTGAAACCTAGGGGTGTGTCGTGCCAACATTTTCGGAGTCTGAGCTCATCATACCTGCTCTCGAAACTATTGACGCACACCCCAACGGGATAACCACAGCCAATTTACTAAAGGAACTCCGACGCCGATTGCGGCCCAGCGGAGACGATCTCAAGCTATTAGCTAACCGCCGTGACGACAGGTTCAGTCAGAAAGTTCGCAATCTTAAGTCCCATGCCACTCTAGAGCGAAATGGCTTCTCTGTTTTTGTGCACGACGGTTACCGCATTACCCCCAAGGGCCGTCGCTTCCTCATTGCGTCGCAGGGAATTGAGCCGTCTCTCAAGGCGCAGGGATTTTCGAAAGCGGCGCGCCAACGGGCTCTTGAGAGAAACTACGAAGGCATTGTTGTGGAAGAGGGGGAGCTTATTGCGAGTAATCGAAAGGTCGCTCGTAGGTCAGCCGTTCTCAGAGGTGCAGCGGTAAAGCACTTCAAGGATACGACAGGTTCGATCGAATGCAGAGGATGCGGCTTTCGGGCCGAGGAGACATACGGCGATGGATTTCGTGGGCTAATTGAAATCCATCATACTCGGCCGTTGTTTATGAGCGGACTGCAAAAGTCTGACCTGCTGAGAGCGCTGAGCTTTCTAGTCCCGCTATGCCCGACTTGTCATCGCGTTGTCCACCGAAAGGCAGGAGAGTGCATGTCTATTGCTGACCTCAAGCGGCTAGTCGTATCAACTCGCGCAGCGTAGCCGTCACCGCTCCAGCCGCGCCATCAGGCTCGACGTGTCCCAGCGCTTGCCGCCCATCTTCTCGACCTCGGCGTAGAACTGATCGACCAGCGCGGTGACCGGCAGATTGGCGCCGTTGCGGCGGGCTTCCGCGATGCAGATCGACAGATCCTTGCGCATCCATTCCACCGCAAAGCCGAAGTCGAGCTAGCCCTCGTTCATGGCCTTGTAGCGGTTCTCCATCTGCCAGGACTGCGCCACGCCCTTAGAGATGGTGTCGATCACGGCGCCAACGTCGAGGCCGGACGTTTCGCAAAGTGCAGGCATCGAAGAGCTGTCGGGAGTGAACTCATTGAGCCAAAGTTGGCGAGCGCTATTCACACAACTAATAGATGTATAGTATTGTCGTAAAGTCCGTGCTCGAATCTCACACAACGGGTCGAACCCATGTCGGTTGACGCAGACTTGGCAATTTTCACCGTGGCTGTCAGCTTGTGCGCTGTCGTTCTTGCTGGGCTCTTTCCAAGAGTTGCCGGATGGAACTATATTGACGTCGCGTACTATCCACTCTGTATGCTCGGGGTAGTATTGTTCTTCGTATCAAATGCGGCCGAGCGAGAGCGCGCAGATGATGTTGCAAGCTATTACAGCAAATTGCGAAGGCTGATGGAGCCACAGCGCGCGGCGATTGATGGTGCGTTTCACGTTCTCGCGGGGAACATTTCCGAAGTCATGAAACTGCAGTCGCGATGTGAAGCGGCTAGTGTGAGTAGCGAATTCCGTAAGAAATTCTGCAAGAATTCTCTCGACGATCCATATGGAGCTTTACCTTCAACTTACTATGCGTTGGAACCTACCTTTCTTGTTCCTCCATGCTCTCAGGCCTCGAAGATCTCGAAAAGTGAATGGTGGATAGAATTCCGGCCGGAACAACGCGAACTGACGAGTAGTGAGAGAGAGAGAATCGGCGGGTCGATAGCTGAAACACTACGCCGGTGTGACGAAGCTGCTTTGTTTGAGAAATCAACTTTACCCTCGCTCTCAGAAGAGTGGCGGCTTCAGCTAAAGAGAAAGTGGGAAGTGAGTTTTGAATCGTTTCCTGAAGAGAGCATGTCTGCAATTCGCTTTTCTCGCGAATGGCTTTGGCCGTTCGTCATAGTACTAGCTCTTGCACTGAAGGTTGGTAAAGCCGTAGCCGGGTTGAGGAAGGGCTAGAATGGAGCTTCTGCAACTGGCGAGCCGACCCGGGATGAGAAACTACTGTATTGCACCACGGCCAAGCAGGTCAAAGCGGTATGGCCTCCGGAGAGGCCATTAGCCGCGCTCACCGCTCCAGCCGCGCCATCAGGCTCGACGTATCCCAGCGCTTGCCGCCCATTTTCTCGACCTCGGCGTAGAACTGGTCGACCAGCGCGGTGACCGGCAGATTGGCGCCGTTGCGGCGGGCTTCCGCGATGCAGATCGACAGATCCTTGCGCATCCATTCCACCGCAAAGCCGAAGTCGAGCTAGCCCTCGTTCATGGCCTTGTAGCGGTTCTCCATCTGCCAGGACTGCGCCGCGCCCTTGGAGATGGTGTCGATCACGGCGGCGACGTCGAGGCCGGACTTCTTGGCGAAGTGAATGCCCTCGGCAAGGCCCTCGACGAGGCCGGCGATGCAGATCTGGTTGACCATCTTGGTGAGCTGCCCGGCGCCGGCGGGGCCGAGGCGCTTGCACATCCGCGCATAGGCGGAGTTGATGATCGGCTCGGCCGCGGCATAGGCATCCTCGTTGCCGCCGCACATTACCGTGAGCGCGCCGTTCTCGGCGCCGGCCTGGCCGCCGGACACCGGCGCATCGACGAATTTGAAGCCGGCCTTGGCGGCTGCTGCGTCCAGTTCACGTGCCACTTCAGCCGACGCCGTGGTGTGGTCGACGAACACCGCGCCCTTCTTCATGCCGGCAAAGGCGCCGTCGGGGCCGACAGTCACCGCGCGCAAATCGTTGTCGTTGCCGACGCAGCACATCACGAAGTCCTGGCCCTCGGCGGCAGCCTTCGGCGTTGCGGCGGTCTTGCCACCGAACTTGGCTGCCCAGTCCGTGGCCTTGGCCGCGCTGCGGTTGTAGACGGTCACCTCATGGCCGCCCTTTTTGGCGAGGTGTCCCGCCATCGGAAAACCCATCACGCCGAGACCGAGAAAAGCGACTTTCGCCATCGTTGACACCTTGGGAGTTTGGCCCAGCGGCCTTGAACTGGCCGGGGCGGTTCTTGGAGGGAGGCCGCACCATAACCCCTGCGCAGGGGAGGGCAACGGCTTCGTTTGGGCGAAACGGCCGGGTTTGTGCTATGATTACCGACCAAGACCGCATCCAAAAACGGCTTCGAAAAAAAGGGAGTGTTTCGCATGGGCGTGAGTGTCGGTGTGCTCGATCATTTCAATATCCGGACCCGGAATCTCGCCGATACGGTCCGCTTCTATGAGGAGATCCTGGGCCTCGAAAAGGGCCCGCGGCCCAACTTCGCGTTCCCGGGCGCCTGGATGTACAGCGAGGGCAAGGCCGTCGTGCATCTCGTGGACATTTCCAAAACCGACGAGGCACAGAAGCCGGATTCCGGCGTTGTCCACCACGTCGCCTTTGCCTCGACCGGCTTTGACGGCATGAAGCAACGGCTGCAATCCAAGGGCATGGCGTTCGACTCCCGGCAGGTGCCGGGCGGCGACCTCTGGCAGATCTTCGTCGACGACCCCAACGGCGTCATGATCGAGCTGAACTACGAGGCCGCCAAGGAAGGGGGCTCCATGGCGCCTGTCGAGACGCGCGAAGATATCGGCGCGAGGTAGCATTTCCCGCGCAATCGCTCTATAGGCGCTTTCCGGGACCGGTTTAGGAGATGCGCCTTTGAGCGTGACACAGCAGCAGGTTATCGATGCCCTCTCCAGGGTGATGTCGCCGGGCGGCGTCGCCTTGCCCCGCGCCAATGTGCTGTCGGCGATCACGGTCAGCGACGGCAAGGTGTTTTTCTCCGTCAATGTCGATGCCGCCGAGGCGCGCGCCTGGGAAAGCGTGCGGGCGCAGGCCGAGTCCGCCGTGCGCGCCATCCCCGGCGTGACGGTTGCCATGATCGCGCTGACCGCCGAGCGCAAGCCGGGCTCGGCGACGCCGCCGCCGGTGCCGCAGCCGCAACGGCAAGCCCAAGGTCACGCGCCAGGTCATTCCCATTCGCATGGCGGCGTGCAGCCGGCCGCCGCGCACCGCCCGCCCCAGGGCGGACAAAACCCGATGTCGAAGCAGGCGGAGATCCCCGGCATCGCCGCCATCATCGCGGTCGCCTCCGGCAAGGGCGGCGTCGGCAAGTCGACCACCGCGCTCAACCTCGCGCTCGGCCTGCGTGACCAGGGTCTGCGCGTCGGCCTCCTGGACGCCGACATCTACGGCCCCTCGGTGCCGCGGCTGACCGGCATCCACGAGAAGCCGCAGCTCAATGCCGACAGGAAGATGATCCCGATCGAGCGGTTCGGGCTCTCGATCATGTCGATCGGCTTCCTCGTCGAGGAAGATACCGCAATGATCTGGCGCGGGCCGATGGTGATGTCGGCCATCACGCAGATGCTGCGCGACGTCGCCTGGGGCAGGCTCGACGTGCTGGTCGTCGATATGCCGCCGGGAACCGGCGATGCGCAGCTGACGCTGGCGCAGAACGTGCCGCTGAAGGGCGCCGTCATCATCTCGACCCCGCAGGACCTGTCGTTGATCGACGCGCGGCGGGGCCTCGCCATGTTCAGGAAGGTCAACGTGCCCGTGCTCGGCATCGTCGAGAACATGAGCTATTTCCAGTGCCCGCATTGCGGCACGCGGTCGGATATTTTCGGCCATGGCGGGGCGCGTCATGAGGCCGAAAAGCTCGGGGTTCCCTTCCTCGGCGAGATCCCCCTGCACATGTCGATTCGTGCGACCTCCGATGCCGGCACGCCGGTGGTGGACAGCGAGCCCGACGGGCCGCACGCAGCGATCTACCGCGCCATCGGCGCCAAGGTCCGCGAGCAGCTTCAGGACGTTATCGCGGCCGCCTGAAACGACCGTTCAACTTTGGTTTATTCAGTGCAGTCATGCCTTTGTCGCGTTTCCGCGCGTTTGACTTCCATGTTAAAGCGCGCCCGCCAGAGCGCGCCCGGCCCCTGTGCAGTCCACCGCCGGTCCGCCCGCTCGCAGGAAATCCCGGGAATATCCCCATCAAGGAGAGACTTGAATGAAGCGTCGTGATTTTTTGAAGGTTTCAGCGGCCGGTGCTGCTGCAACGGCCGTTGCCTCGCCGGCAATTGCGCAGTCGTCGCCTGAGATCAAATGGCGCCTGACCTCGAGCTTCCCGAAGTCGCTCGATACCATCTATGGCGGCGCCGAGCAGGTCGCCAAATACGTCGCCGAAATGACCGACAACAAGTTCCAGATCCAGGTTTTCGCCGGTGGTGAGATCGTTCCGGGTCTGCAGGCGCTTGATGCAACCTCCCAAGGCACCGTCGAAATGAGCCACACGGTGGCTTACTATTACGTCGGCAAGGACCCAACCTTCGCGATCTTCTCGGCCGTCCCCTTCGGCCTCAATGCGCGCCAGCAGAACTCCTGGTGGTTCCAGGGCGGCGGCGAGCAACTCGGTAACGAGTTCTTCAAGAAGCACGGCGTGATCGGCTTTGCCACCGGCAACACCGGCACCCAGATGGGCGGCTGGTTCCGCAAGGAGATCAAGACGGTCGCCGACCTCTCGGGTCTCAAGTTCCGCATCGGCGGTATCGCCGGACAGGTGCTGCAGAAGGTCGGCGTGGTGCCGCAGCAGATCGCGGGCGGCGACATCTATCCGGCGCTTGAAAAGGGCACCATCGACGCGGCCGAGTGGGTCGGCCCCTATGACGACGAGAAGCTCGGCTTCCAGAAGGTGGCCAAGTTCTATTACTACCCGGGCTTCTGGGAGGGCGGCCCGATGGTGCACACCTTCTGCAACCTCGAGAAGTGGAACTCGCTGCCGAAGTCCTACCAGGCTGTGCTGGCCAATGCGACCGCCCATGCCAACACTTGGATGGGCGCACGTTACGACATGCAGAACCCGTCTGCGCTCAAGCGCCTGGTTGCTGGCGGCACGCAGCTGCGGCCCTTCAGCAATGAAGTGCTCGAAGCCTGCCTCAAGGCCACCAATGAGCTCTGGTCTGAACTGTCCGGCAAGAACGCCGACTTCAAGAAGACGATCGACGCGATGCAGGCCTACCGGTCCGACCAGTATCTGTGGTGGCAGGTCGCCGAATATACCTTCGACAGCTTCATGATCCGTTCGCGTACCCGCGGCTGATCTTAACCTTTAGTCCAAATGAAGAGCCCGGCCCCGTTGAAGGGTCGGGCTTTTTTGCGTTTAGCGCCCGGATCGGGATGGAAATCGGCCGCCGGATGTTCCATGGTCCCGGTCGGCCTCGCCAAGAAGGCCAAAGCGTTCCCGGCAAGGGCTTTAGCGGCCTGCTCGGCGAGAACGCCTGAACATAACGAAGCAATCGCCAACCAACCCAAGGGTCAGAGTTCATGAAGCGAAGAGATTTTCTCAAGGTCACCGGTATCGGCGCGGCTGGCGCTGCAACGCTGGCGGCCCCGGCCATCGCACAGTCGATGCCGGAATTGAAGTGGCGCATGGCGGCAAGCTGGCCGAAATCGCTGGACACCCTGTGGGGTGGCGCCGAGCTCCTCACCAAGTACATTGCCGAAGCCACCGACAACAAGTTCCAGGTCCAGCCGTTCGCAGGCGGCGAAATCGTACCCGGCCTCCAGGTGCTCGACGCCGTGCAGACCGGAACCGTCGAGATGGGCCACACCGCGTCGTACTATTACTTCGGCAAGGATCCGACCTTCGCCCTGGCCACGGCGGTGCCGTTCGGCCCCAACCAGCGGCTCAACCAGGCCTGGTACATGCTGGGCGGCGGCCGCGAGCTCATGAACGACTTCATGAAGAGCTACAACGTCGTCTCGTTCCTCGGCGGAAATACCGGCGCCCAGATGGGCGGCTGGTTCCGCAAGGAGATCAAGACGGCCAACGACCTGAAGGGTCTCAAGATGCGGATCGGCGGGTTCGCCGGTAAGGTGATGCAGAAGCTCGGCGTCGTGCCGCAGCAGCTCGCTGGCGGCGACATCTATCCGGCACTGGAGAAGGGCACCATCGACGCCGCCGAATGGGTCGGGCCGTACGACGACGAAAAGCTCGGCTTCAACAAGGTGGCGCCGCACTACTACTATCCGGGATGGTGGGAAGGCGGGCCGATGCTGATGGGCCTCGTCAACATGGAGAAGTGGAACGCGCTGCCGAAGGCCTACAAGAGCGTCATCGAGCAGGCCGGCCAAGCCGCCAACAACTGGATGATGGCGAGGTACGACCAGGCCAACCCGCTGGCGCTTAAGAAGCTGCTGGTCGGCGGCACCAAGCTGCATGCGTTCTCGCCCGAGATCATGCAGGCCTGCCTCAAGGCGACCAAGGAACTGTACGCGGAGACTTCCGCGGGCAATCCGAACTTCAAGAAGGTCCTGGACTCGATGAATTCGTTCACGACCAACGGCTACCAGTGGCTGCAGGTCGCCGAACTCGGCTACGACAGCTTCATGGCGCGCAACCCGCAGGGCTGATCGCCGCAAGTCAGTCGGAAAAAGAAACCCCGGAGCCAAGGCTCCGGGGTTTTTCGTTGCGCAGGGAGCGGAAGTGCTGCCCGCCTGAAATCAGTTCTTGGGTTGGCCGAAATCCAGCGGCGGCAACTCGATCTGCGGCACCTCGATCTTCACGGTATTTGGATCGATCGTGGATGCCGTCCCCTTGTAGTGCATCACCATGGAGGGGAACAGGATCACCAGCACCACCATGATGACCTGGATCACCACGAAAGGTATCGCGCCCCAATAGATCTGGCCCGTGGTCACGGGTTCCATGCGCTTGCCGGTAATCCGGTCGAGATAGGACTCCTTCGGTGCCACCGAGCGCAGGTAGAACAGCGCGAAGCCGAACGGCGGATGCATGAAGGAGGTCTGCATGTTGACGCCGAGGATGACGCCGAACCAGATCAGGTCGATGCCGAGCTTTTCCGCGGCAGGCCCCAGCAGCGGGATGATGATGAAGGCGAGCTCGAAGAAGTCGAGGAAGAAGGCGAGGATGAAGACCAGCGCGTTGACGAAGAGCAGGAAGCCGACCTGTCCGCCCGGCAGCGACGTCAAGAGATGCTCGACCCAGACATGGCCGTTCACGCCGTAAAAGGTCAGCGAGAACACGCGGGCGCCGATAAGGATGAAGACCACGAATGCGGACAGCTTGGCCGTGGATTCGATCGCCTGACGGATGAGGTCGAAGCTCAGCCGGCGCTTGAAGGCACCGAGCAAGAGCGCGCCGGACGCTCCCATCGCGCCGCCCTCGGTCGGCGTCGCGACGCCGATGAAGATGGTGCCGAGCACCAGGAAGATCAGGAACAACGGCGGCACCATCACGAACGTAGTTTGCTGCGCCATCGCTGACAGAAAGCGGTAACCCGTTAGTTTATCGAGCACCCAGTTCACCACGGCGACGAAGAATGCGAACACGATGCCGAACATCATGCTGATCACGACGAAGTCGGCCCCGCGCAGCTCCGAGTTTCGGGTCATGAACCAGGCGAAGGCGACACTCGCGAGGGTCAGCACGCCGAGCGACCACAAGCCGCGGCTGCCGTTCTTCTCCCGAAAGCCGATCGCCTCGATCGGCAGTCCCGGGGCCGCCTTCGGATAGATAATCGAGATGAGGAACACGTATCCCGCATAAAGGCCTGCGAGCACCAAACCGGGTACGAACGCGCCTTCGTACATGTCGCCGACCGACTTGCCGAGCTGGTCGGCCATCACGATGAGAACGAGTGAAGGCGGGATGATCTGGGCGAGCGTTCCGGAAGCGGCAATGACGCCGGTGGCCACCCGGCGGTCATAGCCGTAGCGCAGCATGATCGGCAGCGAGATCAGGCCCATCGAGATGACCGACGCCGCCACCACGCCGGTGGTGGCGGCCAGCAGGGCGCCGACGAACACCACCGCATAGGCGAGACCGCCGCGAATGGTGCCGAACAGCTGCCCGATCGTGTCCAGCAGGTCCTCCGCCATGCCGGATCTTTCCAGCACGAGCCCCATGAATGTGAAGAAGGGGATCGCCAGCAGGGTGTCGTTGTTCATGACGCCGTAGACGCGCTCCGGCAGCGCCTGCAGGAAGTCGGGCCGGAATTCCCCGAGTTCGATTCCGACGATGGCGAAGAGAAGCCCTACTGCGCCCAGCGAAAACGCCGCCGGATAGCCGAGCAGCAGCATGATCACCAACGACAGGAACATGATCGGCGCCATGTTCTCGATGAGAAATGCGGTCATCTAAATCCCCCGGGATCGCGGCTGGCGATCAGCGTTTTTCGATTGCCTCGACGATGTGCTCCACCTCGGCTTCGAGGGCATGCATCTGGCTGGCGTGCGGATCAGGTATCAGGCCGCGCATCACCGCGATGCGCTTTATCAGTTCGGAAATTGCCTGGATGATCAGAAGCGTGAACCCGATGATGATGAGCGACTTGGCCGGCCACTGCGGAAGACCTCCCGCGTTGCCCGACTGTTCGTTGAGCTCAAAAGAACGCAAGAAGAACGGGCCGCCGGTCACGATCATGACGATGCACAACGGAATCAGGAAGAAGACATGCCCGATGACGTCGATCGTGTCCCGCATGCGCTTGGACATCAGATTACTGACGATGTCGATGCGGATGTGCTCGTTGTCGAGCAAGGTCCATGACGCGCAGAGAAGAAATACGGTACTGAAGAGAACCCACTGGAGTTCCAGCCAGGAGTTGGAGGAGACGTCGAGCGTCTTGCGAACGATAGCGTTGACCGTCGCGATCACGACCGCCAACAGGATCAGCCACGCCAGCCGCCTTCCGAGCCAGCGGGTAAAGCTGTCGATCGCACGACTCAAGTTCAGAAGCGCCTGCACAAAATACCTCCCTTGCGTCTCCACTGTCTTGGGTGCCGGACCGGCACAGGCTCCTTGCAAGCCAGGGCAGCTTGAGACAGCCGCACCAAATCAGCGAGAAAGCGCTCCGTCAATCGGAAGTTTGTTGATATTCAAGAGGAATATCCGCCGGGGGCGCCGATGTGGTCGCCGGCGCCCGCGTGCCGCCGTTAACCGGCCCGCAACGCCCCGGCGTGGTCGAGCAGCAAGGCGGATCGCCGAGCCGGCCGCTTAGCGCTGCGGCTCGATCTGGAGCTGCAGCGGGGGCAGCTCGATATGCGGTACCTCGATCCTGACCTTGCTGAGGTCGACATCGACCGGCTTGTCGAGCAGGGCAGTGACGGTGATCGGAAAGGCGATCACCAGTGCCACCATGATCAGCTGCAGGAATATCCAGGGTACCGCGCCCCAATAGATGTCGGAGCTCTTCACCTCGCGCGGGGCCACGCCGCGGAGGTAAAACAGGGCAAAGCCGAACGGCGGATGCAGGAACGAGGTCTGCATGTTGACGCAGAGCATCACGCCGAACCAGATCAACGCGGCGTCGGGGCCGACGACGGTGGCGAGAAGCTTCTGCGCGACCGGCGCGACCATCGGCAGGATGATGAAGGCGATCTCGAAAAAGTCGAGGAAGAACGCCAGGAAGAAGATGAAAGCGTTGATGAAGATCAGGAAACCCCAGACGCCGCCCGGCAGCGAGGTCAGATGGTGCTCGAGCCAGACCCCGCCATTGACGCCGAGGAACACCACCGAGAAGCAGGTCGATCCGATCAGGATGAACACCACCATGGTGGAGATGCGCATGGTGGTCTCGTAGCCCTGCTTGATCAGGTCGCGCAAGTCGGGAATCCGCACCGCCTCGAGGCACAGCCAGACCACCGCGATGTAGACCACCGCGAAGGTCAGCTTGAAGAAAGGGTTCTCTCCGAATTTGACGCCGACGATCGTGCCGATGCCCGCGGCGACGATCCCCACGATCATCATCTTCTGGCCGGGCTTGGAAAGATCCTTGTGGTGGATCGCTGCGAGCACGATGGCGCCGATCGCGCCCATGGCGCCGGCTTCGGTCGGCGTCGCCAGGCCCAGCATCATAGTGCCGAGCACGACGAAGATGAGCACGGCGGAGGGAATGATACCCATCAGGCACTTTTTCCAGAGCGCCCAGCCGGTCAGCGTCAGCGCCTCCTTCGGCACCGGCGGCACGTGATCCGGCTTGACCAGGCCGAGAGCGAACGTATAGCCGGCGAACAGCGCGATCTGCAGCAGCGAGGGACCCCACGCGCCGAGATACATGTCGCCGACGGATTTGCCGAGCTGGTCGGCCATCACGATCAGCACCAGCGAGGGCGGAACCAGTTGCGTGATCGTGCCGGAAGCTGCCAGCACGCCGGTGATGTAGCGGATGTTGTAGCCGTAACGCATCATCACCGGCATCGAGATCAGCGCCATCGCGATCACCTGTGCCGCCACGGTGCCGGTGATGGCGCCGAGGATGAAGCCGACGATGATGACGGAATAGCCGAGGCCGCCGCGCACCGGCCCGAACAGCTGGCCCATCGAGTCCAGCATGTCCTCGGCGAGGCCGCATCGCTCGAGCACCGAACCCATGAAGGTGAAGAAGGGGATCGCCAGCAACAATTCGTTGGAAAGCACGCCGCCGAAGATGCGGCCCGGGATCGCCTGCAGGAAGTTGAGGTCGAAGAAACCGAGATAGATCGACAGGAAGCCGAACGACAGCCCGAGCGCCGCCAGCGTGAAGGCCACCGGGAAGCCGATCAGCATGGCCAGGATCAGGCCGCCGAACATCAGCGGCGGCATCATCTCCAGCGTGATCATTGCATCGGCCTCTCGTACTTGGCGTCGATGACGACGTAGCCCTGAAGTGCGGCGAGGCGCTTGATGACCTCGGAGACGCCTTGCAGGGCAAGCATGACGAAGCCGGCGGGAACGACGAACTTGATCGGCCAGCGGATCAATCCGCCGGCGTTGCTGGACAGTTCGCCCACGGCGTAGGCCTGGTAGAAGAAGGGCCAGGAAAGATAGGCGAGCAGGAGACAGCCGGGGATCAGGAAGAACAGGGTACCGATCAGGTCGAGCCAGAGCTGGCCGCGTTCCGACAGCATCAGATAGACGATCTCGACGCGGACATGCTCGTTGCGCTTGAAGGTGTAGGAGGCGCCGAACATCACGACGACCGCGAACATGTACCACTGCATCTCCAGCCAGGCGTTGGAGCTGTAGCCGAACGCATATCGGATCATCGCATTGGCGGCGCTGACGACGCAGGCGGCAAGGATCAGGAAGTTGCAGACGTTTCCGAGCTTCTGATTGACGAGGTCGATTGCGCTGCTCAGCGCCAGTAGCGGACGCATCAATATTCGCTCCGTGCCGCGATGCCGGATCCGGTCAGATGGTGTGATTGCAATGAAGGCCCCCGGGTTCACCTGTTTTCTGCACGGTGGATGCAGGGGCTTATCTGGCCCGACAGGCTTGAAGCCGCACAATTTCAGCGCGGCAACGATGCGTCAACTGGGGAATCGTCGTGCCCCCGGCGAAATTGCAGCCAAGGCCGATGCTCGTTTCAGCCGCCGGTCACGCTCATATGGCGGCTGACGCTCGGGCGATTGTGGCGGCGATCGATGATGAAATCGTGCCCCTTCGGCTTCAGCCCGATGGCGCGATCGATCGCGGCGGAAAGCAGCGCGTCGTCTGCCGAAGCGCGCAGCGGTTTGCGCAAATCGGAGGCATCCTCGTGGCCCAGGCAGGTGTGCAGCGTGCCGGTACAGGTGATGCGCACCCGGTTGCAGGACTCGCAGAAATTGTGGGTCATCGGCGTGATGAAGCCGAGCTTGCCGCCGGTCTCGGCGACGCGCACGTAGCGCGCCGGGCCGCCGGTGGTCTCGTCGAGGTCGCTCAGCGTGAACTGCTGCGCCAGGCGCGCCCGCAGTAGCGACAGCGGCACATACTGGTCGATGCGGCCCTCGCCGACATCGCCCATCGGCATCACCTCGATCAAAGTGAGCGCCATGCCCTTGCCGTGCGCCCATTGCATCAGCGCCGGGATCTCGTCCTCGTTGAGGTTCTTCAGGGCCACGGCATTGATCTTCACCGCCAGTCCGGCCGCACGCGCCGCCTCGATGCCTGACAGCACCTTGTCGATGTCGCCCCAGCGGGTGATGGCGCGGAACTTGTCGGCATCGAGCGTATCCAGCGACACGTTGATGCGGCGGACGCCGCAATCGGCGAGCTCGCCGGCGAAACGGGAAAGCTGCGAGGCGTTGGTCGTCAGAGTCAGCTCGTCCAGCGCGCCCGTCTTGAGGTGCCGCGACAGCGAGCGCACCAGCGACATCACGTTGCGGCGGACCAGCGGCTCGCCGCCGGTGAGGCGCAGCTTGCGTACGCCCTTGGCGATGAAGGCCGAGCAGAGCCGGTCGAGCTCTTCCAGAGTCAGGAGGTCGGCTTTCGGCAGGAAGGTCATGTCCTCGGACATGCAATAGAAGCAGCGCAGGTCGCAGCGGTCGGTGACCGAAACGCGCAAATAGCGGATGGTCCGGCCGAACGGATCGACCATCGGTCCAAGCGATGCCTGTTCGGAACTGGTCAATCCGCTCATTCAATCCGTGCCGTGTTTCGGTGCGAGGCTCTGCCTCGGGAGACCGGCACAATGTAGGCAGGTTGCGGCGTCCCCACAATCTCCGCTTGGTACCGTAGGCTCCTCAGCGCGTCGGCGGATTGGGGAACGGCGAGGGCGGGGGAGCCGCTGCGGTCGTGGCCGGTTTCGGCTTCGGCCGCTTGGGTTTGGCGCGGACGGGCGGACCGGCGGGCTTCAGTTCCACAACGACCGGGTTGGGGTCCACGGTGGTGGAGGCGGGGGTGGTGAAATCGCCGGGATTGTAGACGACCTGCACGGGCACGGTGGCCGGCTCGAACTTGTTCAGGGTGAAGGTCACGGAGAAGGCCTCACCGGAGGCATTCACGGTGCAGGGGGTCTTGCAGGTCTGCCCGTTCGACGTGCGCGCCTCGGCGCCCGAGGGCACCGAATCCAGCGCCACCGGCACTGCGGGCGGCGCTGACTTGAAGGAATCGAGCGAAAGGGAGGAGCAGCCGGCCAAGGCTGTTCCCGCCACGGCAATCATCAGGACACGACGCATGACCGTCACTCTACTGCGGCGAGCTGCCGCGATCCCCGGCGCCGACCTTAGGAGTGTCGGAAATGGGGCGCAACGGTGCAGGGGCTTATAGTTAATTGATGGTTAACGGTGCGCGTTCGCGGCACATGTGAAAGAGACAAATCTATCTATTTGATTTTAAGAGACTTTCTACTGCTTCAGGCAGGTCACTCATGTGCCCGATCAACCGGTCCGGCCTGAGTTCGGCGATCGGTACGTCGGTGTAGCCGAAGGAGACCCCAACCACGGGAACCCCGGCCCGCCGCGCCGCCCCGATGTCGGTTCCGGAGTCCCCGACCATGACGGAAGCCGGCGACTGACCGCCGGCCCGGGCGATGGTCTGGTGCAGGATTGCGGGGTCAGGCTTTGCCACCCCGAACGTGTCCGCGCCGCAGATCGCCGCGAAGCGGTGCGTCATGCCCAGCCGGTCCAGCAGCAGCTTCGACAGCCATTCGAGCTTGTTGGTGCAGACCGCAAAGCGAAAGCTGCGGCTTTCGAGGTCGTCCAGCGCGGCCTCGAGGCCGTCGAACGGGCGCGACTCGTCGGCGATGTGCTCGGCGTAATAATCGATGAAGTCGCGCATCATCCGGTCGAGCTCGCCGACCGTCACGGCGCCGCCTCCCACCTCCAGCCCGCGCTCGATCAGCTTGCGCGCGCCGGCGCCGATCAGGTTGCGGGCGGAAGCGAGCGGCAGCGGCGGCATTCCCTCGCGGTCGAGCACGAAGTTCAGCGCGTTGATCAGGTCCGGCGCGGTATCGACCAGCGTGCCGTCGAGATCGAATACGACGATGCGGGGAGGGGTCATTTGCCGCCTTGGCTACCGGTAGAGGCGCGCCGGCGCAAGTGGAATGGCCGGAAATCGCGGTAAAACCCTGCCCGGACAGGCCAAAAATGCGTGCGCCGTGGCTGTTCCTGCATCGAAATCGACGCTAGATATCGCCGCGAACAGGGCGAGGGAGCATCGTCGCACGTGGACATGGAAGCACTCAAGCGGCAGGCAGCGGCGCGCGCGCTGGAGCAGGTCCGTGACGGAATGAAGCTTGGCCTCGGCACCGGCTCGACGGCGCGGCACTTCGTCGACCTGCTCGGCGAGAAGGTACGCGCCGGCCTGAAGGTGACCGGCGTGCCGACGTCGGAAGCGACGCGCGCTCAAGCCGAGAGTTGCGGCATTGGCCTGACCACGCTCGACGAGGTCGACCGGCTCGATCTGACGGTAGACGGCGCCGACGAAGTCGATCCCGCGCTCGACCTGATCAAGGGCGGGGGCGGGGCGCTGCTGCGCGAGAAGATTGTCGCGGCGGCCTCGGATCGCATGATCGTGATCGCCGACGAGACCAAATGGGTCGATGCGCTCGGGCGCTTTCCCCTGCCGGTCGAGGTGGTCCCGTTCGGCCTTGCCGCCACGCGGCGGGCCATGGAAGCGGCATTTGCAGCGGCCGGCGTTTCCGGGCAAATGGTGCTCCGGAAGGGCAAGGACGGCCACGTTTTTGTCACCGATGGCGGCCACTGGATCGTCGACGGTCATCTCGGCCGGATCGCGGACGCGCCGCGTCTGGCGGGCCTGTTGAATGCGATCCCGGGCGTGGTCGAGACCGGACTGTTCGTCGGCCTCGCCAGCACCGTGATCCTGGCGGGCGCAAGCGGAATTCGCGTTGTTGAACGGCGGTGACGCCGGAAATCGAGGAGAACTGGAATGAAGGGTTTTTCGGCAATCTTGTCGGCGGCTGGTCTGGCGGCCATCCTCGCGCTGAACGGCGTTCCCGCCATGGCACAGCAGGCCGCGCCGGCGGCGCCCGCTGCAAAGAGGCCGCCGCCGTCGCCGGCGGCCATTTCCGCGGCCAGGGAATTCCTCGTGCTGAAGAACGTCGGCGCCATGTTCGCCGGCGCCGTTCCCGGCGTCGTCGACCAGACCAGGAACGCGCTGACGCAGCAGCACCTCAACTACCAGAAGGATCTCGGCGAAGTGGCCGTCATCGTGGCCAAGAGCTTCGCCGGACGTGAGAACGAGATCGGCGAAGGCATGGCGCAGATCTATGCGACCGAGTTCTCCGAGCAGGAGCTGAAGGACCTCGTGACCTTCTACAAGACGCCGCTCGGCCAGAAGCTGCTGACCCACGAGCCGCGCGCCATCTCGGGCAGCATGGGCTGGATGAACCAGTGGGCGCAGGAGTTCGGCGTGAAGGTCAACGAGGCCTTCAAGGAAGAAATGAAGAAGCGCAACAAGCCGATCTGATCGGCTGACGCGGAAGGGGCCGGGACCGCCATGGCTGACTACGACGTCGATCTCTTCGTCATCGGGGGCGGCTCGGGCGGGGTTCGCGCCGCCCGCATCGCCGCCGGCCATGGCGCCAGGGTCATGGTCGCCGAAGAGTACCGAATGGGCGGCACCTGCGTGATCCGCGGCTGCGTGCCGAAGAAGCTGTTCGTGCTCGGCTCGCACGTCCATCAGGAGATCGAGGACGCGGCCGGCTTCGGCTGGACCATCCCGCAGGCGAGTTTCGACTGGCCGACGCTGATTGCCAACAAGGACAAGGAGATCGCGCGGCTGGAAGCGGCCTACACCGCCAATGTCGAGAAATCCGGCGCGCAGGTGCTCAAGAGCCGTGCCGTATTCGAGGATCCCCATACGCTGCTGCTGGCCGACGGCAAGAAGGTGACGGCCAGATACGTGCTGATCGCCACCGGCGGCCGGCCCAATCACGGCGCGGAAATTCCCGGCATCGAGCACGTCATCTCCTCCGACGAGGCGTTCCATCTGCCGCAGCTCCCGAAACGCGTCGTGGTGCAGGGCGGCGGCTACATCGCGCTCGAATTCGCCTGCATCTTCGCCGGCTTCGGCAGCGACGTGACGCTGGTCTATCGCGGCGATAACATCCTGCGCGGCTTCGACGACGACGTGCGCGCCCATGTGCGCAAGGAGGTCGAGAAGCGCGGCATCACCGTTATCACCGGATGCACCATCGACAGGGTCGAGAAGCACGGCAACGAATACACCTCGTATCTGTCCAGCGGTTCGAGCCTTGCCTCGGACCGGGTGATGTTCGCGATCGGCCGGCATCCCAATGTCGCCAATCTCGGTCTTGAGAAGGCAGGCGTCGCCATCAATCCGAAGAACGGCGGCATCGCCACCGACGGCTGGTCGAAGACCTCGGTGCCGCATATCTACGCCATCGGCGACGTCACCCATCGCGTCAACCTGACGCCGGTCGCGATCCGCGAGGGCCATGCCTTTGCCGACACCGTGTTCGGCAAGCGGCCGGTCGAAGTCGACCACGGCAACATCCCTACCGCGGTGTTCTCGCAGCCGGAAGTCGGCACCGTCGGCCTCAGCGAGGCCGACGCCCGCGCCAAATACAGCCACGTCGACATCTACAAGGCCGACTTCAAGCCGATCAAGGCGACGATGTCGGGCCGCGACACCCGCGTGCTGATGAAGCTCGTGGTCGACGGAACCACCGACCGCGTGCTCGGCTGTCACATCGTCGGCGATTCCGCCGCCGAGATCATCCAGGCCGTCGCCATCGCCGTGAAGATGAAGGCCACCAAGGCCGATTTCGACGCCACCATGGCCCTGCATCCGACGGCAGCGGAAGAACTCGTCACCATGCGCACGCCGACGGCGCGCCACGTACGGCAGGCGGCGGAGTAGGAACGGCTTCGAGCAGCCAGCCGCAGCGGCGCGAGGGTTTTGATGGCCGAGGATGACGAGGACGATCCGCGCGAGGACATTTCCGCCGTCGAGGCGCGGCTCGAGCACCTTGCCGAGGTTTCCGAGCGGTGCAGAAAGATCATCCTGTTCTCCAAGGTGACGATTGCCGGCGGCGTCGCCTTGCTGCTCGTCACGATGCTCGGCCTGCTCGGCTCCAGTCAGGTCGTCGCGCTGGGATCGATCGTCGCGGTGCTGGGCGGCATCGTCTCGCTCGGATCGAACGTCAGCACCCTGCAGCAGACGGCGGTCGCCATCAGCGCCGCGGAGCAGTTGCGATCCGATCTCATTGGCACGATCGACCTGCGGGTGGTCGGCAACGGCAGGCCCGCTGAATCGACGTGAGCAGCGGCTCTCACGGGCTTTTGATAGCAGCCGCTGTCGCCTCGCGGGGTAATGCGGCGAACGAATGTTACGATCGACCGTTCGCTCTTTCGTCTGCGCGCCAAGCGAAGCTCATGCTCTCACATTTCTATGCCCGTATCCTGATCCCTGGGCTGTGTGCGTCCGCCCTGGCGCTCACCGCGGCGCGGGCGCAGGACACCGCCGACCTCGTCAAGGCCGAGCTGCTCGCCGAGCCTGCCGCGATCGTGCCTGGCCAGCCCTTCACCGTCGGCATCAAGCTCTCGATGAAGGAGCATTGGCACACCTATTGGCGCAATCCCGGCGATTCCGGCGAGCCGACGCAGGTGACGTGGAAGCTGCCGCAGGGCTTTTCGGCCGGCGAGTTGCAATGGCCGGCGCCGTCGCTGATCCGGGTCGGGCCGGCCGCGAACTTCGGCTATGAGGGCAGCACGATCCTGCTTGCACGCGTGACGCCTCCCAAAGACGCCCGACCGGGAACGACCGTCGATCTCGCCGCCGACATTGCCTTTCTCGTCTGCGAGAAAATCTGCATTCCCGGGGAGGCGGCGGTTTCCCTCTCGCTTCCCGTATCGGAGCAGGGCGCGCCGTCGACAGCCAACGCGACGTTCGATGCGGCGCGCAGCAAGCTGCCGCAGCCCTCGCCATGGACTGCCAGCTTCAGCGCCGACGCCAGGGCGATCACGCTCTCGCTGCGCTCGGATGGTCTGCGCGGCGATGCCATCCGCGCGGTGACGTTCTTTCCCCATGACAACAACCTGATCGACAACGCCGCGCGGCAATCCCTGCGCACAAGCGGTCAGGACATCCGTCTGACGATCGAGCGCAGCCAGATCGCGCCGTCGATTCCACGTCGCATCGACGGCGTGCTGGTGGTGGAGGAAGATATCGGCGGCAAGACTGCCTCGCATGCCTTTGCGATCGAAGCGACACCCGCTGCCGCTGCGGCAGGAGAGGGTGGCATGACGCTGCTCTATGCCGCGATTGCAGCTCTGATCGCGGGCGTCATCCTGAATTTCATGCCCTGCGTATTCCCGGTGCTGTCGATCAAGATCCTGAGCCTGACCGAGCACAGGGCGGAGAGCCCGGGCCGCGTTCGCCTGCACGGCATCGCCTATACGCTGGGCACGCTTGTCAGCTTCGCCATTCTGGCCGGCGTGCTGCAGGCGCTGCGCGCCGGCGGGGCCGAGATCGGCTGGGGATTCCAGCTGCAATCGCCGCTGATGGTCGCGGCGCTGGCATTCATCCTGTTTGCGCTCGGGCTTTCGCTGTCCGGCATCCTGAGCATCGGCGCGTCGTTGACGCGTGTCGGCGGCAGCCGGCTCCTGCAGAGCGGCGGACTGTCGGGGTCCTTCTTCGCCGGCGCGCTGGCCACGCTGGTGGCAACGCCCTGCACCGCGCCGTTCATGGGCGCATCGATCGGCTATGCCCTGGTCCAGCCGTTCGCCGTCGGGCTTCTCGTTTTCCTGGCACTCGGGCTCGGGCTCGCGCTGCCTTTCCTGGTGCTGGCTTTTGCGCCGGGGTTGCAGCGTCTGTTGCCGCGGCCGGGACGATGGATGGAAACGCTGAAGCAGTTTTTGGCCTTTCCCCTCTATGCGACCGTGGCCTGGCTGGTCTGGGTTCTCAGCTTCCAGGTCGGCGCGTCGGGCTTGCTCGCCGCGCTGGCGGGGATCGTGCTGATCGCGTTCGGCGCGTGGAGCTGGCGGATGTCGCAGCAGGAGGAAATCGTCTGGCGCCGCGTCCTGCAGGGCATGGCGGCCGCATCGATCGCAGGCGTGATCGCGCTTGCGGCGATGATCGGCCTCGATCGACCGGCCGGCGCGAGCGTTGAGGTCGCATCCTCGAAATCGCCTTCCGAGCCATTCAGCCAGCAGAAGCTCGATGCGCTGCTTGCGTCGGGCAAGCCCGTATTCCTCAACATGACCGCGGCCTGGTGCATCACCTGCCTCGTGAACGAACGGACGGCGCTCTCCACGGATGCCGTGCGCGCGGCATTTGCCGGCAAGCGCATCGCCTACCTGAAGGGCGACTGGACCAGAAGGAATCCGGAAATCACACGCCTTCTTGAAAGGTTCGGCCGCAGCGGCGTGCCGCTTTACGTGCTATATCGCAGCGGGAGCGAGCCCGTCGTGCTGCCGCAGATCCTCACGCCGTCGCTGGTGCTGGATGCGCTCGGCAAAGTATGAAATCGCATAGCAATCGGAGATGGAAGATGAATAGACGCGCATTCACGATGCTTGCCTCCGCTGCCGCCATCCTGCTCCTGCCCGCCGGGGTCTCGCATGCAGAGCCGAAGGTCGGTTCGCCCGCGCCGGCATTCTCCGCACTCAACAGCGACGGCAAGACCGTCAATCTCGCCGACTATCGCGGCAAGACGATCGTGCTCGAATGGACGAACGACGGCTGCCCCTATGTCCGCAAGCACTACGGCACCGGCAACATGCAGGCGCTGCAGAAGAAATGGACCGATCAGGGCATCGTCTGGCTGTCCGTGATCTCCTCGCCGCCGGGCGAACAGGGCTTTGCGGATGGCGCCCGTGCCAATGCTCTGACGGCCGAGCGCAAGGCATCGCCGTCGGCGGTGTTGCTCGATCCCAAACAACAGGTGGCGCGGGCCTATGGCGCGACCGTCACGCCGCACATGTACATCATCAAGCCGGACGGCACGCTGGCCTATGCAGGGGGCATCGACGACAAGGCGACGGCGCGACCCGCGGACGTCAAGGACGCCCGGAATTTCGTCGATGCTGCGTTGGCCGAATTGAAGGCGGGCAAGCCGGTCTCCACCCCGGCGACGCGCGCCTATGGCTGCACGGTGAAATACGCCTCGTAGACCGCGGGACGATCGTCGGCTTCCGCGCGCCGCTACGGAGTTGATTCACATCAAGCATGTGGCGCCGCCCGCCGAATAGATTGAAGCTTGCAAGAGCGGGCTGCGGCATGATTCAAGACGTCATCAGGCTGGTTCGGGGGTACACGGACGGCCTTTTCGCTGGCCTTACCAAATCCGCGAAGGACGGACGCAAGGTCGTCTATTTCTGGGGCATCCTTGGCCGCGGCTATATCGTCGCCACAGACGAGGTCGAGGAGCGGCTCAAGCAGCAATACGCGATCCTCGTTATCGTCGCCACCGTTTTCCTGGGAATTGCGTTCTCCGCGGGAGGATTCGTCGGAGGACTTGCCGCTCTCGTTCTCTGGTTCGCCGGCTACGCAATCTACGTGAAACGGCTTGTGGCCGGCATGGAGCCTTCGGACGAGAGATTGTCGTTGGCACGGGCCTACGCCGCCGCGGCTCGCGGGTACAGCCCCCGCCAGTTGTGGACCTGGTTGTCCTGCGGAATTCTCATGATCGGTATCGGCATCGTCGTCGTCGCCACCGGTCAACCCGGTTTGATAAATCCGGAGTTTGGAATCTTTCCTGAGCTGGGAATCTTCTTCGGCTTCGGAATCCTCGTCACTGCGTTCAGCGGCTGGATGCTGTTGTTGCGCCGCGGTGCCGGTCCGGCGGCCGCAGCTCCTTCGCCGGCCGTCAAATCGATCGTGGCCGAAGAGGCAGCCTCTTATGTGACGGGCATGCTGGGCCCGGTCCGTGCCTGGTTTCTGGCGATCTTCGGCCTCGTGTTCAGCGGCGTCGGCGTCGCCCTGCTGCTCGTGGACAGTGAGTCGCGCTCACGGGAAACCGTCGGTGGGGTTGCCTTGTTCGGAATTGTTGCCGCCCTGGGCATTTCCCAACTGGTGCTGCGGTATCGCGAGCGTCACCACCCGTAAGCTGATCGCCATCTTCCAGCGTGTCTTGACCTCACTGACCCTGGGTCACCAGCCGATAGGCGCCGCGCTCGAACGTGTCGAGCACGTCCAGTGCCCTCGCGTCGGCGAACGGCAGGTACTGCATCATGATCGCGCCGGCGATGCCGCGCACTGGGTCGATCCAGAAATAGGTGTTGTTGATGCCGCCCCAGCTCAGGCTGCCGGGCGAGCGCTTGCCTGCCACCTGGTCGGCGGTGATGAGGAAGCCGAGACCGAACTTGTCTCTGTTGTCGGCGATGAAGGTGAAATCGGCGCTGCGTGGCAGGGCGCTTTTCTGCGCCGGCACCGAGATCGCGCCGATGTGGTTCTGGCCCATCAACGCCACGGTTTCCGCTCCTAGCACGCGCGCGCCTTCGAGTTCGCCGCCGTTCAGCCACATCCGCATGAAGCGTCCGTAATCGTCGGCGGTCGAGGCGAGGCCGCCGCCACCGATGGGTGCGGCGATGGTCAATCCGGGCTGCGGGTCCTGCAGCTCGATCGTGCCGTCCATGCGCTTGCCGGCGCGCTGCTGCTGCGCGGCGAGGCGAGGGCCCTTTGTCGCCGGCACGTTGTAGAACGTGTCGTCCATCCGGAGCGGGGCGAAGACATGGCCGCGGAAATAGTCTTCGAGCAACTGTCCGGACAGCACTTCGACCAGACGGCCGACGACGTCGGTGCTGGTGCTGTAGTGCCAGCGCTCGCCGGGATCGAACAGCAGCGGACCGCCGAACGGATAGGTTTCGCCGTCGCGCGGCCTGAAGTCGCGCCAGATTTCGCTGGTGAAGGGATAGGCGAGGCCGGACGTGTGCGTCAGGAAATGCCGCACGGTCGGTGGCCGCGATGCCGGGCGCAGCCGGCAGGCCCTCGTCGCCGCGTCGAAGGACTCGACGACCTGCAATCCCGCGAGCTCCGGCAGGTATTTCTCCGCGGGGTCGTCGAGCCCGAGCCGGCCCTGCTCGACCAGCTGCATCAGGGCCAGCGACGTAATCGGCTTGGTCATCGAGGCGATGCGAAACAGCGTATCCGTCGCGATCGGCCGTCCGGTCGAGACGTCGGCTACGCCGAAGGCGCCCCGGTACAGCGCGCCATCGCGATCCGTGACCAGCGCGACCACGCCCGGCACATCCCTGCGCTCGACCGCCGCGCGCAGGCTGTCGTCGATCGCCGCGGCGGCAGTCGCAACGCCCGCGGCGATCACCGTTTCCGCAGTCCTCCGATCCATGCCGGTTCAGCCCTTGCGCACCTTGCCGAGCAGGTAGTTGTCGTAATAGTTCTCGGCGATCTGCGTGTAGAACAGGGTTTCCTTCATGTAGGCGTCGTGGCTCTCCCTGGTCTTCTTGAACAGCGGGCTCTTCGCCGCGAGCTCGTTCAGATGATCCTGCGTCGCCTGATAGCAGGCGTCCATGACCGGTTGCGGGAAGGCGCGCAGCTCCGCGCCGCCGGCCACCAGCCGCTTCAGCGCGGCGGGATTCACGCTGTCGTATTTCTCGATCATCCAGGTGCCCGCGGCGGTGCCGGCCTGGGCGAGGATCGCCTGGTACGGCTTGGGCAGCGCATTCCACTTCTCGTCGTTGACCACCATGTGCAGCATGGCGCCGCCTTCCCACCAGCCGGGGAAGTAGTAGTACTTCGCCACCTTGTAGAAGCCGAGCTTCTCGTCGTCATAGGGGCCGACGAATTCCGCGGCATCGATCGTGCCCTTCTCGAGCGAAGGATAAACGTCGCCGCCCGCGATCTGCTGCGGCACGACGCCGAGCCTGGCCAGCACATGGCCGCCCAAACCCGCGATGCGGAATTTCAGGCCCTTCAGGTCGTCGACGGTTTTGATTTCCTTGCGGAACCAGCCGCCCATCTGCGTGCCGGAATTGCCGCACAGGATCGCATGCGCCTTGAACGGCTTCAGCGCCTCGTTGCAGAGTTCGGCGCCGCCGCCGAACGTCCACCAGGAATGCTGGTGGCGATGGTTCATGCCGAACGGTGCGCCGGTGGCATAGGCCAGCGCCGGTTCCTTGCCGATGTAGAAATACAGCGGGGTCTGCGCCATCTCGACGGTCGAGGTGCTGACGGCGTCCAGCGCCTGCAGGCCGGGCACGATCTCGCCGGCCGAAAAGGTCTGGATCTGAAACTTGTTGTCGGTGGCGTCGGCAACATATTTCGCAAAGGTTTGCGCGGTGCCGAAGATCGTGTCGAGCGACTTCGGGAAGCTCGAGGTCAGCCGCCATTTGATTTCGGGCGAGGATTGCGCAATCGCGGGTGCCGCAACCAGCGTCGTCGCGCCGGCAACGGCGCTGCCTTTGAGGAATGTACGGCGTTTCATGATCTCGTTACTCCCTTGCGGGTCCGTCGGCGCTGCGCCTTCCGGACCGGTTGACGCACTATATCGAAGTTCGAGGCGTGCGTGCCAGTGCCGCCTTCATCTTGATCGCTCGCGTCAACGGCAAGGGCCTTGAGCTGTCTCAAGGCGTGATCGCCGGATTGGTCGTACACTACATTAGTAGCCGAACAAGCCTCCGGGTGGATTGTTGAGGTTACAGGCCCGGCCTCCTAGGCACGCCGGGCCTTTTTCTTGCCGCCGCAAATCGCGGCGTGCGGCCCGCCAGGGCAATCCTGTCTCGATTACTTCAATCCGACGAGGCGTTCGAGCGAGGGCAGGACGAACAGGACCAGCAGCGTAATCGCAATCGCTGCCCCGACCAGCAGCCAGGCGCCGAGCGCGCAGGCAATGCCAAGTCCGGCGGCAATCCAGACCGTCGCCGCGGTTGTCAGCCCATGCACCGTCTTGGCATCGCGGTCGCGCAGGATGACGCCCGCACCGATGAAGCCTACCCCCGTCAACACGCCGGTAACGACGCCCTGGATAACCCTGGAAAGGCCATCGGGGTGGTCCCGCAAGTTCTGAAACTCGATGGCCGCGATCGAGACCAGCGCAGCGCCAAGCGACACCAACGACAGGGTGCGCATCCCCACCGGCTTGCCGCTGACGTCGCGGTCGATTCCGATCAGCAGTCCCGTCACGGCCGCAACGAGAAGCCGAAGCACGTCATCCAGTTCGATCATGCAAGCAATCCGGCCCGTGTCGGACTTTGGGAAAGGGAGTTCAGATGATGAACTCAACCGGGACCCCGTAGTTCCATGCCGGCGTTAGTCCGCCTGCCGCCTTTCTGCTGCGCCCGCCGCAGCGCGCCGCGGTGCCGGGGCGGAAGAAGCCCATATGGCCGGTCTTCTCGCCCCGGCGTGTCGCCTCTGCGGGCAAATGCCGATGCCGTTTGCTACCTTTCGAGCTACCACGTTTCTGCGTACGGCCTGAGTTCGACATTGAACGACCATGCCGAACGGGGCTGACCTGCAAGGTGCCATGCTTCGTCGGCGATCGCGGCGGGCGCGATGAAGAAGTCGTCGGGCTTCTGCTTGAAGCGCTCGCGGGCCCAGGGCACGTCGATCACGGCATCGATCACGATATAGGCTACGTGCACGCCTTTTGGCCCGAGATCGCGGGCCATGGCCTCTGCCAGGATGCGTTGCGCCGCCTTGGTCGGGGCGAACCCGGCAAAGTTGGCCCGGCCGCGCTGCGCCGATGTATTGCCGGTGACGATGATTGCGCCCCGGCCGGCGGTTACCATGGCCGGAGCCACGCGGCGAGCGAGATAGAGCAATCCCATGGTGTTGACCTGGAAGTTGCGATTGAGCATGGCCGGGTCGATTTCCATGAACGTTCCCCAGCCGCCGCCCACCGCATTGTGGATCAATGCGCTGGGGGCTCCCATCTCGCGCTCGACCCGATCGATCGCAGCATCTATCTGGGACTGGTCTGATACGTCGCAGACATAGGCCTTTGCCGACGGCACCTGTTCGGCGAGATTGGCCAGCCGCCCGGCGTCTCGTGCCAGCATGGCAACGCGATAGCCGCCTGCGGCGAAGCGGCGGACGAGCGCCGATCCCGTTCCTGGGCCAACCCCGCTTACGACGCAAACCGGTTCGGTCATCTGAATTCTCCCTAGATCGAGGAACGAAGGGCTTCGGCAACGAAGTCGAGGCGGTCGTTGCCGAAGAACATCTGATTGCCGACGAACATGGTCGGCGCGCCGAACACGCCGCGCTCGGCCGCTGCTTTCGTCTCTGCATCCAGTCTTGCGACGATGGCCTCGGTGTTCGCGCGCTCCACGAGCGCGGAGGCGTCAAGGCCTGCTCTTTCCAATGTGTCGATCAGCACCGAACGCTGGGAAAGGTCGGCCGGCCGGCCCCATATCGCGGCGAAGACCGCTGTCACGTAGTCTGCGCCGCGACCATCCTCGATGGCGACGAGTGCGCCCCGGTCCAGCGCGGCGAAATCCAGCGATTTCGAGTAGGGGTTTCTGGCAAATTCGACATTGTAGCGTGCCGTCCAGCGCTGCAGATCCGCGCCCGCGTACTTGCCCTTGTTCTTGCATTCGATCGTGGTCGGCCGGTTGCCGACGATCGTCATGAGCTCGAGTATGCGAAATGGGCGGTAGACGAGTGTCGCGCCATGATCGGCCGCGATCTTCGGAAGCTGGGTGTGCGCGAGATAGGAGTAGGGACTGGGGAAGTCGAAATAGAATTCGACCGTGCGCGTCATGATCAGCGTCCTTTCCGGGATTAAGTGGGGGGTCGAGTGCGGTGGGCGATCAGGCGTCCAGTCTGTTCCTCGTCGCGCGAAGAATGTCGTCCGACAGTTCGGGATCGCTCACGGCGCGGGCAAGCACGATCGCCCCGACCAGTGAGGCGACCGTTGCAAGCGCCTCGTCATCGCGCCGGCCTTGCCTGATGCTGGAATCCAATCGGCCGCTCACCCAGCCGATCATGGCCTTTACGCCGGCGGTGAATCGCTCTCGCACGGCCTTGTCTTGGCGCGGCATCTCGCAACACAAGGCTGCCAGGGGGCAGCCGCTGCCCAACCGGTCCCGGTGCGCCGCCGAAAGATATTCCGAAACGTAGTCGCTCAGGGCAAGCGCCGGGGGCGCTTCTCGCCCTTTGGCGGCGATCGCGTGGGCCACCGCTTCCTCGACGAGCCGCTGCCTCGAGCCAAACTGACTGTACAGGCTGCCGTGGGTCATGCCGGCCGCTTCGGTCAGCGCGTCAACGCTAACGCCGGCGATGCCGCGTTCGCGCATGAGGCGCGAGGCGGCCCTGAGGATTCGTTCGCGATTCCTGGCGGCTTGTTCCCTCGAAACCCGCATGTCGCTGTCCTGGGTCGATATGCCTTGACAAATGGAATGATGATCATCATCTATATTAATAGTTACGATCGTCATCAAAGTCAACAGCGTGGCGTCAGGAGCAGGGTCATGACCAGGACCGACACAAGGATCGCACTCATTACGGGCGCTTCGTCAGGCATCGGCGAAGCTACGGCGGAGCGGCTCGCAAAGGCCGGATACAAGGTCTATGGCACCAGCAGGCGCGGAACCCAGGCTGGCCGGCGCTCGTTCGAGTTGCTGGCCCTCGATGTCACCAGCGACGAATCCGTGGAAGCCGTTGTCGGCGATGTGACGCGGCGCGAAGGCCGCATCGATCTGCTGGTGAACAATGCCGGCTTCGGCGTCGCGCCCGCCGGAGCGGAAGAGAGCTCGATCGACCAGGCCCGGTCGATCTTCGAGACGAATTTTTTCGGACTGGTCCGCATGACGCGCGCCGTCGTACCTCACATGCGGCGCCAGGCGAACGGTCGCATCATCAATATCGGTTCAGTGCTCGGCTTTCTGCCGATGCCGTATGGCGCGCTCTACTCCGCCACCAAGCATGCGGTGGCGGGCTATTCGGAATCGCTCGATCATGAACTGCGCACGAGGGGAATCCGCGTTTCGGTCATCGAGCCGGCCTATACCAAGACGGCATTCGACGCGAACTTCATGGCGCCGGACGCCCTGCTCGACGAGTATCGCCTCGCCCGCGAGGGTGTGAGCAAGAGGGTGAGCGAGTTGGTGGCGTCAGCCGAATCGCCCGGTGTCGTGGCCGACACCGTGCTGAAGGCGGCCGAAGCCGCGCGCCCGAAACTCCGATACGCGGCCGGCAGTCTGGCCAATCGCCTGCGATTGCTGCGCAGGTTCGCGCCTGCGGGTCTGGTCGATGCCGGTATCCGGAAGGACTTGCAGCTTGATGCCGTAGCGATGTCGCAGCCTCTTCGCACCGGCCGGGCTTTCTGACAGCAGGCAGCAGCACCAAAGCCATCCGCTGTCGCCGCCACAACCAGCGTATTTCGGGCAAGGGGGAAACAACATGGCTCAATCCCGGACCTCCGTTCAGGACGTCGCTCTCATCGTCGGGGGCGGCCCTGGCATCAGCTCGAGTTGTGCCAGGCTGTTCGCGAAGAGTGGCATGCGTGTCGCCGTCGCGGCCAGGAATCCCGACAAGCCGGTCCTCGAAACGCTCGAGAGCGAGCATGGCGTGCGCCGATACGCCTGCGATGCAAGCGAACCGGCAGACGTGGCGCAATTGTTCGAGCGTGTCGCCCGCGACATCGGGACGCCAAGGCTCGTGGTGCACAACATCGACGGCCGGGTTCCCGGCATTTTCCGCAAGAGCGTCGTCGAAGCCGATCCGGTCATGGCGTTCGCAACAATTCGAAATGCGGCGTTCAGCGCGTTTCTGGTCGGTCAACAGGCGGCGCGACTCATGCTTGGAAACCAGCCCGACGCCAACGGCGCGAAGGGAACGATCGTCTTCACGAACGCCAGCGCGGCGCTGAAGGGTTTTCCGTCGAGCGGCGCCTTTGCCATGGCATGTCATGCCAAGTCCGGACTCGCGGAGAGTATGGCGCGGGAACTGATGCCGCAGGGCATCCACGTCGCGAACGTGCCAATCGACGCTGCGATCGGCTGGACCCAGGAGGACGGCACCCGTGCGCACCGGCTGGCCGGAACGGCTGTCGACGACAACATGGCCGACCCCGATCGTATCGCCGAAACCTATCTGCAGCTGCACCGCCAGCATCGCTCGACATGGGCGTTCGAAGTCGTGCTGCGGCCGTGGAGCGAGAAATGGTGATCTATTCCCCCTGCAGCCATTCCGCCGCGCCGGTTGCCCATTGATCTGCATCAAGCGCATCCGCGGCGAAATCTGCGAAAATTTTTGATCGGCTGCATCAGCCCGGTGCCACCACACCTAAGCGGCCTCTACTTATGGCCTGTGGAGTCTTGTCGTCGTCAATTCCGCGGTCGGCGGTCGTGCAAGATCGGCATGATTCGCCAAGACGGCACAATGATGGATGGTGCTTCAATCATGACGCCCCCATTCGATCTGGTCATATCGCCGCTTGCCATCGTTGACGAAGTCGAAGTGGTCGAGCGGAAGGGCGCCGGGCATCCCGACACGATATGCGATGCGCTTGCCGAGGAGTTCTCTCGCAATCTTTGTCGTGAATATCTGCGGCGGACCGGCCGCGTGCTGCATCATAATGTGGACAAGGCGCTGCTCTGCGGCGGGCAGGCGGCACCGGCATTTGGCGGCGGAGAGGTGACGGAACCGATCAGGTTGATTTTGGCAGGGCGTGCCGTCTCGACCATTGGAACCGAAGTCATTCCGGTGAGGGAAATCGCCGTCGAGGGTTCGCGCGCATGGCTGAAGGCCAATTTGCAT
This sequence comes from uncultured Bradyrhizobium sp., assembly GCA_964504705.1. Classification (GTDB taxonomy): domain Bacteria; phylum Pseudomonadota; class Alphaproteobacteria; order Rhizobiales; family Xanthobacteraceae; genus Bradyrhizobium. Next base: position 93,851 of record CAZDEZ010000008.1, read on the forward strand.
GCGCTCGATGCCGGGCAACATGTCCGGATCGAGGCCGCGGTTCGGCAAGGCTCGCAGGATTTGCAGTCGCTGTTCTCGCGAAGCGGCCGAATGCCGCTCGCCAACGACACTTCATTCGGGGTCGGTCATGCGCCGCTCAGCCGGCTGGAGCGGCTCGTGCTCGCAATCGAACAGCGGCTCCATGGCCGCGACCGCAACGGCGATCGGCCGGCGTGGGGTGAGGATATCAAGGTGATGGCGGTACGAAACCGCGATCACCTCGATCTCACCATCGCGTGCGCCATGATCGGTCGTCACCTTGACGGCGTCGATAGCTACGTCGAGCACAAGGATGCGCTCGCGGCATGGGTCCGCGAATGTGCGAGGGAGCACGGCTTCGCCGATTGCTCGATCGCCATCAACGCCGCCGACGATGTGGCCGCTGGAAGCCTGTATCTCACGGTTACCGGCACCTCGGCCGAGGCCGGCGACGACGGCCAGGTCGGCCGCGGCAACCGCATCAATGGCTTGATCACGCCGTTGCGGCCGATGAGCCTGGAGGCTGCGGCGGGAAAGAATCCGGTCAGCCATGTAGGCAAGATCTACAACGTTTTGGCAAAGCGCATAGCAGAGGCGATTGTCGCCTCCGCTCCGGAGGTGAGCGAAGCCCATTGCCTGATCGTCAGCCGGATCGGCGCACCGGTGTCCCGGCCGGCCGTGGTCCATCTGAAGCTTGCCACGACGGATGGCGCCGAGGTGAAGGGGCTTCGGGCCCAGGCAGCCGAGCTGGTTTCGGTTCATCTGGAGCGGCTTGACGAACTCAGCGGCGAACTGGTGACCGGAAAAGTGCCGGTTTGCTGAAAGCGCGGAAGCCAGGAACGGGCGGATGAATAACGCGCGCAAGTCAATAGGCCTGGCTGATCTGGGTCAACCGGCGGTGATCCTTCATCCAAGCGCGCATGGGCGATGGAATACCGGTTGTCGAGCGAGCAGCAATGAACATTGCTCGATAGCCCGGGCCTACCCCTCCGCCTGCAGCCATTCCGCTGCGCCCCGCCACAGCGTGTCACGGTGCTCGCTGCGGAAGAATCCCATATGGCCGATCTTGGTCACGCCGACGTCTTTCGGCGAGATGCTGACGATGTCGGGCTTGGTGGCGGTGAAGCCGGAGCACAGCAGTTCGACCGCGGTGCGCGTCGCCCAGGGGTCGTCGGTGAAGCAGAGCGCGCGCAAGGGATTCTTGTAGTTGTGGAAGTTCTCGCGGGTATCGAGCGTGGAATCGCCGAACAGATAGCGCTCCTTCATCACCCAGCTCACCCATTGCAGGAAGGCGTCCTTCGGCAGGTCCATGCCAAGGCCAGCCCAGCCCGGCATGTAGCCGAACAGCCTGGTCAGCGGCACGCCGAGGAAATTCAGCATGGCATAGACCCGGTAGTTTTCCGGGTAGGCCATCAGCTTCCAGTAGCCGGCCTGGGCTGCGATGAAGAGCGCGCGCGAGATTTCCTTGTTGTTGGGAAGCAGCCCCAGCGCCTGGCCGCCGAAGGAATGGCCGACATAGGTCAGCGGCATGTTGCCGTAGCGCTCGCGCATCCACTGTACGGCCGAGGTGATGTCCTTGGCGGCCCAGTCGGACATCGAGGCCTTGAAGCCGACCAGCGAACGCGGCTGGTTGTAGCCGGTCACCGCCTTCTGCCTGCTATCGCCGGTGCCGCGGTAGTCGTAGGTCAAGACCGCGCAGCCGCGGCGGGCGAGGTAGCCGGCAAAGCCGCCATAGACCTTTCGCGGCACGGCTGTGGCGGAGTTGATCAGCACGGCATGGCTGCGCTTGCCGGTGCGGGGCAGGAACAGCGTCGCGCCCAGCGGATAGCGGTCGGCCGCCGTCACGATGATGTCGTCGGCAAAGACATCGTCCAACCCAGCCTCGGCCACGCGACTTCCCCCGCAACTTCGCAAAGACCTTTAACAAATGCGAATTCAGCTTTTGCCGCAAGGGCTTGACCTGCCAACCTTAAATCCTTGTGGCGGAGTGTTGCCGGCCTGTGTATAACCCGGCCCTCGCAACCGCGTGTAAGTGGCGGTTTTTGCTCAGGAGTTGACGATCATGGCCGAGCGGTGGACGCCCGACAGCT
>CAZDEZ010000009.1:0-7111 GCA_964504705.1 uncultured Bradyrhizobium sp.
CCGCGCCACGTTTCGTGACGACCGCGAAGCGTCCCTCATGGCGGCACGGGCTGGGAATGCGTATAGGCCTGATTTGGGTATTCTGGAAAGCGCAAATTCGGATTTTAAGATCACAAATTCGTGAAAGCAGGAAGATAACGAGCTCCCCGTCATTGCGAGGAGCGAAGCGACGAAGCAATCCAGCTTTCTTTGCCGCGACAAAGCTGGATTGCTTCGCTTCGCTCGCAATGACAGATGGAGGGGATGTGCCCGCGGCCATCCTTCGAGACGCGCGCGTTGCGCGCTCCTCAGGATGAGGACGGAGTGTGCGGCTTGATCTGGAAGGGTCTTACTGCTTCGCCAGCTTCAGCGAAAACTCGCCGTTGCGCACGCGCGAGGGCAGGCCCTCGGCGAACTTTGCCACCGCGTCCTCGCCGTAGGTGGTGACGAGCTCGGCGAGCGCAGCGAACATGCTGGCCTGCGCCAGGCAATCGCCGTCGACGCCGTCGTGGCGGGCTTCGGCCCAGGCCTCGTTGAGGTAGCTCAGCGCCGCCTGCTTCTGCTCGTGGTCAGGCAAGGGTTCGCGGGCGATGGAATAGGGCGCAGGCAGGCTCATTGCACTCAACGAATTCTCGACGCGCTCCCCGGAACGCGTCTGGCGGAAAGTTGTGTAGCACGGGCCTCTGCCCCGCCTAGGGCAGTTCTTTAGGAAAGGTTAACGTGGCTCTTCTTTCTGCAGTTAATGCCGCCGCGCTTCAGGCGGAGTCCGCCCGAAGGTGGTCGAGGATCGCCTGCGGCGTGGCGCAGACGTGCACCGCGCCGGCATCGAGCAGTTCCTCGCGGCTGCCATAGCCGTAGAGCACGCCGATGCCGGCGATGCCGTTCCGCTTCGCCCCGACGATGTCGTGGCTGCGGTCGCCGATCATCACCGCACGGGAGGGATCGGTGCCGGTGCGCTCGAGCGCGAAGGCCAGCAGGTCGGCCTTGTGGGCGCGGGTGCCGTCGAGTTCGGCGCCGAACACGTGCTCGAAATAGGAGCGCAGGCCGAAATGGTCGACGATCCTGTCGGCGAAGACATGCGCCTTGGAGGTGGCGACGAACAGCCGCGCGCGGGGTTTCAGCGCCGCCAGCGTCGCCGCGATCCCGGGATAGAGGCTGTTCTCGTACAGGCCGACGTCGCCGAAGCGCTCGCGGTAGAGCGCCACCCCGCGATCGGCCTCCGCCTCGCCGCCCAGCAGCACCACGAGGCTGTCGCGCAGCGGCGGGCCGATGCACCAGGTCAGTTCGTCCGCCGGGGGCACCGGACGGCCGAGCTTCTCCAGCGCATATTGCATCGAGCGCGTGATGCCGGGCTTGGGGTCGGTGAGGGTGCCGTCGAGGTCGAAGAAGATGGTGTCCATTGTCTCTTGTTTGCGCATGATCTTGTCGGAAAACCGGTGCCCACTTTTCCGGATCATGCGCTATCAGTTGGCATAGCGCGCCGTCAGGTCGCGCGAGATCTTGACGCCTTCGTCGATGTAGCGGCGGACCGCGACTGACGCGGCCGGGGTGCAGGTGCGGTAGGTCTGCTGGAAGCCGTTATAGCCGCGGTTGAAGGCGGCGATCATCCGGGCGCGGCGGTCGCCGGAGGGCGTCTCGGCGTCGATCAGCGCCTGCATCTCGTTGCGCCATTTCAGGCCTTCATTGTTGCCGCAGATGCCGCGGAGATAATGCAGGGTGCCGAGGATTTCGGCCAGCCGCTGCAGGTCGCCGTCGAACGGCGCAGCCGCATCCTGCGCCCGCACGGGCGCGGTCAGCAGGGCTGAAATCAGCAGGAAAATGGCGGCGAAATGCTTGGGCATCGTTGAGCCCGATATGCCCCCTCAATGGGTTCGAAGCAAGGCGCAAAGACTCAGTTTTTGAGCATGATCCTGATCGGAAAACAGGTACCCACTTTTCCGGATCATGCTGTTTTCAGGCGTTAATGATGCGCCTTGCGGCCTCGACCACTTCCTGAAGTCCGCCGGTCATCTTGAGGCCGGCGAGCTCGTCGGGCCGCAGCCATTTGAAGTCGTCGTGCTCGTCGTTGAGCACCGGCTCCAGCGCCTTCCAGCGCGCGGCAAAGGACATGATCAGGTAATGTCCGCCGCCGCCGGCCGAGGGCAGTACCTCGCGCCAGCCGGCCAGGCCGACGATGTCGATCCTGATGGCGGTCTCCTCGTCCACCTCGCGATGCAGCGCCGTGTGCAGGGATTCGCCGAATTCGACCCGGCCGCCGGGCAGCGAGTAGAACCCCATGCCGGGCGAGCGGGCGCGGCGCACCACGAGCACCTTGTCGTCGCGGAAGATGGCGGCGCTGACGGCGAGCTGCGGACGTTGTGGGTGATCGATGGCGGTCACGGCGGCCAGTCTATAGTCGGGGCACGATCTGCGCGCAAACGCCCTGCCGGGAAAGCCGCGTGCTCAGCCCGCCATGATGGTGTCGATGTCGGACTCGTTGCTGCCGTTGATGACGCCGCCGGCCAGCGACACCAGCGGCTTGACCCAGCCGGTGGCCTGTTCGGCCAGCGTGGCGCGGGTCTTGTCCTGGGAGACCTCGCGCATGGCCTGGCCGACCGCGGTCAGGATCGAGGTCATGGTCGAGGTCAGCCGGTCGAACTCGCCGCGGACCGCGGGATGGGCCTGCTCGTAGGCTTCGATGGCAAGGTCGCGCGCCCTGAAGTTGGAGGCAGTGAAGTGCTCGGCGTAGGACAGCGGGCACCAGAGCAGGAAATCCTCGGCGCATTCCGGCATGTCGGGGATCATTTCCAGAAGCATGATGGCTTCGTTGAAATGATTGAGGTAGTCGGTGGCAAGCCCCGTGCGCGGGTTGATGTTGGCCGCACGCAATCGTGCCGCCCGGGCCTCGTCGATGCCCGTCGAAATGGATTGCGCAGCGATAGAGGACGCCGATGTCATCGGTTCCAGTGTTAACATTTGGAGTTAAAGGGGCCTGAAGAATTGCCAGTCTGGATTGCAGAATGTGCGGACGCTTCGTAATCACATCGCCTCCGGCAGCGATCCGGCAGGTATTCGGCTACGCTGAGCAGCCGAATTTCCCGCCGAGGTTTAACGTTGCGCCCACCCAGCCCGTTCCGGTGGTGATCCTCGACCGGGGGGCGCGGCATTTCCGGCTGATGCGTTGGGGCCTGATGCCGGCCTGGGTCAAGGATCCCCGAAAGTTCACGCTGCTGATCAACGCGCGCAGCGAGACCGTGCAGGACAAGCCGGCGTTCAAGAACGCGATCCGGCGGCGGCGCTGCCTGATCCCGGCCGACGGCTATTACGAGTGGCACGTCTCGGCCGACCGCAAGCGGCCTTACTTCATCTATCGGGCCGACCGAAAGCCGATCGGGTTTGCCGGGCTGGCGGAAACCTGGGTCGGGCCGAACGGCGAGGAGGTCGATACGGTGGCGATCGTCACCGCGCCGGCGAGTCCTGATCTCGCCGTGCTGCATCACCGCGTGCCCGTGACGATTGCGGAGGACGCGTTCGATCGATGGCTGGATTGCTCCTCCGATTCCGCCGAGGGCGTGATGGCGATGCTGACCGGGCCGCAAGCAGGCGAGTTCGCCTGGCACGAGATCTCGACGCGGGTCAATCACGTCGCCAATGACGATGCGCAGCTGGTGCTGCCGATCACGGACGAGCAGCGCGCGGCGGAGGCGCCGAAGCCGAAGCGGGCGGCGGTGAAGAAGGCGGCGGGCGCGGGCGACGACGGGCAGGGGAGCCTGTTCTAGGGCGTGTACCAGGAGTGCCACGTCCGCGCTCGGGCAAAGCGCGGTGACGGTATCTTACCGCGGGCCGGCCGAGCTTACAAAATGACGGAGGCGGTCCTTGAGGTCGAAAAGGTCGGCCACCGGCACATTCAAGTAGCAGTAAAACTCGCCCAGCATCTGCTCGGTCCGCTTCCGAAGCGAGGTGCCCTTCGTCGTGAGATCGACAAGGACGCGTCTCTCATCCGCGGCTGGCCGCCGCCGGGTCACGAGCCCCTTTGCCTCAAGGCGCTTGAGCATTGGCGATAGCGTCCCGAGATCCATGCGCAGCAGGGCGGCCAGTTCTCCGACGCCCTGTGGTCCGCCATGTTCCCAGAGTACGACGAGGACCAGATACTGGGGATAGGTGACGCCGAGCTTTTCAAGGAACGGGGCAAACAGGCGCGTCATGTGGTTGCTTGCAGCATAGAGCGCGAAGCACAAATGGCTATCGAGCCCGGGCATTTCGACAGGCGCAGCGGTGTGCTCATTCCTTGGCTTCTTCGAGCTACGTTGCATTCACTTGCCTTCCCCGAACCTTTCGGCCGGCATGAGGTTTCATTCGGGAGCGGGTTCGCCCGCCCGTCCATGACGGAGACTGTTTATCATTGTTGGAACCTGATTGTAATCGCCGGCCGTCGAGGCTGTTGAGCCATGTAGCCGGCAGGGACTGGCCAGCCTGCGGCAATTGCGTGGTATCTCGCTGAAGTCGAGTTCTCGCCGGTCAGATGCCACGGATCTTACCCCTCCGGATCGCTGCCTCCGTGCGAAGGCGAACTCGTCCAGCGGCGCAGCTCTCGCGCTCCTATGATCGCAGCACTGAGTTCAACCGCACTCGGACCGACGCCGTATTTCATGTCATCCGCAAAGTATGAGAGGTGGCCCAGCTGGGTGAGCGTACAGGCGAGCCGCGACACGGTAGACCGTGGCAAGCCGGAGCGTGAGGCCAGTTCCCGATTGCCGAGGCGGTCAAGCGGACCGTCAAAACAGCGAAGGATGTCGAGCGCCCGCGAAACGACTTGAATGACATCCGGCCTGTCGCCCCGGCTTCCGGCACGTCGCCCTGGCCTCACAAGTATGGCGGATCGACGCCCCATCCCCCCGACTACCTGGCTCTCGTTATATCGTGATACATATTATTGACTCCAAATATATCGTGTGCAAACTAATGCCGCCTTCCGCAACTGTCAATGGCTGGCGGAGGAGGGGCGCCGGCCAGGCTTCAGGCCGCCGACGTACACCGCCCAGCGACAAACAAGGGAGAGGGAACCATGGATCGTCGTGCATTCGTCAGCGCAGCCGCACTGGGTGGCTTCGCGGCTAGCGTTCTTGCAAGCTCCCCGGCCGAGGCTGCCGGGGACAACAGCGGCTACTTCGTTATCGCCGAGATCGTATCCAGAAAGGAAAAGGCCGCCGAGCTTCGCGCCTTGCTGGTTCCCTTTGCGGAAATATCCGCCAGGGAGCCGGGCTGTCAGAAATATGTGCTGATGGAAGTCATCGCCGAGCCCGGTCGCTTCCTCACCTACGAGCGCTGGAAAGACAAGGCGGCACTCGATGCGCACATGGTGACAAAGGACATCAAGGAGATCGTGCCGAAGCTGGAGCCGATCCTGGCCAAGCCGGTTACCCAGATATTCCTCGACGGACGCACCGGCGTCTGAGCTCGACGCCGCTCTTGAAAATCTGAAAACGACACAGGGAGGGAATGCACGTGCCAGAAATCATCCTGCACCACTATCCGCTTTCGCCATACTCGGAAAAGATCCGGCTGGCCCTGGGCTTGAAGGGCGTCGCCTGGCGTTCGGTGGAAATTCCGGTCTGGACGCCGCGTCCGAAGCTGACGCCGATGACGGGAGGCTACCGTCGAACACCGATCCTTCAGATCGGCGCCGAGTTCTACTGCGATACGCTCCATATCCTGCGGGTGGTGGAGGGACTGGGTTCGTCCGGCGCGCTTTATCCGAAAGGCCAGGAAGCGCTTGCAAAGGCGCTGGGCTGGTGGATCGAGAAGGGCTCCTTCATGAATGCCGTATGCCTGACGATCGGCAACATGCCGGGACTCCCGCAAGAACTCATTGACGAGCGACGTCCTCTGTTCCGCGTCAATCTAGACCCCGGAGAACTGCGCGCCAGGCGCGCCCTGTACCTGCAAAGGGTCAACGCACATGTTGCGTGGCTTGCCCAGGCGCTCTCGGATGGTCGCAAATTCATACTGGGCGCGCAGGCGTCTGCGGCCGATCTCTCGGCGTATCATCCGATCTGGTTTGCGAGGCAGAACGGCGGCGACGAAATCAACGAGTTGATCGCCTTCGCCGGAGTGATCGACCCCTGGTACAAGCGCGTGGCGGCCATTGGTCATGGTGACTTCTCGGAAATGTCGCCCGACCAGGCCATCGAAGTGGCCCGGACAAGCGAGCCCGGCGAGCCTGGCGAATGGTCGCCCGAGGCTCAGAATGTAGGCCTTGCTCGCGGCGACTGGGTCAGCGTGACTCCCGACGACTACGGCAACCCCGTGTTCGGGAGTCTGCTCTCGTGGGCCCATGACGAGATCGTCCTGCGCCACGAGGACCCTTCTGTGGGCAAGGTCAATTTGCGCTTCCCGCGGGTCGGTTTCGACACCGCGCGCACCGACAGGAAGGCGGCCTAGAAAGCAATTGACCAAAGTCGACCGTCGGCGATAACCCGCCGACGGTCGAACTTGCGCGCCTGTCGCTCCGGGAGGCAGGCGGACATATCGAGTTATCGAGTAAACACCGCGCTCGCAGCTAGCGAAAGATCGTCAGCGCCGCGTATTGCAGCAGCATGATGGTCTTGGCGTCGACGATGCGGCCGTCGGATATCATCGCCATCGCCTCGTCCATCGAGAGCTCCAGCACCTCGATCTCCTCGCCTTCGTGAGCGAGGCCGCCGCCGGCGGACACGCGCATCGACGGCTCGTATTCGGCGACGAAGAAGTGGCCCTTCTCCGTGAACGCGCCCGGGCTCATGAAGGCTTCGAAGATCTTGCGGACCTCGTGCAGCCGGTAACCCGTCTCTTCCTCGGCCTCGAGGCGAATGCGTTCCTCGGGGGCGGCGTTGTCGAGCAGGCCGGCGATGGCCTCGATCATGAGGTCATCGTAGCCGGTGGCGTAGGCGGGATAACGGAACTGCCGCACCAGCACCACCGTCCGTTGCGCTGGGTTATAGGGCAGCAGGACGGCGGCGCCGCCGCGGTCGAGCACCTCGCGGCTCTGCGTTTGCCATTGCCCGTCGTCGCGCCGCCAGTCGAAGGTAACGGCATTAAGCTTGAAGTGGCCGTTGGAGAGCGGGCGGACGCTTTTGACGCGGATGCGGTCGGAGATCGTCATGCGGGGCCTTTC
>CAZDEZ010000009.1:7211-95262 GCA_964504705.1 uncultured Bradyrhizobium sp.
GCGGGCGGACGCTTTTGACGCGGATGCGGTCGGAGATCGTCATGCGGGGCCTTTCGTGGCAAGATGCGTGGGGTTGGCAAAGCGAAGCGTGCCCACCTCTCTTGCGTCGGTGCACGTGAAGGTGGGCACGGCGCAAGGGCGCCTTTGCCCACCCTACTTCTTCTGCGCGGGACGGCCGTCGAGCCACTTGGCGAAGACGACGGTGTCGGCTTCCTCGTAGCCGAGCGACTGGTAGAACGCGCCGGCCTTCGCATTCTCGCGGCGGACCAGCAGCTGCAGCTTCGGCAAGCCCGCGGCGCGCAGCCATCGCTCGGCGGCCGTCATGATGGCGCGGCCAAAGCCCTGCTTTTGCCTGACGGGATCGACGGCGACGTAATAGACCCAGCCGCGGTGGCCGTCATGGCCGACCATGGCGGTCGCGACGATCGTGCCGCCCGCGCGGCCGACCAGCACGGTGGAATTGGCGCTACGGCGGGCCAGCGCGATGTCGGATGCCGGATCGTTCCACGGCCGGGTCAGGCCGCAGGCCCGCCACAGCGCGATGACGGCTTCGATGTCGCCATCTGCGATCTCGGCGATGACGAGCGCGGCGACACCGGCGGGCGCGTTCACAGCACCTTGCCCGGGTTCATGATGCCGTTGGGATCGAGCAGCGCCTTGAAGCTGCGCATCAGCTCGATGGCGGTCTTGTCCTTGACGTCGGGCAGTTCGTCGCGCTTGAGAACGCCGATGCCGTGCTCGGCGGAGATCGAGCCGCCCATGCGCAGCACGATGTCGAACACGGCCTTGTTGACCTCGTGCCAGCGCGCCATGAAGTCGGCGGTGTCGCCGCCGACCGGCTGGCTGACATTGTAGTGGATGTTGCCGTCGCCGAGATGGCCGAACGGCACCGGCCGCGAGCCCGGGATCAGCTTGACCACGGCTGCATTGGCCTCTTCGATGAAGGCGGGCACGGCGGCGACGGGCACGGAAATGTCGTGCTTGATCGAGCCGCCTTCCGGCTTCTGCGCCGCCGACATCTCGTCGCGCAGCTTCCAGAACGACTGGCGCTGGCTCAGATTGGCTGAAATCACGGCGTCGTCGACGATGCCGTCTTCCATGGCCTTTGACAGAATCGATTCCAGCGCCGCGCGGGCGTCGTCGCGCACCGACGACAGCTCCATCAGCACGTACCAGGGATGCTTCGACGTCAGCGGATCGCGGACGCCGATGCCGTGGCGGATCGAGAAATCGACGGCGATGTCGGCGAGCAGCTCGAAGCTGGTGAGGCTGGAGCCGGCTTCGTTCTGCGAGATCTCCAGCAGCCGCAACGCCTGTGCAGGCGATTGCAGGCCGACATAGGCGGTCTCGACCGCGTGCGGCTTCGGAAACAACCTCAGGGTCGCCGCGGTGATGATGCCGAGCGTGCCCTCCGCGCCGATGAAGAGGTTGCGCAGGTCGTAGCCGGTGTTGTCCTTTTTCAGCTTCGACAGCGCGTTGAGCACGCGGCCGTCGGCGAGCACGACCTCGACACCCAGCGCCATCTCGCGCGCCACGCCATAGGCGAGCGCGGCGGTGCCGCCGGCATTGGTGGAGAGATTGCCGCCGATGGTGCAACTGCCTTCGGCGCCGAGCGACAGCGGGAACAGGCGGTTCACCTCGGCGGCGCGCTGCTGCGCCACCTGCAGGATCACGCCGGCCTCGCAGGTCATGGTGTTCGACGCCGTGTCGACCTCGCGGATCCTGTCGAGACGGCGCAGCGAGACCACGACTTCGCCATTGTGCGGCGTCTGTCCGCCGACAAGGCCGGTGTTGCCGCCCTGCGGCACCAGCGCGATGCGGTGTTCATTGGCGAGCTTGCAGATCGCGGAGACTTCCGCCGTCGAGCCCGGGCGCAGCACCAGCGGCGAGCGGCCGCGAAACAGGTCGCGCTCCTCGGTGGTGTAGGGCGCGATATCGGCCGGATCGGTCACGGCGTATTTGTCGCCGACGATGGCGCGGAATCTTGCGATCAATTCGCTCGACAGTGGCGGCGTGGCTTGCTGGACGATGTTCACGTCTTCTTCCTTCAGTCCCTTCCAACCGCGGCACGCCGCAGCCGGTCGTTGATGGCTTCGCCCAATCCTTCGTCGGGGATCGGCATCACGGCGATGGTCGTTGCTCCCTTTGCATCGAGAGAACGAAGATAACCGAAAAGATTGGCGGCGGCTTCAGCGAGATCGCCCTTGTCGGAGAGATTCATGATCGCAAGCGCGCGATCCGCTCCGTGCAATCGGTGCAATCCAAATGCCAGCAACGCCTCATCGGGCGCGACGTCCTTCGCATCGAGCCGCACCCGCGTGCGCGGCGCGTAGTGCGAGGCGAGCATGCCCGGCGCGAGCGGCTGCGCGTCGTCGCCTGCCGCTTCCTGCGGCGGCTGCGCCAATGCGTGGCCGAGCACGCGCTCGATGTCCTCGCGCGGCACCCCGCCGGGGCGCAGCAGCATCGGTTGCGCAAGACATCCGACGATGGTGGATTCGACGCCGACCGCGACCGACCCGCCGTCGACGATGAGGTCGATCAGCCCGGCGAGATCGTGCTCGACATGCGCCGCCGTGGTCGGCGAAACGTGCCCGGAGAGATTGGCCGACGGCGCCACCACGGGGCCGCCGAACGCGCGCAGGATGTCGCGCGCGACGGGATGAGCGGGCACGCGCACCGCGACCGTGTCGAGGCCGGCGGTGGCGAGATCGGCGACGGTGCAATCTTCCGTCTTCGGCAGCACCAGGGTCAGCGGCCCCGGCCAGAACCTCTTCGCCAGTTTCTCCGCGTCGGCATCGAAGCGGGCGATTTTGCGGGCGGCGGCGAGGTCGCCGACATGGGCAATCAGCGGATTGAAGGCCGGCCGGCCCTTGGCCTGATAGAGGCGCGCGATCGCCGCGGGGTTGGCCGCGTCGGCGCCGAGGCCGTAGACGGTCTCGGTCGGGAAGGCGACCAGCCCGCCATCGGCCAGGACGCGCGCGGCCGCAGCCACCGCGGCCTCGCCGGCGGCCAGGATTTGGGTCTTCAGGGCCGGATTCACTGGGATTAAATTCCTCAATTCCGCTTCTTGCGGTGGCGAAGGCCGGAGGCTATAAGCCGCGTTCTCAGTCGGAGTGTGGCTCAGCCCGGTAGAGCACTGCTTTCGGGAAGCAGGGGTCGCAGGTTCGAATCCTGCCACTCCGACCATTGTTTTTCAGCGTTTTCTTCTGGTCGGCAGCCGCCGGCAAGTCAACCGTCGAAACGCATCGTCGGCGAAGCGAAGGCCGGTCCTGAAAATCCGCGGGGCCGATGTGGTGCTCCCAATCCTGCGATCGACACCTCCTTCGGTTGACAGCACTGCAAAGCCACGATCTATAGTTGCTCGCGATTGGGGTTGATTTCGGCGAGGACGTGGTGCGCGGGAAGTTGTTGGGCTTGGTTCTATCGGTCGTGGTGTCGGTGAATTTGACGGAGCCCGCAGCGGCGCAATTGCCCGCCGACCCTCAACCACGAGTTCCCGTGCAAAAGCCCGCTCCGCCGAAACCCATTCCACGCGGTTTGCCCAAGGACTGCGAGGCGAGGATTGTAAAGGACAATCCAAAGACCAAAATCGTCGGACCGTTTTCCACGGCTTCGTGGCGCAATGGTCTTTCGAATTGGGCGGCCGAAAAGGCAGGGGTTTTCGTCATAGCGGCTCCTGCGAGTTCGCCCAGCTTCATGGGGAAAACCGTGAAGCACTACTCGGGTTGCATATTCGACAGCAGGGACGGCGCGCTCGTATTCCGGCGGTTGACGTATTCCACCGAGTTTCCGCCCCGACGCACGACGGAGCCGGGGGAAAAGTGATCCTCCGGCCCGGCGGACTGGCGGGATCACGGGCCGGCGGAGCGTCGGCGGGCCGCCTTGATCAGGTCCGCGTACCAGCCAAACGATGATTTCGGAATGCGCCGCAGCGACGGGTAATCGACGTAGGTGAGGCCGAACCGAACGCTGTAGCCCTGGTCCCATTCGAAATTGTCCAATAGCGACCAGGCGAAATAGCCGCGGACGTCTACGCCGCCAGCCGCGGCGGAATTCATCGCCGCGATATAGGCGCGCAGAAAATCAACTCGCCCGGTGTCCTGTACGGTCCCCGCAGAATCAAGCTGATCGTGGCTGCCGTATCCGTTTTCGAGCACGTAGATCGGAAGACCGTAGCTGTCGTGGACGGTCCGCAGCGTTTCGGCGAAGGCGTCCGGATCGATCGGCCAATCGACCGGGGTCAGCGGCATGCCGGCCGGCTTCTCGCCAAAGTCGTAGCGCAACATCGAGTTCGGGTGCGCCTTGACGTAAACCGGGCTGTAGTGATTGAGCCCGAACCAGTCGAGCGGCCGGCAAATGCGCGCGAGGTCGCCCGGCTGGATGTGCCGTTCGATCGCGGACCGGAGCGGCGGGGGATAGTCGCCACGACACTGCACGTCGGGGAAGGCGTTGTTCCAGTAGTAGCCGAGCCGTATCGCCGCTTCGGCGTCGGCCGGGCTCGCGCCGGAAGGCCGGCAGGGCTGGTAGCTGTGAATGCAACCGATCGAGGCGTCCCGTACCTTTTCGCGAAGCACGTCGACCGCCGCACCGTGCGCGAGGTTGACGTGGTGAATCATGCCGTGGAGCGCGTCTTCACTGCTGCGGTCCCGCTTGCCGAGCGAACGGCTGAACAGGCTGAACATCGACGGCTCGTTGAATGTCGCGAAACGCTTGACCCTGTCCCCGAAACGCGTGGCGATCAGCGCCGCATAATCGGCGAACCAGTCGGCCGATTCCCTCTTCAGCCATCCGCCGAGATCTTCCAGCGCCTGCGGCAGGTCCCAGTGATACAGGCAAAGCCACGGCTTGATACCGGAAGCCAGCAGTTCGTCGATCAACCGATCGTAGAACGCAAGACCTGGCTCGTTGACCGCGCCCTTTCCCGTCGGCAGGACGCGAGGCCAGGACACGGAGAACCGGTAGGCCTGGACGCCCAGCGCCTTCATCAGGCCGACGTCCTCGCGGTAGCGATGATAGTGGTCGCACGCGACGTCGCCCGTATCGTGGTTCCTGACCTCTCCAGTTTGACAATAGGTGTCCCAGACGCTCGGGCCCTTGCCGTCCTCCCGCGCAGCCCCTTCGATCTGGAAGCTGGAGGTGGAAACGCCCCAGACGAAGTCCGGGCGCAAGCTGGAGATCGGGGGAAGCTGGGAAGCGGGCATGCAATGAACCGTCGAATGAAAGGCGAATTTCGCGGCCGCTCTGCGATCGGGAAGCGCTTCATTAATCCAGCCCGGCGTGAGACGATGTTGAGCCAAATCAAGGGCCCTCGAAAGGCCGGCGTGCGAACATGACCATGCTATTGTGCATCGAGGTGGCGCTTGCAGAGAACGAGGTGGGGAGGAATCGCCGACGGCCGCTTTCGCGCGAGCGGCTTTTTTCGTGTCGACGAGGACAACGGCGTTTTCTGGCTGGTCGATCCCGATGGCGGACGGTTTCTGTCGAAGGGCGTCAACACGGTCTGTTTCGAGCATGACCACATCCGAAATACGCGACGCGCGCCTTATGCCGACGCCTGCCGGGAAAAATACGGCCGGGTGGATATCTGGCGCGCCGCGACGGCCGATCGGCTGACGGGCTGGAAATTCAATACACTCGGCTGCTGGTCGGACGAACTGGTCGCAGGCGCCGGATCGTCGCCGCTTGCGATCGCGCCCACGATCGAGCTTGGGCAGAGCTTCAGATTTCACCGGCGCGACGAGGTATTTCCCGACGTCTTCGATCCCGAGTTTGCCCGCCACCTCCGCCAAAGTGCGATCGACAAATGTACGCCAAGATGCACGCAGCGAAATTTGCTCGGCACGTTCATCGACAATGAGCTTTACTGGTCGCCGGACTGGCGCGGCGCCGATGAGCTTCTGACTCTGTTCCTGAACCTGCCTGCTTTCCGCCACGGCCGTATTGCGGCTACCTCGCGGCTGCAAGAGCACTATCGGGAGTTCTCCCAGTTCAACGCGGTCTGGCGAACATCGGCACGCTCATGGGAGGAACTCGGCAGGATCGGACGCATCGAGGCGCCGTTCTCTCGGATGTCGCCCGGCGGTTCGAACGACGCGCTCGAGGCCAAAGCCAACCTGGCGGATCCGCGTCGCGCGGCGTTTTCTGCGGATTGCGACGCCTTCGTCGCAGTGGCGGCCGAAGCCTATTTCGAACTCTGCGTATCCGCCATCAAGGCCGCCGATCCCAATCATCTCGTGATCGGCTCCCGGTTCGGTTACCAGCCTTATCCTGCAGTCGTCGCAGCTGCGGGCCGCCACCTCGATGTGATCTCGTTCAACTGCTATGGCTTCGACGCCAGCGCGGTGATTGACGCATTTTCGGTGACGGACAAGCCGTGTCTCATTTCCGAATTTTCCTTTCGCGGCGAGGATTCGGGCCTGCCCAATACCCACGGCGCCGGGCCGCGGGTGGCGACGCAGACCGAGCGCGCCCGGTGTTTCGAGCACTACGTCTCTGCGGCCCTGCGCAAGCCGGCTGTCGTCGGTTATCACTGGTTCGAATTCGCGGACCAGCCTGCCGAAGGCCGGTTCGACGGCGAAAACTCGAATTACGGGACGGTGTCGATCAAGGACGACGCCTATGGCGAACTGACCGAGGCGATGACAGGGGTCAACGCTGCGGCTGAACGAATTCACGCCGAGGCGGGCCGGGCGCTCGATTGACCTCCGACCTCGTCGACGCCGGTTTCCGCCTCGAGAACGGCAGCCATGGTGCGGAACACGCTCGCCGGATTGACGCTGATCGAATCGATTCCAAGGCGCGTCAGATACCGGGCAATCTCCGGATAGTTCGCCGGGGCTTCGCCGCAGATGCCGACATGGCGTCCGTTGCGCTTGGCGCCCGTCACTGCCTGCCGGAACATCTCCAGCATTCCCGGGTCGCGCTCGTCGAAATCGAAGGCGACGATATCGGAATCGCGATCGACTCCCAGGGTAAGCTGGGTCAGGTCGTTCGAGCCGATCGAGAAGCCGTCGAACAACTCAGAAAATGCGTCGATCTGAATCACGTTGTTCGGGATCTCGCACATCACATAGATCTCGAGCCCGTTCTCGCCGCGCTTCAGTCCATGCTCTGCCATCGTCGCGATCACGCGGCGGCCCTCCTCGACGGTCCGGCAGAAGGGCACCATGATGCGCAGATTGGAGAGGCCCATGTCCTCGCGAACCCGGCGGAGCGCGGCGCATTCCAGCGCAAATCCCTCGGCATAGGCTGGATGGCTGTAACGAGCCGCACCGCGGAACCCGAGCATAGGGTTCTCTTCCCTGGGCTCGAACGCTTCGCCGCCGAGCAGGCTGGCATATTCGTTGGTCTTGAAGTCGGACAGCCGGACGATCACCGGCTTGGGATGGAATGCGGCGGCAATTGTGCCGACGCCCTCGGCCAGTCTCTGAATGAAGAAATCGGAGGGACGCCTGTAGCCCTGCACCAGGCGCGCGATGGCGCTTCTTGCCTTGGCCGACTTGACCTTTTCCGGCTTGAGAAGGGCCATTGGATGCACGCCGATGTGCTCGCTGATGATGAACTCCATGCGCGCGAGGCCGACGCCTGCCTGCGGTTGCATCGCAGTGCGGAATGCCATTTCGGGCGTGCCGACATTGACCATGATGGCGGTACGCGGCTGCTTGAGCTCGCCGACCGGCGTGCGCGTGACGTCGAAAGTGACCGCTCCCTGATAGACGCTTCCGGTGTCGCCTTCGGCGCAGGAGATCGTGACGGCGGTCCCCGTCTTGAGTCTCTCGGTCGCATGCGTCGCGCCGACCACGGCGGGGATGCCCAGCTCGCGCGCCACAATGGCGGCATGGCAGGTGCGGCCACCCTTGTCGGTGATGACACCGGCAGCCCTCTTCATGACCGGCTCCCAGTCCGGGCTGGTGGCCGGCGCCACCAGGATCTCGCCCGGCTTGAAGGCGGCAAGGTCTCGTTTGGTCGCAATGCGGCGGGTGCGCCCCGAGGCGATCTTCTCTCCGACCGCGCGCCCGGTGACGATCACGGGGCCTTTGCCCCTGAGATTGTAGGTCTCGAACACGTCGGGCGAACGCTGCGAGGCGACCGTCTCGGGCCGCGCCTGAATGATGTAGAGCTTGCCGTCCGAGCCGTCCTTTGCCCATTCGATGTCCATCGGCATGGCGGCGCCGGCATGTTTGGAATAGTGCTCCTCGATCCGGACCGCAATCTCGGCAAGGCTCACCACCTCGGCGTCGGAAACGCAGAAGCGCCGTCGCTCGGCGTCGGGCACGGACCGGGTCAGCGTGGCATGTCTGCCGCCGCGCTTGCCGTAAATCATGCGTATCTGCTTGCCGCCGAGACGGCGTCTCAGCACCTGGCGAAATCCCTGCTTCAGCGTCGGCTTGTGCACGTAGAATTCGTCGGGATCGACCTGGCCCTGCACGATGGTTTCGCCGAGCCCGTAACACCCCGTGACGAAGACCACGTCGCGAAAGCCGGATTCCGTATCGAGCGTGAAGACGACGCCGCTTGCGGCGAGGTCGGCGCGGACCATCTTCATCACGGCAACGGAGAGCGCGACCTTGAAGTGATCGAAGCCGTTGTCGATGCGGTAGGAAATGGCGCGGTCGGTGAAGATGGAGGCAAAGCAGCGCCGGCACGCCTCGAACAGATCCTTCGCGCCGCGCACGTTGAGAAAGCTTTCGTGCTGACCGGCAAAGCTCGCGGTCGGCAGGTCCTCCGCGGTTGCGGAACTGCGCACGGCGACGGCGACGCGGGCACCCGACTCCTGCTCGAACCGCCGGTACGCTTCCACGATCTGTGCGCGGAGCGGCTCGGTATCCGTCGCCTCGTAGATGACGTTGCGAGCCTTGGCGGCGGCGGCGGCGAGCAGCCTGATCCTGTTCTTGTCGAGACCGTCGAGAAGCCGATGCAACTCGTCGGCGACCCCGGGCTGCCGCAGCGCATCGCGATAGGCGTCCGCCGTGATCGCGAACCCGTTGGGAACGGCAACGCCCTGCGCGGACAGAACGGAATAGAGCTCGCCCAGCGAGGCGGTCTTGCCGCCGACCAGTCCGACGTCGTTCAACCCGATTTCGAGGAATGACCTGATATATGCCATGCGAGCAATAGATCAGCCGGGATTCGCCCGGCATTGAGGGAGGTCAAGGTTCAGGGATGACCATCCTGGAAGACGCACAGCACGCCAAGATGGTCGGAGACGAAATCGAGGCCGCCGGTGCCGTCGAAGACGAGCGTGCATTCCACGGGCTCGAGTTTGGAGGTCGCGAAGATGAAGTCGATCCTCTGACCCGGCGCATAACCGGGGCCGACGTAGGGATTGCTCGAGGCGAAGGTGGCGCCGGGATCCCCGGGATGGCAGGCGGCATAGGCGTCGCGGAACCCGTGCCGACTGCCGAGTATGGTCTGCACCGCCGGTGAGCCCGGTTCGTCGTTGAGGTCTCCGGTGAGAATGATGGCATCGATATCCGCTTGCGCCGCGAACCGGTCGACGGCACCGAGAGCGCTTTGCATCTGTACCTCGCGTTCGCTCGAAAAAGTCGGCGGGAAGGCGAGATGAGTGGTCGCGACCGCGATCCGGCTCTGCCCGATGGCGAACTCGGCGAGAAGAATCTGGCGCGGGACGTCGCCTGCGAAAAAGGGCAATGCGACGCTTGCTTGTCTCGTGGCGGGAAAGCGGCTCAGGATCGACAGCCCCTCCATGTTTCTCGGCAAATTGGCCTCGCGAACCTCGCCCTCGCCGAGACCGGAGAAGATGTGGTGAGCGAGGCCGCAAGGCGCCGCAAACTGCTCGGAACGGATCGGCTGGTCGGGCGGAAGCCGGGACACTTCCTGCAGACAGACGATGTCCGGCTGCAGCCGCTTCAGGCCGGAGGCCAGGAGCGCGTTGCGGCGATCGAGGGATTCGCCGACGTCCCAAATGTTCAAGGTGAGGACTTTGATGCGGGTCATCGGGCTATTCTGCCGGAGCGGCGATCGCCGCGGGACCGCCGGCGATCAAGGCCGTGAGTCCGATGAATGTGGCGTCGGGCCGGCGAATGACGTTGACGGGGATGTCGCGCAGGTAGGCGCGATACCGGCCCCCGGCCTCGAAGCGCGCGCGAAATTCGGAGCGCGCGACATAGTCGGGAAAGCGGGGGACGATACCGCCGGCGATATAGACGCCGCCGCGGGCGCAGAACGTCAGCGCGAGGTTTCCGGCGGCGGTGCCGAGCATGGCGCAGAACATGTCGAGCGCCGAGCGGCTGAAGCTGCAACTGTCGTCCAGCGCGGCCCGGGTGATCGACATACCGTCGCGCTTCGCAACGGCCGAGCCGTCGATCGCTGCAAGCGCTTCATAGAGGTTCACCAGTCCGGGCCCGGACACCGCGCGTTCGATCGATACGTGGCCAAATCGACTGCGCAGCACTTCGATGACCTCATCCTCGCGCCGCGAAGTGCCCGGCAGCGTCGAATGGCCGGCTTCGGAGGCGACGACGACGGGCCGGCCATTGCGCGTCAGCAGGCACGATGCACCAAATCCGGTGCCCGGACCTATCAGCAGCGCCGCTGCGCCGACATGGGGCAGGCCTCCGCCGAGCGGGAACAGGTCTGCGGCGTCAAGGTGCGGCAGCGACCAGGCCAGCGCCTCGAAGTCGTTGAACAGCCGGACCTCCCGAAAACCGAACGCGTCCCGCAGCATCGCGACATCGACGATCCAGCCGCTGTTGATGATCTCGCAGCGATCGCTCTCCACGGCGCCGGCCAGCGCGAGAACCGCATGCTTGAGCGGCATTCCTTCGGCGCGCTCGCCGAGAAACTTTCCGATCGCCTCGATCACGCCGGAACATCCGGCTACGCTGATATACTCGATCGGTCCGATCGCGCCGCGATTCAGGATCGCGAACCGTGCATTGGTTCCTCCGATATCTGCGAGCAGAATTGAATCGGAATCCGTCATATGCACTTGCGGATGTAGGGCCGATTGATCTCCCACAGCTCGTCGAGCAGCTTTTCCGCAGCTGCGGCCGAATTGACGACGGGGTCGATCAGGAGTGCCTGCAATGCCATCTCCTTCGAGGCGTGCACCGCAGCATCGACCGCGAGCTGCTGGACGTTCGCCTGCATGGACATCAGCTTGGCGATGGGGTCTGGCAGCGGCCCCAATGAAACCGGATGCACGCCCGCGGCGTCCACCATGACCGGAACCTCGACCGCGAGGTTTTCCGGCAGGTTGGGGATGGCTCCCCGATTGTAGACGATGCCGGAGTCCAGCATGCGCCGCTGGTTCAGCAGCGTCGCGGCGATCACGGCGCCGCCCCGCTCTCCCGAGGGCTCGATCCACCACGGTGGCATGTCGGCCGATCCCGCAAGGACCTTGCTGACGCTGTCGGCGAATTCGGCGCGCCAGCGCTCGTCGGCTGCAAAATCGTATCCCTTCTCGCCGGCCTCCCAGCCGTACGCGAAATACTCGCCGAGATGTTCGTCGCCGCAGGTCAGCCAGTAGCCGAAGGCGCGGAACAGGCGGCGGGTCAGCGGGGACGTCGGCTTGGCGAACGACGCCTCCGCGGCCTTCAGTCGAGGATAGAGGTCCTCTCCCGTCGTGCGATGACGGATCTGCATCAGGCATTGAAAGTGGTTGAGCCCGGCGCCCCAGACGTCGACGTCGGCGACGGGCAGCCCCATGATCTCGGCGACCTGCCATCGGCTTCCGTTGATGCCGTGGCACTGCCCGAGGCAGCGAATCCTGCTGTAGCGGCCGAGCGCCATGACGATCCGGCTTTCAGGATTCGAGAAATTGATGAACAGCGCCTGCGGACAGATTTCCTCCATGTCGCGGACGAAATCGAAGATCATCGGCAGCGTCCGCAGGGTGAAGAACAGTCCGCCGGGTCCCCCGTTTTCGCCGAGCGTATGGCGAATGCCGTGCTTCCTCGGTATCTCGAAGTCGAGTTTCCACAAGCGGTTTCGCTCGACGGCCGTCGCGTTGACGACGAACGATGCGCCATCGAACGCCGCGCGCCGGTCGGTCGTTGCCTCGACATTCAGCCGGGCCCCTGTCTTGTCGCTCAGATAGCGCGCCAGCGCAGCGGCCCGTGTTGCAGTGTCGGCGTGCCGCGTCACGAGGGTGAGGGTGCTGCCGCGCAGCTCCGGCGTGGTCACGAGATCGCGCAGCATGCTCATGCCGAACGAGATGCTGCCGGCGCCCAAGAAGACGATCTTCGTCGTGTTGCCGCTCATGCAGCGCCCCTTGGTGACGGCCGCCCCGGCCATCACTTCTTCCGCCCCGATCACGCGATTGTTGGCTTGTTTCCGCCGGGCCTGCAACCCCGTGCGCACGGTAGGCAGGGGATGGTTGCCGGCATTTGTGGTCAGGCCCGGCCTTGCGATAGGCTCGCGCAACTGGAAATGCCGGGAGGGATCATGGGCCGGAGAATCGCCGTCGTGGGAGCGGGCGCCGTCGGCGGCTATGCCGGGGCGCATATGGTGCAGGCCGGCGAGGACGTCACCTTCATCGATCCATGGCCCGAGCATGTCGAGCACATGCGCAAGCACGGCCTGCGCGTCACCCACGCCAGGGACGTTGCGGAATTCTCGGTGCCCGTGCGCGCGCTGCATGTCACCGACGTGCAGCAGCTTGCGAAGGAGAAGCCGGTCGACATCGCCTTCATCTGCATGAAGTCCTACGACACGGCGTGGGCGACCATGATGATCAAACAATATCTCGCGCCCGACGGCTACGCCGTGTCGCTGCAGAACTGCATGAACGAGGAGACCATTGCCGGCATCGTCGGCTGGGGCAAGACGCTGGGCTGCATCGCCAGCAGCATCACCGTGAACCTGCCCGCGCCCGGCCACGTCCATCGCGGCGCCGGCAAGGGCGGCGCGGCGCACACGGTGTTTCGCGCCGGCGAGGTGCACGGCCGCATCACCGAGCGCGCGCAGGAAATCTGCCGGCTGGTCGGATACGCCGACAGCGCCAAGGTGACCAGCAATTTGTGGGGCGAGCGGTGGTCGAAGCTCGTCGCCAACGTCATGGGCAACGGGCTGTCGGCCTGCACGGGCCTGACCGGCGGACAGATGCTGGAGAGCGAGCCGATCCGCCGCTTCTCGACCCGGCTCGGCAGCGAAGCGATCCGCGTCGGCCAGGCGCAGGGCTACCAGCTCGAGGAAATCCTGCATTTGCCGCCGGAGACGATCGCGCGCGCCGGCGAGGGCGACGCGACGGCGATGGCGGCGTGCGACGCGCAGCGGTTCGCGGACGGCAAGCGCACCTCGTCGGAGCAGCGGCCCTCGATGGGCCAGGACATGCAGAAGGGAAGGCGTACCGAGATCGATTTCCTCAACGGCCTCGTGGTGCGCGAGGGCGAGAAGGTCGGCATCGCCTGCCGGGCGAACGCGGTGCTGACGGAGCTCGTCACCAAGGTGGAGCGTGGCGAGCTGAAGGCCGACCCGCGGCACATCACGGAGCTGAGGTTGAACTGAAGGAGGTCAGTGCGCCGCCAGCTTGCCCCGCTGGGCCTCCTCGACGTGCCGGCGCTGCTCGAGGAAGGCCTGGCTGGACCTCGTCTTGTACAGTTCGAGGTCGTCGGTCTCGTTCGTGAGCGGCGTCAGCGCCTGGTCCATATACTCGAGCCGGCGCGGATCCTTTTTGACCTTGCGAGCCAGCCGTTGCAGGCGGATCGCCAGCGAGGCCCAGCGCAGTGCCTTCGCGGCGGTTTCCGCCAGATAGCGCGGATAGAACAGCAGGGCCGGCTCGACCGGCAGATGTGGCCGCCGCTCGTCCCGGCTCTTCAGTCGCAGCACGCCGCCTTCGAGCGGATGGACGTGCTCGATGGGGTGATAGCCCATGAAATACAGCGCATAGGTGCCGATCTTGCCGACGTTGTTGCCGGTCGCCGCGGCGCGGCGCATCAGCGTCTCGACGTGGTCCCAGGTGTAGTAGGTATCCCAGGCCAGCCGGTAGGCCTGCTCCCATTCCGCCTTCGACATCCTGGCGTGGCCGACCGTGACGTGGTCGAGATCGTACTTGTTGAGGTCGGCATCCATCGCCACGCCCTTGCTGTGGAGGACCTTGTGGTCCTCCGAGCCGGGCAGCGGCGTGAGGAAGAAGAACTCCAGCATGTCGATCGGCAGTTCGTGCTTGATGATCTCGATGTCGTGGACGATCGACGCCGGCGTATCGTTGGGAAATCCCAGAATGTATCCGGCGATTGTCATGATGCGCGCCCGTTTCCAGGCCAGCATCATCTCGCGGTAGTCGGTGATCTTGTTCTGGCGCTTCTTGGCGCCGAGCAGGCTGTCGGGGTTGATGTTCTCGAGGCCGATGAAGCAGCGCCGGACGCCGGCTTTGGCGCACTTGTCGATGAAGTTCGGCAGCTTGTGGCAGAGCGTGTCGACCTGGATGGTGAAGCGGAGATCCCAGCCCTCGCTCTCGCGCAGCGCGATGATCCGGTCGAGCAGGCTCTCCCAATCCTTGTTGCGCGCGAAATTGTCGTCGGTGAGGAAGAACGCATAGACGCCCTGGGCGACGTTGGCGCGGATCACGGCTTCGATGTCGTCCGCACTGCGGCGGCGCGACAGGCGGCCCTGCACGTTGATGATCGTGCAGAACGAGCACTGGAACGGGCAGCCGCGCCCGGCATCGAAGCTCGTGGTGTGACCGATGACCCGCTCGATCTGCTGGCGGGGAATGATCGGCAGCGGCTGGCTTTCCAGTGCCGGCAGGTCGTCGATGAAATTGTACAGCGGCCGCAGCTGCCCGCCGACCGCGTCCTGCAACAGTCCCTCGAGCCGCCCCTCCGCTTCGCCGGCGAACACCGACACGCCGAGGTCCATGATCTCCTGGACGCCGGGATCGCGCTCCGGCAACATCGACAGCGTGCCCGACACGTGGAACCCGCCGATCGCGACCTGGATCCCCAGCTTGCGAAATCGCCGCGCCAGATCGAGCGAGCGCGGAAACTGGTTGGACTGCACGCCGACCAGCATCACCATTCCCGCGTCCGCCGCGGCGATCGAGCGCGCCAGATCGTCGATCCGCACTTTGCAGTTGGTCTCGTCGATGGCGGCGATCTCGATGGTGAAATCGGCGCCGAGAACCCGGCGCTCGTGGCAGTCCAGCGCGATGCCGTAGAGGCAGGCCAGCGAATTCGAAGGCAGCCCCCCGCGCCACCAGCGGATGACGTAGCCATCGTCGTCGTAATGGGACGGCTTGATCAGAACAAGCCGGAAGGTCTTGCTCATGAAAGAATGTCTTCTTGAATACGACAGGCGAAAGCTAGCCCGGAATGCCGCATACGCCAAGTTGGCGTTTCGAGGCGAGATCGCATGAAGACGTGGCACATCAGCGCGGCCGCCGATGCGCCATCTTCAGGCGCATCGGCAACCGGCTTTCGCTCTAGCTTGCCGCGGCCTCCAGCTTCTGCGGCGGGATCTTCACTTCCGGCGGCAGTCCGGCAAAGCGCCGCAGCGCCTCGGCCATCCTGATGCGGCCGGGAACGGCGGTGATGACCACGTCCACCATGGTGAAGGACGAGTGGAAGTGGCCGCGCGCCTTCAACTGCTCAACCGGGACGCCTGCCGCCGCGAGCGCCTCCGCATAGGCGATGCCTTCGTCGCGCAGCGGATCGAACTCGCAAGTGGTGATGAACGCGGGCGGCAGGCCCTGGAGCTTGCCGCGCAGCGGCGATACGCGCGGATCGGTGCGGTCGGCCGGCGAGCAGTAGAGGTCCCAGAACCAGAACATCAGGCCGCGGGTCAGGAAATAGTTCGCGGCGTTGTCGATGTAAGACGGGCGGTCGAAGCTGCAATCGGTGACCGGACACACCAGCAGCTGGCCGGCGATCTCCGGGCCGCCGCGGTCGCGCGCGAACTGGCAGGTGACGGCGGCGATGTTGCCGCCGGCGCTCCAGCCGGCGACCAATAGCGGTCCCGGCGTGCCGCCGAGCTCGGCGGCATGCTCCGCGATCCAGCGCGTCGCCGCATAGCCGTCCTCGGCAGCTGCAGGGAAGCGATGCTCCGGCGCGTGGCGATAGCCGACGCTGACGATGATCATGTCGGTGCGGCGGCACATGTCGCGGCAGAAGGGATCGTCGGATTGCTGATCGCCCAGCACCCAGCCGCCGCCGTGGAAATAGACCACGATTCGGTGCGGCCCCGGCGATGCCGGCCGATACAGCTTGTAGGGCAACGGGCCGTCGGCGCCCATCAATACGCCGTCGCCGACCTCGCCGACCGGACGGCCGAACGGGCGGCCCTTGTTGAACTCGGCGACGAAATCGCGCGCGCCCTGCGCGCCCATGGTCTCGATCGGCGGCAGGTTCAGCGACGCCAGCAGGCCCAGCACCAGCCGCACGTCGGGCTGCAGCCGCACCACCTCGCCGTCATTGCACTGCTCTGCGACGTTGGAACCCGAAAGCCTGAAGCCCAGCATGCCGCGGGCGACGACCTCGTCGCAGATGCTGCGATAGGGGCCGACGCCGCCGGTATACGGCATCACGCCCTGCGCCTTGCCCGGCACGTTGGCGCCGGTGTACCAGGTGTTGGCGAGGCGATGCAGCGTCAGCGCCGCGCAATCGGCCATGTGCTGTGCCCAGCCGGCTTGCGCCGTCTCGGTTGCCTCCATGGCGGTGAAGCCGGCCTCGCGCAGCGCCGCGAGCCGATCGACGACCCAGTCCACATGCTGCTCGATCGACACCGCCATGTTCGACAGCACCGACGGCGAGCCGGGGCCGGTGATCATGAAGAAGTTCGGGAAGCCTGCGACGGTGAGGCCGAGATAGCTCTGCGGGCCCTGCGCCCAGACATCGGAAAGCGACTTGCCGCCGCGGCCGGTGACGGGATGCACCGCCATGATCGCGCCGGTCATGGCGTCGAAGCCGGTGGCGAACACGATGACGTCGACGTCGAAGCTGCGCTTGTCGGTGGTGATGCCGCCTGAAGTGATCGCCTTGATCGGTTCCTGGCGCAAATTCACCAGCGTGACGTTGGGGCGGTTGTAGGTGGCGTAGTAGTTGGTATCGAGGCACGGGCGCTTGGCGCCGAACGGATGGTCGTGCGGGCTCAGGGCCTCGGCGGTCTCCGGATCCTTGACGATACCGCGGATCTTCTCGCGGATCAGGTCGGCGACGATCCTGTTGCCGTCGACGTCGACGCCCTGATCGGCCCAGAGTTGCGTCAGGATGTAGACGAGGTCGCCGGCGGCCCACGCGGTTTCGAAACGCGCGCGGCGCTCGGCGTCGGAGAGTTGCCAGCTCACCACGGTCTGCGGCGGCCACGGCACGCCCGCCATCGACTGGCGCGCCTGCGCGCGATAGGCGGCGCGGTCGCCCTCGAGGGCGGCGAGACGGTCGGCCGGCGGCGCGCCGTTGTGGGCGGGCAGCGCGAAATTCGGCGTGCGCTGGAACACCGTGAGCTGCGCGGCCTGCTCGGCGATGATCGGAATCGCCTGGATGCCCGACGATCCCGTGCCGATCACGGCGACGCGCTTGCCCTTGAGGTTGCCGCCGTCATACGGCCAGCGGCCGGTGAAATAGACCTGGCCCTTGAAGTCCTTGACGCCGTCGATCTCCGGCGGCTTGGGCGTCGAGAGACAGCCGGTCGCCATGATGTAATGGCGGCAGGATACGCCGGCGCCCTTGTCGGTCGCGATCTGCCAGCGCTGAGCGGCCTCGTCCCATGTCGCCGAAATCACCCTGGTGCCGAAGCGAATATCGCGGCGCAGGTCGTAGCGGTCGGCGACGAAGCCGAGATAACGCAGGATTTCCGGCTGGGTGGCGTATTTCTCCGACCACTTCCAGGCGGTCTCGAGCTCCGGATCGAAGGAATAGCTGTAATCGATGGTCTGGATGTCGCAGCGCGCCCCGGGATAGCGGTTCCAGTACCAGGTGCCGCCGACGTCGCCGGCTTCCTCCAGCACCACGGCGGAAAATCCCGCCTTGCGCAGGCGATGCAGCAGATAGAGGCCGGCAAAGCCGGCGCCGACCACGGCGACGTCGACGGTTTGCGTTGCAGCGCTGCCCGCTGTTTCCGACGCGCGCGATGCGACCATTGCCTCTGCCATGCCAATCCTCCCCTTCGTTCTGGTTGTGGTTGTCGTGAGGTTATCGCTACGCCCGGGGTTTGTCATGGAGATGGCGAACCTGGCGAGAGTGCCCTTAGGCGATACGACAGCGGTGCTGGACGGTTTTGCCGGTTCCCTTATGGGTGAGCGCCGTCCCGAATTTTCCAAGCCGGGCGAAGCAAGCTAAAAGGGGTGGCGCGCTCGGGAGCAGCAGGTGGCGACGACGTGGGATGAGAAGAAGAAAAAGCCCGGACGACTGCCGCTGATCCTGCTCGGCGTCTTTGCGGTTGCCTGCCTCGTTGCGCTGCTCTTCCTCGGCGACCTCGCGCGCTATCAGGAATCGGCTACGGTTGCGGAGAGCCAGGCGGCACTGCGCGAGGTCGGCAACCCGGAGCAGCTCGACCAGGCGCTCAAGCGGTATCCGGCCAACCGGATCCTGAAGCTGGTTGCGATGGCGGGGGAAAAGTCCGCCGAAATCGACGCCGCCGCGCGCAGGATGATCGGCGAAGCCGAGCCGGCGGGGCTTGCAAGGCAGGTCAACCTCGCCACTGCGAGCCGCGCCGACCTCGAGACGCTGCATCGCGACGTGAAGCTTGCTGCCGGCAATCTCGCAACGCTCGCGCCGCGGGTGGCCACGCTGGTCAAGGTCAAGCGCGGCGAACTCGAGAGTAGCGCGCGAGCGCTCGGCCTGGAAGGCGCTGACATCACGAGGTACATGGCCGCGGTCGACGAGCAGTTTGCGGAAATCTCCGCGCTTGCCGCGAAACTGCTGGCCGCCAATTCCGACTATTATGGCGGCTATGAACGGTGCGCCGACCTGCTGGTCAGGGAGTACGGCTCCTACAAGGCGACGGGCGGCCGGTTCCTCTTTCGCGTGCCGGCGGCGGCGGACGGCTACAATGCCTGCTCTGCCGCGATGGCGGGTGCCGCGAAACGCCTGAGCGAACTGGAGGCGGAACGGAGCGCGCTGCGGCAATCGCAGCTCGGCCGCTGGAAGAAGTTCGTCGGCGGCTAGTGCATGGTGCGGAACAGCGTGAAGCGGTTTCCCAAACGATCATGCTCAGACAATTAGAGCAGCGGAAAGCCGTTCGCGCGCGTCACCGCTTCCTGCCGAACACGGGGGACGCCATCCTCTGGGCGGTCCAGTCGAAGAAGTCGTGACGGCCCGACCAGCGGTGGACCTCGGCATCGCAAACGATGCACGCGAAACTGCCCGAGCGCTTGCCCTGCAGCTCTTCCCTCGTGGCGTTGTAGTTCATCCCGCAGCTGGGGCACGTGAACTGCTCGAGGGTCCATATCGAATTGGCCATGACGCGATTATACGCGCTCGAAGCCGTCGCCGGAACGCCCGGGCGCGGCAGATGGCGTGAACGTTGAAATGAATGTTAAGCCGGGCTTAACCGCATCGCGGAATCTCCGACAGATCCGGATGCGAACGG
The DNA here is from genome assembly GCA_964504705.1 of uncultured Bradyrhizobium sp. Taxonomy (GTDB): domain Bacteria; phylum Pseudomonadota; class Alphaproteobacteria; order Rhizobiales; family Xanthobacteraceae; genus Bradyrhizobium. The sequence continues at coordinate 26,700 of CAZDEZ010000009.1, forward strand.
CGACTTAAACCTGCTGCACGCGATGGCGCCGATCGCGGTCGGCGGCACTTGCCATAGCTCGTCTCCTGTCAGATACCTCGGGGAACCCGCCCGGCTACCTTCCCGTCGGCGGGTCAACCGAGCAACCGACGGTACGTTCCATGACAGAGATCGGCGCCACGACTTCATCGCCACGCGCCGCCGGTTCGCCGCTGGAAGTGTTCTCGATCTTCCTCCGCCTTGGCCTGACCTGTTTCGGCGGGCCGATCGCCCATCTCGGCTATTTCCGCGACGAGTTCGTGGTTCGGCGCAAATGGCTGGACGAGCAGGCCTACGCCGATCTCGTCGCGCTGTGCCAGTTCCTGCCGGGGCCGGCGAGCAGCAAGGTCGGCTTCTCGATCGGGCTGATGCGGGCCGGCTATCCCGGGGCGCTCGCGGCATGGACCGGCTTCACGCTGCCGTCGGCGATCGCGCTGGTGCTGTTCGCCTATGGCGCGAGCGCGCTGGGCGGGCCGGTCGGCACCGGCCTCGTACACGGGCTGAAGCTGGTGGCGGTGGCGATCGTGGCGCAGGCGGTGTGGGGCATGGCGCGCTCGCTCTGCCCGGACAAGGAGCGCGCCTCCATTGCCTGTGTCGCCGCCCTGATCCTTTCGTTCAGCAACTCGTCGCTGGCGCAGATCGGCGCGATCGTGCTCGGCGGTATCGCCGGGCTCATCCTGTGCCGCGCGGCGCCGGCCAACGGCGGCAGCCACATCGCGATGCCGGTGTCGCGCACGACCGGACTGGCGGCCCTTGCCGTCTTCGTCATCCTGCTGGCGGGCCTGCCGGTGCTGGCGCAACTTGCGCCGTCTTCCGGCATCGCATTGTTCGAGGCGTTCTATCGCTCCGGCGCTCTGGTGTTCGGCGGCGGGCACGTGGTGTTGCCGCTGCTGCGCGAAGCCGTGGTGGCCCCGGGCTGGGTGAGCGACGACGTCTTCCTCACCGGCTACGGCGCGGCGCAGGCGGTGCCGGGGCCGCTGTTCACCTTCGCCGCCTATCTCGGCGTCGTGGTCAAGGGGCCGGCAAACGGCATTGCCGGCGCGGCGATGGGCCTGATCGGCGTCTTCTTGCCGGGCATGCTGATCCTGCTCGCGGCGCTGCCGTTCTGGGACAATTTCCGCAAGCGCCTCACGGCACAGGCGATCATGCGCGGCGTCAACGCCGCCGTGGTCGGCATCCTCGGCGCGGCGCTCTACAATCCGGTGTGGACCACGAGCGTGCTGAGCCCGCGCGACTTTGCGATCGCGCTCACCGGCTTCGTGCTGCTGGTGGCCTGGCGCGCGCCGCCGCTGGTCGTCGTTCTCTTCAGCGCCGTGGCCGGGATCGGCGCGGCGATGCTGTAGCCTTGCTGCAGGCCGCCTCAGCCGGCGGCTTGCCGCACGCCGCGATCCCCGATCAGGTGAATGGCGAAATCCGGCGCCGAGACATGCCGCACGCCGCTGTCGCGCCAAATGACGAAGAGCTCTTTCGTGAGTTCGGGTTGCACGACGGGAATCGCGCGCAGGCTGCCGGCGCTGGCCTCCTCGGCGACCGCGGAATGGAGCACGAGCGACACCCCGAGGCCCGCCTTCACGGCCTGCTTCACCGCCTCGGTGCTGCCGAGCTGCCGCGAGGCGCGGGGCTGCAGCCCGCGATCCCGAAAGCAGGCTTCCAGCAGACGCCCGGTCCCCGTGCCGGGCTCGCCGCCGAGCAGGTCGAGCGTTGCCAGCTCCTCGCCGCTGATCTGAGTCCGCGAGGCGAGCCGGTGGTCCGGCGGGACGATCAACACCAGCGGTTCGCGCCGCCATTGTTTCCACTGAAAGCCCGGCCGTCCGTCCCACCATTCCATCACGGCCATGTCGAGCTCGGCGCTGTCGAGCTTCTGCGCGATCACGGGATTGCGGTCGATCACCAGCTCAAGCGTAGCCGGATCGCGTCCGTCGAGAAAGGAGCGGACTTCCGGCTGCAGCAGGTAGATGCCGACATTGGAGCTGGCGCCGACGCGCAGGCGGTCGCCTCGAACGGCGGCGAGCGCCCGCTGGTTGATGCGGATGAGGCTCTCGGCCCAGGGCAGGAACGCAATCGCCGCGGCTGTCGGCTCGCAGCCCGATCGCGCTCGCTGCACGAGGAGTACGCCGAGCTGCTGCTCCAGCTTGCGTATCTGTTGCGAGACCGTCGGCTGGGCAAGTTGCAACCGGGCCGCCGCCGCATGAAAGCTCTTGTGCTCGACCAGTGCAAGGAAGGTGCGAACCCAGGCGAGGTTCAGCATGCGGCTGCCCCCGGCCTCGCGATATCGTTGACGGCGTCTTCCGGCCTTGCGCCTTTCAGAACCTGGCGAATGCTTTCCGCCGCGCGCCGCTCGATCGCGAGCCGCACCTTCTGCACCGCGGAACCGATATGGGCCGTGAACAACGTGTTGGGGTGCGCAAGCAGCGCGGGGGAGATCTGGCGCGGACGATCTTGCCGCGCCCAGTCTTCCAGCTCGAAGACATCGGCGGCGTATCCCGCAAGACGGCCGGATTGCAGCGCCGCGAGAACTGCCGCTTCATCTACCACCGAGCCGCGGCACGGATTGACGAGGTAGCTGCCGGGCTTCAGTGCCCCCAGCCGGGCCTGGTTGATGATGTGCAGCGTCTCCGCCGTCAGCGGCAGGGCCAGCACGACGATGTCGGCCTCGCGCAGCAAATCGTCGAGGCCGCGCCATGCAATGCCGAGACCGGTTTCCTCCGTCCGCGCGATGGGCGCGCGGTCGGTGTACAGCGTGTTGCAGCCCCAGCCGCGCAGCCGCGCCGCCACTGCGCGGCCGATCGCGCCCATTCCCACGATGCCGACGGTCGAACCGGCAACGCCGAGGCCGTAGAATTCCGGCCGCCAGCCGTTGAAATTGCCGGAGCGCACCCATGTGTCCGCAGCCCTGATCCTGCGGGTCAGGCCGATCATTAGCCCGACCGTCAGTTCGGCGGTCGGGACGGTGAGGAGATCTGGCACCACGGTGAGCCAGATACCGGCCGCGCTGCAGGCGGCGGCGTCGAAATTGTCATAGCCCTTGAGCGCTGCGGCGACGATCGCCAGTTGCGGGCACGCCGTTAGGAATTCCGCGTCGATCCTGTCCGGCATGAAGGCCATGATGCCGTGCGCGGACGCAGATCGTCGCAGGATCTCGTCGCGCGGCAGCGTGTCCGGCGTCTGGTTGGGGACCGGTTCGCAAAATCCCGCGAAGAACTCCAGCACCTCGTCATGGACCCTGTGGGTGAGAACCACACGCTTCATGGCGATTACTTGAACTTGCGGCGCAGCCGGCCGCTGAACGCGTCGACGAGGGTAACCATCACCAGGATCACCAGCATGATCGCGCAGACTTCGCGGTATTGCATGATGCGCAGCGAGCCCATCAGCTCGAAGCCGATGCCGCCGGCTCCCACCATGCCCATGACGGTCGAGGCGCGAAAATTGTACTCCCAGCGATAGATCGACACGTCCGCAAACTGCGGCAGCACCTGCGGGAATACGGCATGGTAGAGCACCTGCAGCGGCGTGGCGCCCGCCGCCCTCGCGGCCTCGACCGGCGCCTCGTCGACATGCTCGATGGCCTCGGCGAAGAACTTGCCGACCATGCCGACCGAATGCAGCCCCAGCGCCAGCACGCCAGGCAGGGCGCCGAACCCGACCGCCGCGACGAACACGATGCCCATGATCAGTTCGGGGACCGAACGCAGCGCGTTGAGCAGGATGCGCGCGAGCTGAAACACCACCGGGTGCGGCGAGGTATTGCGCGCCGCCAGGAACGCGAGCGGCAGCGAGAGCGCCACCGACACGGCCGTTCCCGCCACGCTCATCGCCAGCGTGTCCAGCAGCGGCTTCCACCAGTCCGCCGCGTTGGCGAAATCCGGCGGGAACGACTCGCGCGCCAGCGTCAGGATCGCCGGCACGCCGTTTGCGAGCGTGGCGAGGTCGAGCAGGTTGACATACCATGCGGATGCAAGAACCACGGCGAGCACGATGCCGGCCTGGGCAAGCGTCGCGCTGCGCGCACGGCGATACTCGGAAAGCGTTGCACTGTGGTCGCGGCTTGCGGGAACGGCGAGGTCGGTCATCGTGCTCATGCCGCCTCACATGGTGGCGAAGTCGAGGTTGAGGATCTTGCCCATCTCGCGGATCACGTCGTAGTCCTTGTCGGAGATCGGGGCGAAGCCTTCCGCCTTGAAGTTCTTCAGCACCACCGGGTCCTTCAGCTCGAGCATGGCCTTGCGCGCCTTTTCCTTGAGCGCCGGAGCCAGGTCGGATCGCATGGTCCATGGGTACTGCGGATATTCCTTGCTGTAGCCCAGCACCTTGACCTTGCTCGCATCGACCAGCTTGCGTTCGACGAGGCTGTTCCAGATCACTTCCGAGAGCGCTCCGGCGTCGGCGTTGCCGTTGGCGACGTTCACCGCCACCGCGTCGTGCGCGCCGAGGAAATGCTGCTGATAGTCGCGATCGTGCACGAGCCCGGTTTCCTTCAGCATGGTCTTCGGGATGAGATGGCTCGAGGTCGAGGCGCGGTCGCCATAGGCCATCTTCTTGCCCTTGATGTCGGCGAGCGAATTGACGCCGGCCTTGACGTTGCCGATCACCACTGAGCGATAGGTCGGCTTGCCGTCGGTCACCATGGCGGCGAACGGCTCGATCTCGCTCTTGGTCCTGGCGAGCACGTAGGACAGCGGACCGAAATAGGCGAGGTCGATGCGACCGAAGCGCATGGCCTCGATCATCGAGGAATAGTCCGTGGTGACGATGAGCTCGACCTTCTTGCCGAGCCTTGCCTCGAGATATTCCTTCAGCGGCTGGTTGCGCTTGATCAGCGCCGAGGCGTTTTCGTCGGGCAGCAGCGCGACCTTCAGCAGCGCCGGATCCGGCTCGGCGGCCGTCACGGCAGCCGGCAATCCGAGCGCGAGCGCCGCGCCGGCCAACATTGCGAAAAGTCGCTTCATATCGATACCTCCATCCTTGGTTCGAGCAAAGGTCGTGCGCGGGGCGCTTCCATGCGATCGCCTGCCGGATGCAGGCGCTCGGCGCGCCCGTAGACGGCGCTGAGGTGGGCGTCGCCGAGCTCGGCCGCGGTCGCATCGAAGACGATGCCGGCGTTGGCAAGCCCAACGATGCGGTCGGCGAAACGCCGGCCGAATTCCAGCTGGTGCAGGGAGACGATGGCGGTAATGCCGTCCTGCCGGCAGATCGACCGCAGCAGTTCGAGCACCGCTTCCGCGGTGGCGGGATCGAGGCTCGCCACCGGTTCGTCGGCCAGGATCAGGGAAGGCTGCTGCGCCAGTGCGCGGGCGATGCCGACGCGCTGCTTCTGGCCGCCTGAAAGCTGGTCGACCCGCGCCAGCGCCTTGTCCGACAGGCCCACGCGATCAAGGCAGGCGAGCGCGATCTCGAAATCCGCCCGCGGCAGCGGCAACAGGCTGCGCAGCGTGCCATGGAAGGCAAGCCGTCCGGTGAGCACGTTGTCGAGCGCGGTGCGGCGCTCGATCAGCTGATGGTGCTGGAAGATCAGCGCGGTGCGCCGACGGTGCTGGCGCAGCTGCGATGACGGTCCGAGCACGCCGTATTCGCTCGAAACGATTCGCCCGGTGCTCGGCGGCACCAGGTGATTGATGGTGCGCAGAAGCGTCGATTTGCCGGCGCCCGACCTGCCGAGAAGCACCGTGAACTGGCCGCGACGAAAGGCAATGGTGGTCTGACGCAGCGCCGTCACGCCATTGGCGTAGGTGACGCCAACATCCTCAAGGCGGACGATCGTATCTGGCTCGGTGGTCCCGCGCATACATTACCCTTCGCAATCGAAACGGCTGCAGGATTTCAATCCGCAATCGTCCTAGGCCGGGCGTATGACGGCGGCGCGTCTTCAGGATGACAGTTTGACTACAGTGGATAACCCGCGCCGGGAGGCGGCGGCGCCAGGCAGGGCCATGGCGCGATTTTCGCCGAGGGGCGCCCCAAAAAGAAAAAGCTGCCCACCGGAACGGCGGGCAGCCAAGGCTCAGGGAGGAGAGTGGAGGTCAGGTCTGCAAGAGGTCAGGCTTCGAGATCGGCGAGCCGGTCGCGGTTGCGCAGCACGATCTGGCGGGCGCCGGACAGGCCGAGCACGCCCTGCTGCTGCAGTTCGGACAGCGCGCGCGAGACGGTTTCAAGCGTGAGGCCGAGATAGTCGCCGATGTCGCGGCGGCACATCGGCAGCGCGATCATGCCGGTCCTGGCGAGGCGGCGGTCCATTTCGAGCAGGAAGGTGGCGACGCGCTCCATGGCGGTCTTGCGGCCGAGCAGCAGCATGTGGTTTTCGGCGTGCTGCAGTTCGCCCGACGTGATCGACCAGAGATCGCGGGCGACGCGGACGTCGCTCTGGGCCGACTGTTCGAGGCTCTTGCGCTTCACGAGGCGCAGCGTGGTGTCGAGGATGGCTTCGGCGGCGAGGCGATGGGCATCGCCGGATTCGAGGCCGAACACGTCGCCGGGCAGATGGAAGGCGCCGATCTGGCGGCGGCCGTCGGAGAGCAGCTTGTAGGTGCGCACCGCGCCGCGGATCACCTGGTAGACGTATTCCGCCGGCTCGTCCTCGCCGTAGATTTCCTCGTCCTTGCGGTAGGTGAATTCGGTGGCGATGAGACCCGCATGCCCGGTCAGCACGCCGAACCGGTCGCTGGTCGCGCAGGGAAGGGCGGCAACCTTACGGCCGACGGTGGTGGAAGTGTTGATCGACTGGGTGAGCATTTGGGCATCTCCTCTTTCCGGGGATGTCCAAACCCTAATTGGGAACCGGGAAGCCCGAAATTTGGTCCGATGCCTTAAGGGCAAGCCCCTACGTAGTTTCCCGGAGGCGAAACCTCCTCGAAAACCGGTCCCCACTTTGCAATAACGCGGCACTTCGGGCCGGGATCATGCTTGCCAATGCAAATCAGTGGCGGGTGCGGCGCTCGTCGAGCGCGCCCCTGATATGGCCGATCAGGCTGTCGTCGAGCAGCGGCTTTCGCAATACATGGTGCACGCCGGCGGTTGCGGCCCGCTCATTGATGTGCTCGTCCGGATGGCCCGTGATCAGGATGATGGGCGCCGAAATGTCCTTGCTTCGCAGGCGCTTGATCAGGTCAATGCCGTTCATGTCGGGCATCTTGTAGTCGATCACGAAACAGTCAGCGCCGTCGGACGTCCCGTCGCGCAGCAGGGCTGCGGCGCTCTTGAACGTGCGCACGGCAAAACCATCCGTCTCGAGCAGGAACTGCAGCGAGCCGAGCACGTCGGAATCATCGTCGACAACGTAAATCATGACCTTGGTCGGCAAATCCTGCATCAGCCGACACCTGCACTCCGGGTTCATACAGATTGAGTATTTATGACAGAATTGGCGGCGGGCCCGGTTGATCTTCCTCAATCTTTCAGCGCGCCGGCCCGCATCGCCAGCCGCACCAGTTCCGACAGGCTGCCGGCCTGCATCTTGGTCATGACGTTGGCGCGGTAGACCTCGATGGTCCGCGGGCTGATGTCGTATTCCCTCGCGATCGACTTGTTGGAGAGGCCGGCGACGAGGCCGTCCATCACCTGACGCTCGCGCGGGCTCAGCGTCGCGATTCGCTCGGCGATCTCGCGGGTGACCGCCTCCTGCCTCGCCTCCGGCTCGGCGCGCTTCAGTCCGGAATCGACCATCGAGATCAGCAAGTCGTCGTCGAAGGGCTTTTCGAGAAAATCGACGGCGCCGAGCTTCATCGCCTCGACTGCCAGCGGCACGTCGCCGTGGCCGGTCATGATGATGACGGGAAAACGGCTCTGCAGCGTCTTCAGGCGGCGCAGCAGCTCGATGCCGTCGATCCCGGGCATGCGCACGTCGGAGACGACGCAGCCGAACTCGAGAGACGGCATCGCATCGAGGAAGGCTTGCGCCGAGCCGAACAGCGCGACCTCGAAATCGACGGAGCCGAGCAGAAACTCCAGCGAATGGCGCATCGCCTCGTCATCGTCGATGACGTAGACTTTTCCCCTAGGCATCAGTAAGGCTTTCGTTCGGTACGGCAGGCAGTGTAAAATGAAATGTCGCTCCGCCGGAAGGGTTGTTCTCCGCCCACATCTTCCCGCCATGCGCCTCGACGATGGAACGGCTGATCGACAGCCCCACCCCCATGCCGGTATCCTTGGTCGTGAAGAAGGTCTGAAACAGATTCGATTCGACGCCGTCGGCGAACCCGTGGCCGGTATCGGCGACGGAGACCTCGATCATCTCATCCTCGACGGCTCGCGTCGATGCGACGAGCCGGCGTTGACTTGCGCCCGCCATGGCCTCCAGCGCATTGCGGAACAAATTGACCAGCACCTGCTGGATCTGGACGCGGTCGACCAGCACCAGATCGTGCCGCCGGTCGAGGTCGAATTGCAGGTTGACGCCCTGCTCGCGCGCCCCGGTGAGGCCGAGCGCGCCGGATTCCTCGATCATCTTCGCGATGCTTTCGACGCGCTTCTCCGATTCGCCGCGCGCGACGAAATCGCGCAGGCGGCGGATGATCTGGCCGGCGCGCATCGCCTGTTCGGCCGCGCGATCCATCGCGCTCTCGATCTTGTCGCGATTCAGATCGGCGCTGGCGGAGAGCAGGCGGCGCGAACCCTTAATGTAGTTGCTGATGGCCGCCAGCGGCTGGTTCAGCTCGTGCGCCAGCGCGCTCGCCATCTCGCCCATCGCCGTCAGGCGCGAGATGTGGACCAGCTCCGACTGCAATTCCTGCAGGCGGGCCTGCGTCTGCTGCTGCTCGGTGAGGTCGCGCACGAAGCCGGTGAAGAAGGTCTCGCCGCCCGAGCGCATTTCGCCGACCGAAAGGTGTATCGGGAAGGTGGTGCCGTCCTTGCGCTTTCCGGTGACGATGCGGCCGATGCCGATGATGCGGCGGTCGCCGGTGACGCGGTAACGCTCGAGATAGGCATCGTGGTGGGTGCGGTCGGGCTCGGGCATCAGGATGCTGACGTTCTGGCCGATCGCTTCGCCCGCGGCGTAGCCGAACTGGCGTTCCGCCGCATTGCTGAAGAACTGCATGATGCCACGGCTGTCGATCACGATCATCGCGTCGGGGATGGTCTCCAGGATCGACCGCAGATGGGTCTCGCGGGTGCGCAGCGCCTCCTCGACCTGCCTTTCTTCGTCGATGTCGAGCGCAATGCCGCTGAGGTGGCGCGGCCGGCCGTCCTCGGCGCGGACTACCCCCGCGCGCAGGCGGATCCAGTGCCGCCCCGCCGGCCGGGTCGCGATCGAAAACGCGATGTCGAGCCCGACGCCGCTGTCCACGGTGTGCGCGACCGCCCGCCTCAGGCGCTCGCGATCGAGCGGGTCCAGAAGTTCCAGGAAGGCCTCATAGCCGGCCGCATGTGTCCCCGACATGCCAAACATCTGCCCGGCGTTCTCGGACCATGTGACTTCCCGGGTCAGGAGGTCGAGATTCCAGGTTCCGACCCCGGATCGCTCGATTCCGAGACGGAAGCGGCGGTCCTGCGTGGGGTCGGCAGATTGTGGTTGAACGGTATTGGTCAAGCCGGGCCTTTGCGGACGGCCCCCGGGGGGACTACGGCGCTGCCGCGACGTGCCCGAACGGCCATGAGACACGCCTATTTGTCCCATGGCCGGGCAAATCTCAAGCCCTTCAACGGGGTAGCTAGCCCGCTCCCGCCTTGCTGTCCTGCTCGTCTTCGCCGGAATTGACGTAAATCCCCGACATTGGCTCGAGCCAGACCAGATGGTCGTGCACCTTGCGAACGCCGGTGACGTTCTCGGCCGCGACGATGGCGGCCTGCCGCGACCGCTCGTCGGTGATGATACCGGACAGATGCACGATGCCGTCGCGGACCACGACGGACAGTCCGAGCGGCTTCCAGTCGTGCTTTTCCAGCGCGGCAAGGATGCGGTTGCGAAGATGATCGTCGTCGGCGGTCGGATCGGGCACCTCCCGGGCGAGGTCCAGCACCGCCTGCACCAGGTTGGTGCGGGTGACGATGCCGACGAGCCGGTCGCCGCGCATGACCGGAACACGCTTGATGTCGTTCTTCTCCATCGTCGCTGCGACGTCCTCGAGCGGCGTGTCTTCCGTGACCGTGATCGGCGAGGGGTTCATCACCTCACCCACCTTGCGGCCGCGTTCGCGCACGAAGTCGGTCGCTTCCTCGCCGGGGCCCAGCAGCAGTTTCAGCCAGCGCGAGCGCCGCCGCTGCGTGCCGATCTCGGCGCGGCGCACGAAATCGCCCTGCGATACCACGCCGACCAGTTTTCCCGCGGCGTCGACGACCGGCATCCCGCTGATGTGATGCTCCAGCAACGTGCGCGCTGCATCCGCTACGGAGGTGTCGACGGTGGCGGTGATGACCTGCCGGGTCATGATCTGGTGCGCGCGCATTCGGATGCTCTCCAGCTTGGTCGGACCTGTGGCAACGATAGCCCGCGCAGGCGGCTCGCCGTTGACAAAGCTCAAAGCCGGCGTTTGATCTATCTCATCGTAGATCGCCGGTCCTGCCGCCTAACTGCGGCCAGGACTGGATGGTGCGGGAGAATTCCATGACTTATGCGACGGCGATGGTCAGCCTGGCGGTCGATCAGCCGAACGAGGCCTTGCTTGAAGTGTCCGGACAGCTTGCCGCACTGTTTTCCGCCAAGGTGATCGGCGTCGCGGCGGCGATGTTCAGCCCGCCGATGTATTTTCTCGAAGGCGCCGCGAGCCAGCAACTGCTCGATGAGGGGGAGGCCGCCATCCAAGGCCGCATGACCGAGCTGGAGAGCCGGTTCCGCGCAGCAATGCATGGACGCGTCAAGGCCCTTGAATGGCGCTCGGCCATGGAACTGCCGGCGCGCTATGTCGCGCGCGAAGCCCGCGCGGCCGATCTCGTCATCGTCGGCGGCGACGGCAATGCAATCCTCGATCCGTTCGCGATCGCCAGTCCCAGCGACCTTGTGCTGCAGTTGGGGCGGCCGCTGCTGGTGGTGCCGTCCAGCGCGAAATGGCTGGATTTGCGCAGTGCGCTGGTGGCGTGGAAGGACTGTCCGGAGGCGCGGCGGGCGGTAGCCGATGCGCTGCCGCTGCTGGCCAGGGTCAAGGAAGTCACGGTGGCGGCCGTCGCCGAGCAAGAGGGAACGCAGGCGGCCGTGCGCCGGCAGGCCGAGGACGTCGCCGGCTGGCTCGCGCGGCACGGCATCGCATCCCGCGTCCAGGTGCCTGAGCACTGCGGTAACGCCGTCAAGCAGCTCGACCGCATCGCCGCCGATACCGGCGCCGGCGTGGTGGTGGCCGGCGCCTATGGCCGCTCGCGCTTCCGCGAATGGGTGCTGGGCGGCGTCACCCAGCACCTGGTTGGCCAGACCGCCCGCTGCGCGCTGCTCTCGCGCTGAGATTTGCTTGACGCAGCTCAACGCTACCGGGGAGCTGGGGCGTTATGTTTCCTTGACAGATTCAGGAGGCTTGCCATGTCAGAGACGTTGACCGAAACCGCAATGGTGAAGCTGCCGAGCGACGCGCCGGGCGCCATTGTCGAATTCAACAAGCGGGCGCTGCATTTCATCTTCGACGCGCAGCGGGTCATTCTCGGCGAAATGGTGACGGCCAGCGACGAGATCCTCGAAGACGTGCGCGCCGAGATGCATCTGGCGGCGGAGTTTGCCGCCAGGATCAACGAGGCGCATTCGGTGGAGAACATCCGCAACGTGCTGAAAGAGTGCGGCCAGCATCAGATGGACGTGTTCAGCCGCGAAAGCCAGAATTTCGTGCGCCGAAACCAGCGCCTGGTCGAGGCGACCACTCAGCTGTTCGCCAGCGCGCGGAAGCACTAGGTCGATCCCGCCCGTCTTTGAACCGCGCGTCCTTCCTTGCCGGCAACCTCAGGGGTTGCCGGGACGGCGCTCCTTTCAAGAACAATTCCCACAAATCCAAAGGAAGCGTTGTGCAGACGTTCTATTTCGACATCCAGGACGGCGTCCCCGTTCGCGACAGAAAGGGACTTGAGCTTGCAAATACGACCATGGCCATCGAGCACAGCAAGCGGCTTGCCACCATCATTCGGACGAAGGAGCCGCCTGGCCGCAAGGATCTCCTGGTCGTCGTCACCGACGAGAGCGGCAGGGAAGTTCATCGCGAGACGGTTTACCCCGGAGGGGTTTGAGCCGGATATCGGTTTCGTGGCCGGAACAGACCGGCGCCTCGCTAGGGTGCGCGGGTGCGGCCGGACCTGCCCAGCAGGATGACGATCGAGACCGCCGCGATGGCCACCACCGCGAGCGCGATCCACTGCGCTGCGGTGAGCAGGGAGGCGATCTCGAATCGCCACACGGTCGGCGGTTCGGTCGACGCCAACGGCAATATGTCCGAGAAGTAGCGGATGATCACCGTCACACCCGCCAGGAACACCGTGCCTGCCACCACGAGATAAACGAGCTTGCGCAGCATGTCCTTCCTCCATCGATCGGCCGCGAAGCTCCGGCATCGGCGTGCGGCGCAACAATCCGAACCCGGCCTTAGGGTTCATTACTTAGCTCCGGACATTGTTGACCTTGATCAATGGCAGTCTCCGGCGCAAGGCTTCTAATGCCGTCGTCGCCGGGACTGCCGGCACATTCGAAACCCAAGGCATTCGGCGGCCAGCTTGTACAAATTCCTCGAACAGATCGTCTCCGACTACATGACCCGCGACGTCACGACCGTGGCGCCGGCGATGTCGATTCGCGAGCTCGGCCAGCGCTTCAAGCAGACCGATTTCAACAGCTTTCCGGTGGTGGACAACGACCAGGTCGTGGGTGTCGTCAGCAAGTTCGACTACCTCGCCTGCTTCGAATTCACGCCGGCGCGTATGGTGCCACGCTATGACGACCTGATGCGGCGGACGGTGGCCGGCGTCATGACGCGTGAGTTCATCTACGCCGGCCGCGACACCAAACTGACCCGGGTTCTGCAACTGATGATCGAGCACCGACTGCGCAGCCTGCCGATCCTGGATCCCGATTCGCACCTCGACGGCATCATCGCGCGCGAAGATATCATCCGCGCACTGGAGTATTGTGCGCAATGCGAGGCTGAGGAAACCTAGCCATGTTGATCCGCGACGCGCTGTTGCCGCTGGTCGGACGATCCTCGCGCAGCACCATGGCGGCGATCGAGAAGTGCGTCGCGATGTCGCGCGGGCTGGATCTGCGCGTCACGGCGCTTGCGATCGAGACCGGGGATGCCGCTCCGCAGGGCGTTGCCGACGTGCTGGGTGCGACCGAAATCGTACAGACCGCGCCGACGGCCCACGGCTTGCTCACGGCGTTCGGAGCGGCGGCGACCAAACTGTCGCTGCGCAACGAGCAGCGGCTGGAGCGCACGTCAGGCGCGGCGATGGTGGACATCATCGCGCGCCAGGCGCGGCTGCGCGACATCGCGATTGCCATTGTCAGGACCGCCGATTCGCTGTCGGAGCAACTGGTCGAACGCCTGCTGTTCGATACCGGCCGGCCGGTGCTGATGTGTCCGGAGGAGACGTCGGACAGTCTCGCCGCCAGCTTCGACGATGTCGCGATCGCCTGGGACCACAGCGCGCCGGCGGCGCGCGCGCTCGGCGATGCGCTGCCGCTGCTGCGGCGGGCTGCCAGGGTTCGCATCGTCACCGCAACAGACGAGGCGAGTGCCGCGCAAAAGGCCTCGGGCGAGGCGATCGAGCGCCATTTGGCCGAGCACCGCATCAGGGCCGTATTCGAGACTGTCGCAATCGACGGGCGCCCCGACGGAAAAGTCTTCGAGGAATATGTCGAGGACAACGGCATCGACCTCCTGGTCATGGGCGGTTACCGCCACTCCAGGCTGAACGAGCTGATCTGGGGCGGGGTGACCTCGACGGTCATCAACCGGCCACCCTGCTGGGTTATGCTGTCGCACTAGCTTCCCTATCCAAATGCGCATGATCTGTCGTACATCCCGGCCTCAGGCCATGCGAGGTCATTGAACGATGTCGACCTATCGATTGGGCAATGTGCTGGCGCCACGCTCGGTGGCGCTGGTGGGGGCGAGTTCGCGGCAGGGCTCGCTGGGAGCTGCCATCCTGCAGAATATCCGCACCAGCGGATTCGCCGGCCAGATCGGCATCGTCAATCCGCGTCATCGCGAAATCGGCGGCATGAAGACGGCGAGCGATATCGACGGGCTGCCGTTTGCGCCGGAGCTGGTCGTCGTCACCGCGCCGGCGCGGGAGATACCCGGGATCGTCGACGCCGCGGGCAAGCGCGGCGCGGCTGGCGCGGTGATCGTCAGCGCCGGGCTCGGCCATGGGCCGGGCTCGATTGCGGAGGCAACCGACCGCGCGGCGCGAACGCATCGCATGCGCCTGATCGGGCCCAATTGTCTGGGGATCATGATGCCGGCCGTCGGGCTCAATGCGAGCTTCGCCGCGCATATGCCGCGTCGCGGCAATCTCGCTCTGATCTCGCAGTCCGGCGCCATCGCGGCGGGCATGGTGGACTGGGCCGGGCAGAAGTCGGTCGGCTTTTCCGGCGTCGTCTCGATCGGCGACCAGCTCGACGTCGACATTGCCGACCTGCTCGACTACTTCGCGCTCGACCGCGATACCGGCGCGATCCTGCTTTACATCGAGGCGGTGCGCGATGCCCGCAAGTTCATGTCGGCGGCGCGCGCGGCGGCCCGCGTCAAGCCGATCGTGGTGGTGAAGTCGGGGCGGATGGCGATGGGCGCCCGTGCCGCGGCGACCCATACCGGCGCGCTGGCCGGCGCGGACGACGTCTATGACGCCGCGTTCCGCCGCGCCGGCATGTTGCGCGTGTTCGACCTGCGCGAACTGTTCGACTGCGCCGAGACGCTCGGGCGGCTGAAGCCCCCGCGCGGCAAGCGGCTCGCCATGCTGACCAACGGCGGCGGTCTCGGCGTGCTGGCGGTGGACCGCCTCGCCGAGCTCGGCGGCGTCACGGCGGCGCTATCGCCGGCGACGCGCGAGAAGCTCGACGCCGTGCTGCCGCCGACCTGGTCGGGGTCGAATCCGGTCGACATCATCGGCGATGCCGATGCGGCGCGCTATGCCGCCGCGCTCGAGGCCCTGCTTGCCGACCCCGACAACGACGCGGTGCTGGTCATGAACGTGCAGACCGCGGTGGCGCCCGCCGGCGACATTGCCGACACCGTGACGCGCGTCGTCTCGGCGGCGCGGCAGAAGCGCCAGCCGGCGCGTCCCGTCCTGGCGGTCTGGGTCGGGGCGGGCCCTCAGATATCGAAGACCTTCGACAACGCCGGCATCCCCAACTTCGCGACCGAGGACGATGCGGTGCGCGGCTTCATGCATCTGGTCAAGCATCGCGAGGCCATCGAAGCCCTGTCGGCGGTGCCGCCGAGCCTGCCTGCCGACTTCGTGCCCGACGTGGAGGCGGCGCGTGCCGTCGTCGGGACCGCCGTTGCCGAAGGACGGCGCTGGCTGGATCCGGCCGAGGTGAAACGGCTGCTCGATGCCTACCAGATCGACATGGTGCCGACACTCGAAGCCGCCGATCCCGAGCAGGCGTTGAAGCACGCCGAATCCCTGTTCGCGCTGGGGAGCAAGGTCGTGCTGAAGGTGTTGTCGCGCGACATCACGCACAAGTCCGACGTCGGAGGCGTCATACTGAATCTGGCTACCGCCGACGAGGTGCGCTGGGCGGCTGCCGACGTCCTCAAGCGGGCCAAGCAGCTGCGGCCCGAGGCACGGCTCGCCGGCGTGCTGGTGCAGCCGATGGTGCTGCGCGCGAAGGCGCGCGAACTGATCCTCGGCATCGCCGAGGATCCGACCTTCGGCCCGGTGGTGGTGTTCGGGCGCGGCGGTACGGCGGTCGAGATCATCAACGACAAGGCGCTGGCATTGCCGCCGCTCGACCTCGCGCTGGCGCGGGAACTTATCGGCCGCACGCGGGTGTCGCGGCTGCTCGCCGCCTACCGCGACGTGCCGGCCGTGAAGGAGGACGCGGTGGCGCTGACGCTGGTCAAGCTGGCGCAACTTGCCGCCGACCTGCCCGAGGTGTCCGGGCTCGACATCAACCCGTTGCTCGCCGACCCGTCGGGCGTGCTGGCGGTCGATGCCCGCGTCTCCGTAGACGCGCCCGGGCGCAAATTCGCAGGTCCCGGCAACGCGCGCTTTGCGGTGAGGCCCTATCCGTCCGAGTGGGTGCGGCACCTGATGGTGAAGGACGGATGGAAGGTGCTGGCACGGCCGATTCGTCCCGAGGACGAGCCGCTGATCCACGCCTTCCTGAAGCACGTCACCTTGGAGGACCTGCGGCTGCGTTTCCTTGCCCCGATGAAACACTTCTCACACGAGTTCATCGCGCGCCTCACCCAGCTCGACTACGCCCGCGCCATGGCGTTCGTCGCCTTCGACGAGGCAAGCGGGGAACTCGCCGGCGTGGTGCGGCTGCATTCGGACTCGATCTACGAGACCGGGGAATACGCCATCCTGCTGCGCTCGGACCTCAAGGGCAGGGGGCTGGGCTGGGCGCTGATGCAGTTGCTGATCGAATATGCGAAGTCGGAAGGTCTGAAGCAGATCTACGGACAGGTGCTGCGCGAGAACACCACCATGATCGAGATGTGCAGGGACCTCGGCTTCAAGGTCGAACCCGATGCGTCCGAGCGCGATCTGTTCGACGTGACCCTGCCGCTGGATCGCTAGGGCAGGGCGCTTCAGAGCCGCGTGACGGAGACGACGCGGAACGGATGCATGCGGCCTTCCTCGTTCACCGACACGTATTCGCCCGGCACGAAGCGTTCTTCGTTGAAGTGATAGCCGCCCTCGTCGGGGATGTTCGCCTCGTATTGGAATGCCCACGAGCCGCCGCGGCGATGCACGAGATGGCCGTGCACGGACGCCTCGCCCGGCCGCAACCGCGCCACGCGGCAGGCCTCACGGTGCTGCCGCCATACCTCGGCATCGATGCGGCCGTCACCGTCGAGCGGCGCCACCAGGATATAGGCAATGTCGTGGGCGCCCTCGGGATGTCCGCGCTCGCGTGCGAGCTCGATCCGGATCTGCCGGAAGCTCGAGGGCAGCGAGGCGTTGAGAATGGGCGTGGGGGAGGACATGATCGGCTGTTCCTGACGGCGGGTTCCTAGTCGGACGCGGCGGCGGGCTTGCGCAAATGGCTGATCGCCGCCGTGATCAACGGCACGATCAGCGGCAGCACGCCTTCGAGAGGGTGATGCATCAGGCGGTTGATCTGCGACTGCGTGGCTTGTGCCTCGGCCTGCAGCGCGTCGATCGCGGAATCGTGAATTTCGTTGGCGAGCGTCAATTCCTGGCCGAGACCGCGTCGCGACGCGATGAGGGCGAGGACGAGCGCGATCGCGAAGTTCACGGCACCCAGAATGGCTGCGGCGGCAATGGCGTTCAGGACCTGCACCAGCGCGAAATAGGCGGCCAGCTCGAACATCAGCAGCCCGAACGCGGCGATCAGCGCGGCAAAGGCGCGCAGACCGAGGCCCACCAGCATGTGGCGCAGCCGCATCTCGGCAATGATCCGGTCGGTGCGCCACAGCAGGCGCAGGTTCTTCACGATGTTTTCCGAGTTCACTCAGGGCCTCCTCAGGGCAATGCCAACCACGATACCGACCGCGAAGGCGCAGGCGAGCGCCGCGATCGGGCGCTCCGCGACCAGCTTTTCGATCTGCTTTTCTTCCTCGCCGAGATTCCGGCCGAGCTCGTCGAGCGCGGATTTGAGCTGCTCGGCAAAGTTGTCGGCGCGCTCGCGCGAGGCCTTCAGCATCTCGTCGCCGGCGGTGCCGAGCAGGCGCGCGGCATCGGCTTTCAGCGCCACGAGCTCGTCGCGCAATTCGGTTGATGTCAGCATGGTTATCTCCCTGAGGGAGTGTATAAATCACCCTAGTCCGGTGTCTACGTGCAGCCTTGATTTGTCTCAAGGCCTGCCGCGACGGCCTGCCCTTGAGGCAGGTCAATCCCGGGGTCATATCGCCACCCTAGAAGCAGGGCGGCTTCAGAAGATGGACGGCAACATTGAGTGACCCGCTCCTAAACATCGCCGCTGTCGGCGACACGCTCGAAATCCGTCCCACCGGATCGTGGACGGTGCTCAACGCCAATTTGCTGGAGGGCCTGTTCAACGCCGCCGCGCCGCAGCTCGCGGAGGCCAAGCGCCTGCGCGTCGATCTCGCCGGGGTCAGGGAGATCGACACGCTCGGCGCCTGGCTCCTGGAGAAGATCTCGCGCGGGGCGGAACAGGCGGGCCGTCCCGTCACCGTCACCGGCATCGACGAGCGCCATGCGGAGCTGATCGAGGACGTCCACAAGGTCAATCGCGGCGAGCGCGCGGCGCGGCCACGGCCAAATCCCGTTCTGGTGAGGCTGGAGCAGGCCGGACGCGCGGCGTTCGGCGCCGTCGGCGAGGCCGCGATCTTTCTGCAGATGCTCGGCGCGGCGGGCTGGGCGCTGCTCGGCGTGCTGCGCCGTCCGCGCTCGCTGCGGCTGACCTCGCTGGTCTACCAGACCTGGCGGATCGGCTGGCAGGCGATCCCGATCATGGTGCTGATCACCTTCCTGATCGGCGCCATCATCGCCCAGCAGGGCATCTTCCACTTCCGCAAGTTCGGCGCCGAATCCTATGTCGTGGACATGGTCGGCATCCTCGTGCTGCGCGAGATCGGCGTGCTGATCGTGGCCATCATGGTCGCCGGCCGCTCCGGCAGCGCCTGCACGGCCGAGCTCGGCTCGATGAAGATGCGCGAGGAGATCGACGCACTCACGACCATGGGACTCGATCCCGTCGAGGTGCTGATCCTGCCGCGCATCATAGCCTTGGTCATCGCATTGCCGATCCTGGCGTTCCTGGGTTCGATGGCGGCGCTCTACGGCGGCGGCCTGATCGCCTGGCTGTATGGCGGCATGTCGCCGGCGATCTTCATCGCGCGGCTGCACGAGGCGGTGTCGGTCACGCATTTCCAGGTCGGCATGATCAAGGCGCCGTTCATGGCGCTGGTGATCGGCATCATCGCCTGCAGCGAGGGGCTGAAGGTGCAGGGCAGCGCCGAATCGCTGGGACGGCAGACCACGACCTCGGTGGTGAAGTCGATCTTCCTCGTCATCGTGCTCGACGGCCTGTTCGCCGTCTTCTTCGCCTCGATCGGGATGTGAGCCGTGGACGCTGTAACCGATCGATATGCGATCCGCGTCAGCGATCTCGTGGTCGGATTCGGCCGCCGCATCGTGATCGATCATTTGTCGCTCGACGTGATCCGGGGCGAGATCCTCGGCCTGGTCGGCGCTTCCGGCGGCGGCAAGTCGGTGCTGATGCGCACCATCATCGGCCTCATTCCGAAAATGGGCGGACGCATCGAGGTGATGGGCTGGGACGCGGACGCGGCCGGCGGGCTCAATGGCCGTCACGGTGCGCCGAAATGGGGCATCCTGTTCCAGCAGGGCGCGCTGTTCTCATCGCTCACGGCGCGGCAGAACGTGCAGTTTCCGTTGCGCGAGAACCTGTCATTGTCGCAATCGCTGATGGACGAGATCGCGGACGCCAAGCTGGAGATGGTCGGGCTCTCGCCCGAGGACGGCGACAAGCTGCCCTCGGAGCTGTCCGGCGGCATGACCAAGCGCGTGGCGCTGGCGCGCGCGCTGGCGCTCGATCCCGCGATCGTCTTCCTCGACGAGCCGACCAGCGGCCTCGACCCGATCGCGGCCGGCGATTTCGACGCGCTGATCAAGACGCTGCAGAAGACGCTCGGCCTTACGGTCTTCATGGTGACGCATGACCTCGCCAGCCTGAAGACCGTCTGCGACCGCGTCGCTGCGCTTGCCGACGGCGAGATCGTCGCTATCGGATCGATGGACGATCTGCTGCACTCCGAACATCCCTGGGTGAAGGCCTATTTCCACGGCAAGCGCTCGTTGATGCTGCACAAGAACCCGGATTGAGAACGCCCATGGAAACCCGAGCTCCCTTCGTCATCGTCGGCGCCTTCGTGCTGGCAGCCATCGCAGCCACGTTCGGCTTCGTCTACTGGCTGCACAATTCCACCGGGATGGGCGCGCGCAGCACCTATCACCTGCAGTTCGACGGGCCGGTGCCGGGGCTCCTGGTCGGCGCCTCGGTCCTGTTCAACGGCATCCGCGTCGGCGAGGTCACCGAACTGAAGCTCGCGACCGACAATCCGCGCCGCGTCAACGCGACGATCGCGGTAGCGGCCGATACGCCGGTGCGGGCCGACACCAAGGTGGGGCTCGACTTCCAGGGCCTGACCGGCGTGCCCGTGGTGGCGCTGGAGGGCGGCAAGGAGGTAGCGGCCTCCGGCCGCGTGCCGACCCTGGTCGCCGAACCCGGCGCGGGGCAGAGCATGACGCAGGCCGCGCGCGACGCGCTGCGGCGCGTCGATTCGATTCTCGCCGACAATGCCGATTCGCTGCACGGCATGATCGAGAATTTCCGGACATTTTCCGACGGACTGGCGCGCAACACGGGCAAGCTCGACGGCATCGTCGCGGGCCTCGAGCGCATGACGGGAGCGAGCACGCCGCCGCCGAAGACCGTCTACAACCTGCAGGCCGCGGCTGCGCCTGCGACACCCGGAAAGCCGCTGAAGGCACAGCTCGCGATCCCCGAGCCCTCGACCGTCGTCATGCTCGACACGCAGCGCATCCTGTTCTCGCCGGCCAACGACTCCCCGGAATTCGCCAACGCCCAATGGGCCGATACGATTCCAAGGCTGCTGCAGGCGAGATTGATCCAGAGTTTCGAAAACTACGACATTGCCCGTGCGCCGCTGCGCAACGCCGACGGCGCCGAGATCGACTACCAGCTCCTGATCGACATCAGGGAGTTTCAGGTGGCGGCCGGCCCGCGGCCGACCGCGAAGATCGCCTTTTCGGCGCGGCTCCTCGACAAGCAGGGCAAGGTCGTCGCCGCGAAGCTGTTCAGCGTCAGCCAGGCGATCGACAAGGTCGAGCCGCCGGCGGTGGTTGCCGCCTTCGACGCCGCCTTCGCCGATATCGCGCGTCAGCTGATCGACTGGACGGTGCAGACGGTCTGAACGTGGAGCGCGCTATTCCAGGGTCTTGAGGTAGGACAGCACATCATTGATCTGGTCGGGGGCGAGCGTGAAGGTCGGCATGGTGGGATGGCCGGTGTAGATGCCTTCGGCCAGCGACTCCTGCAGCGTTTCGATCGGGTATTTGCGGTGCAGGTCGCGGAAGGGCGGGGCGATGTTCAGCGGGCTCGGCGACACCTTGTCGATCGCGTGGCAGCGCGAACAGTTGGTGACCACGAAGTTCTTGCCGCGCTGCTCGGCGGGGGTAAGGGCCCATGCCGGGCTCGTCACGACGAGTATGGCGGCAAGCCAGCCGGGAAAATATCGCATCGCGCGTGTCCTGCTCGTTGATTCCAAATGAGTTTTCATGGTCGCACGGTTGTCGCCACTTTCGGTTGATCTGGGTCAACGCAGCAGGCGCCGCGGGCCGCAGCCGCCCGAATTGATGCAGCTCAAAAATGTAATCCGCGCGCCGTGACATCCTTTTCTCCGACTCAAATGGAGGAAAACGATGCCTTTCGATGTGGTGATCCTGTCCGCGGCCATTGTCGGCGTGTTCGTGATTTTCGGGTCGGTGCTGTACTGGGGCGAGCGGCGGACCCGCGATCTGGCCCCGAAAGTCGAGGGCGCGCACGGCAAGCGCCGCAGCTTCTGACGGAGACGATCCATGGCTGCATCGGCAGGCCTTCTGGAATACCTCGTGATCGGCAGGATGATCGAGCGGATCAAGCGGTTTGCCGGCCGTTCCGGGGAAGCGATGAGGTTGCATGGACTGGATGATCGGCAGATCGGCCTGATTGCCGACGAGTTCGGCCTTTCGCCCGCCGAGCTCTTCAAGCTGTGCGCCAACAAGGCGAGCAGCGGCCTCCTGAAGCAGCGCCTGGCGGAATTCGGTCTGAGCGAGGAACTGCTGGCCAAGCTGCATCCGGAGGTGCTGCAGGATCTGCAGCGCGTCTGCGGCACCTGCGCGACCACCGCGCGCTGCGCCGAGGATTTCGCCCGACACCGGGATTCCGGCCGGGACGAGTATTGTCCGAACACCTGCACGCTCTATGCCCTGAAGCAGGAGGGACTCGGGCAGCAGGAACGGAAGAACGATTCGTGCTGCTGCGGTTCCTGCGGCTCCTGACTTCGATCAAGGTCCAATGATGAGTGCCGGCAGTCGATGGGCTGCCGGCCTTTGCATTTTATTGCCGCGTTGCATTTTATTGCCGCGTTGCAGTGTGCGTTGCGCGTAACGGGGGGCGCAAATCCGACGCGAATTGATCTTGGTCAAGCTCGCACTCGCGAAAGCGTGATGTGAGGGGGCGGGTCACTCAAGAAAGTATCCGCAATGACACAATCCGCAGACGCAAAATGGATGACACACGGCGAGGCCGGGCTTGGCGCGCTTTCGGCCGTGTCCGCCTTCGTTCTTGTGTTCGTCGCGGCCAAGGCGGCCGACGGCGCCTTCGCCTTTCACGCCGTGCTCGGCGCAGCCTTCAGCCTCTGGGCCTGCTTTGCGATCTTCAACCGCTATTTCACGCGGCCGGCGGCGTTGCCGCCGCAGGAGATCAACGGCCGGCCGAACTACAACATGGGTCCGATCAAGTTCGCCGCCGCGATCGCGATGTTCTGGGGTATCGCCGGCTTCCTGGTCGGCCTGATCATCGCCAGCCAGCTCGCCTGGCCCGCGCTGAACTTCGATCTGCCCTGGACCAGCTTCGGGCGGCTGCGGCCGCTGCACACCTCGGCGGTGATCTTCGCCTTCGGCGGCAACGTGCTGATCGCGACCTCCTTCTACGTGGTGCAGAAGACCTGCCGCGTGCGCCTTGCGGGCGATCTTGCGCCCTGGTTCGTGGTGCTCGGCTACAACTTCTTCATCCTGATCGCCGGCACCGGCTATCTGCTCGGCGTCACCCAGTCCAAGGAATATGCCGAACCGGAATGGTACGCCGATCTCTGGCTCACCATCGTCTGGGTCGTCTATCTCCTCGTCTTCCTGGTCACGGTGATCAAGCGCAAAGAGCCGCACATCTTCGTCGCCAACTGGTTCTATCTCGCCTTCATCGTCACCATCGCGGTGCTGCATCTCGGCAACAATCCGGGCCTGCCGGTCTCGCTGCTCGGCTCGAAATCCTACATCGCCTGGGGCGGCGTGCAGGACGCGATGTTCCAGTGGTGGTACGGCCATAACGCGGTCGGCTTCTTCCTGACCGCCGGCTTCCTCGCCATCATGTACTACTTCGTTCCGAAGCGCTGCGACCGGCCGATCTACTCTTACCGGCTGTCGATCATCCACTTCTGGGCGCTGATCTTCCTCTATATCTGGGCCGGCCCGCACCATCTGCACTACACGGCGCTGCCGGACTGGGCGCAGACGCTCGGCATGACCTTCTCGATCATGCTGTGGATGCCCTCCTGGGGCGGCATGATCAACGGCCTGCTGACGCTGTCGGGCGCCTGGGACAAGCTGCGCACCGATCCGGTGCTGCGCATGCTGGTGGTGTCGGTCGCCTTCTACGGCATGTCGACTTTCGAAGGCCCGATGATGTCGATCAAGGTGGTGAACTCGCTGTCCCACTACACCGACTGGACCATCGGCCACGTGCATTCCGGCGCGCTCGGCTGGGTCGGCTTCGTCTCCTTCGGCGCGCTGTACTGCCTGGTGCCGTGGCTGTGGAACAAGAAGCAGCTCTATAGCCTGAAGCTCGTCAACTGGCACTTCTGGATCTCGACGCTGGGCATCGTGCTCTACATCTCCGCGATGTGGGTGTCCGGGATCATGCAGGGCCTGATGTGGCGTGCCTACACCGCGCTCGGCTTCCTCGAATACTCCTTCATCGAGACCGTCGAGGCGATGCATCCCTTCTACGTGATCCGTGCCGCGGGCGGCGCGCTGTTCGTGATCGGCTCGCTGATCATGGCCTACAATCTCTGGATGACCGTGCGTGCGGGCGAAGAAGAAGTGTCGTCGCCCGTCGCCCTGCAGCCGGCGGAGTGAGGATAGAGAAATGTCATTCTGGACGAGACATCAAGTTCTAGAGAAAAACTCGATCATCCTGGTCGTCGGCATCCTGCTGGTGATCGCCATCGGCGGCCTGGTCGAGATCACGCCGCTGTTCTACCTCAAAAGCACCATCGAGAAGGTGGACGGCATGCGGCCCTACACGCCGCTGGAGCTGGCCGGGCGCAACGTCTACATCCGCGAGGGCTGCTATCTCTGCCACTCGCAGATGGTCCGGCCGCTGCGCGACGAGGTCGAGCGCTACGGGCACTACTCGCTCGCCGCGGAGAGCATGTACGACCACCCGTTCCAGTGGGGCTCCAAGCGCACGGGGCCGGATCTGGCCCGTGTCGGCGGCAAGTATTCCGACGAGTGGCACGTCACCCATCTGAAGAACCCGCGCGCGATCGTGCCGCAGTCGATCATGCCCGGCTATCCGTTCCTGGCGGAGACCGAGCTCAATGCGGAGGCGATCGCCGATCACCTGCGCACCAACCGCACCATCGGCGTGCCCTACAGCGACGACCAGGTCGCCAACGCCGCCGCCGACCTCAAGGCGCAGGCCGATCCGGACAATGCCGGCACGGATGCGTTCGCCAAGCGCTATCCCAAGGCGGTGGTTCGCAACTTCGACACCAGGGGCGGCAATCCGACCGAGATGGACGCGCTGGTCGCCTACCTGCAGATGCTCGGCACGCTCGTCGACTTCAAGCTCTACAACGAAAAAGCCAATTTGCGCTGAAGGCTGTCACATGAAAGCAATCTTGACCGCTTCGAACCCGGTGTCGGAATTCGTGACGTCGCTCTGGACGCCGCTGTTCGTCGGCATCTTTATCGCCATCGTGCTCTATGCGCTGTGGCCGCGAAACAAGGCAACTTTCGACGCCGCGTCGAAGATGCCGCTGCGTGAGGACTGATCAGCCATGACCGATCACAGCGAAGTTGACAAAGTCTCCGGCACGTCCACGACCGGACATGAATGGGACGGCATCAAGGAACTCAACACGCCGCTGCCGCGGTGGTGGGTGTGGACCTTCTATGCCACCATCGTCTGGTCGATCGGCTACTGGATCGTCTATCCGGCCTGGCCGCTGATCTCGAGCCACACCACCGGCCTCTTCAACTATTCGACCCGCGCCGACGTCGCGGTCGAGCTCGGCAATCTCGCCAAGATCCGCGGCGAGAAGATGGTGAAGCTCGCCTCAACGCCGCTGGTCGATATCCCGAAGGACCCGGCGTTGCTGGCGCTGGCCCGCGCCAGCGGCAAGGCAGTGTTCGGCGACAATTGCGCCCCCTGCCACGGCACCGGCGGCACCGGTTCCAAGGGGTATCCCAACCTCAACGACGACGAATGGATCTGGGGCGGCAAGCTCGACCAGATCGAGAAGACCATTCAGTTCGGCGCGCGCTCCGGGCATGCCAACGCGCACGAGGGCGCCATGCTCGCCTTCGGCAAGGAAGGCGTGCTCAAGCCGGCGGAGATCGCCACTGTCGCCAGTTATGTCAGGTCGCTCGCCGGTCTTCCGACCGCCGCCGGCTATGACGCCGCTGCCGGCAAGAAGATATTCGCCGACAATTGCGCCTCCTGCCACGGTGACGCCGGCAAGGGGAACCCGGAACTCGGCGCGCCCAACCTGACCGACAAGATCTGGCTGTTCGGTTCGGACGAGGCGACGGTGATCGACACCATCACCAACGGCCGTGCCGGTGTGATGCCGGCCTGGGTCGGCCGGCTCGATCCGGCCACCATCAAGGCGCTCGCCGTCTACGTACATTCCCTCGGTGGCGGTCAATAGCGCCGCTTGCTTGCGCTGCATCAAGGTTCGCGTTCGGGACTGGAAATAAAGTTCAGCACCGCGCGCGAACCAAAGCAGAACCCATGAACAAGACCGTGTTGCCCAGCGACCTGGAAGTCGTCCCGCAGGACGGGCCGCTCTATGCGGCCCGCAAGAAGGTTTACCCCCAGAAGGTGTCCGGGACCTTCCGCCGCATCAAGTGGGCGCTGATGGGGATTTGCCTCGGCATCTACTACTTCCTGCCCTTCGTGCGCTGGAACCGCGGCCTTGGCGCGCCCGACCAGGCCGTGCTGATCGACTTCCCGAACCACCGATTCTACTTCTTCTTCATCGAGATCTGGCCGCAGGAGGTCTATTACTTCACGGGCCTGCTGATCGTCGCCGCCCTCGTGCTGTTCCTCTTGAACTCGATCGGCGGCCGCATCTGGTGCGGCTATCTGTGCCCGCAAACCGTCTGGACCGACCTGTTCTACGCCGTCGAGCGGCTGATCGAGGGCGACCGCCGCGAGCGCATGAAGAAGGATGCCGCGGGATGGACGGCGAGGCGAGTCGGAGAGGCAGCGCTCAAGCACTGGCTCTGGCTGATGATCGCCTGGTGGACCGGCGGCGCCTGGGTGCTCTATTTCGCCGACGCGCCGACGCTGGTGATGAACCTGCTCACCTTCCAGGCGCCGGCGATCGCCTATATCTGGATCGGCATCCTGACCGCCACGACCTACGTGCTCGCCGGCTTCATGCGCGAGCAGGTCTGCGTCTACATGTGCCCGTGGCCGCGCATCCAGGCCGCGCTGACCGACGAATGGGCGCTCAACGTCACCTATCGCTACGACCGCGGCGAAGAGCGCACCTCGCTGAAGAAGGCGAGGGAGGCGCGCGCGAAGGGCGATGCGGTCGGCGACTGCGTCGATTGCTACCAATGCGTCGCGGTGTGCCCGACCGGCATCGACATCCGTAACGGGCCGCAGCTCGACTGCATCCAGTGCGGCCTGTGCATCGATGCCTGCGATACCGTGATGGAGAAGATCGGCCGGCCGAAGCGGCTGATCGGCTATGACAACGACATCAACATCAAGCGCCGCATGGAAGGAAAGCCGGAAGTCTACCGGCTGGTGCGGCCGCGCACCGTGATCTATTGCGGCATGATCGCCGTGGTCGGCGCCATCATGCTCTACGCGCTGCTGACGCGCTCGCTGCTCGACGTCAATGTGCTGCACGACCGCAACCCCGTTGCCGTGAAGCTGAGCGACGGCTCGATCCGCAACGCCTACACCATGCGCCTGCTCAACAAGCGCGGCTTCGACCGCGTCATCGCCATCGACGTCGACGGTCCGGTCAACGCCACCATGCACGTCGTCGGCGTCGACTCGGTGACGCAGGACCGGCCGATGATCGTGCTCGCCCGCGACGCGACCACCGAGCTGCGCGTGCTGGTCACCGCGCCGGCCGAGCAGAACACCGAGAAGTCGGTGCCGGTGCGGTTCCGGATCACCGACATCGGTCTCGGCGAGACGGCCGTCGCGACCGACAACTTCGTGACACCCCAGTAACGCGGCAGGAGTTATCGATGCGCAATCCATCCAAGGCCCCGCGCCCGCTGACCGGCCGAACGGTCCTGTTCTATCTCGTCGCCTTTTTCGCCGCCGTCATCGGCGTCAACCTGGTGATGATGAAGCTCGCCATCGACACCCTGCCGGGGACGGAAGTCGACAGCGCCTATCGCGCCAGCCTCGCCTACAAGAGCGAGATATCGGCTGCGCACGACCAGCAGCGGCGCAACTGGAAGGTCGAG
Organism: uncultured Bradyrhizobium sp.; assembly: GCA_964504705.1. Classification (GTDB taxonomy): domain Bacteria; phylum Pseudomonadota; class Alphaproteobacteria; order Rhizobiales; family Xanthobacteraceae; genus Bradyrhizobium. The sequence continues at coordinate 54,300 of CAZDEZ010000009.1, forward strand.
GCTCGTGTCGAGCGCAGCGCCGACGGCGCGGCGACGGTGCGGCTCGACGCGCGCGACGCCAACGGAACGCCGCTGTCGGGACTGAAGTTCTCCGGCCGGCTGGAGCGGCCGACCGACAAGCGGGTCGACCGCGCCGTCGAGCTCGCCGAATCCGGCATCGGCGTTTACCGCGGCAGCGCAGTGGACGTGCTGCCCGGGCAGTGGGATCTCGTGATCGAGGGTGAGGCGAGGGGCGGCCCCCGGCTGTTCCTGTCGCGCAACCGCGTCGTCCTGAACTAGCGCATGATCCCGAAAAGTGGGAACCGGATTTCGGGAACTGATTTGCTCAAGATAGCAAAGTGAACCGCAAATGGCATTGACGCGTGACTATTCGCACTACGTCAAGGAACTCGACGCCGGAATCGCCCATCTCGATCTGGCGGTCGACGGCGTGAATTGCGCCGGATGCATGTCGAAGATCGAGCGCGGCCTGTCCGCCATGCCCGACGTGACCCGTGCCCGCGTCAACCTGACCGACCGGCGGCTCGCCGTGGAATGGAAGAAGGGCGCGGTCGACCCGGCCGCGCTGATCGACCGCCTTGCCGAGCTCGGCTACAAGGCCTATCCGTTCGAGCCGGTACGCGCCGAACTCGTCGAAGCCGAGCAATCGCGCTTCCTGCTGCGCTGCCTTGGCGTCGCCGCCTTCGCCGCCATGAACGTGATGATGCTGTCGATCCCGGTGTGGTCGGGCAACGTCTCCGACATGCTGCCCGAGCAGCGCGCCTTCTTCCACTGGATGTCGGCGCTGATCGTGCTGCCGGCGGCCGCCTATGCCGGCCAGCCGTTCTTCAAATCGGCCTGGCGCGCGCTGAGGGCCGGCGGCGTCAACATGGACGTGCCGATCTCGATCGGTGTCATCCTCGCGCTTGCCATGAGCGTGATGGAAACCATCCACCATGCCGAGCACGCCTATTTCGACGCCGCGGTGATGCTGCTGACCTTCCTGCTGGCCGGGCGATATCTCGACCAGAACATGCGGCGGCGCACCCGCGCGGTCGCCGGCAATCTTGCGGCGCTGAAGGCCGAGACCGCGGCCAAGTTCGTCGGTCCCGACGAGATCAGCGAGGTTCCGGCGGCGAGCATTCGTGCCGGCGATATCGTTCTGCTGCGCCCGGGCGAGCGCTCGGCGGTCGACGGCGAGGTCATCGAGGGCCGTTCGGAGGTCGATCAGAGCCTGATCACCGGCGAGACGCAGCACGTCGCGGCGGAAAAGGGCACGTTGGTCTATGCCGGCACCATGAACGTCTCCGGTGCGCTGCGGGTCAAGGTCGCGGCCGCGGCCGAAGGCACGCTGCTTGCGGAAATCACCCGGCTGCTGGATAACGCGCTGCAGGCGCGCTCGCGCTATGTGCAGCTCGCCGACCGTGCCTCGCGGCTCTACGCGCCCGTCGTGCATGTCACCGCCGCGCTTACCATGGTCGGTTGGGTCGCGCTCGGCGCTTCCTGGCACGATGCCATCGTCACGGCGATTGCCGTGCTCATCATCACCTGTCCCTGCGCGCTGGGGCTGGCCATTCCCGCCGTGCAGACGGTGGTGGCGGGCGCCATGTTCCGCGCCGGCGTGCTGATCAATTCCGGCGACGCCATCGAGCGCGTATCCGACGTCGATACCGTCGTGTTCGACAAGACCGGCACGTTGACGCTGCCGGAACTCGATGTGGTGAACGCGCAAAGCATCCCGGCCGACGTGTTCGCGCTGGCTGGCCGCCTCGCACTGGCAAGTCACCATCCCGTGGCCGCGGCGGTTGCGCGTGCGGCCGGGGCAAAGGCGCCGCTGCCGGGCGCGGTCGAGGAGCCGGGCAGGGGCGTGCGCACGATGGTGGACGGCGTCGAGGTTCGGCTCGGCAGCCCGTCCTTCTGCGATGCCGGCGGGCTCGCCAATGAAATCCTGAGCCGGGATCCCGAGGTCTCGGTCGTGGCGTTTCGCCGCGGCGCGGAGTGCCATGTCTTCGCGGTGCGCCAGCAGTTGCGCCCCGATGCGGTCGCGGCTGTCGCGGCGCTGAAGCAACGCGGCATCGTGGTGGAATTGCTTTCCGGGGACCGCGAACCCGCAGTCCGCCACGCGGCGCAGACACTCGGCGTCGGCATCTGGCGCGCCGGCGTGACGCCGGCGGAAAAGATCGCCCGGATCGAGGAACTGAAGCGGCAGGGCCGCAAGGTGATGATGGTGGGCGACGGCATGAACGACGCCCCGTCGCTGGCCGCGGCCAGCGTCTCGATCTCGCCGGTCAGCGCCACCCATCTGAGCCAGGCCACCGCCGATCTCGTCTTCCTCGGCAAGGAATTGTCGCCGGTGGTCGCGGCCATCGACTATTCGCGCAAGGCCGTGGCGCTGATGAAGCAGAACATCTGGCTCGCCGTCGGCTATAATGCGCTTGCGGTGCCGGTGGCGATCGTGGGCCTGGCGACGCCGCTGATCGCGGCCGCCGCGATGTCCGGATCGTCGGTACTGGTGATGCTCAACGCGCTGCGCGCCCGCCGCGCGGGGCAGGAGGTGCGCTGATGGAGGTCCTGGTCTATCTGGTGCCGCTGGCGCTCGCGCTCGGCGGGCTTGGGCTCGCGGGATTTCTCTGGTCGCTCAAGAGCGGCCAGTTCGACGATCTCGACGGCGCTGCCTGGCGCGCCATCGCGGACGACGATCCGCCGCAGCTGCCGCAAAAATAGCTGGAAAGCGGCCGGATAATTTGCGTTCCCGGTAACCTTGATGGCGCCGGACGCTGGAATTTCGTATAATCTTTCCTAGATAATCGGGGTTCCCAGTTCCGGTCATTCGGGAGGCCACGCATGGCCGCCAAGCAAATACTTGCAGCTGTCGCCTGCGCCGCGCTCGTGGCGATGGGGGCCGCTGCCTCGGCCGACGATTACCGGCCACACGAATTCCTCAGCCTCGATCTGTCGCGCGCGGTGCTGTCGCCGAAACGGCTCGGACCGCCGGCCGAATTCGCGCCGGTCGCCGTTGAGGCCCGCACCGATGCAAAGAGCGTGGTGGCGGAGCCGAAGGCCGGGCACCAGCCCGCGGTGCGGACCAGCAGGGTAACCGAGAGGCCGGCGGCGAAACCGCGCGGCGCGGCCCGCACCACATTGGCGCGTCGCCACGGCAATCCGCTTGATGCCCAGGCCATGGACCGCAACATCCAGACTTGGCCGTGCAGGTCCGGCGGCATCTGCAACTGGAAGCGCTGATCGCCGCGATCCCCTCGCCGACTTGCGCGGCATCGCGGCAAACGAAGAAGCAAACAAGGACAAGCAAACAAAATGGCTCCTCTTGCGAGGAGCCATTTTGCTTTGTCGGCCGTCAGTAACGGTAATAGCGCTTCTTGATGACGACGCGGTCGCCATGGTGGTGGCGGTGGTGACGCCAGCCCCGGTGCCAACCGTGGTCGTGGTGCATCCGGGCGTGCGCGCCGTGCCAGCCGTGATGATTGTGGCCGCGCTTGATCACGACCGTATGGGCGTCGGCCATTGACGGCATGACAATCGCCATCGCACCGAGCGCCGCCAGCATACAAGCAAACTTCCGCATGTTGTCCTCCTCACATGATGAGACGCAACAGCCGGCGCGAAGTAACGTTCCGCAGGGAACAGCAGTAGTTTTCTGAACGACTGTTCAGAAAGTTTGTCGCACACCGATTCGGAATCGGCGATTCGAAGGCGGGACGGCCGGCGATCTTCCCGGCATGCGCGTGGGCGCTCGCCCATTCGCTTCCTGCTTGCGTACGCCGTGCAAGCGGCGCATCATCGCGCCAGAACAAGATCACGATCGGGGGGAGAGTTGTCATGACGGGATTGTCTCGACGTCATTTCCTTGCATTGAGCGGTTCGGCCGCCGCCGCCTCGCTCGCCGGCCGCGCCGAGGCCGCGATGGGGCCGAACGACAAGTTCGATCTCGTCATCAAGGGCGGCGACGTGCTCGATCCCAGCCAGTCGCTGCGCGGAAAGCGCGACATCGGCATCCGCTGGGGCACGATCGAAGCGGTCGAGAATGATATCCCGGCGGCGCGCGCGGCCAAAACGATCGACGCCGGCGGCAAGCTGGTGACGCCCGGCCTGATCGACCTGCACAGCCACGTCTTCCCCTACGGCTCGGCCATCGGGATTCCCGCCGACGAACTCGCCCAGTTCCAGTGCACCAGCACGGTGGTCTCCGCCGGAGACGCCGGCGTCAACAATGTCGCGGCGCTGCGGCGCTATATCGTGGCGCAGTCGCGGGCGCGCATCTACGCCTTCATCCACATCGCCAACAACGGCCTGTCGGGATTCCCGGTCGCCGAGCTCTACAACATCGACTACGCGCAAGTGGAGCCCTGCGCGATGACCCTGGCCGAAAACCAGGACTTCCTGCTCGGCGTAAAGGTCCGGATGTCGGAGAACGTCATCGCCAAGCACGGGCTCGAGCCGCTCAAGCGCGGCATCAAGGCCTGCGAGATGTGCGGCTGGCCGGCCAAGATGATGGTGCATATCGGCGGCGTCGAAACGAAGGAGCTGATGTCGCAGATCCTGGATCTCATGCGGCCGGGCGACGTGCTGACCCACGCCTATTCCGGCGCGCCCAACATCGGCGGCGCCTTCACCAATATCGTTCAGGACGGCAAGCTGATTCCGGCAGCGCTTGCCGCCAAGCAGCGCGGCGTGCTGTTCGACGTCGGCCATGGCGGCGGCAGCTTCGATTTCACGGTGGCGGAGGTGGCGATCCCCGGCGGCTGCACGCCCGACACCATCTCCTCCGACATCCATGTCTATTCCGGCAATTCGCCGGGCTTGCCCTACCTGCCGAACGTCATGAGCAAGTTCATGGCGATGGGCTCCTCGCTGGAGCAGGTGGTGGCCGCGGCAACCACGGCGCCGGCGAAGGTCATCAACCGCGCGCCGAAGCTCGGCACACTCCAGGTCGGCGCGCCCGGCGACGTCGCCATCATGGAGCTCGTCGAGGGACCGGTCAGTTTCGTCGACACCCGCAACAACAAGCGCGAGGGCAAGCTGCTGCTGAAGCCGGTGCAGACGGTCGTCAACGGCGTGCCGTTCGGCCGGCCCTACCAGGCGCCGTTCTCGGTGCGATGAGCCTATGGTGAGGCGGTGCGCCAGCGCCGTCTCCGGACCATGCTGCGCATCGCCGGGAGAACCATGAGGCCCCCCGACCGCGGCCCATCCTTCGAGACGCGGCCAGAAGGCCGCTCCCGGGGTGAGTTCGGCGGCTGCGGCGGCGGATCTCCGGGCATTTTCCACCCCCCAGTTTGAGCTCGATCAATGTGCCGCGCGCCGTCTCCGGCGATCATGGCAACCTAAGGATCGAGCGTGGCCCGAAACGAAGCACATCTTTGCGCAGAAGACCCCCCAGGCCAGCCCGTCGGGGCGATTTCGGCCGGCGGTACGGTACTTTCCATTTATGAGAGCGAATTCCTGAGCCAGCTCGGCGAACGCGTGCGAACGCTGCGGGCGCAGCGCGACATGTCCCGCCGGGAGCTCGCGCGCCAGTCCGGTATTTCCGAGCGCTATATCGCCCAGATCGAGGCCGGCCGCGGCAACGTGTCGATCGTGCTGCTGCTGCGGCTCGCCCAGGTGATTCGTTGGCAACCGTTCGCAGTCGCGGCAGAGGAGTAGATGGGACAACTCGTTCTCGCCGCCAAGGTCAGCCATGTGCCGTCGCTGATGCTGTCGGAAGCCGAGGGCAGCCCGCTGAAGGCGGCGCGCGCGAGCGCCGTCAGCGCGTTGCGCGAGCTCGGCCGCCGTGCCCGCGAGCGCGAGGTCTCGACCTTCGTCGTGTTCGACACCCACTGGCTGTCCAATTTCGGCTACCACATCAACGCCAATGTGCATCACCGCGGCGCCTTCACCAGCCACGAAGCGCCGCAGATGATCCAGGACCTGCGCTACAACCTGCCGGGTGATCCCGCCCTTGCCGAGGCAATCGCCGCCGAGGCTGCCAGGGTCGGATTGAACGTGCTGGCGCACCGGGTCGAGAGCCTCGGGCTCGAATACGGCACCATCGTCCCGATGCACTACATGAACGCCGACGGCCACGCCAAGGTCGTGTCGGTGGCGACGCCCTTGTTCACCTCGCCGGAGGAGAGTCGCATCCTCGGCGAAGCGACGCGGCGCGCGATCGAGCAATCCGGCGAGCGGGTGGCGGTGATCGCCAGCGGATCGCTGTCGCACCGGCTCTGGCCCAACAAGCGGCTGGGCGCGGAGGCCTGGACCTCGGTCGCCAGCGAGTTCAACCGTCAGGTCGACCTGCGCGTGCTCGAGCTGTGGCAGCAGGGTCGCTACCGCGAATTCATCGACATGCTTCCGGACTACGCCACCAAGTGCAACGGCGAGGGCGGCATGGCCGACACCATCATGCTGTTCGCGGCCCTCGGCTGGTACGGCTACCAGGGCAGAGCCGAGCAGCTCTGCGACTATTTCCCCTCCAGTGGCAGCGGCCAGGTCAACGTCGAGTTTCACCTCGCGGCGTGATCGATCGGGGGCGGCCATGTCCGCCGCCTTGCGGAAGCGAACATGGCCGGCGCCTGAAGTCAGGCAACCCGATTTGTCGCCTTCTCGCGCGCAATCTTCGAAGCGATCAGATACGACAGCGGCATCGCCACGACGAAGCCGGCCAGCGCCGCCAGCGGTATCGCCTTCATCGGGTTATCGGCGATCCCCGAAGCCAGCACGGCGGTGACGGCGGTGCCTGCCACGGCCGTGCCGAGCATCACCCAGACGATGACTGCGATCTTGAACATGGGCATCTCCAATGTGCCGCACCGGCCGCTCTGCCGGTGACGCAATCAAATCTGCTCCGTCCGTTTCGTTCAGCGTTGATCTTGCGCAATCGCGGCGGCGTCCGGTTCAACGGCTGCCGCGAGTCGGTCGCATGCGCAGGATGCCGTCGCTAACCCTGCGCGCGCTTCTCCACATTGGCACTGCGCGTCGGCACGCCGAACTCCTTGCGGCAGACGTCGGCGAGCACGGCGACGCCCTCGCGGATCTGCTCATGCGTGGGACTGGCAAAGCACAGCCGCAGGCGGCAGCCCGAATAGGGCTTGTCGACCGACCATTCCGGCCCGGGGTTGATGGCGACCCCCGCGGCGAGCGCGGCCTGATACAGCTTCAGCGTATCGACATGGTCGGGCAGCTTCACCCACAGGAAGATGCCGCCCTTTGGCACCTCGAATTCGGCAGCGGTGCCGAATTGCTCGCCGAGCGCGTCCATCAGCGTGTCGAGCTTGGCGCGCAGGCCGCGCGTCAGTTTCGGTACATGGGTCTCGAAATGCGGCGCGCAATATTCCGACAGCACCATCTGCTCCAGCGCGCCGGAACCCGCGTCGGTCTTCAGCGCCAGCATGCGCGACATCACACCCCAGGGTGCGACGATGAAGCCGACGCGCAGTGCAGGCGCAATCGACTTCGAGAACGAGCCGATATGGATGACGTTGCCGGTCTTGCTCATGGCGTAGATCGCCGGCGGCCGCTTGCCGTCCCAGGTCAGGTCGGCATAGCAGTCGTCCTCGAAGATCGGCACGCCATACTGCTCCGACAGCCGCAGCATCTCGGCACGGCGCTCTTCGGGCATGATGGTGGCGGTCGGGTTCTGCACCGTCGGGATGGTGTAGATGTATTTCGGTGTGACGCCCCTGGCCTTGAGGTCCGCGAGCACGCCCGCCAGCGCATCCATCCGCATGCCGTGCTCGTCGAGGGGAACGCCGACGATGTTGACGCCGAGACGGGCCAGCCGGTTGATCGAGCCCTGATAGGATTCTTTCTCGAAGATCACGGTGTCGCCGCGCGTCAGCAGCGTGGCGTTGACGAGGTCGAGCGCCTGCAGCGAGCCGGAGACGATCATGAGATCTTCGGCGGTGCATGCGATCCCCGCGTCGCGCTTCAGCTTCTTGACCAGAAACTCCCGCAGCGGGCCGTAGCCCTGCGGACCGTGGGCGAGGTTGTAGGTGGCGAGCGACTGGCCCTCGCGCTTCAGCACCGCGGTGACGGCGTCGACCAGCCCCTCGACCGGTACGCCGTCCGGATCGTTGTTGCCGCCGACGAAGCTGTATTTGGCAAGGCCGGTCCAGCGCGCCGCAGGGGCCGGCAGCCCGGCCGGCAGCAGCGGGGCGTAGTCGAATTGGGCAGGGTTCATGGACGTGGTCTCCCGTTTTCTTGTTGTTGAGGCGGCCGGCGCTCAGTTCTTGTCGGTTCCTGCCGGCAGGATCGGCAGCCCTGGCTGACGGAGGCGGCAGGCGAGAAGCCCTGAACTGGCAGCCTTGATCAGGGTGTGACAGATTGCTTGTTTAAGCTGGCCGGGCCTGCCAATAGGTTTCGCCAAGGGATACATTCGATTCATGCACGAACTGATTGGCGATATCACTTTTAGCATCCTGTTTGCCTGGGGGCTTGGGCTCCTGGCCCATTTCTCCCGCCAGCCGCTGATCCTGGCCTACCTCGTCGCCGGCTTTTTCATTGGGCCATTCGGCATGGGATGGGTCAAGTCCCAGGAATCGATCAGCGTCATCTCCGAGCTCGGGCTGATCTTCATGCTGTTCATGATCGGCCTCGAGATCGACCTGAAGAAGATCATCCGCGCCGGTCCGGTGATCCTGTTTGCGGCCGGCGGCCAGCTGCTGGGCGGCTGCCTGCTCGGCGTGCTGTTCTTCATGGCAATCGGCCTGTCGCTCGGCGGCGGCGCGTTCGACGCGCTGTACCTGACGGTGGCCTGCGCGCTTTCCTCGACCGTCATCATCGTCAAGGTGCTCTACGAAAAGCGCGAGCTGGATACGCTGCCGGGCCGCATCACGCTCGGCATCCTGGTATTGCAGGATATCTTCGCCATCCTGTTCCTGGCAGTGCAGCCGTCGCTCGCCAATCTGCAGGTCTCGGTGATCCTGCTGTCGATCGCCCGGGTCGGCGCGCTGGTCGCAACCGCGCTGATCCTCAGCCGCTATGTGCTGCCGAAGCTGTTCCACCAGATCGCGCGCCGGCCCGAGCTGCTCATGCTCGGCGCGCTGGCCTGGTGCTTCCTGATCGGCGAGGTCGCGGAAAAGCTGCATCTGTCGCGCGAGATGGGCTCGCTGGTGGCCGGTGTGTCGTTGTCCACCTTCCCCTATGCGCTCGACGTGACCGCGAAGGTGACGACGCTGCGCGACTTCTTCATCACATTGTTCTTCGTCGCGCTCGGCATGACCATCCCGATCCCGACCGGATCGGTGATCGCGCTGGCGCTGATCATCGCGGCCTTCACGGTGGCAAGCCGCCTCGTGACCACCTTCACGCCGCTCTATCTGATGAAGCAGGGCCTGCGCGCCAGCCTCCTGCCGGCGATCAACCTCGCGCAGATCTCGGAATTCTCGCTGGTGGTGATCCAGACCGGCATCACCGCCGGCCACATCAAGACCGAGACGGCGAGTGCAGCCTCGTTTGCCTTCGTGGTGCTGGCGGTGCTCTCGACCTTTTTCATGATGCGCAGCGGCGAGGTCACCAAGGGCCTGATCGGACCGCTGAAGAAGGTCGGTCTGCGCGACCTCGATCACGCACACCACGCCGAGGGGCACGAGGGTGGCCATGGCGAGACCAACCGCATCGTCGTCCTCGGCTTCTTCCGGGCTGCCAGCGCGCTGCTCAGCCAGATCGAGCGGCAGAACGAGTCGCTGCTGGAGCAGATCACGGTGATCGATTTCAATCCAAACGTGTTCCGTATCCTGAACGAACGCGGCGTGCACGTGATCTACGGCGACATCTCCAACGTCGACACCCTGGTGCACGCCGGCATCGGCAAGGCCGAGTTGATCATCCTGAGCGTGCCGGATTCGCTCCTCGTCGGCGCCAACAACGAAAAGCTGGTGCGCCATGTCCGCGCGCTCAACCCTACCGCCAAGATCGTCGCGACCGCCGATCTCTTGTCCAACGTCGGCGATCTCTATGCGGCCGGCGCCGACTACGTGACGGTGACCCGGCTGACGGACGCGGGCGAGCTTTACGCCGTGATCGAGGCGGCCGACGCCGGCCTGCTGGAGGACAAGCGCGCCGAGATGGACGCACGGCTTGCCGACCGCAAGGAGGTTCTGCCGTAAGGCGGACGTACGGCCCGGCGGACCCGTTTCATCCCACCGCCGCACCCCCGGATAAAATATCGTTCTTCAGGCCCCCGCGGGCGGCATGCCGCTCCTCCCGTTATGACGCTGGCGCGGGCGGGGGAGACCGGGTAATCCATCCCGGCACAAGAAGCGGGTGTTGAGGAAATGGCCGACAGGATTCAGGAAGTATTGCAGGCCTTTGCCAGGGGCGAACTCGTCGTCGTCACCGACGACGACGACCGTGAGGGCGAGGGCGATCTGATCGTCGCGGCTTCGCTCTGCACGGCCGAGAAGATGGCCTTCATCATCCGCCACACCTCCGGCATCGTCTGTGCGCCGATCACCACCGAGGACGCGCGCCGGCTGCGGCTCGATCCGATGGTGGCGCACAACGAGTCCAACCACACCACGGCCTTCACGGTATCGATCGACTACAAGCCGGACGGCGGCACCGGCATTTCCGCCGACGAGCGCGCCTCCTGCTGTCGGGCGCTGGCCAATCCCAATGTCGGCGCCAACGATTTCGCCCGGCCCGGTCATATCTTCCCGCTGATCGCGCGCGACGGCGGCGTGCTGCTGCGCTCCGGCCACACCGAGGCCGCGGTCGACCTCTGCCGGCTCAGCGGCCTGCCGCCGGTCGGCGTGATCTCCGAGCTGATGAACGACGACGGCACCGTGATGAAGGGCGAGCAGGTGACGCGCTTTGCCGCCGCCCACAAGCTGAAGCACGTCACGATCGCCGACCTGATCGCCTACCGCCAGGCGCGCGAGAAGCTGATCGAGCGCGTCTCGACCTTCACGACCGAAAGTCCGATCGGGACCCTGCAGGGCTATGCCTACCGCTCGCCGTTCGACGAGATCGCCCATGCCGCCTTCGTCTATAACGGCGTCGGCGACGGCAGGAACGTGCTGACGCGCCTGCACAAGCCGAACATCGTGAAGGATCTGTTCACCGGGCAGGAACGCATGCGCCTGGTGCTCAACCACTTCCAGCGCGCCGGCCGCGGCGTGCTGGTATATCTGCGCGACGGCGCCGCCGGCGTTCCGGTCGAGCCGGTCGGCGAGCAGAAGAGCGCGGAAGCCGACCGCAACAGGCAATGGCGCGAGGTCGGCGTCGGTGCGCAGATCCTGCGCGATCTCGGCATCACCTCGATCCGCAACCTCACCTCGTCGGTGCACGACTACAAGGGCCTGTCCGGTTTCGGCATCGAGATCGTCGGCAACGAGCGCCTTGAAGGTTGACGAAAGTCAATCCCGGGGCGATGCGAAAGCATCGAACCCGGGACCTCGAGATTCTCGGGGGCGCAAGGGGCGCCCCATGGTTCGCGCTGACGCGCGCCCCGGAATGACCGGGCAGGAATTGCGCTAATCCCGATAGCGATCTAGTTTACAGGCAATTGACCAGACAAAGTGATGCGAAAGGAATTCCCATGAGCGTGCAACCCCGGACCAAGGACAAGCCGGCTGCGGCCGCATTCCAGTGGGATGATCCGTTCCTGCTCGACGATCAACTCACCGAAGACGAGCGGCTGATCCGCGACACCGCGCGTGCCTACGCGCAGGACAAGCTCGCCCCGCGCGTCACCAAGGCCTACCTCGAAGAGAAGACCGACCGCGAAATCTTCAACGAGATGGGCGAACTCGGCCTGATCGGCGTGACGCTGCCGGAGGAATATGGCTGCGCCAATGCCAGCTATGTTGCTTATGGCCTGGTGGCGCGCGAGATCGAGCGCGTCGACAGCGGCTATCGCTCGATGAACTCGGTGCAGTCCTCGCTGGTGATGTATCCGATCTACGCCTATGGCGACGAAACCCAGCGCAAGAAGTACCTGCCGAAGCTTGCCACCGGCGAGTGGGTCGGCTGCTTCGGCCTCACCGAGCCGGACGCCGGTTCCGATCCCGGCGGCATGAAGACCCGCGTCGAGAAGGTGTCGGACGGCTACAAGCTCAACGGCAGCAAGATGTGGATCTCCAATGCGCCGATCGCCGACGTGTTCGTGGTCTGGGCGAAGTCCGCCGCGCATGACAACCAGATCCGCGGCTTCATACTCGAAAAGGGCATGAAGGGTCTTTCCGCGCCGAAGGTCGGCGGCAAGCTGTCGCTTCGCGCCTCCATTACCGGCGAGATCGTGATGGACAACGTCGTGGTGCCGGAAAGCGCGCTGCTGCCCAACGTGTCCGGCCTGAAGGGCCCGTTCGGCTGCCTCAACCGCGCCCGCTACGGCATCTCCTGGGGCGCGATGGGCGCGGCCGAGGACTGCATGCACCGTGCGCGGCAATACACGCTCGACCGCAAGCAGTTCGGCCGGCCGCTCGCGGCGACCCAGCTGGTGCAGAAGAAGCTCGCCGACATGGAGACCGAGATATCGCTCGGCCTGCAGGGCTCGCTTCGCGTCGGCCGGCTGATGGACGAGGGCAAGATGGCCCCGGAGATGATCTCCATCGTCAAGCGCAACAATTGCGGCAAGGCGCTCGACATCGCCCGCATGGCGCGCGACATGCACGGCGGCAACGGCATCCAGATCGAGTATCACGTGATGCGTCACGCCGCGAACCTGGAAACCGTCAACACCTACGAGGGCACCCACGACGTCCACGCCCTGATCCTCGGCCGCGCCATCACCGGCATTCAGGCGTTTTCGTAAGCCCTCCGACCTCATCCTGAGGAGCCCGCAACGCGGGCGTCTCGAAGGATGGCCGCGCGACGGATCGTGCCTGTTGCTTCGAGACGGCCCTGCGGGCCTCCTCAGCATGAGGGTTCGGTGGCGCGGCCCTCATGCAGGACAAGCCATGGCCGACAACGACGACATCCCCTTCAACCGCGACTTTCCGCTGAAGCCCGGTATCTCCGAGGAAGCCCGCCCGGGCGTGCGCCGCGTGCTCTGCAACAACCCGAGCCCGTTCACCTTCACCGGCACGGTCAGCTACATCGTCGGAAAGGGCAATGTCGCGATCATCGATCCCGGTCCCGACGACGAGGCGCATGCGAAGGCGCTGCTCGATGCGGTGCGCGGCGAGACCGTGACCCACATCCTGGTAACGCACACCCATCGCGACCACTCGCCGAACACCGCGCGGATCAAGGCGGCCACCGGTGCAACCGTGTATGCCGAAGGCCCGCATCGCGCCTCGCGGCCGCGCTTCGAAAGCGAGAAGCACAATCCGGAATCCGGCGCCGACCGCGACTTCAGGCCCGACGTGACGGTAAGGGGCGGCGACGTCATCGAAGGCAATGGCTGGCGGCTCGAAGCCGTCGCCACTCCCGGCCATACCGCCAATCACCTCGCCTTTGCCTGGGCCGAGCGGAAGATCAATTTCGTCGGCGACCACGTCATGGGGTGGTCGACCTCGATCGTGGCGCCGCCCGACGGTTCCATGATCGACTACATGGCTTCGCTCGACCGCCTCGCGCGGCGCGAGGAGGACCTCTATTTCTCCGGTCACGGCCCGGAAATTCCCGACGGCGCGCGCTATGTCCGCTTCCTGGAGCGGCACCGCCGCGCCCGCGAGGCCTCGATCCTGCATCGGCTGTCCAAGGGCGAGGCCGACATCCCGACCATGGTGCGTGCGATCTATATCGGGATCGATCCGCGCCTGACCAATGCGGCGGGTTATTCCGTGCTGGCGCATCTGGAAGACCTGGTCGCGCGCGGGATCGTTGCGACCGAAGGCGATCCCGTGATCGGCGGGACGTACCGGATGGCTTCTTAGGGTCTGGCCATCATTCCGGGGCGCGCGAAGCGCGTCACTTCTTGACGTTCTTCACCTGCGTCTTCGGCGCCGGCGCCGGCGCTTTCTTCACCGGCTTGAACGCGGCCGCTTCCGCTGCCGTATTGATGTCTTCGATCAGCTTGGCGACGCGCGAGGCGTTGCTGCCGAGGTCGCTCTCGAAATAGCGCGAGGAGGAGCGGATATCGATGCGGGAATCGTCGCCGTCGGCCTTGATGCGGATCGCAACGTCCTCGCGGAATCCCATGATCAGGGTCTGCGCGATCGCCTCGATATGGCCATCGCGGCGCGGCTGCGGCGAGCGTTCGTCGACGATGCGCCATTTGCGCTTGTTGACGACCTGCAGCACGACGTCGTAGGCGCGCTGCGCCGGGATTTCGAGTTCGACCGTCTCGATGTCGGGATAGGCGATGCGCTGTTGCTCGGCGGAATAGAGACCGGCGTATACGGCGGAGTTGGCGCCTTCGCCGCTGCGCAGCCGCGCCAGCGCCTCGAAGCGCGGAGGGTCGATCGGATCGGTGGTGATGTCGTAGATCTTCGGCAGACTGCGGTATTGCACGAAGAGATAGGCGGGATAGGCGAGCACGATGGCGTCGATCAGCAGCGCCAGCAGCACGCGGCTCATGCCGCGCGAACCGTTCTGCCAGATCGCGGCGAATGCCCCAAGCCCGACCAGGATGGAAAGGCCGGCAATGGCGAGCCCTCCGAAGAACGTCGCCAGCGCCGGCTTGATCTCGAGGAAGCCGAAACGGACGATGAAGATCGACACCACGACCGCGACGACGGAAAACACCGCAAGGTTCCGCGACCACGTCGCGAGCGCGGACACCGGCTCCGTCTGGTAGGGGGCGGAAAACCTGCGGGCCATCGGTCAACGTTCCATCGTGGATTGGGGCGCCGGCCGCGGACTGATTGCGGCGGGCGGCGCGCCCTCAACTAGCGCATTTGCCGGCTGCGTGGAAAGCAACTTGCGCCCGGAAATCGGACCAAATCGTGATGCGTGGCGCATCATCCGGCGCGCCCGAACTGTTCGGCGAGGAAGTCGACGAAAGCCCTGATGCGTGGCGCGCGGTGGCGCCCAGGGACGGTCAGCGCATGGATCGGAAAGGATTCCGGCACGTGATTGTCCGTCAGCAGCGGTACGAGCCCCCCCTGCTGCACCGCGCGCGCAACCATGAAATCCGCCAGCCGCGCGATGCCGAGCCCGGCCACCGCCATGTCCAGCAACAGGTCGGCATTGTCGCTGGTGAAGCTGCCGGAGATTTCCAGCCGGTTGATGCCTTCATGGGTGTGGAACGGCCAGCGCGACCATGCCGGCCCGGGCAGGGTCAGGCAGTTGTGCCGCAGCAGATCGGCAGGCACGCGCGGCGTGCCGTGCTTCTCCAGATAGGCGGGACTGGCGCAGATCACGCGGGTCGCCTCGGCGATCTTGCGCGCCACCAGCGTCGAATCGCCGAGCGCGCCGGATCGGATGGCGACGTCCACCTGCTCGGCAACCAGGTCGATCTGCCGGTCCGACACGTGAAGCCCGACGTCGATGTCGGGGTAGCGATCGAGGAAGGCCGGGAGCGCAGGTCCGAGGATCTGCTTGGCGATAGCCGTGCCGACGCTGATCCGCAAATGGCCGCGTGGCCGCTCGCTCGCCGCGGTCACTTCGGCTTCCGCCGCCTCGATCGAGGCGAGTATTTCGCGGCTGCGGGCCACGAACAATTCGCCCTCGGCGGTCAGCGCCAGCTTTCGCGTGGTCCGGGTCAGCAGCCGCACGCCCAGCCGGTCTTCGATCCGCGTGACGAGCTTGGAC
The DNA here is from genome assembly GCA_964504705.1 of uncultured Bradyrhizobium sp. GTDB lineage: Bacteria > Pseudomonadota > Alphaproteobacteria > Rhizobiales > Xanthobacteraceae > Bradyrhizobium. The sequence continues at coordinate 69,912 of CAZDEZ010000009.1, forward strand.
AGGGCCGACGGCGTCAGGCCGAGGTCGGTCGCGGCCGCGGCGAAGCTGCCACGCTCGGCGACGCGGACAAAAGCGTTCATTTCGGCAGAGGCGGCGCTATTCATGAACTGAATTCACGTATAATCGGAAAATTATACACATTATAGCACACGGAAAGCGCAATATATCAACCTCCTTCAAGGAGGGAGATTCGCATGTTCCGGGAAAGCAATTTCGAAAACGCCTCGTCGCTCGGGGGCGCCGCTGACGGCGTCCTGCGCCATCCCGACGGCAGCATCAATTTCGACCTGTACAGGGCCCGGGCGCTCCGCGCGCGGCGGGTCGCCATCGCCTCTCTCGCGCGGAGGGGATTGTCGGCGCTAGCCGGCGCGTTTGCCGGCAAGGCGACGCCGGCCGCAAGTCATCGTGCGACATGATGAGGCGGGGGGCGCATCCGCTTCGATGCGCCCCTGCCTGAGCCTTACGCCGCCGCGTTCGGGAAGCGGTAGGCCTTGAACTGGTCGCGCAGCGCCGTCTTCAGGATCTTGCCGGTTGCCGTGTGGGGGATGCCGTCGACGAACACGACGTCGTCGGGCATCCACCATTTGGCGATCTTGCCGTCCATGAATTTCAGGATGTCCTCGCGCGTGGCCGACTGGCCTTGCTTGAGCTGAACGATCAAGAGCGGACGTTCGTCCCATTTGGGATGATAGACGCCGATGACGGCGGCTTCCGCCACCGCGGGGTGGCCGACCGCGAGGTTTTCCAGGTCGATCGACGAGATCCACTCGCCGCCCGACTTGATCACGTCCTTGGAGCGGTCGGTGATCCGCATGTAGCCGTGCTGGTCGATGGTGGCGACGTCGCCGGTGTCGAAATAACCCTCCTCGTCGAGAATGTTGGTGTCGACCTTGAAATAGGCCTTGGCCACCGCGGGGCCGGCGACCTTGAGCCGGCCGAAGGTCTTGCCGTCCCACGGCAACTCCTTGCCGGCATCGTCGGTGATCTTCATCTGCACGCCGTAAGGCGGGAAGCCTTGCGTCTGCAGCACGTCGAGCTGCGCATCGCCGGTGAGGTCGGAGAACGGCGGCTTCAGCGCCGCCAGCGTGCCGAGCGGGCTCATCTCGGTCATGCCCCAGGCGTGGCGCACGGTGACGCCCATGTCGACGAAGGCCTTGATCATCGAGCGCGGCATTGCCGAACCGCCGCAGACCACGAATTCGAGATGCGGCAGCTTCAGCTGGTTCGCGGCCATGTGGTTGAGCAGCATCAGCCATACCGTCGGCACGCCGGCGGTATGGGTCACCTTCTCGGTATCGAGCAGCTCATAGACCGAAGCGCCGTCGAGCTTCATGCCGGGCATCACCAGCTTGGTGCCCATGGCGGGCGCCGAGAACGCGATGCCCCAGCTGTTGGCGTGGAACAGCGGCACCACCGGCAGCATGACGTCGCTCGAGGAAGTTCCGAGCGCGTCCTTCGAGTTGGCCATGAAGGAGTGGATCACGTTCGAGCGGTGCGAATACAGCACGCCCTTCGGATCGCCCGTGGTGCCCGAGGTGTAGCACATGGCGGCGGCGGTGTTCTCGTCGAAATCCTTCCACTCGAACTTGCCGTCGGCTTGTGCGAGCCATTCCTCATAGGCGACCGCGTTCTTCAGCGTGGTCTTCGGCATGTTCGCCTTGTCGGTCAGCACCACATAGCGCTCGACGCTGGGCAGCTGGCCGGCGATCTTCTCCAAGAGCGGGACGAAGGTGATGTCGGTCATCACCACGCGGTCCTCGGCATGGTTGATGATCCAGGCGATCTGCTCGGGGAACAGGCGCGGATTGACGGTGTGGCAGATCGCGCCGATGCCCATGATGCCGTACCAGCATTCGAGATGGCGTGCGGTGTTCCAGGCAATGGTGGCGACGCGGTCGCCGAGCTTGATGCCGTCGCGCTGCAGCATCTGGGAAACCTTCAGCGCGCGCTTGTGGATCTCGGCGTATGTGGTGCGGACGATGGGGCCTTCGACCGAGCGGGTGACGACCTCCTGCGTGCCGTGATACCTCGCCGCGTGCTCGATAATCCGGTGGCACAGCAAAGGCCAATCTTGCATCAAACCGCGCATCCGAACGTTCCTCCTGATAGTTATGCCGCTTCCCCGCGCTTTCGCCCCAATGTACGGGCGAATGGGAGTTAAGATTTGGAATTGTCATGAACTTTAGCGCGGAGAAATCAAGCCGGAAATTGGCCAGCGGCGGTCTTGACCGCCGTGCGGCGGCAATGGTTACCGCCGCCGCGCTCGTGCTGTGGGGGACGGCAGGGCCGGCCGAGGCACGCGAATCGGCGCGCGAGGCGCGGCCGTTTCCGCCGCTGGACCTGTTCGCGGGCCGGCCGAAGCTGCGCGGCGCCATCCGGCACGGGTCGATCCCGCTGCCACGCCCGAGGCCGGCCGAAGCGCCGAAACCTCAATCCGGGGCCGGGCCGGACAAGGAGACCGCTGAAAAACCAGCATCCGGCGAGCCCGCCAAGCCGGCCGAGCCGCCGCCGCCTTCGGCCTGCCGCCTGGCATTGACGGAAGCGGTCGCGATCGCCCCCTCAATTCCCGACATCATCGGGCCCGGCGGCTGCGGCGGCGAGGATCTGGTGCGGCTGGAGGCCGTCGTACTACCGGACGGGCGCAAGGTGCCGCTGAAGCCCGCCGCGGTCCTCCGCTGCCGGATGGCGACTGCGATTGCCGAGTGGATCCGCAGCGACATGGCGCCGATCGCCGCCCGGCTCGGCGGCCAGATCGGCGAGCTCGACAACTTCAATTCCTACGAGTGCCGCGGCCGCAACCGCGTCGCCGGCGCGCAGCTTTCCGAACACGGAAGGGCGAACGCGCTCGACGTGCGCGCCGTCAAGCTGGTCGGCGGCAAGTCGATCAACTTCACCGACCGCACCGTGCCGCGCGAGTTGCGCGAAAGCGTGCTGCATTCGGTCTGCGCGCGATTCTCGACGGTACTGGGGCCGGGATCGGACTGGTACCACGAGGACCACGTCCATCTCGACGTCGCCGAGCGGCGCAACAATTACCGGATCTGCCAATGGAACGTCTGGGACCCGCTGCCGCAGATAGCGCCGCTGCTGCCGGCCGAACGTCCGGCCGATGCGCCGCCGCGCAAGGTCGCCGCCAAATCCGACGCGCCGGCCAAACCGGAGGCTGCGAAGTCCGATCGGGAGGCGCCTGAAGCCGAGCCCGGACAGCAGAAGCCAACAAAAAAGCGCCGGTGAAAACCGGCGCTTCCTTACTCTGCCCCGATGCTTACTGCATGATCGGATTAACGCTGCTGCCCTGCAAGGCCATCTTGGAGTTGTAGGGCGAGTCGCCTTGCTTGGGATCGAGCACGACCACGATCGTGCCCATCTTCACCCGGCTGTAGAGGTCGATGACGTCCTCGTTGGTCATGCGGATGCAGCCCGAGGAGATCGACGCGCCGATATATTCCGGCTGGTTGGTGCCGTGGATGCGGAACATGGTGTCGCGGCCGCCCTGGTAGAGGTAGAGCGCGCGGGCGCCGAGCGGGTTGTCGACGCCGCCGGGCACCGATGCCGGCAGGCCTTCGATGCGCTTGTGGATGTCCTTGGTCGGAGTCCACTTCGGCCACTCGGCCATATTGCCGACCTTGGCGATGCCGGAAAACGCCAGCGCATCCTCGCCGACGGTGATGCCGTAGCGAATCGCCTTGCCGCCGTCCTGCACCAGGTAGAGATAGTGGTTGTCGGAATCGACCACGATCGATCCGGGCAATTCCTTGCGGTGATAGTCGACGATAGCGCGGCGGAACGGTTCTGCGACGGCGGTCTTCTCGTAACGCGCCTTCGCGAGTTGCGCCTTGTCGGCGGGCTTGAGGTTTGCCTCGGGAGCCGCCTGATAGGTGGTCGCCTGCATGCAGCCCGAGAGCAGCAGGCCGACAGCCAGAATTCCCAACTTTGCCTTCAAGGACGACATGTTCATTCCAATCGAAATGTTTTGCATGCACGCTCAGCCGATGCGCCGCAAACGCCCGAAACCCATTGGCTGCATTATCTCCGAAACCTTCCAGAATTCCAGAACTTAGCCACTTATCCCGTGTCGTTGGCGGCCAGCTGTGTCCTTTCTGCCGCAAGGGTCGGGCCATCCGGCCCAGTTGTTGGGCAAATCGGCCACATCGGCCGCATCCGCGCCATAGTGACGCCACCTGGGCGCCACAAAGCTTGCGACCCGGTTAATGAGGCAGTCATCAAGCGCTTGCCAGAATCGGGCTAAGCCGATGTGCTGTTGGTAACTGGTTCCGGAGTGGTCGATGTTCTCGGTCTTCGTACCTGCCGAATTTTCGCTGAAAAAGGCCGTCGCCGTCGATCTTGCCGCGCTGCCGGAAAGCGCGGTCTGGATCGACCTCGTCAAGCCGACGCCGGAAGAGGACAAGGCGGTGGAGCGGCTTGCGGGGATCCTGGTGCCGACCCGCGAGGACATGCAGGAGATCGAGATCTCCAGCCGTCTCTATATCGAGAACGGCGCTCGCTACATGACCGCGATCCTGATGTGTCAGTCCGACACCGACATGCCGCGCACCACGCCCGTCACCTTTATCCTCGCCGGCCACCGCCTCGTCACGGTGCGCTACGACACCCCGAAACCCTTTGCGATCGTGGAGAACAAGCTGGCGCGTTCCTGCTCGCCGTCGATTTCGGGCGAGATGGTGCTGATGGAGCTGATGGATGCCGTGATCGACCGATGCGCCGACATCCTCGAGCGTTGCGCTGCGGAGATCGACCAGGTGTCGCATGACGTCTTCGAGCCCGAGAGCCAGCGCCAGGGCCATGCCAAGCGCTATTCGCAAATCCTGATCGAGATCGGCCGCAAGGGCGACCTGACCTCGAAGGTCCGCGAAAGCCTCGTCTCCATCGGCCGCCTCGTCACCTTCCTTTCGGCCGTGATGGAAGGCGTCAAATGGTCGAAGGACATGCGCGAGCAGCTCAAGACCATGCAGCGCGACGTAGGCTCCCTGACCGACCACGCCTCCTATCTCTCCAACAAGATCACCTTCGTCCTCGACGCCATGCTGGGCGTGGTCAATCTCGAGCAGAACAACATCATCAAGCTGTTCTCGGTGATGGCCGTGGTGCTGATGCCGCCGACCCTGATCGCCTCGATCTACGGCATGAACTTCAGGAAGATGCCGGAACTGGAATGGGCGCACGGCTATCCGATGGCGCTGCTGATGATGCTGGCCGCGGCGATCGTTCCGTACGTGCTGTTCCGCTGGAAGAAGTGGCTGTGAGCTGCGTTTCCGAAGGATGAATTCTCATCCGGGTACGCCATGGTTATCGGGCAAGGTGCCGGCAACTTCTCAGCCTTGTTCCCAATTGCGGTAACGCCAAATTCGTCAAGCTTCGAACCGGTTCCACCCGCCGCAACCGCTCCGCTAAAATTTGAACTGTGCCCTGAACGTTTGGTCGAACGTTGTCTGCGATAACGCTGCCACACGCCGCGAGGGCACAATGGTTGACAAAGATACAACTGGAACGCGCACGGTCATCGACCTCGCCAGCTACCGCCAACGCATCGGCGCCCGGGCGCCGGCGATCTCGATGCGTACCTGCCGGCACTGCGGCGCGGTGTTGACGGAGGGCGAACGCGAGGAAGAGTGTTCCTCCACGTTCAACGTCGAGGCGGCCCAGCTGCGCTGGCAGGCGGCTCAGATTCTGCGTGAACTGGTTTGAGAAAATCGGTCTGCCGGTGGGACATGCGGCGGGCCCTGGAACGCAAGGCGATGACCGGAAACGGCTCCGGATCGTGAGCGATAGCTCGGCCGGTTGAAGTGCCGCTTCAATTCAAGCGCCTCAGACGTGCTGTCCGCCGTTGATGTGGATCTCGGCGCCGTTCACGTAAGAGCTGGTCTCCGTGCACAGCACATAGATGATCTTGGCGACTTCGTCCGGCGTGCCGAGGCGGTGCATCGGGATCTGCTGCTCGACGATCTTTTCGGTGCCCGGCGACAGGATCGAGGTGTCGATCTCGCCCGGCGCGATCGCGTTGACGCGCACGCCGACGCGGCCGAAGTCGGAGGCCATCTCGCGGGTCAGCGCGGCCAGCGCCGCCTTCGAGGTCGCATAGGCCGCGCCCGCAAAGGGATGCACGCGCGAGCCCGCGATCGAGGTGACGTTCACCACCGAGCCCTTGGCGGCCTTCAACTCGTCGATCAGGCCGCGGGCGATCATGATCGGCGCGAAGAAATTGACGTGGAAGACGTGCGTCCAGGTGTCGAGGTCCGTGTCGACGCTGCCGAGGCGGGAGCCGCCCGGGCCCTTGGGCGAGATCGCCGCATTGTTGACCAGCGCATGCAGCGTGCCGCCTTCGAGCCGCTGCCGGATTTCGTTGATCGCCCGCGCGGTGTCCTCGGGATTGGCGAGATCGACCTGGATGTGGTCCTCCGGCCCTGCGTCCCAAGGGCAGTCTTCCGGAAAGGCGTGGCGCGAGCAGGTGATGACGCGCCAGCCGGCGCTGGAGAATCGGATCACGGTGGCATGGCCGATGCCGCGGCTGGCGCCGGTCAGGAGCAGCGTGCGCCGCGGCAGGTTGGAAGTCACCATGGGATTCCTTCAGACGTTCGGCGTCACGGATAGAGCCGCACCTTGCTCCAGGGCTGGTTCGTCGCGTCGCGGCGGAATTCGATGCGGTCGTGCAGGCGGAACGGGCGGTCGTGCCAGAACTCGAAGCGCAAGGGTTCGATCCGCCAGCCGCTCCAGCCCGGCGGCCGCGGCACTTCGCCGATCATGTGTTTGGCCGCGACCAGCGCGATCGCCTGTTCGAAGGCGAAGCGGCTTTCCAGCGGCTGCGACTGCTTGCTGGCCCAGGCGCCGATCTGCGCCTGTTTCGGGCGGGTGGCGAAATAGGCGTCGGCCTCGGCGTCGGTCACCGGCGTGACCGGCCCTCGGATGCGAACCTGGCGGCGCAGCGACTTCCAGTGAAAGAGTAAACCGGCCTTAGGATTTGTGGCGAGCTCGCGGCCCTTGGCGCTGGCGATGTGGCTGTAGAACACGAAGCCGTCGGTATCGAAGCCCTTCATCAGCACCATGCGCAGGTCGGGCAGGCCGTCGGCGTCGACGGTGGCGAGCGCCATCGCATTGGGGTCGTTCGGCTCGGACTTCACGGCTTCCGCAAACCATTCCCCGAACAGCGCGAAGGGTTCCTCCGCGGCCGTAAAATCACCGGATGTTAACGGTGTTGGGGTTTTGATGGAGGTTGTGTCTGTCATGTCCGGAGTACCGCGTTGCGTAGGCCAGCGTCCCAGAGTGCGCTGCAGTCCCGTCTATATAGGACATGGGAACGCATTGGCCTATCGGCGATCCGGCCGCTCGGCACCATGGTTACCCTGTTTCTGATCGGCGCCTCTTCCGGCGGCTGCAGCTTTTCCCGCGACGGCGGCGGCTTCTTCTCCAAGGCCGACGAGAGCGAGGTGGTGACCGGCTCGATTTCGGCCGCGGAGCCGGTGCCGACGGAAGCCGATCTCGCCTTCGCCCGCACGGCCGCCTCCGACGTGCTGACCAAGGGCAACAAGGACACCAGCCAGCCCTGGGCGAACCCGGAAACCGGCGCCCGCGGTTCGGTGACCCCGCTCGCACAGGCCTATACCAATGAGGGGCGGACCTGCCGGGATTTCCTGGCCAGCTACGTCAACGGCCGTACCGAAAGCTGGCTGCAGGGCGCGGCCTGCCAGGCCGGCCACGGCCGCTGGGAAATCCATACGCTCAAGCCCTGGAGGCGGAGCTAATTCCGTAGGCCGCCCCGTTGCAAAAATGCAACGGGCACCCACATGGGGTGAAAGTGGGTATCTTGCCTGAGTTCGACAGACCGATTCCCGATAAGGAGATTTGACGGATGCGCGACCCCTATGAGGTCTTGGGGGTGCCGCGGAGCGCCAGCGCTGCGGCCATCAAGAGCGCTTTTCGCAAGGCCGCCAAGAAGCATCACCCCGACAGCAACAAGGGCGATCCGAAGGCCGCCGAGCGCTTTGCCGAGCTCAACACGGCGAACGAGATCCTCGGCGACGAGGACAAGCGCAAGCAGTTCGACCGCGGCGAGATCGATGCCGAGGGCAAGCCGCGCTTCCAGGGCTTTGGCGGCGGCGACCCGCGCGGCCGCGCCGGACCGGGCGGCTTCGAGACCTACACCTTCCACTCGGGCGGCGGCCCCGGAGGCGGGGCCGGCGGCGGCAGCTTCGAGGACATCCTCAACAGCATGTTCGGCGGCGCGGCCGGCCGCGGTGCGCGCGGCGGCGGCAATCAGTTCGAATTCGACACCGGCGGCATCGGGGTCGACCTCGACATCAATGCCGCGCTGACCGTTTCGCTCGAGGACGCCGTCAAGGGCGCAGAAAAGCGGGTACGCCTGCCGACCGGCAAGGAGCTCAATGTCAGGATTCCCGCCGGCGTAACTTCGGGCCAGCAGATCCGGCTGAAGGGGCAGGGCGAGACCGCGCCCGGGCACCGCCCGGGCGACGTGCTGATATCAGTCAGCATTGCCCCGCATCCGTTCTTCAAGGTCGATGGCAGCGACCTGCGCGTCGATCTGCCGATTACGCTCTACGAGGCGGTGCTCGGCGGCAAGGTCCGCGTGCCGACCCTCGGCGGCGCTGTGGAACTGTCGATCCCGAAAAACACCTCCAGCGGCCGCACCTTCCGTCTCAAGGGCAAGGGCCTGCCCAAATCGGGCGGCGCCGGCGATCTGTTCGTGACCACAAAAATTATCCTGCCCGACGGGAACGACAGCGAGCTCGAGCAATTGATGGAAAAGTGGCGCGACGGACACCCCTACAATCCGCGCAGCGATCTGGGCTGAGCATTTGGGCTGACCGCCCGGTTCCACGAAACCGGGGCGGGGCAGGGCCCGTATTTCGATCGCGTGAGCCGCAAGGTTTGCGCGAGCCAGTTGGCGTGACCCCCCAAGGGTGCGGCCTCGAAAGGGGGACCAGCGCGGTACCAAACCCCGATCGAGGCCGCTTGCGCCGATCGGCGGATCGAGCGCTACTCATTTTCGCGTGATCATCCGGTGCGATAATGAGACGCGCCGATGGTCTGATTTCAGATATTCGATGTCCAAATTGGGACAATTCGCTACGCCGCAATTCGGCCGCCAATCGTCTTGATCCGGCAAGAATTTGGCCTGACGCCGGCAACAATCTCCAGAGCGCTTTCAAGCGAAGTGGTACCGGTTCGCGTGAAGAAAGCGCGTCGGACACTAACGCCCGCGCACTTCGCCGCCGAGCTTCTCGCTCTCGTCATAGACGAGCTTGGCAACCTGGGTCAGGCGATCGCGGTCGCTGGAGCCAACAACCACGAATCCGACGCCGCGCTCGGCCCAGAACAGGGCGTTGTCGCGACCCTGCGCGGCATAACGCATCTGGGTCTCCTCCACCGACGCCTTGGCCGCATACACCGTGAAACGCTCCCCCGACGCGCCCTCATACATCAGGAACGAGGCCGGCCCCGCCGGTCCCGGCAACAGCCGCCCGCCGACCAGCTTCAGCCCTGCCGAATCGAGCTCGGGGGCATGAACCTTCCAGCCGCAACGCTTGGTCAGCCATTGCTGCAGGTGCGCGCGCTCTGCCCCGGGCACCTCGACGGGATGACGCACCTCGACGACATAGAGCCGGTGCGCATCCAGCGCCTCCACCGTGAAGCTCTGGAAAATAGAAGGGGTCGCCGCCGTGCCATGCGCGATCCAGCCGGTGCCGCTGCCCGTGACAAAGGCGATCAGCGCTGCCGCCACCGCGCCATAGACCCACCGCCGCGGCGGGCCTACCAGTCGCTCGAGCTCGAGCCGTTTCGGCACCGGTTCGTCGAGCACCGAATCGTACCTTGCATGCAGCATCTCGGCCATCGCGCGCCACGATTGCACCCGTGCCGCATCCTCGGGACGCGCCGCCAGCCACGCCTCGACGTCGCCGCGGCGTTCCGCCGGCAGTTCGTCGTCGACGTAAGCATGCAGCTCGTCTTCGGTGACGGGAATTTTGGGGTCGGTCATTGTCGTCGTCTCTGTCCAGTCCTGTTCAAATCTCTTCGATGCGTATTCCTGCCGCTACTTGACCCGGCGCAGCGCCGTGCGCTCGCCCTCCAGAACAGCTTTGACATGGGCGCGCGCGCGGGCAAGCCGTGACATTACGGTGCCGATCGGCACGCCCTGGATGTCGGCAACCTCGCGGTAGGAGAGGCCTTCCAGCATCACCAGCAGCAGCACCGCGCGCTGCTCCTCCACCAGCGTCGCCAGCGCACGCGCAATGTCGCGGCCCTCGGCTTCGGTGCCGCTGGCGTCGGGATTGTTGTCGTGCAGCGGCATGAATTGCGGGCGCCGCGCCAGCGAGCGGCGACGGTTCTTGTTGAGGTTGGTCAGGATCGTGTAGAGCCAGCTCCTGACGTCGCCGCCGAGAAACAGCTTTTCCGAGCGCAACGCCCGCACCAGCGTGTCCTGCACCAAATCGTCGGCGATGTCGGTGTCGCGCGCCAGCGCCCGCGCGTAGCGGCGCAGCGCCGGGATCATGGCTTCGACACTCTGGCGAAACGGGCTCATGCTTCGACCGGTCCGGTGGGCTCGCGCGAAGAAACTGCTTTCACCAGCATAACACCCAAATGACGGAACTATTCCGCGCCTTGCCGCCGTTGCGAACAGCCTTAACGAGCTATTGCCGATTTGGTCTTTTCCGCCACGGAGTGCTGGTGTACCCCCAGAGCTGAAATCCAGGGGCAAGTGGAAAGCCGATGTCGCCGAAACTGATGCAGGGCAAGCGGGGAGTGATCCTCGGCGTTGCCAACAACCGCTCCATCGCCTGGGGCATCGCCAAGGCATGCCACGACGCCGGCGCCGAGATCGCGCTGACCTTCCAGGGCGAGGCGCTGAAGAAGCGGGTCGAGCCGCTGGCGAAGGAAATCGGCGGTATCGTGCTGGGGCATTGCGACGTCACCGACCCTGTCACCATCGACGCCGTGTTCGTGGAAGCCGGCAAGCAGTGGGGCAAGATCGATTTCGTGGTGCACGCGATCGCCTTCTCCGACAAGAGCCAGCTCGACGGCCGCTATCTCGACACCACCGCCGACAACTTCACCAACACCATGCTGATCAGTTGCTACTCGCTGACGGCGGTGGCGCAGCGTGCGGAAAAGCTGATGACCGGCGGGGGCTCGATCCTGACGCTGACCTATTACGGCGCCGAGAAGTGGATGCCGCATTACAACGTGATGGGCGTGGCGAAGGCCGCGCTCGAGGCCAGCGTGCGCTATCTCGCCGCCGACCTCGGCAAGGACAATATCCGCGTCAACGCGCTTTCGGCGGGTCCGATCAAGACGCTGGCGGCCGCGGGGATCGGCGACTTCCGCTACATGCTGAAGTGGAACGAGCTCAACTCGCCGCTGCGGCGGACGGTGAGCCTCGAGGAAGTCGGCGCCAGCGCGCTGTATCTGCTCTCCGACATGTCGCGCGGCGTCACCGGCGAAGTGCATCACGTCGATTCCGGCTATCACATCGTCGGCATGAAGCATCCCGACGCGCCCGATATCTCGCAGACGACGGACTGACGCCGCCGCCATGCCCGCGCCGACCATCTACTACATCCGCCACGGCGAGACGTCGTGGAACGCGGAAGGGCGGCTGCAGGGCACGCTGGATATCCCGCTCAACGAACTCGGCCGCAAGCAGGCGGCCCACGCCGGAACTGTACTGGCCGGCCTGTTTTTGCGCGACGGCCGCGACAAGGACGACCTCGCCTATGTCGCGAGCCCGCTCGGCCGGGCGCGCTCGACCATGGATTTCGTGCGAGAGGTGCTCGGCCTGCCGGCGGACGGCTACGCGCTCGACGACCGCCTGCGCGAGATCGGCTATGGCGAATGGGAAGGCTCGACGCTCGCCGAGATGCAGGCCAGGGACCCCGCGTTCTACGCCCGGCGCCTGACCGAGAAGTGGACGATGTCCTCGCCGGGCGGCGAGACCTATGCCGCCGTGCAGCTGCGGATGCGCGACTGGTACGATTCCCTGAAGGCCGACACCGTCGCGGTCGCCCATGGCGGCACCTGCCGCGCCCTGATGGTCGCGCTCGGCCACGAGACGCCGCAAAGCGCCGCCGATCTCTACATCGAGCAGGGCGCGGTATACGTGTTCGGGGACGGGGAGCTGAAGAAGTATAGTTAAGGCCGGCCATGACCAGGAGACAGGTCATTTGACCCTTGTGGCCTGCCGCGTTACCACACGCCCAACCCCTGATTGCCCAGAGCACCGATGTCCTTCAACACCTTCGGCCACATGTTCCGCGTCACGACCTTTGGCGAGAGCCACGGGGTCGCGATCGGCTGCGTGGTCGACGGCTGCCCGCCGCTGATTGCGCTCACCGCCGAGGACATCCAGCAGGATCTCGACCGCCGCCGTCCCGGACAGTCGCGCTTCACCACGCAGCGCCAGGAGCCGGACGCGGTGAAGATCCTGTCCGGCGTCATGGCGCATCCGGAGACCGGCGCGCAGGTCACCACCGGCACGCCGATTGCGCTCCTGATCGAGAACACCGACCAGCGCTCCAAGGACTATTCCGAGATCAAGGACAAGTTTCGCCCGGGCCATGCCGATTTCACCTATGAGGCCAAGTACGGCCTGCGCGACTATCGCGGTGGCGGGCGTTCTTCCGCGCGGGAGACGGCGACGCGCGTCGCCGCCGGCGCGATCGCGCGAAAGATCCTGCCCGAGGTGAGGGTGCGCGGCGCGCTGGTGCAGATGGGCCCGCACCGGATCGATCGCGAGAAGTGGGACTGGGACGAGATCGGCAGGAATCCGTTCTTCTGTCCCGACAGGGACAAGGCTGCCTTCTTCGAGAGCTATCTCGACGGCATCCGCAAATCCGGCTCCTCGATCGGCGCGGTGATCGAAGTCGTGGCCGAAGGCGTGCCGCCCGGGCTCGGTGCGCCGATCTACGGCAAGCTCGACAGCGATCTGGCCGCCGCCATGATGAGCATCAACGCGGTGAAGGGCGTCGAGATCGGCGCGGGCTTCGGCGCGGCGGAATTGTCCGGCGAGGAAAACGCCGACGAGATGCGCACCGGCAATGACGGCACGCGCTTCCTCTCCAACAACGCGGGCGGCGTCCTCGGCGGCATCTCCACCGGCCAGCCGGTGGTGGTGCGCTTTGCGGTGAAGCCGACGTCCTCGATCCTCACCCCGCGCCGCACCGTGGACCGCCAGGGCGGCGAGACCGAGATCATGACCAAGGGCCGCCACGATCCTTGCGTCGGTATCCGCGCCGTGCCGGTGGGCGAGGCCATGATGGCCTGCGTGCTGGCCGATCATCTGCTGCGCCATCGCGGCCAGGTCGGATAAGGGTGGGCTAGCGCCCGCGCGCAAAGCTGCCCATATTCTCCCGGCAAGAAAAGACAGGGCGACATGGCGGTTGACGTAAGCGATGCCAGGGAATGGCTGATCGACGGCGGACGGTCGTCGCCGGTTCCGGGCGACATGATCGATCAGCTGTGCAAGCGCTTGATCGCCGCCGGCATCCCGCTGTTTCGGGTCGCCTTCTACATTCGCATGCTGCATCCCGACATTTTCGGCCGCAATTTCATCTGGCGGCCGGACGCACCGATCCAGATCGGCACGGCGGATCACAGCATTGCGGAGACGCCGCAGTTCCATGCCAGCCCGATTTCCATCGTGGCCCGCGAGGGCCGCGAGATCCGCGCCCGCGTCGGCGATCCCGACAGCAGCCGCTGGCCCATCGTCGAGGATCTGCGCGCCGAGGGCGTCACCGACTACGTCGCACTGCCGATCCGGTTCATCGATGGTTCGTCACACACCACCAGCTGGACCACCAAACAGGCCGGCGGCTTCACCGACGAACAGGTCGACGCGTTGCGTTCGATCATCGCGCCGCTGTCGCGGCTGATCGAGGTGATTACCCTCCAGCGCAAGGCCACCACGCTGCTCGATGTCTACGTCGGCAACCGCGCGGGGGAAAGAATCATGGGCGGCCAGATCCGGCGCGGCCACACCGAGAACATGAATGCCGCGATCTGGCTGTCCGACCTGCGCGGCTTTACCGCGCTGTCCGACCGCCTGCCGCCGGAGAGCATCGTTGAGATTCTCAACAGCTACTTCGACTGCCAGGTTGCCGCCATCAAGGAGCATGGCGGCGAAGTGCTGAAATACATGGGCGACGGACTGCTCGCGGTGTTTCCGATCGACGAATATGTCGGCGATTCCCCTGAAGTCTGCGCGCATGCGCTGGAAGCGGCGCGGCAGACCCGCAAGGCCGTCGAGGCGATGCAGTACCCGATCGGCGACACGGTCGAGCGCTTCCGCTTTGGCGTGGCGTTGCATGTCGGCCCGATCCTCTACGGCAATATCGGCGGCGGCAGCCGGCTCGACTTCACCTGCATCGGCCCCGCCGTCAATCTCGCCGCACGGCTGGAGAAGCTGACCGGCAAGATGGGCCGCACCATCGTCGCCTCGGAAGGCTTCGCCGGCATCTGCCGCAGCGGCTGGTGCGACCTCGGCGAGTTTCCGATCGCGGGCTTTGCCAGGGCGCAGCGCGTCTACGGCCTGTTCGACGAGGAGACGGCCGCCGCGGCCTGAGCGAGCCCCGCTATTCCTCCGGCTCGGTGGTGAACAGCAGCGGATAGCCTTTGGCGCGGCCGGCATCGGTGGCGCGGGTCGCCTTGGTCTCGGCGACGTCCCTGGTGAACACGGCCACGACGCAGACGCCGCGGCGGTGTGCTGTTATCATCACCTTGTAGGCCTCGTCCTCGGTCATGCGGAATTCCGCCTTCAGCACCATGACGACGAATTCGCGCGGGGTGAAGTCGTCGTTGACCAGGATCACCTTGTGCAGGCGCGGCCGCTCGGTCTTGGTCTTGACCCTGGTTTTCGGCTTGACGTCGGTGTTGGTCATGGCGGCGCGAAACTCCCGCGATCGCCGTCACAGGCGATCAGCTGCCACGGCACTCCGCAAGGCGCGCGGCCCAACGCTGATCGCCGCCGGGGTCGGCGGTCTCCATCAGCTTACAGGCTCCGGGCAGGTCCCGGAACTGGGCATTGTCCGACAGTTTGAGCTCGATCAGCGCGGCCAGCGCGCCGGGTTCGCGGAGTTCCGCAGCTTCCATGGCTTGGAAGAGCGTGTGCCCGGGACCGGCCACGCGGACCTCCGGATTCGCGGCGAGAATTTTCAGCACCTCCGTGCGTGCATCGACATCGAAGCTGCCGGCGAAGCCGATCAGGCGGGCCGCTTCCTGGGGATTGCGCGGCACCAGCTTTCCCTCGAGCGTGAGCCGGCCCAGCAGCCCCTCGGCACTGGGGGTACGGGTGCCCTTGATCAGCGACAGCGCGCGCCTGGGATCGGCGGGCCCCCCTTCGCCCGCGATGAGCATTTCCGCCAGCGGCGCGGCCGCGCCGCCGGGGTCGGGACTCAATGCCTCCTCGAGCAGTTTGCGGGCGCGCACCGGGTCGTCACGGCGGATCGCCTTCGCCAGTTCGCGCCGGGCTCCGAACTCGCCGGCCTTGCTCGTGCGCTCCAGCAGATCGAGCCCGCGGGCGCGTTCCTCCGGGTCGTCGGAGGCGACGAGCAGGCGTCCGAGCATGACCGTCAGCGGACCCCGGGATGATTCTTTTTCCGGATTGGCGATGGCGCGCTCGGTCCAATAGCGGGCGGCGGCGTAATCGCGCTTCACGGTGCGACCGCGGTCGAGCAGCATGGCGAGCTGCTGGATCGCAGGGGGATGACCGAGCTGCGCGGCCGTGCGCAGCGCGCGATCGGCTTCCGCGCGGGTGACCAGCTGCGGCTTGCCGTAGTCGCCCTGGTCCCACGACCTGTAGGATTCGTAGATCCAGTACCAGGCCTCGGGCGAGCCTTCAGCCGCGGCCTCGCGAAGGATTCGAAGCTCCTCGGCACGCTGCTCACGCGGCAGCGCCAGCGCGACCTTTACTTTCAGGGTCAGGTCGTGAGGCTCGGCCGCAAAGGCCATGCCGCAGCTTTGGCTGCGCCGCGCGTTGCGGCGCTCCCATTCGTCGCTCGAGAGATAGCTCTTGGGATTCTCCGACAGCTCGAAGCAGATGCCGCGGGCGTTGTCGGCGGTCAGCGCCACTTCCGGCGCCGCGGAGCCGGAATCGCTCGAAACCGGCTCCAGCAGCAGCACGGCGGCAAGGCCTGCGATCGCCAGCACGCCGAGCGCGAGCAAGACCTGGGGCGCAAGGGAGGATGCCGGAGGGTTCGGTGGTGTCGCCATGTCGGTGCCGGGAGGGCAGCGTGGTTGCGCCCATGCATTGGTCGGCATTGTGGCTGCTTTCGTTCAAAGGGCGGAATTGTCGAGGCAATCCGGCCAACTACGGGGCAGGCGGCTAAACCGATTGTGATGGACAATTCACGTTACCGCTTTGCGCGACGCAGTTTGCATGTCACCATCCCCGGCATACGACGGGAGGTCGGCCATGCGCTGGTATGTCTCGATCGGAGCGGTGCTTGTCGCCGGCATGCTGGCCGGCGCAGACGTGGCGGGTGTTGCCGCGCCCGGCCCCGGAGGCCAGAACGGCCCCCGTCTCGCCGAGAAAGAGGCGAGCGTCGATGTCGAACTCGTGCTGGCGGTCGATGTCTCCTACTCCATGGACATGGACGAGCTCGCGCTGCAGCGCGAGGGCTATGCCCAGGCGATCGTCTCCAAGGAATTCCTGCAGGCGCTGAAGAACGGGCCGAACGGCAAGATCGCGGTGACCTATTTCGAATGGGCCGCCGCCACCGACCAGAAGCTGATCATTCCCTGGCGGCTGATCGATGGGCCGGAATCGGCCGACGCCGTCGCCGCCGAGATCATGAAGACGCCGATCCGCCGTGCCTCGCGCACCTCGATATCGGGCGCGATCAACTTCGCCATGCCGCTGTTCGAGGAGAATCATTATCGCGGCCTGCGGCGCGTGATCGACATTTCCGGCGACGGCCCCAACAACAACGGCATGCCCGTGACGCTGGCGCGCGATGCGGCGCTGGCGAAGGGCGTCATCATCAACGGCCTGCCGATCATGGCAAAGGAGCCGTCCTATTCCACCATGGACATCGACAACCTCGACTATTATTTCGAGGACTGCGTGATCGGCGGCCCCGGCTCCTTCGTCGTCACCATCAAGGACCGCGACAAGTTCAAGGAAGCGATCCGCACCAAGCTGGTGATGGAAGTCGCCGGCCGCACGCCGGAGGGGCAGGTGGTCCCGGCCGCAGCCCAGGCCCGGGAGCCACGGGTCAATTGCATGATCGGCGAAAAAATTTGGCAGGACAGGTGGGGGCGGTGAATCTCTTGTAGGATGGGTTGAGCGCAGCGAAACCCATCACCTTCACGGCATGCATCGATGGGTTTCGCTGCGCTCAACCCATCCTACGAATTCTACGAACTCATGAAGGACAGGCCCATGGCAAACTGCATCGTCGTCGTTCAGTTCGATCTGCCGAAGCGGACGCAGGACCAGGCCATCGCGGGTGGCACCGGCTCGGCGCCGATCTATCGTGGCCTCGCCGGACAGGGATTGATCCGCAAGGACTATCTCAACGGAGAGACTGGCACCGGCGGCGTCTATCTGTGGGAGAGCCGCGCCGCCGCCGAAGCGTGGTTTACCGAGGCCCGGATCGCCGAACTGACGCAGCGTTTCGGCGTACGCCCCCGGCTCACCTGGTACGACACGCACGTCACCGTCGACAATGTGCGAGGCGAAACGCGCGTCAACGGCGTGCCGCTCCAGGTCGCGGCGGAGTAGATGGCCTATAGGATGGGTAGAGCGAAGCGAAACCCATCATTCTTTTTGCAATGGGATTGATTGATTTGATGGGTTTCGCTGCGCTCTACCCATCCTACGGTTTCGCAAACCGCGCCACGAGCTCCACATGAGGCGTATGCCGGAACTGGTCCACCGGCGTCACGCCCTCGATCCTGTAGCCGCCGTCGATCAGGACCTTCGCATCGCGCGCGAAGGTCGCGACGTTGCAGGAGACCGCAATCACCGCCGGCACCTTGCTGGCGGCCAGCTGCGTCGCCTGCGTCTGCGCGCCCTGGCGCGGCGGATCGAACACGATCGCGTCGTAGTCGCGCAATTCCTGCGGCACCAGCGGGCGGCGGAACAGGTCCCGCGCTTCCGCTTTCACCGGCTTCAGGCCGGAGGTTGAAGTTGCCGCTTTCTGCAAAGCCGCCACCGACCCCGCGTCGCTGTCGAACGCCGCCACGCGCGCCTTTGTCGCCAGCCGCAACGCGAACGGGCCGACACCGCAGAAGAGATCGGCAACGTGTTTGGCGCGCTTGGCATGATCGAGCACCAGCGCGGCGAGCGTTTCCTCGCCGGCCTCCGTCGCCTGCAGGAACGAGCCCGGCGGCAGCGTGACCTCTGCGCTGCCTATGGCGACGACCGGGGGATTGCGCAGCAGCACAAGCTCGCCATGGCGTGTCAACCGCGCCAGCCGGTGCGCCTGCGCGATTGTCGAGAGCTTCGCGGTCATCGCCGCGTTGACGGGACCGGAGCCGCGCACGTCCACGTCGAGCCCTCCGCGAGTGGCGGTGAGCTGGATGTCCAGCGGCTTGCGCATCGGCCGCAGCGCCTCTGATATCGCCCAGGCCGCATCGAGCGCGCCTGATAGCGCGGGATCGAGGATCGGGCAGCGGTCGATCGGGATGATGTCGTGCGAGTTGGCGGCGGCATAGCCGACCTTCAGCACCTCGTGCGTGCCCATCCGCGCATGCAGGGTGATGCGCCGCCGCCCGCTGCCATGGGCGTCCACGATCGGCGCGACCTCGCACGCAATGCCCGCCTGCGCCAGCGCCTCCACCACGATGTTGCGCTTCCAGGCGCGATAGGCCTCGGCCTCCCAGTGCTGGATTGCGCAGCCGCCGCAGATCGTGAAATGGGGACAGAACGGCGCGATGCGCTCGGGGCTCGCCTGCTTGACCTCGACGAGCTTGCGGCGGTCGGGATGGCCGTGGACTTCGGCGACCTCCACCGTCTCGCCGCCGAGCGTGTAGGGCACGTAGACGTTGCCGCCGGGCAAGGGCGCCACGCCGTCGCCGAAATAGGCGACATGGTCGATGAGAAGCGTTTCAGCCACGCCGCGCGCCGAGGAAGAATTCGATGTTGCCGTCGCCGCCGGCGATCGAGGAGGGGAACACCTGCATGTCGGTGCAGCCGAGCGTGCCTGCGAACGCCATGATGTCGTCGCAGATCTGCTGGTGCACCATGGCGTTGCGGATGATGCCGCCCTTGTAGTTTTTCCGCTCTGCCTCGTATTGCGGCTTGATCAGCGCAAGCAGATGCGTGGGCGCGGCCGCCAGCGACAGCGCTGCCGGCAGCACCGCCTTCAGCGAGATGAAGCTGACGTCGATGACGACAATGTCGGGCCGCGCGGGCAGGCGGGTATTTTCCAGCTTGCGGATGTCGGTGCCTTCCATCGACACGATCCTGGGATGGCCGTGCAGCGAATGGTGCAGCTGGCCGTGGCCGACGTCGATGGAAAACACCATCGCTGCGCCGTTCGCCAACAGCACCTCGGTAAAGCCGCCGGTGGAGGCGCCGACGTCGAGGCAGATGCGATCCTCGACCGGAATCGGGTACTGCTCCAGTGCGCCGGCGAGCTTGACGCCGCCGCGCGACACCCAGGGGTGCGCCGGCTGCGCCTGCAGCACCGCGTCTTCAGCGATGACTTCGGAAGCCTTCGAGACCGGCTTGTCGTCGGCGATGACGAGGCCGGCGTCGATGGCGGCGCGGGCGCGGGCCCGGCTCTCGAACAGGCCGCGCTCCACCAGCACCAGATCGGCGCGCTTGCGGACGGCTTCGCCACTGCTTGCCTTTGCCATGGTCAGCCCGGCTTTTCTGCTGCGAGGCGCACACAGGCCTCGAACGAGGTGAGATCGCGCCAGACGTCATCCGGCCGCTTGCGCGGCAGCACCAGCGGCCGGCCGTGCAGCTCGAGCGCATGGATCATCATCAGATTATCCGGCAGGCCGAAATCCTCAACCGTCAATCCATCGGAATCGACGAGACGATTGTCCGGCGCGCGCTTCACTGCCGTCAGGCTTGCCACGCGCCCGGCATAGGGCGTCGGGTCGTTGCAATAGGCGAGGCAGAGCCTGCCGCGGCCGGCCATATAGCCGAGTTCGTAGACGGTGCCGGGGTCGGCGCCGGGACCTCGGAACGGGGTGAGGTTGGCGATGATCGCGTCCGCCGCCTCCATCATCGCTTCATTGCCCTTGAAGATCTGCAGCGAGGGGAACCGCGCGGCGAGCTCGATGGTGTTGTCGAGGGGATAGAGGCCGGTCAGGCCGTGGCGGGCGCAAATGTCCTGCTTGCGCTGCCCGATGGCGAGGGCATCCGGCAGGAACACGTCGGGTCCTGCCAGATAGATCTTCATGCATCACCTGGCGAAGTCTGACACCTCTCCCGATGGGAGAGGTGGGCCGGCGTTTCGGCTTACGCGAGCTTGACGCTCTCGGTCTTGTAGTCCTTGCCCAGCGTCTCGAACACCTTGGCGACGATGCCCTTGGCGTCGAGGCCGGCGCGCGCATACATCGCGTTCGGCGAGTCGTGGTCGAGGAACACGTCGGGCAGGATCATCGAACGCATCCGCAGGCCGTTGTCGAGCATGCCGTTGTCGGAGAGGTACTGCATGACATGCGAGCCGAAGCCGCCGATCGAGCCTTCCTCGATGGTGATGAGGATCTCGTGGTCGCGCGCCAGCTTCAGCACCATCTCCTCGTCCAGCGGCTTCATGAACCGGGCGTCGGCGATGGTGGCGGACAGGCCATGGGCGGCGAGCTCGTCGGCCGCCTTCTCGCATTCGGCGAGCCGCGTGCCGAACGACAGCAGCGCCACCTTCTTGCCCTCGCGGATGATGCGGCCCTTGCCAATCTCGAGCGGGATGCCGACTTCAGGCATTTCCACGCCGCGGCCTTCGCCGCGGGGATAGCGCACCGCGCTCGGGCGGTCGTTGATGGCAACCTGCGTCGCCACCATGTGCACCAGCTCGGCTTCGTCGGAAGCGGCCATGATCACGAAGTTCGGCAGGCAGCCGAGATAGGCGTTGTCGAACGAGCCTGCATGGGTGGCGCCGTCGGCGCCGACGAGGCCGGCGCGGTCGATCGCAAAGCGCACCGGCAGGCTCTGGATCGCGACGTCGTGCACGACCTGGTCGTAGCCGCGCTGCAGGAAGGTGGAATAGATCGCGCAGAACGGCTTGTAGCCTTCGCTGGCGAGCCCCGCCGCGAAGGTCACCGCATGCTGCTCGGCGATGCCGACGTCGAAGGTGCGCTGGGGGAACGCCTTGTTGAAGATGTCGACGCCGGTGCCCGACGGCATCGCCGCGGTGATGGCGACGATCTTCTCGTCCTTCTGCGCTTCCTTGACGAGGCTCTGGCCGAACACGTTCTGGTAGGCCGGCGCGTTCGGTTTGGCCTTGGCCTGGGTGCCGGTGGCGACGTCGAACTTGACCACGGCGTGATACTTGTCGGCGGAGGCTTCCGCCGGGCCGTAGCCCTTGCCCTTTTGCGTGACGACGTGGACCAGGATCGGGCCCTCTTCCATGTCACGGACGTTCTTCAGCACCGGCAGCAGATGGTCGAGGTTATGGCCGTCGATCGGGCCGACATAGTAGAAGCCGAGCTCCTCGAACAGCGTGCCGCCGTCCATCATGAAGCCGCGGGAATATTCCTCGACGCGGTTGGCGCGGTTGGCGATGATCTTGGGCAGGCGCTTGTTGATCTGCTTGGCCGCCTCGCGCAGCGTGCGATAGGTCTTGCCGGAATAGAGCCGCGACAGGTACGCGCTCATCGCACCGACGGGCGGGGCGATCGACATGTCGTTGTCGTTGAGGATGACGATCAGGCGCGAATTCATCGCACCCGCATTGTTCATGGCCTCATAGGCCATGCCGGCGCTCATGGCGCCGTCGCCGATCACGGCGATCACGTTGTTCTTGCCGCCGGAGAGGTCGCGGGCCACGGCCATGCCGAGGCCGGCGGAAATCGAGGTCGAGGAATGGGCTGCGCCGAACGGGTCGTAGTCGCTCTCGCTGCGCTTGGTGAATCCGGAGAGGCCGCCGCCGGTGCGCAGCGTGCGGATGCGGTCGCGCCGGCCGGTCAGGATCTTGTGCGGATAGGCCTGGTGGCCGACGTCCCAGATCAGGCGGTCGCGCGGCGTATCGAAGATGTAATGGATCGCGGTGGTGAGCTCGACCACGCCGAGGCCGGCGCCGAAATGGCCGCCGGTGACGGAGACCGCGTCGATGGTTTCCTGACGGAGCTCGTCGGCGACCTGGCGGACCTGCTCGATCTTGAGCTTGCGCAGATCGTCGGGGGTTTTGATGGTGTCGAGAAGCGGCGTCTTACTAAATGCGGTCACAGCGATATTCCAGTTTTGCATGTCGGAGCGAACGATCCGACGAGAATTGGGTTTCGCGCATTCCGCGCGCAGCGAGGAGCCTGATTGGTTAGCCTTAGCGGCAGTCCAAATTGTTCAATGTGACTTGCATCACCTGAGGCGACTTCCACCCGTCCCGGTCAATTTTCGCAAGGTTTTTGAAGCATTTGCCGTCCGCCCAAGCGGTGGCACACCAGCCCCAAAAGCCCATAGAACGGCAAGCTTTACACCAAAGCCCCTCGCAAAGCCAACCCGCCTGAGGTCGATTCGGGCCGGGGCGGCTTCGCAAGCGCGTGACAGGATTAACCGCGGCGGCGCGCCGTGGGTTCCAGAGTGCCGAGTTCCTCGGCATCATTTGGGCCGGATCGGGCGTTTTCCAGCTGTTTCCATGCCCATTCCCGGGCAGTGGGGTCGCCGGTCGCGATGGCCAGCGCGGCCTGCGGCAGCGCCATGCGCTCGGCCAGCGGCACCGGGCCGCAGGCGATCATGAAGAAGTCGTAGGCATGCGGAATCTGGTTGGCCATCACGAACTGGAAGTGAACGCGGAAGAAGTGCCGGCGGAAGCCGTTGTAGTTCTCGGGCAGGATGATCTCGCGGAAGCGCACCGGCACGATGGTCGGGTTGCGCCTGTTCGGGCCGGCGTCGATGCCGTGGGCGGCGAGCGGATCGAACTGGAAGAAGTTCATCACGTCCTTGCGCGCCTGGCAGTCGATCCAGTCGATCGATGGCTCGATCGCGAGCTGCCGCAAATGGTTGCGGAACGCGTGCGAGGAGGCATGGAAACCGACGATCGGGAAATTGGCGCCGATGGTGAGCAGCACGACGCGCGGCCCGTGGCGGCCGAGCGCGGGGTCGAGCTCGAGCGCGCGCGCCAGGATTTCAACGCCGAGGAACGATCCCGAGCTGTGGCCGACCACCACGATCTCCTCCGCGCTGCTGGTGCCGGCGACCTTGACCAGATGTCGCGCGAAGCGGTCGATGCGCTCGTCCCATTCCGGGCGCTGGCGGTGCGCGAACTGCCAGGTCCAGATCGTGTCGGCGAGCAGGTAGAGAACGTAGGTGCGGTTTTCCGTGTATTTGAGCATGCTGCCGAGCAGAACGACGAACAGCGCGGCGGCAGCCACGATGCTGAAGAGGGCGGGTACGCCGAGCGCGTCGAGCGTCCATCCGACGGCATAGGCGATCGCCGCGCAGCAGATGGCTTCGGCGAGCAGGATCAGATGCGGCCAGGTGATGAAGGTGAAAAAGCGCCAGCTCGCCGCGACGAAGCGAAAGGCGGTGCCGCGGAACACCAGCCGCCAGTAAATCCACACCGCGTGGAGCACGGTGCGCCAGATCGGCTGCGCCAGGTCGCGCTGGATGAAATCCTCGAAGCGCAGGAAGTCGTAGTCGGTGCGGGTCTGCCAGTCGGCGGCCTTGGTCTCGATGATCCAGGACGCGATCTCGCCGCTGTCGGCGGCCTGCGGCCGCGTGGTGGTGGCGGCAATGCCATAGAGCCGTGCGAACTTGCGCAGTTCGGTCCGGAACATCCGGAAGTATTGTGCGAGCCCGCGCGGGTCGTATCCCCCGACGTAGACGATATGGCGGTGCTGGACGCGCACTAAGATCGGTTCCCCAATGGAGGCGGGACTATAGCAGGCCGCCCCGGGCGGAAAGAGCTAATTCGGCCGCAGCCGGAGGCGGGAAAGGGCTGCAACTGGCGGAGCTTCGGCCGCTACTGCACGTCGAGCGGCTCGGTCCCGGTCGGCTGGCCGGAAGCGTCGGTGGTGATCTTGTCGACGCGGGCCTCGGCCTGGCGCAGCAGCTCCTCGCAGCGCCGCTTCAGGGCTTCGCCGCGCTCGTAGATGGCGACCGACTCCTCCAGCGGCACCTTGCCTTCCTCCAGCCGCTTGACGATCGATTCCAGTTCCTCGATCGCGCGCTCGAAGGTGAGCTTCTTGACGTCCAGCTGGTTGTTCTCGGCCATTTGCGGTTTCCCAGAGCGAAGGGCGGTTTCTTGAAGCGACCCGGCCCGTCGCGGAATCAGACAGGAATTGGCTGCATTGTGGCGGCGATCTAGCTGCCCATCAATGCGGTGACGTGGGCGGCGACCGATTCCTGCAGCCCTTGCAGGTCGTAGCCGCCCTCCAGCACGG
The DNA here is from genome assembly GCA_964504705.1 of uncultured Bradyrhizobium sp. Classification (GTDB taxonomy): domain Bacteria; phylum Pseudomonadota; class Alphaproteobacteria; order Rhizobiales; family Xanthobacteraceae; genus Bradyrhizobium. The sequence goes on from CAZDEZ010000009.1 coordinate 94,431, forward strand.
AGACGACGCGGCCGCCGGCGGTCTTGTCGGCGAGGTCCATCAGCTTCTGCGTGACCCAGCCGAAATCCTCGGCCTTCAGGTTCAGCGAGGCGAGGGGATCGCGATAATGCGCATCGAAGCCCGCGGAAATGATGATCAATTCCGGGCTGAACTTTGTCAGTTGCGGCAGGATCACGCGTTCGAACGCCGCGCGGAACTGGGCGCTGCCGTCTTCGGAGGCCAGCGGCGCGTTGACGATGGTGTCGTGCTCGCCGCGCTCGCCGCTGGCGCCGGTGCCGGGGAACAGCGGCATCTGGTGCGTCGAGCAGTACATCACGGTCGGATCGGCCCAGAAGATGTCCTGCGTGCCGTTGCCGTGATGGACGTCGAAATCGACGACCGCCGCGCGCGCGATGCCGTATTTGCGCTGCGCGTGGCGGGCGGCGATCGCCGCATTGTCGAAGAAGCAGAACCCCATCGGCTTGCTCGCCTCGGCATGATGGCCGGGCGGCCGCACCGCGACGAAGGCGTTGGCATGTTTGCCCGCCATCACCGCGTCGGTGGCCGACACCGCGCCGCCGACGCCGCGCATCACCGCTTCCCAGGTGCCGGGAGACATCGAGGTGTCGCCGTCGATGTAGATCAGGCCGGAGGTCGGCGCGATGTGGCGCAGTTCCGTGATGTAGTGCTCGCCATGGCAGAGCGCGACCTGGTCGAGATTGCCTTCCGGCGCGGTGTCGCGCACCAGCGCGTCGAACCGGTCCTGCGCCAGCACCGCCTCGACCGCGCGCAGCCGGTCGGGCCGCTCGGGATGGCCGGGCGGCGTCAGGTGGTCGAGGCAGGCCTTGTGGGT